>JBPOJD010000035.1:0-159892 GCA_052033955.1 Candidatus Hydrogenedentota bacterium
AGAATCTCGTCGCTCGGAACACACACCGCTCAGCAGGCGATTCCCCAAACCCAGATTCCTCAAAGCGTTCGGAATAACACAGGGGGAAGTGTCGCTCAAGATCTTTAGATGGGTTTCCGCGATGACAGACCTGCCTACACGTCCTCAAAACGCTCTCCCGGCTCGATGCGGTGGCCGCGCAGGAAGGCCTCCACCGGCATGGCCTTTTTCCCGGGCGCCTGCACTTCGAGCACGGCAAGCATGCCCGCACCTGTGGCGACCAGCAGCCGGTCCTTTTGCACTTCGACCACCGTCCCCGGCGCGGCCTCTCTGTCGCCCGTGACCGCCACCGCCTTCAGAATGCGGTAGACCTCGCCGCAGAACCCCGTCTGAGCCACCGGCCACGGCAGCGCCGCCCGCACGAGATTCTGTATGTCCCGCGCGGGACGTTCCCAGCGGATGCGGCCGTCGTCCTTGGTGAACATCTTTGTGAACGTCGCCGCCGCGTGGTCCTGGGGCGTGAATACGGCATTACCCGACTCGACCAGCGCCAATGCATTCACCATCAGTTTCGCGCCCTTCTCGGCCAGCCGCGCGGTGAGCGTCTCCGCGTCGTCATCGGGCAGAATTGGTTCCGGCTGTTGCAAGAGGATGTCGCCCGCGTCCATCTCCATCGACAACCGCATGATAGTGACGCCCGTCTGGTCCGCGCCTTCCAGAATCGCGCTGCGAATGGGCGACGCACCCCGGTGTTTCGGCAACAGGCTCGGGTGCAAGTTCAGGAAGCCGTGGGGCGGCACGTCCAAGATGGGCTGCTTGAGGATACGTCCGTACGCCGCGAGCACGGACACATCCGGCCGCTGCTCCCTGAGCCACGCCTCGAATGCGCCGTCGTTGAGCTTCTCCGGCTGATGGACGGGTATGCCGTGGGCCTCGGCCCAGACCTTCACCGGCGGCGCTTCGAGTTTCTTGCCGCGCCCCTTGGGCTTGTCGGGCTGGCACACCACGGCCGTCACCTCGTGGACCGTTTCCACCGCCGCCAGACACGGCACCGCCAGCTCAGGCGTGCCGAAAAATACGATACGAAGCATGGGTGAATGTCTCCATGACTCGCTGGGCAGAATTGTTGAGGTTGAAAGGGGAACGCGTGTTTCTGTTGTGGACCGTCTCTGAAGGTACTTGTGGTGTTTGCCTAGCTCGTCAGGCCGGGGATATCCATTCCGCCGGTGAGTTCGCTCATGCGCTCCTTGAGGCGCTCCTGGATCTTGCGTACGCATTCGTTGACGGCGGCGCGGACCATGGTCTCGAGCATTTCGGCCTCGTCCTGCTTGATGATTTCGGGTTCGATCGTGAGCGAGACCAGTTCGAAGCGGCCGCTCATCGCGGCGGTGACCATGCCGCCGCCAGCGGTGGCCTCGACGACTTCGTCGGCCATCTGGGCCTTGATCTCTTCCATTTTGCCCTTCATTTCCATGGCCTGCTTCATGAGCCCGGCCATGTTGCCGAGACCGCCGATACCTTTGGGGAACATGGCAAACGCCTCCTTGTCTGGTGCGCAGTGGTTTTCCGAAATGGGTGCATGCCAAGTATACCGGCATGAGGCGCGGGGCTGCAATGAAAGGGAATTGGCCACAGATAGCACAGAGAACGCAGCGAGGATCTTCACCTCTCTTCCCCGTGTCCTCTGTGCCCTCTGTGGCAGAAAATCACGCGCCCACGAGTTTTTTCAGTCCTTGGGCGTAGTACAAATAGTCCTGCCAGCTCACGTCATCAGGAATGCCGTGGTCGAGGTCGGGGATGTAGCGGCCTGCCTCGACGGCGGGACGGACGCGCTCGAATTCGGCATCGATGGCGGCTGGACCCAGCGCGAGCGCGCGTTTGTCGATGCCGCCGAGCATGGCGAGGCTGGGATACTTGCGCCGCCATTCGGCCACGTCGCAGCCTGCGGCCACTTCCATTGGCCACAGGAAATTGACCCCCGCATCAATCATCGGCTGGGCGATCAGGTCCGGGTCGCCGTCGGTGTCCACGGAGAACACGGGGATATTGTTGGCCCGGGCAAAGTCCTTCATCTCGCGATAGTGCGGCCCCATGAACTCGTTCCACATGTCGGGGCTGATGAGCGGCCCCTGCCGCCCGCACATGTCCTCCCAGTAGTGAATGACATCCACCTGAACCTCCTGCACCACCCTGTCGAAAACGGTCAGATACAGATTGGTCAGGTGGGCCATGATGTCGTGGATCAGGTCCGGGTCGGTGCAGAAGGTCAGCAGGCAGTCCTCGTCGCCCAGCAGCCAGCGCACCACGCCGAACAGACCGACGTCGGGGAATGTGCCCACTTGCAGAAAACACCCGGCATCGCTGGCGGCGCGCGCTTTTTCCTTCCAGTCCCCGCTCAACCGCTCGGGGTTGTCGGGATCGAGCCATTGTTCCTTGAATTCCTCCCAGTCGCGGCGCGACTTGACGGGGAAATCGAGGAACGACGACATCGACTCCTGTTTCGTGAAGTTCACCCGTTTGATGCCCCAACTGTCGATGAAAACGACGCGATCCTCGTATTCCTCGAGGATCTGGACCTCGCGGCGCGGCGAACACCCGAGGTTGACGTTGACCAGCGCCCCGCCCGTGTCCGGATTCATGAAACCGCGGTGATCCGTCACCTCTTCGGGCTTGCCTTCGTCCATCCAGCGCTGCCACGTCGTGCCCCACGGTCCCCACATGAGCAGGAAGGGCGGCCGGTCCACGGGCTGGCCCGTTATGGTGGCGATAAATCGTTCGCGGTCCGTCATTGCGCGCTCCTCGTTGTGCGAAAATCGTCGTCGAAACGCCCATGCGTCCGGCACATCCTATGGATATGCGTGGCAATGTGCAACCATGCAGATGTAGGCGCACGGCGGCGTGTGCTATAGTCTCGGCTCAAAATCGGATTCTTCTCACCTGGGACGGAAGGGACGCAACGGAATGGCGACGGGAAAATACGACCATAAGGCCATTGAATCCAAATGGCAGGCCTATTGGCTGGAAAAGAGGACCTTCAAGAGCACGCTGGACACCAGCAAGCCCAAGTACTATGTGCTGGACATGTTTCCCTATCCCAGCGGCGACGGTCTTCACGTTGGGCATCCCGAGGGCTACACCGCCACGGACATCATCGCGCGGTACAAGCGCATGCGCGGCTTCAATGTGCTCCATCCGATGGGCTGGGACGCGTTTGGCCTTCCGGCGGAGCGCCACGCCATGCGCACGGGCGAGCATCCGGCCATCATCACGTCGAAGAACTGCGACAACTTTCGCCGCCAGATCCAGGCATTGGGCCTGTCCTACGACTGGGACCGCGAGATCTCGACGACTGATCCGGACTACTACAAGTGGACCCAGTGGATTTTCACGGTGCTGTTCGAGCGCGGGCTGGCCTACCAGGCCGAGGTGGCGGTGAACTGGTGTCCCGCGCTGGGTACCGTGCTCGCGAACGAGGAGGTCAAGGACGGCAAGTACGTCGAGACGGGCGATCCGGTCGAAAAACGGGCGATGAAGCAGTGGATGCTGAAGATCACCGAGTACGCCGAGCGCCTGTTGGCCGATTTGGACGATCTGGACTGGCCCGAAGGCATCAAGACGATGCAGCGCGAGTGGATTGGCCGCAGCGAAGGCGCCGACGTTGTGTTTACGGTGGCGGGCGCCTCGGAATCCTTTACGGTATTCACAACGCGCCCGGACACCTTGTTTGGCGCGACGTATTGCGTGCTGGCGCCGGAGCACCCGTTGACGGCCCGGATCACCACCCCGGATCAGCGCGCGGCGGTCGAGGCGTACATTGCTGCGGCCGCCCGCAAGAGCGCGCAGGATCGCATGAAGGATGAGCGCGAGAAGACCGGGGTGTTCACGGGCGCGTACGCGGTCAATCCGGTCAATGGCAAGGAAGTCCCCATCTGGATCGCCGATTATGTGCTGGCCGAGTACGGGTACGGGGCGATCATGGCGGTGCCCGCGCACGACGCGCGCGACCACGAGTTCGCGACCCGGTTCGGGCTGCCGATCGTCGAGGTGGTCAAGGCGGACGGTGTGGATGTGCAGCAGGAGGCGTGGGCGGGTGACGGCCTGCATGTGAACTCGGGCTGGGATGCGCTGGACGGGTTGTCCGGGACGCAACAGAACCACCTCAAGGGACTGCTGAAGGATCCGTCGAAACCGGCCAATATCAATGGACTGGACGTGCCGGACGGCAAGAGGGTCATCAACCAGTGGCTGGAGGCGCAGGGGCTGGGCCGGGGTACGGTCAACTACCGTCTGCGGGACTGGCTGTTCTCGCGCCAGCGGTACTGGGGCGAGCCGTTCCCCCTGATTGAGCTGGAAGACGGAACCGTGCGCGCGGAGCCGGTGACGGATCTGCCGGTCCTGCTGCCCGAGCTGGGCGAGTACAAGCCGACGGCCGACGGCCGGCCGCCGCTGGCGCGCGCCACGGACTGGGTCCAGACGACCGATCCCGCCACCGGGAAGCCCGCGCGCCGCGAGACCAATACGATGCCGCAGTGGGCGGGTTCGTGCTGGTACTACCTGCGCTTCTGTGATGCGCGCAACCAGGACGCCGCGTGGTCAAAGGAGGCCGAGAACTACTGGATGCCGGTGGACCTGTATGTCGGCGGCGCCGAGCATGCCGTGCTGCACCTGTTGTATGCGCGGTTCTGGCACAAGGTGCTGTTCGACGCGGGGTATGTCACCACGAAGGAGCCCTTCCAGAAGCTTTTCAACCAGGGCATGATTCTGGCCTATTCGTACCAGGACGAGAGCGGCAAATACTACTACCCGCACCAAGTCGAGAAGCGCGGCGAGGAGTGGGTGGCAAAAGGGACTGGCGCGAAGCTGCATGTCCAGATCGAGAAGATGAGCAAGTCGCGCTACAACGTCGTGAATCCCGACGAAGTGGTTGATCGCTACGGTGCCGACAGCATGCGGCTGTACGAGATGTTCATGGGCCCGCTCGACCGGGACAAGCCGTGGACGGATGAGGGCGTGCAGGGCGTCAACCGCTTCCTGCGGCGGGTCTGGTCGTTGTTCATCGACGATGACGGCGCGCTGCAGTCACGTATTGTGCCCGAAGGGGGCGACGCGGCGCTGCTGCGGGTGCTGCATGCAACCATCAAGGCCGTGACGACGGACATCGAGCACATGCAGTTCAATACGGCGATCTCGCGCATGATGGAATTCGTCAATGCGGCCCTGAAAGTCGAGCGGATTGAAAGGGATTGGCTGGAGCGGTTTGTTCTATTGCTGTCGCCGTTCGCGCCGCATCTGGCCGAGGAACTGTGGCATCGCCTCGGGCACGGGGCGACGCTGGCCTATGAGCCGTGGCCGCAGTACGACGAGAAGTATCTCGAAGAGGACGAGATCGACGTGCCGGTGCAGGTCAATGGCAAGCTGCGCGGGGTGGTGCGCGTGGCCAAGACGGCGTCGAAGGACGAGGTGCTTGCGGCGGCGAAGTCCGATCCGAAGGTGCAGGCACATATCGAGGGCAAGACGCTGGTCAAGGAAGTATTTGTTCCTGGCCGGCTTGTTAACATGGTGGTGAAGTGACAACCCGGGAGAGAAGCATGAGAACGACAAGCATGGCCGCAGTACTGGCCGTACTGGCTGCGTGGTGGGTGCTGCCTGCCGCCGCGTTTACACCAGACATGGACGGTGTCTATTCCGTCATGGACTTTGGTGCGGTGGGCGACGGCGTCACGGACAACACGGCGGCGTTTCAGGACGCGATGGATACCGCAGGCAAGGAGGGCGGCGGCATTGTCTTGGTGCCTCGCGGCAAGTTCCTGATCAAGGGCCATCTCAATATTCCCGAGCAGGTGACGCTCGAAGGCATCTGGCGTGCGCCCCATCGCGGCGTGCCCAACGACGCGGGCAGCACGCTGCTCGCTGTCGAGGGCAAGGGCGACGAGGACGGCACCCCGTTTATCACGATGCGGGGCAGTTCGACCCTCAAGGGCATCTCGATTTTCTACCCCGAGCAGGAAAACATCGCCCAGCCGCATGCGTATCCGTGGACCATTCGCGGCATCGGCGACAACATCAGCATTCTGGACTGCATGCTGCTCAATCCGTGGCGTGCGGTTGATTTCGGGTCGGGCTATGCCGGCCGCCACCTGGTGCGCGGCCTCTACGGCCAGCCGCTGAAGGTCGGTATCTGGGTCAACCGGATCTTTGACGTTGGCCGGCTCGAGGACATCCATTTCTGGCCGTTCTGGAGTGGTCCGAACCGCGAGGAGCCCGCGGCGCAGTTCACCAAGCACCACGGCACCGCGTTCATCCTCGAGAAGACCGACGGCGAGATGCTCGTCAACGTGTTCTGCATCCTGTACAAGGTCGGTCTGCTGTTCCAGCCGGGTGTAACCGGCGTCAGCGGCGACGGCTCGCCGAGTTATGAAGAAGGCTCGGCGATGGTAACGAACAGCTACTTCGACGAGTGCCTGACCGCCATCCAGATCAACGGCGTGCAGGCGACGTCGGGCGTTTCGTTCGTCAATTGCCACATCATGAGCACCGTGCGGGTCGCCCCCGAGAATCAAGGCGAGGTCAAGTTCACCGGGTGCGGCTTCTGGGCGATTCCGGAACTCGTCCATCACGGCGACCTCGAAGGGCAGGGGACGGTTTTCTTCGAGTCCTGCCATTTCTCCAACTGGGACCGCGCGGGACGTGGCGCGGCGGCCATCCGGGCCAATTGCCGCCGTCTCATCGTGACCGGGTGCGAATTCGTTACGACGCGTCCCGATCACAAGAAGATCGAACTGGGAACCAACGTGCGTGCCGCGGTCATCACGTCCAACATCGTTCAGGGCGGCCTGCTCATCGACAACAACGCGCCGTCCAACGCGTCGATCGTGATCGCCAACAACGCCGAGGAACCCGAGGGGTCCTTCCTCGACGAGTGGCTCGTCATCGGTCCGTTCCCGAATCCGCGTTCGTCGCGCGGTGACGGGGAGCGTCAGCGTCTTGGTCTTGCCGAGGACTACCTCACGCCGGTCGGCGGTGAGAGTGCGGCGAAACTGACCCGCGACACGGCGGTGACCTTCGCGAAGGACGGGAAGGAGCACACGGTCAAGGCGGTCGTCGCGAAGACCGATCCACAGCACACAGTGAGCCTGAAGGCGCTGTATCCTGCGATGAACGAAGTGGCCTACGCCTATACGCAGTTCCGGGTCAAAGAGGCCGGGAAGGGCACGCTGAGCGTCATCTCCAACGACGGGTCGCGGGTATGGGTGAACGGGCAGGAAGTATTCGAGTGGTACAGCGACCGCGGCGGCCCCCCGAATCCGGTTCCGGTGTCCGTTGACCTCAAGGAAGGCATCAATGCGGTGCTGATCAAGGTGGAAGATGCCGGCGGCAGTGGCTGGAGCTTCAAGATCGAGGCCACCGATGCGGCCGGTAATCCGGTCGAGACGGTGTTGCCCGAGTAGGCAAGTCTGACTAGGTCCACGCGGCGGAATCCTCCATGGCGGGGATTCCGCCGCCGTGCTTAAGCGGTGGTCGTGCAGAGAAAGAGACAGGACCGGGCATGGCTTCAGTGACAGGTCACACAAAGACAGGCGTAGGTTCCTTGCTGGTGTCCTTTGGCATCCTGCTGGGCTTCTACGGAGCGGGAGAGGGGATCGTGCGTGTGCTCGGGCTGGCATATCCCGGGTCGATTGTTGGCATGGCGCTGCTCGCTATCTGTCTGGTCACGGGATTGCTGGACGTCGACCGGGTGGCGCCCGCGGCCGATTTGCTCCTGTCGCACCTCGGACTGTTCTTCGTGCCGCCCGCGGTCGGTATCATGCTGTACTTCGACGTGATCGCGGCGGATTTTCTGGCCCTGACGGTGGCAACAGTGGTCAGCCTGATCGCGGTGCTGTGGGCAACGGCGTTGACCGCCCGGGCGCTGAAGCAGGAGGGCGGACGGCATGACTGACCATATCTGGTTTGGCGTCGCGCTCACGATGGGCTGCTGGGCCGTTGCCGTCCGGGTGCGCGCGCGGTACCGGGTGGCGATCCTGGATCCGGTGCTGCTCTCTGCGGCGGTAATCATCGGGGTGCTGTTGTACGCCGACATCCCCTACGAGAGCTACCATCGTGGCGGGCGTGTGATCAGTTTCCTCCTCGGGCCTGCGGTGGTCGCGCTCGCGGTGCCCTTTTGCCGACAGATGGCGAAGGTGCGGGACAACCTCCTGGCCGTCGCGGCGAGCGCCTTCGTGGGGGCCGTGACCGGTATCGTGTCCGCCTCGGGGCTGGTTTACCTGCTCGGCGGCTCGATGGAATCGGTCATCTCGGTTGCCCCCAAATCCGTCACGACCCCGATCGCGATGCAGGTCTCCGAGATCATCGGCGGGGCCCCGCCACTCACCATAGGCATCGTCGTCATCACCGGGATCCTCGGGGGCATGTTCGGCCCGGAGGTGCTGCGCCTGATCGGTATCCGGGACGCCTTCTCGACCGGCTTGGCCCTTGGAGTCGCGGCCCACGGGATCGGCACCGCGAGGGCGTTTCGGGAGCGCGGGCTGACGGGCGCGATGAGCGGCGTGGGCATGACGCTGAACGGCGTCATCACGGCGATTCTGCTGACGCTGCTGGCCTGGTTCACTCGCTGAAGGTGGGCCGGAACAGGGTCCGGGCCGAGCGGCGTTGATCTGTGGGGAAGTGCCGCGGGCCCGGCGAAATTTTTTGTTGAAATGGCTGAAATTCGTTTGCTATAGTACGCCTCGTTGTCGCGCGCTGCGCGACGGCCGCCCGCGGGGGCGTAGTTCAGTTGGTTAGAACGCCTGCCTGTCACGCAGGAGGTCGCCAGTTCGAGTCTGGTCGTCCCCGCCATTTAGCCTATACGGGCCAACGGCTTACACAGATGAGCCGTTGGCCCTTTTCTTTTTCCTTCCGGTGCGATACCCGTGCACCTTCTTGACACGCCGTCGTAGGCGGCGTACAATCTTTGCAGACATGCGCAGATGCGCATATGTACAGGTGGCAACGGTGCGAGGTTGACCCATGCAGGACGAAGCGGCGCTGTTCAAGGCCTTGTCGGACCCGATCCGGCTGCGGTTGGCCGTCCTCCTGGCGCTTCGCGGGGAGACGTGTGTGTGCGAGCTGGCCGTGGCGCTCGGAGAGCCGGACTACAAGATCTCGCGGCATCTGGGCGTATTGCGCGCTGCAGGTGCTGTGCAGGCGCGCCGGGAGGGCGCGTGGATGCACTACCGGCTCGCCGACGGCGGGACAGTCCTGGAGGCGGGGCTGTGGCAGTGTCTGCGCGAGTGTCTGAATGATCATCCGACGGTTCGTGATGATCTCGCACGGCTCCAGAAGGGAGTCTGCGCGAAGGCAGCGAAGGACCCAGGAGACTGCGTTCGCTCTTGTTGAACGCTGTACGCTGGTTACCATGGAAAGGAGCGCAAGGATGTTGGAGCAAGATGAAGCCATTCGCGCCCAGGTGCGCGCGGGCTATGGAAGTATCGCGGAGAAGAAGACCACATCGTGCTGCGGGCCGGCGTCATCGTGTTGCGGCGGCTCGGAGCCGGACGCCGCCGCACAGCTGGCGCAGTCGCTGGGGTATGCGGAGGGCGACCTCGCGGGGCTGCCAGATGGGGCCAACATGGGCCTGTCCTGCGGGAACCCGGTCGCATTGGCGTCACTGCGCGAGGGCGACGTCCTGCTGGATCTCGGCAGCGGCGGCGGGTTTGACGTGTTTATCGCGGGGCGCAAAGTGGGGGCAAGCGGCCGGGCTATCGGTATCGACATGACCCCGGAGATGCTGTCCAAGGCGCGCCGCAATGTGGCGTCGTACCGCGAGCGGACGGGCCTGGACAATGTCGAGTTCCGTCTGGGCGAGATCGAACACCTGCCGGTGGCCGACGCGAGCGTGGATGTCGTCATCAGCAACTGCGTCGTCAATCTGTCGCCGGACAAGCCTCAGGTGTGGCGGGAGATTGCGCGGGTGCTCAAGCCGGGCGGCCGGGTGTCCGTGTCGGACATCGCGCTGCTCAGACCCTTGCCCGAGGAGGCCCAGCGCTCGGTCGAACTGCTGGTTGGCTGCGTGGCGGGCGCGGTGACGGTGGAGGAGACCAAGGCAATGGTTCAGGCCGCGGGGCTGGTCGCGGCGCGCTATGACCAGCAGGCGAGCTATATCGACAGCATGGCCGATTGGTCAGACCCGGTCTTCAGCGAGCTGGCCCGCGCATTCCCCCCCGGAACCAGGCCAAGCGACTTTGTGGTAAGCCTGAGCGTCACGGCGCAGAAACCTGTTGATTGACAACGAAGGATAACGAAGAAAGGATACGGCGATGGGTGCGGCGGACCGGAAGATGACCAGTATCTTCGAGCGCTACCTGACCGTCTGGGTAGGGTTGTGCATCATCGGCGGGATCGTGCTAGGAAAGATTGCGCCGGGTCTGGCGCAAACGCTCGACGGCATTGCGATCCACGTCAACGGCGCTCCGGTGGTGTCGATTCCCAACCCCGTATGCCTGTTCTTCATGATGTACCCGATCATGGTGAAGATCGACTTTGCCTCCGTCATCAAGGCAGGCAGGAGCGGCCGGCCGGTGCTGCTTACCCTGTTCATCAACTGGTGCGTGAAGCCGTTTACCATGTATGGCATTGCCTTTGTGTTTCTGGGCGTGCTCTTCCGCGGGTTCATTGGCGCGGAGGCCACGGATCTGGTCAAGATGCCCTTCGGACTCGACCTGGCTGTGGGCGCGGTGCATGGCGCGGGGACGGTGGTGATGCACGAGGGGGTCAAGATGCTCGAGGTACCCCTCTGGCGCAGCTATTTCGCGGGCGCTATTCTGCTGGGCATCGCGCCGTGCACCGCGATGGTGCTGGTATGGAGTTTCCTGGCGCGCGGCAACGACGGCCTGACGCTGGTCATGGTGGCCCTCAACTCATTGACCATGCTGGTGCTCTACGGAGTGTTGGGCGGATTCCTGCTGGGTGTAGGCAAGCTCCCGGTGCCGTGGCAGGCCCTGCTGCTGTCGATTATGATCTACGTGGCGCTGCCGTTGGTGACGGGCTACTTCTCGCGCAAATGGATTATCGCCGCCAAGGGCGAGACGTGGTTCAAGGAGAAGTTCCTGCACGTGCTGACGCCCATCACCATCATCGCCTTGCTGATCACGCTCGTGCTGCTGTTCAGCTTCAAGGGGGAGGTGATCCTCGCCAATCCGCTGACGATCGTCTGGATCGCGGTGCCCTTGTTCATCCAGACCACGCTGATTTTTGCCATAGGCTACTGGCTGGCGCGTGCGTTGAAGCTGACCTATGAGGATGCCGCCCCGGCCGCAATGATCGGTGCATCGAATCACTTCGAGGTCGCCATCGCCACGGCGACGATGCTGTTCGGTCTTTCGTCGGGCGCGGCCTTGGCCACGGTGGTGGGCGTCCTGATCGAGGTGCCCGTCATGCTGATGCTGGTGCGGGTCTGCACCGGCACGCAACACTGGTTCCGCCACGCGCCGGACGTGGCGTCCGCCAAGGCATAGCAGGTCGCTGATCGCTGGACGCGGGCGGACCCGAAGGGTATACTCGGGGTCCCAAGACAACAAGGAGAGACGCCGTGGCTAAGCAGATCAGCATCATGCCGTGTCTGGACATGCAGAATGGTCGTGTGGTCAAGGGAGTGCATTTCGTAGATATCCAGGACGCGGGGGATCCCGTGGCGTGTGCCCGGGCGTACTGCGAGGCCGGTGCGGATGAACTCGCGTTGCTCGACATCACGGCCACGGTCGAGGGCCGGGCCACGATGCGCGACGTCGTGCGGCGTGTGGCGGAAGTCGCCACGGTACCGTTCACCGTGGGGGGGGGTATCGTCGATGTGGCTTCGGCGGCCGCCGTCCTTGAGGCGGGCGCGGACAAGGTCTCGATCAGCAGCGCGGCATTTCGCAAGCCGGAGATCGTGCCGGCCATGGTGAAAGAATTCGGTGCGGACAGCGTCACGGTTGCCATTGACGTCGACCGGAATCCGTCATTGCCGTCGGGCTACGAGGTGTACATCGACGGCGGCCGCACGGCCACGGGCGTGGATGCCATCGAGTGGGCGAAACAGGTCGACGGCTATGGCGTGGCCTGCATTCTGCCCACGAGCAAGGCCGGGGACGGCGCCAGGACCGGCTACGACCTGCCCGTCATCCGCGCCATGGCCGGTGTGGTGTCCGCGGAGATCGTTGCGTCGGGCGGGGCGGGCACGCTGGAGCACTTCCACGAGGCCGTCGAGGCGGGCGCCACCATTCTGCTCGCGGCGTCCGTGTTCCATTTCCACCTGATCGACATCCCCGAGCTGAAACGGTATCTCAAAGGACGCGGTGTGAACGTGAGGTGATCTCGGCGACGGGACGCGGCCCCTATGGGGTGCCGCCGCGCCACACGACTCGGCGGTCGCGTGTCCCGACGCTGTAGAGCGTAAACGTCTCGCCTTCCGGGCGGTAGACATACGGTTCGCCGCTGAACGGGTCCGTGGTATTTGGCGCGACGAGATCGAGCGATCCGGGGCATACGCCGTGCTCGTCCTTGTACGCCTCGATTTCCAGCCCCAGGCGCATCAGATCCAGCATCGCCTCTTGGCGCGCGGCGCCCTCTTGTGCGCGGATCAGTGCGGGCACCCCATTGGCGCTGGTCACCCGGCTTATGATTCGCAGTGCGGGGAGCTCTTGTCCGTCCTGTTGAATCGATTCGAGGCGGGCCCGTCCCTCGTGGAAGGGCATCGTCAGTGCCTCGGTCGTCGCGATCGCGATTCCTTCCCACGCCGCCTCGTCCAGGTTTACCCACGGGCGGGCAACCGGGCTGCTGACCAGCCAGTTCCCGAAGCCGCTTGCTGGTTGTCCGGCCCGAATGTCATCGTAGATCTGCGCGGTCCAGCGGGACTCATAGGCGTAGGCCTCTGCGAGCGCACCCTGCAACCGCATCGAGGCATCCGCCGCAGTGTTCAGGACGCTCTCTCTCGCCGTCTCGGGCAAGGCGCCGCCCGAGGGACCCATGCACGCCGTCTCGAAGGCCAGTCCTGTCACGGCGGTTCGAACCATCTGGGATATGAGCAGCGGGTCGTCAAGGTGAGCAGCGAGCTGCAGCATTGCCTCCAGGTCGCGCGCGTACGTGGCGTAATCGCCTTGTGCGGCGTGATAGAGCGCATCGGCCTGGAGAATGCGTGCCGCGTGGCGGATCTTCGACAGACCGTCCTGCAGGCCTGCCGTGTCTTCAACCTTAACCGGCGGGTTCTGGCGGAACGCACCGTTCGCGGCGGCGGCACGTATCAGGGCGACCAGGTCCTGTTGCGATTGCATGAACGGTGCGTGCTGCTGCCAGTCCCAGGAAGCGCCGCGAGTGCGAAGGCCCTCGGACAGCGCGGTCCAGTCCTGGTTGCCCGGGGCCAACTGGTCCCACGGCGCCGGGACGTCGACGGGGCTGGTATCGGGGGCTGGCAGGCCGGTGTCGCGCTCCAGTGTCTTTCGGATGGACGCGGGGGCGTCCGGCAGGGCGGCGCGGACAGCGCTCAGGCGCCTGTTCGACACGCCTGCGGCAATGCCCCAGTAGACTGCCGTGGCGGCGACCAGCGCGAAGACGATAAACGCGGCAACTCTTCCGGACCCGGACATACCCCCTCCTGTCTTCAGTGTGTTGGCTATTGAAGCATACCGCGCAGGTGGCGCTCAAACGCCTTGGCGCGCGCATGCGGCGCTATGCTATGCTTACACCCACTGCTTGAGGTCATTCGCCGCTGGGTTCCGCAGTAACGCATAAGGCTGGATATACCATGAAGATACGGAGTACGCACCTCATCGTGTTGTTCCTGGGGGCGCTGGGCGTCGTGGCGCTGGTCGCGCTCGCGAGCGGGCGGCAGCGTCCGGCCGTGCGCGACGACGACTTCCTGGCCACGGTTCGCGAGCAGGCCGGGGCCGGGGGCGGTTCGAGCCAGGCGGGTACACTGCCGGGCCAAGGCCAGCAGAATGCCCGCGTGCCGGTGCTTGTCCCCGAGACCACGGACTATGACATGGGCGTTATTCCCAACTACGAAGTGACCACGCGCGACATCATGCTGCACAACCGCGGTACGGCCCAGCTCGAGCTGACGGACATCCGCACGACCTGCGGGTGCACCGTGGGGGCGGTGGACACCCGCTTCATTCCGGCGGGCGGCAGCATCCCGATGCATGTGGCGGTATCGCCATTCAAGATCCCGGCCTTCTACTCGAAGAAGACGCTGACCATCTACTCGAACGATCCGGCCAACCCGATGGTGACCGTCGATGTGACCGCCATGGTGAATCCGGAGTTCGAGATTGATCCGCCGGAGATCAGCTTCGGGCAGGTGGTCCGCGAGGAAGGCGGCCAGACGGTTGTCACGATCCGTCAACTGGACGACCTGGAAAAGCCGCTCGAAATCAGCGGCGTGCAGGTGCTGCCGCCTCAAGCGGGCATCGAAGCGATGCTGCAACCCCTTCCGGAGGAGGAATGGCGGCAGCCCGGGAAACCGGAGTACCGCATCGCCCTGGCGGTGCTGCCGACCGCGCCCGTCGGGCCGATCGCCGCGAGCCTCTCGTTCCGGCACAACGTCGCGCGTATTCCGGAAATGCGCATGGCTATTGGCGGCGAGGTGATCGGATTCTATCGCACGGCGATTCACCTGGAGCAAGGTACGACCTTGGAGCCGGGCGGCACGGCCGGCGGGGCGTACGAGATTGTGGCCGGGGATCCGGTCGAGGTGCTCGGGATCGAGACGGACGTGGCCGGGCTGTCGGCAGGCATGCGCCAGGGCGAGACGCCCGGGCAGGTGTTTTTCGACGTGCACGTAGCGCCCGAGGCCGAACCCGGGCTGTACCGCGGGGTGCTCACGGTTGCCTTCCGCAGCGGCGGGAACGAGGCGACCGAGCGGTTCCCGTTGCAGGTGGCGGTGCGGCGGACACAGAGTGCGCCGCCCGAAGTTCGCATCCTGGGCGACGCGCCTGGCCAGGTTGCGCCGCGGGAGCAGTAGGGGCATGGGTCTTTTCCGGCGAAGTGACAAGAGCGAAGCGCCCGCTCAGGCGGGCGCCGCGGACAAGGTTCATCCACTGCCCGCGCGCAAGATATTCTGTCACATCTGTGGCGGTGAGCGTTCGTTCAGCCGCTGCTGGACGCGTCCCGCGGTGGTGCGGACCTGTCCCTGCTGCAAGACGGAGTTTCCCGATCCGGCCGCCCTGTACCGCAGATTTCAACCGTCGTGTCCGCGCTGCGGGGAGTTTTTGGAGCAGCCCAATTTCGAGTATGGCCTGTGCGACGGCTGCGGATCGAAGTTCGAAATCATGCCCGGGACCAAGCCCGGTCTCATACCCAATCTGAAACAACGTCAGGAAATGGACAAACACGGAAAGGCCCGCAGTCCCCTATGAGTCAGACCGACATACGCGTGATGCGTGACAACCTGGAGCAGTACGGCCAGCAGCATGTGTTGCGCTTCTGGGAGGAGTTGAACGCCGCCGAGCGCAGTGTGTTGTTCAACCAGCTCGACACGGTCGATTTTCCGCTGATGGAGCGGCTGATTCACGAGTGGGTCCTGAACGAGCCGGACGCGGAGCATTTCAAGACGATCGAGCCCATCCCCGTCATTCCGCCCGTGGACCCCGCGCGCCCCGATGCCCGCGAAGCCTTGGAAGCTGGCGAGGCGGCCCTGCGGAGCGGGCGCGTGGGGCTGTTTCTGGTCGCGGGCGGGCAGGGGACGCGTCTGGGTTACGACGGCCCGAAGGGCGCGTATCCCGTCGGGCCGCTGACAGGACGGTCGCTGTTTGCCTGTCACGCCGCCAAGATCCACAACCTTCAGCGCCGCTACGGCTGTGTGCTTCCCTGGTACATCATGACCAGTGACACGAACGACGCCGCCACGAAGGCCTTCTTCGAGGAGAACGGCTACTTCGGGTTGTCTGCCAGGGACGTACGCTTCCTGCAGCAGCGCATGGTGCCGTGCGTGGACGGACAGGGACGCTTCATCCTCAGTGAGAAGGGCCGTCTCGCGATGAATCCAAACGGGCATGGCGGGTGTATCCCGGCCATGGTCGAGAATGGCGTCATTGCGGATGCCCGGGAACGCGGCGTGGATCTCATGAGCTACTTCCAGGTCGACAACTGGGCCGTGAAAGTGGCGGATCCCTACTTCATCGGCTACCACGCCTTGGCGAACGCGCAGATGTCGTCCAAGAACCACCGGAAGAACGAACCCCGCGAGGCGGTCGGCGTCCACTGTCTGTGTGACGGCGAATACCGCGTGATCGAGTACTCCGAGCTGGATATCTACCCGCAGCTCCTGGAGGTTGACGGGAACGGAGAGTTGCTGTATTACGCAGGCAACCCGGCGATCCACATCCTGTCGGTCGACTTTGTTGATCAGGTGTTCGCCAACTTCGCCGAATTCCCGTGGCACCGCGCCCACAAGAAGATTCCCGGACTCGACGACCAAGGGCGTCTCATCAAACCAGGCGAGCCCAACGGTTACAAATTCGAGACCTTCGTGTTCGATGCCCTCCGCTTCGTCAATCACCGCCCGGTGGCCTTGGAGATCCTGCGGCAGGGCGAGTACACCCCGATCAAATCCTTCGAGGGCGACAACAGCGTGCGCGCGGCGTGGGCCTCGATGCGGGCCTACTGGGGAGAATGGCTGGAGGCGGCTGGTTGCGCCGTGCCGCGAGACGGTGCGGGCGCGGTGGCAGTGCCTATCGAGATCGACCCGCGTTTCGCGCTCACCCGGGAAGAGTTTCTGGCCAAGGCCGTGGGTCGCACCTGGAACTTGGAGGGAGGGGTGGCGATCGGGGCCGACGGGCAGGCCGAGAAGCCCAGTTCCCAGCCCACTACGTTCTAGTCGCGAGTATTTATTGGGATCAGTGATTATTTAGGTGTTTTCGTTGCAGAATGCGCGTTTTTCGGCAATGAACTCTTGACTATTTGGCGCATACTGATTACAATTCCAGCAGGTTAACCAGCGTGGCCGGGAACGGGGGGCATGGGGATAATCCGTGCCTTGAAGGGCGAAGGGTGTCATGGCGGAAGAACACGCAACAGCGATTGACCAGCTCCATGCGGCGCTCCGCGCCTATGACGCGGATGCCCGCAAATCCCACCACCATCTCCTTGAAGCCCTCCAGGCCCATGCTGCTTCGTTGGCCGCCACGATTGAACAGGCCCGCGAAGCGGGCGTGGTGTCCAAGGGCATCACGGAGGGAGTCCGGCGCGAGCTCGAGGCTTCGGCCAAGGCCGTTCGCCGGGGTGCCGCAGCCCATGCGCGGGTCAAAGAGCTCGAGCGTGAACTCGAGACGATTGCCGGACCCCACGCCGAGGCCGCCGAGCGCATTCGTGTTTTGGAACAAGAGCTGGAACAGTTGAAACATATTGCGGGCACCGCTGAAGCGCTCCTGGAAGATATGGACAAGGCGCTGGAGGACGAAAAGGCCCGGCATGCGGCGGTCCAGGAGCGGCTTGACGGGGCAGAGCGCGCCCTCGAAGAACGGGCGGCCGCGCTGAGCAAAGCCGGGCAGGAACTCGAGGCGCTGCGGAAGTCCGCGTCGGCCGCCGCGCAAGAGCACGAGCGCGCTGGTCAGGCGGCGCAGCGCGCTGCCGATCTGGAGCGGATGCTCGCGGATCAGACCGAAGCCCTCGATGCAGCCAAGGCGCGCCTGGCAGATTTGGAAAAGACAAACGAGGCGCTCATCGCGGAGCTGGTGGGGCTCGATACGCGCCATGCCGAGTCCGAGCAGGCCAACGCGGCGGTCGCGGCGCGTCTGGAGGATCTGGAGAAGGCGAACGAGGCGCTCACCGCGGAACTCGCGGCACTCGGTACGCGCCATGCCGAGTCCGAGCAGGCCAACGAGACGGCCCAAGCACGTTTGCAGGAACTTGAGCAGGCTAACGACACGCTCACCGCAGAGTTGGCGACGCTTGAGGCGAGCCATGCTCAGACGGAGCAGGCCAATGCGTCGGCCCAAGCGCGTCTACAGGAACTTGAGCAGACGAACGAGGCGCTTTCCGCGGAACTTGCGGCGCTCGGGGTGCGTCATGCCGAGGCGGAGCACGCGAACGAGGTGGCCGCGGACCAGTTGATGACGCTCAAGCAGGAGATGGAGTCCTTGCGCGAGGCGGCCAAGGCGCAGGCGCAGGTCGAGGAGTTGCGGCGTCTGCTCGAAGCGGAGCGCGAGCGCGCGGACATCTTGGAGCACCGCCTGCGCGAGGAGCATGCGCGCGGCACCAAATCGGCCTTGGCCAAGCAGTTGGCGGAAGCGCTTCAGGATCGCGAGGAGGCCTATCACGAGTTGGTCAGCCTCCGGAGTGAGTTGGAGCAGCTCCGGCTTGCCCCGGGTGCGGTGGCGGATACGTCGGCAGGCCGCACGGGCAACGGCCGCAAGCGGCTTCTGGGCCAGTTGCTGGTCGAGGCGGGCAGCATCACGGAGGAACAGCTCCAGGAGGCCCTTGCGGAGCAGCGGAGTGAGCCGCAGAAGAGGGTGGGGGACATTCTGGTTGAGAAGGGATACGCTGGCGAGGTGGAGGTGGCCCAGGCCTTGGCGCGGCAGTGCGCGGTGGAGTTCGTGCGTCTCGAAGAGGCCGGACCCATGCCCGAGGCCGCGGGACTGGTGACCCAGCGTCTGGCCGCGCAGCACCGGTGCGTGCCGTTGCGGCTGGAGGGTGAAACCCTCGTGCTGGCGATGGCCAATCCCTTGGACCTTATCGCCATCGAGGACGTCGAACTAGCCACCAGCCGCTCTGTCCGTCCGGTGGTCGCCACCGGAAGTGCCATACGCGAGGCGCTGAACCGGGCCTACGCCGGCTGAGCCGGGCCTACGTCGGCGGAGCCGAGCCTTCGACCAGCGGCAGCACGCCGGGCAGTAGTTCCATTTCCGCGGGAAGCATACCGGGGCACTCGCCATCCACATTCACGAACACCAGTTCATCCGACTCGACCTTCAGGCGCGTGGCCTTCCAAGCCCGGACATCGGGGTGTGTGTGGAGCGTTCCGGTGTAGAGGCGATGCATGTTTCTGAGGGCTTTGAGGCGCGACACGACGGCAACGACGAGTATGTCCATATGACCGCTGTCGAGGCGCGCCTGCGGGGCCACACACATGCCGCCGCCGTCATAGGCGCCGTTTGCCACCACCACATCGAGGCACGGGGCCGTGTACGGATCGCCGTCGATTGTCAGGCTCAGGGTGTGGGGGCGGTGAGCAAACAGCGCACCGATGAGCGCGTAGAAATAGGCGACTTGACCACCGAGAACGCGGGGGGCCTTCTCTGAACGGCGGGCGACATCGCCGCCCAATCCGATGTGGCCCACGTTGATGAGATAGCGGTTTATATCCTTGCCGTCTATGCCGTTCAGGCGGGCACGGACCACATCGGCACGGAGCGTGGCCCTCTGGCCCGCACGGTCCGCGGCTGCCATTCCGCTCGACAGGCGCAGCGACCGGGCGAGGTCCGAGGCGGTGCCGGCGCACACGATCGCCAGCGATGCCGCGGGGTTGACTTGGGCGCCGTCGGCGAAGAACCCGTTTACGGTCTCCGAATACGTGCCATCGCCGCCGACCGCCACGATTCGGTCATAGCCGTTGCGCAACGCGTCGCGGGTCAGTGTCTCCGCGTGACCCGGGTGTTCGGTTTCAAAGGTGGTGAAGCCGCCCAGACTGCGCGCCAGCGCGGCATGGATCTCCTGCCACTCCCGATCGGCCCTTCCGGCACCCGCCCGGCGGTTCACAATCACCGCCGCCTTGGTGAAGGCCGGTTCCGTGCCGTCTGCGAAGGGAGTGTGGGGCATGGACCTATACCCTGACGTCAGACTGCACGCCAAGCATGGACGCGTGCCGGTCAAGCACCGGCTGCACGTGGCTGCTCACGAACGCGTCCACCTGCTGCGGGGCCGCCCCGACGAATTCGCGCATATCGAGCACGGCGTCGATTTCCTCGCGGGTCATTCCAATGGCCGGATCCGCCGCGAGCCGGTCGAGGAGATCGTTGTCCAAGCCTTCCTGCTTGACCCGTGCCGCTGCGGCGTGGGAATGCCGGCGGATGACCTCGTGCAGTTCCTGGCGGTCGCCGCCGCGCTTGACGCAGGCCATCAGGATGTTCTCGGTGGCCATGAAAGGCAGTTCAGCCCACAGGTGCCGCTCGATCACCTTCGGGTAGACGGCGGGATTCTCCATCACGCTCAGATAAAGGTTCAACATGCCATCGCAGGCGAGGAAGGCCTCCGGCAGGCTCAGGCGCCGGATGGCGGAGTCGTCCAGCGTGCGTTCGAACCACTGCACGGCCGTGGTGAAGGACCCGTGAAGCGGCGCGGCCATGATGTGGCGCGCAAGCGCACAGGCGCGCTCACACCGCATCGGATTGCGCTTGTAGGCCATGGCCGAACTGCCGACCTGCGAGGTCTCGAAGGGCTCCTCGATTTCCTTGAGGTTCTGGAGGAGCCGCATGTCCGTGGCGAACTTGTGGGTGCTCTCGGCCAATCCGGCGAGGACATTGAGTATCTGTGTGTCGATCTTTCGGGGATAGGTCTGACCGGTTACCGGGTACGACGCCTTGAACCCCAGCTTCTGGGCGACCAAGGCGTCCAAGCGGCACACCTTCTCGAAATCGCCGTCGAACAGCGCCATGAAGGAGGCCTGGGTGCCCGTGGTGCCCTTGACGCCCCGGCAGCGGAGACCCCGGAGGACGGTCTCGATCTGCTCGATATCCAGGAGGATGTCTTGTGCCCACAGACAGGCGCGCTTGCCCACGGTGACGACCTGCGCGGGCTGATAGTGCGTGTAGCCCAGGGTCGGCAGGTCGCGGTACTGTGTGGCGAAGCGCGCGAGGCGGTGGAGGACATTCACGGCCTTAGCGAGGATGAGGTGCAGTGCCTCGCGCATGACGATGAGGTCGGTGTTGTCGCCAACATAGCAGCTTGTGGCGCCGAGATGAATGATGCCCTTGGCCTTTGGGGCCACATCGCCGTACGCGTGGATGTGCGCCATGACGTCGTGGCGGAACTGCTGTTCGTAGCGCCGCGCGGCCTCGAAATCGATGTCGTCGATATGGGCCCGCAGCTCGTTGAGCTGGTCATCGGTGATCGGAAGCCCGAGTTCCTTCTCGGCTTCGGCGAGCGCGATCCAGCAGCGGCGCCACGTGGAGAACTTCTTCTGGGGACTCCAGAGCCGCGCCATGTCCTCGGTGGCCACCCGCTCGACGAGCGGGGAAAGGTACTTGTCCATCAGGCATTCCTCGTTGTTCTCGGGACATGGGGCCGAAGCTCCTGCCCCGGGCGCCGGGTGTCAGGAAACCGCATCCTGGACGGCAAGCTCGAAGCCATCGCCCGTGGCCAGGGTCGCGACCGAGGTCACCGGGTTCTCTCGGTCCGCGAACACGCCGCCGTTGAGCATGAACTGACAGACCTGGCCGACCGTGGCAGGATCGAATGCGCCGCCCTGATCGATGCGCGGGATATTCTCCTCGTAGGTCGCCACGTAGAAGAAGCGGCCGGGCTCGAGCGGCATCTGGCGCACGTCCAGTCCGTCGTGCCGCACAATCGCCAGCCAGCCGGACGCGTCCCGCTTGTCCACGACCGCGCAGATTCGCGGGGTGTTGAGGTGGTCTTTTTCGTAGTCCAGCGCCAGGAGCGAGAGGGCGAGCGCGTCGCGGGCAGGTAACCCCATGGCCATCTTCTCGGCGATCGGGTCGGTCTGGCTGCCGTTGGTCACCACGGCCACCTGGCCGTCGCAGACCAGGCGCACGCAGTTGTAGGCGATGTAGGGATTTTTGAATACGTCCGTCTCGAACCCTTCCTTCGGGACGATGCTGACGGCGTGCTCCTTGAGCGACGCCGTGCGGTTGGGAAATGAGCGGCTGGAAACGCGATAGGCGGCGCACAGGCGGTTGTCCTGCGTGGCGGCCACGGCAACGATGCGTCCGATGTACATGACAGGAACAGCCCTCCCGGTTGAGTCTTGCGGTCCGTGATGCGCGGCATTATAGCCAAAGACGGGACCGCGGCCAAAATCCGCGCGGGCTGACGGCGGCGGGTATGGTAGCATGGAGCGCGAACGACACGACAGGGATGGAGTGAATCGCGGAATGGTCATCCAAAATGGTCATTGTGCCAGAGGTGCGGCGGTGCGCGGAGTCTGGCGCGCGGTGTCGTTGTGTCTGGGTTGTGTCCTGTGCGTGGCGGCCGTGGCGCAGGAGCGCCCGGATGCGGCCCGCGTGCGGGCCTTTCGTGACGCCCTGATGGCGCTGGACAGCACACTGACGGAGCGCCTCGAACAGGAGGGCCGTGACCCGGTGTTGCGGGACTATGCGCGGCTCCTGGACGAATACGGCGATCTTCCCGAGAGCGCCGAGGCCTTGCGGCAGATCGCTACGGTTCATGCCACACCTGTGGGTCCGGACGACCGCCCGGATTACGATGCGGCGGTGCGGGAGTATTTGCGCATGCTGGAGGCCTATCCGGAGACCTCGCCCGCGGTGCGCCAGCAGCAGACGAGCGTCCTGGTGCATTTGCAGGGCATCCAGCAGCGCAGCGGCCGGAATTACGACTGGGCGGTGCAGCAGGCGGCGGACTACCTCATTGCCACCTACCCGGATGACCTCGCCACACAGGCCGTGAGCGCGTGGCATCTGGGCAAAAGCGCGGAGACCAACGGCGATTGGGACCGTGCGGAATTCTGGTATGCCGAGGAGAGGCGCGTGGCGCTCGCCGCAGTGGGAACGGAGAGCGAACACCTGCTTGTGCACGCGGAGGCGGCGCTGTTCTGGATGGCGGTGCAACGGGCCGGCGACGACCCTGCGGCGCAACTGGCCGCGGTCGAAGCGATGGCGGCGCGGTATCCGGGGTTCTTGGAGTCGATGGGGGACCAGGCGCCGCCTATCCAGCGGCTGAACGAGATCCGGGCACAGGTCGCCCGGTTGTCGCGCGAGACCCACCCGGCCAGCGCGGCGACCGCGCACGGAGGGAGCGACGCAGGGCAACAGCCGGATGCTTCGCCACGCACGACGGCGGTCGGCGCGGGCCAAGCGGACCACACAGACCCGGGCCGTGCGGCAGGAGAACCGGAGCCGGAACCTCTGCACGCACCCGTGCTGCCGCGCACCTCACTGGAAGGCCGGGATGTCATCCCTGCCTCCGGCATGCCGGAGCCGGGGCGCGGCGCTCCGTTGCTGGTATTTGCGACGCTCGGCCTTGGACTCGTGCTGCTCGCGGCCGGTGCGCTGCTGAGAGGACGGTAGCCCCGGACGCGCTGCGCGCTGGTCCGCGCCCGCCGTCAGTCTTCAACCCGCCGCAGGCGGATTCCCTCGACCACGACAATCCCGTCAGCCTGATTGCTTACCTCGACGCGGCTGTATGCGTCTATCGTGAAGACACCCAGAGTCTGCCACGCATTCTTGTTGACGGTGAGATTAACCTGGACAGGTGTCTGGCCTTCTGTGTGATGGACGCGGTAGACGGCATTGGCGGCATGATCGGCGTTGGGGTCAAGCGGAATCCATGCGTCGAATGCATAGGTCCCGGCGGGGATGTCCCCCAGGCGCCAGGTGAAGAACGACTCTCTGTTCTTGTCGGGACTGAAATAGCCGGCGTAGTCGATGGTTTGCGGGTTCGGATATTCGACCCAGCCCTCACCGAAAGACGCGCGGGCATTGTTCACGCCCAGTACCACCGTGCCATCATCGGTCAGCCAAGGATTGACGCTTGCATTGATCTCGCTTCCGCGCGTTCGTGCATAGCGCTCGGAAAAGGGCGTGTCGAGCGTGGGATCAATCGTGAAATGACGGCCCAGTGGGCGGCTCTCTTCGCGACCGTACTCGTTTTCGGTGACGACCTTCCAGTAATAGACCCCGCCCTCCGTGACGGCCTCGGGGACGGTCACCTCGCCGCTGGTCAGTCCCTTCAGGTGAACAACCGGTTCAGCGAAGGCCGCATCGCGCGCCACGATCAACTCGTACCCGCCCTTCGGCTCGCTGAACGAGGTCCAGGCGAAATAGACGGGTCCGGGGCCGGCGGCAGCGCCGTTTGGGGGACTCTCGAGCCAGATCGGAGACGGCCCGGCGTGGACGGCTGGCAGCCATGCGGCATACTTCGTGCCCGAGGCGCCGGCACTCGCAAAATCACACAGCACGAGGGGCTGGTCCGCTCCGTCGAGTTCCCACAGCGCGATGGGCGGGAAGGCTCCCGGACCGCGTGTCCCGCTCGCCTCGATGCGCCGCAGGGATACCCGGGCCAGATCGACCGGGGCGATCTCGTTGGTCTCGAAGGGATTCCGCGCGGCATCGAACGCGAGCAGGATCGGGCCCGTGTACAGCGCCGCGTACTCCCTGCGCTGACCGGCCCCGGCCCAATAGCGTAGGCTCATGTCGAAGGTGACATCGACCACATCTCCTTGCCTCCATTCACGGGTGACCGGCGCGTAGGTGCCGGGCTCGACCGCATCCGCCGGTTCCCCGTTGACCGTGACGGACGTTGCGGACGACCAGGCGGGGATGCGCAGGCGGAGCGTGAATGCGGCCGGACTCGAGGGTGTGACCGCGATGCGCACGCGCCCGTCGACGGGATACGCCGTTTCCTGGCGAATGGCGACCTGCTCGCCGGACTTCAGGGCGAGGGAGGTCTGCATGGGGCCGTAGAAGTTGACGGCGAGCCCGGCATCGTCCTGCATGATGGCCCATTCGGGGAGCATGCCCAGGCCGCGCGGCGCGTTGACCGAGCAACAGTTGAGATCGCCGGTGCCCGGACGCACCTGAAAGGCGATGGAGTGGGCCGAGGGCAGGCGGACGCCGTTGATGGGATTGTCGTAGGTGCACCAACTGCCCGAAGGATGTTGGGCGGCGAGGAACTGGTTCCACGTGGTGAGTTCGAGCTCGTCGGCGACAAGGGGATCGCCCGTGAGACGCAGCACGTCGATGCTCAGCGCCGCCCATGCCACGGCGCAGCAGGTCTCGATGGATCCCATGGCATAGGGCGTGCCGTAGGCGCGCTCATGTGTCGAAAACGCCCCCGAAGGATGGCGTTCGCGGTTCCGGATGCTCTCCCAGAGGCGCTGCGCGGCGTCGCGGTAGATCGCGTTCCCTGTCAGGTCATACAGGGTCACAAACCCCTGGACGATGTGCAGGCTTTCCCATCGCGTCCCGTTGTTGGGGAGATTGCAGTAGAGCGTGCCCTTGGCGCCTTCACGCAGCCAGTCGCCCGCCCGTTCCAGGTCCTCCTCGATACGCAACGTCAAGGCGCGGTAGCGCGGATTGCCCGTACGCCGAAACAGGTCCAGCATGACCGGAAGCACCGCCAGATTACACTCCGGCGACCCCGCGTCGATCGGGCGGCGGTCACCGTCCAGATAGACGCGGCATATGAGGTCCGCCGCGCGCACGGCGGTGTCCAGCGCGGCCGGATCTCCGGTCAGGTCGTGCCACATGAGCAGGCCCGTCATCACGTGGTAGTGATTCCACAGGTCCCACTGCCCGAGAAGCTGTTCGGACTCCGCAAACGCGCCCAGATACCCGTTCGGGGCCTGGCCGGCGATCAGCGCCTCGACGAAGTCCGCAATGTATGGGCGCAGGGCCGGGTCGTCCGACATGCGGCAGGCCTGCACGGCCGAAATGAGGTACTTTCCCGCGAATTCACCCGCCCACGGCACGAGCGCGCCACCGGACAGTTGCCGGTCGCGGCGGTGGAACATGTCCAGGAGACCCGGACTCGAATCGGGCACGCGCAGCAGCCAGTTCACTACATTGGCGTCGATCCGCCGGCCGATTTCCCCGGAAAAACGCCACGACTCGCTGGTTGCACTGGTCATCGCAGGAACTCCTGGTTCGGATGCCTCGTTAGCGTGCGCCGCCGTGACCGAAACGGCCGCGGTCAGCAGCAAAATGGCCGCCATTCCTTTCCGTGTACGGTTCCCTCTGGTCTTGCCCAGCTCTCGTGCGTCCTGCGACGCCACAATGGTGGTCTTGCTGAACGTCGGAATGGGGCCAATCATGACATCTATCCCCCGTGCTTCTGAAAGAGTGCGTTCACATGTCCCACGGTGAACTCATGGATGTCACCGCTCTTGCTGCGAAAGCACGACGGGAAACGCTCGATGAGGTTCAGATGCCGCACATCCGCGATTTCAAGGTAGAATCGCGTGTGGCAGTGTTCCCGGTGATCATTCCAGACCCTGCGGTACTGGGCCAGCGTCCACCGGTTGACAAAAGCGCCGTCCAGGACGCGAAGTTCAGGATGTCCCTGCCAGAGGTTGTGGGCGAAATCATGGATCACCTGTGGCTCGAACAGGTGTTGGCAGTAGGGCACGGTGATCAACCGGTAGACGTGGGCGCCCTCGCTGGAGTTGTACAGCGGGCCAAACTGCATGAACATGAGACCGCCCGGCCTCAGCACCCGCAACGACTCGGCGAACGCGCGCGCCGGGTCGGGGATATGTTCATAGGCGCCATATGAAAAGACACAGTCAAATGAGTTGTCGTCGAACTCCAGTTTCTGGACATCCATCTCGAGCATGGTGACGCCCGCTGCCCTGGCCGCCGGATCGAATGAACGCCCGTCGATGTCTACCGCCATGACCTTCCTGCCTTCTCCGGCCAAGGACAGCGACGTCAGTCCCGAGCCGCAGCCGATTTCGAGGAAATCTGTGAGCGCGGCGCCGTCCGTGCCGAGCAGGCTCTGCAACTGGCGAATGCGCAGCCGTCCCTGGCGAATACGTTCTTCCTGGGTCTTGGGAGTGGGCGGAGGAAATGAGTACTGGCCGTGAAGCGCCGTCAACATATCCGGTTCGAGCCATGCAGGTTCCGTGGACGCAGCGGCGAGAACCCGTCCGGCGCGGGCAATCTTTTGACGGGTCCAACCGGCCTTCGCCATGTGGAAGCAACGCCGTGCCGCCGCTGTCCAACGCATCGGCAGGACATCCTTGACCGCGTCCTTGATTTTTCGCATTGTCATGCAGATCTCTCCAGTTGGGTGCGGCGAGGCCTGCATGTCGGGGCGACAGCAAACGCGATCCGCGGCAGGATGGCTGTCATCCCGTCCAATATGCCGCACCTCCTGCAGTTGAGAATGATGGTCGGACTGTTGGCCACGCGCAGCGGCAGCGGGCATGGGACCACACGGCCGATTCTGCCCGCCATTCCCGGTGACGCTCCCGCCAGCAGCCAGAAGCTTTGCACACCCGGCAGGGCAAAGTCGAGACAGGGACCGCAGCGCTCATCATTCGGCGACGACCCGCAATCGACTCAGACTGGCAAGCAGAAGCGTCCGCCGGGGGCAACCATCGCTCAGGCAATTACAGTAAGGACATCTGTCCGCGGGCCCCGCGCCACGGCGCGTCCCAACGCCTCCCAGTGGGGCGTTTTTTTTATTGCTTCTGGTACGAGGCGCGGACGCGCGTCTCGCCGCCCATCTCGACGTTCTGCACCCCGCCGGAGGAGGTCTCGCGCGTTGCCGCGCAGCCGACGATGCCCGCCGCCAGAATCAGGAGGAAGAGTCCGCACTTGAGGGTCTGGAACATTGGCCTGTCTCCCGTTGTGTTGTGGTGAGCCGTTGCACGCAGGACATTGTGGGCGCAGCGCCGGCGTTTTGCAATGTTCCGGCACCGCTTCTATACTGGCGGTTGACCATGCAGGAAAACGGGGAGTGCGCATGCAGCCTGAAGACCGACTCATCCATTTTTCGACGGAACTCATCCATCCGCCGGTGCAGCACCAGGTGCCGGTCCTTCAGCGGCTGTACTATGAGCTGTCGCAGCAGCCCGGCATCGGGTACGACAACACGGATTTCACGGTCCCCGGCACCTTTCGCTTCCACTCGCGGCGGGACAAGGCCCAGAGCATCGCACTGTTCCTGCCGGACCGCCTGGTGCTGATCGAGGAGTGGGCGGACATGCCGCTGAGCCGCTTCATCGAGCGCCTGAAAACCGTCGGGGAGCGGGCGCGCCAATTGCCGGGGATCAGCCGCTTCGTGGCGCAGACCGTGACCTTGCGCTCGACCTTTGCGCTGACGCATCACGCGGATGCCACGGCGTTCCTGTTGGAGCGTGCGTGCGGTCTCCAGGGGCATATGGCGCCGCACTTCGACCGGCCGCTGGTGACCGGGGGACTGCGCTTCGTCTTTCCGGAGACGCCCGACCATCCCGGCACCCTGAATGTCCTGGTCGAGACGTTCCGCTACAACCCGCGCGAGGTGCTGGTGGAGGTGAAGGGACTCTTCGACCACAACGCCATGGGGCTCCAGGACCTTGAGGTGGCCGCGGACCATGTGCAGTTGACGCGGCGGTTCATACTGGACCACGTGTTTCCCTTCCTGAACCAGTTCGACACCCCGCGGCCGGACTGAGGTTCTTGGCCGCGCGCGGAAATATTCCCGAGAAGACAAGGGATTCCCTGTAACGCAGAGAAAAATGCGGCCTGGGGCCGACGGCCCTGTAAACCTTTCGATGGAAAGCCACGTTCTAGGGATGACGCAACCACCCGAGACAACGCCGCCTGCGGTGAGCGACGAAGCGCTGGCCCTCCGGTTGAAAGAGGGCGACGAGGCGGCCTTCGAGGAGCTGGTACGCCGTCACCAAGGCAGGGTGTATGCCGTGGCGTACCGGGTGACGGGTAATCGCGAGGACGCGCGGGATGTCGCGCAGGAGGCCCTGCTGAAGGCGTACCGGAAGATACACACGTGGCAGCCGACGGCTGGTTTTGCCCCATGGCTGTACCGGCTTACGACCAATCAGGCCATCGACACCGTGCGGCGGCGCAAGCGGCGTCAACATGAGCCGCTGGACGAGGCGGCCCTTCACCGGGCCGAACAGGGGGCGCTCGATCGGGCCTCATTGGATGCCGAGCGCCTGGTGCGCTCGGGTGAAATTGACGACCGGCTTCGCGCTGCGCTGGACGTTTTGTCGCCGGCACAGCGAACTGTGTTTGAGTTACGACATTTCGAGGGCTACCAGCTGGCCGAGATCGCGCCGGTTCTGGGATGCACGGTCGGGAGCGTGAAAGTGCATATGTTTCGGGCCCTCAAGAAATTGCAGAAGGAACTGGGTGACTTGCAGGCGCAGCGGTAGAATGGGCGTGCAAGGGGAGAGCGAAGATGTTTTCATGCCGTAGGGTGCGCGGTCTGGTTGCGGCGTCGGTGTATGACGATCTGACGGAGGAAGAACGCGAGACGCTATCCCAGCATCTTGGCCGGTGCGCGGGATGCCGTGCCCGGCAGGCCGCGTTCAAGCAGGTGGCCGCGGGGGTCGCCTTCCGGGACACGCCGGCACTCGAGTATGACCTTGTCCCGGCGCTTCGGTCGCGGCTGCGCGCACCGGAACGGCCGGCGCCATCGGGTCTTTCCCGCCGCCACGCCTTCGCGGGCGCCTTGGCGCTTCTGCTTGTGGGCCTGTTTTCCTACGGGGTCTTTGTGGCGAACGGTCCCGGGGCCGGACAGCCCCCCGGTCCTGCCGCGGGCGGGGTGACGGAGTCCCCGCTTGCATCCTACCTGCGCCGCGCCGAGGCGCTTGAAGCATCGCACGACTACACCGGCGCCTATCAGGTGCTGCAGGCAGGCATAAGCGCGCACGGCGACGATCCCGCGGCCGGCGATGCCCAGCTTCGTCTGGCGGCGCTGGCCTTCGAGAAGCTCCGCTGGTATCCCGAGGCCGATGCGGCGTATCAGGCAGTGCAACGCAACCACCGTGACGCGCTGGAGCGGTGCGGGGACGTGGCGACGGTCCTGAACAGGTGGGAAATGCTGGCCGAAGCGCGTATGGTCAATTATGCCTCGTTGCATGAACTGGACGCGGCACTGCGCGAGGACGGGAACGTCGACGAGTTGCAGAAGGTCATGGCACACTATCCCGCGACCTATGTCGCGAGCGAGGCGGCCGCGCGCGTGGCGCTCGCCGTGAGTCGTCAGGAGGGTTTGGGCGACATGCTGACGGCCATGGAGCGCGCCCGCGACCTGTGCGATGACCCGATCGCGGTGGCGCAGCTCAACCTGGAGATCGCCCACGAATGCGTGAGGCGCCGAGAGGTGGAGAAGGCCCGCGAGTTGTACAACGAGGTCGCGAACACGGGATCGGCGCCTGTGGCACAGTTGGCCCGCGTGTCGCTCAGCAGCATCGGGGCCGGCGGCCGCTGAGGCATGGCGTCCTTCGGCAACGGCGGTCCGAATGAGCCGGCTCCATACTATCCCACCAGCGCCCCGTCATGTCCCGGAGCTTGAAGTAGGTTGATTGCGATGTTAACATGCTGTCGCACAACGAGTTTTGACAATTATTGGAGGCGATGGGAGTGGTAGGCGCAAAGGCGTTTGAGAGGTATCTGCTCAGCGAAGGGCTGGTCGAGGAAACCACGCTGGAGCGCGCAAAGGGCGAAGCCGAGAAGAGCGGCAACAGCCTCCTTCAGGTGCTGACGATACTTGGGGCCGCGAAGGAGGAGGCCTTGTACCGTGCGCTGGCCACCTTCAGCGAACTGCGTTTTGTGACCCCCGCGCGCATGGAGATCCCCGCGGACGTCGCCAAGCGTGTTCCGGCCCGTTTCGCCACCCACTACCGCTTCGTTCCGGTTCAAGACCGCAACGGCACGCTGGTGGTTGCCGTCAGCGATCCGCTCAACACCCAGATGCTCGATGAGATCCGGCTCGTGCTCAAACAGCGGATTGAGCCCGTTGTAGCGACACCCGGCGAGATCCGTGCGGCCATCAAGGCGCTGTACGGCGTGGGAGCCGACACCGTCGAGCGGATGCTCAGCGACAGCGAGAGCGTGGCGTCCGTCATGGACCTGGACGCCGACGTGACGGCATCCAATGTGGGCGACGAGAAGATCGACTCGTCGATCATCAAGTTTGTGAACGAGGTCATCGCCGAGGCGATGCAGACGCAGGCGACGGATATTCACATCGAGCCCTTCGAAGACGAGCTGCGCGTCCGGTACCGTATCGACGGCGTGCTGCATCAGGTGCCGGTGCCACCCACGATCCGAGGCTTTCACCCTGCGATCGTGTCCCGCATGAAGATCATGGCGAACATGAACATCGCCGAGAAGCGGATGCCGCAGGACGGGAAGATTCTGGCATCGCTGGGGGACCAGAAGTTCGATCTGCGCGTATCCGTGCTGCCGACGCCCCACGGCGAGACCATCAATGTGCGCATCCTGAACCGCGCGTCGATGTACATGTCCCTCGAGGACTTGGGGTTCGAGGCGAGCGACTTGCAGATGTTCAACAGCTTTCTCAACCGGCCGCACGGCATCATCCTGGTAACGGGCCCCACCGGCAGCGGCAAGACGACCACCCTCTACGCGTCGCTCAGCAAGCTCAATAGTCTCGACAAGAAGACCATCACCATCGAGGACCCAATCGAATATCAGCTCAAGGGCATCACGCAGATGCAGGTGCTGCCGCAGATAGGGTTCGATTTTGCGAAGGGGCTGCGCAGCATGTTGCGCCATGACCCGGATATCATGATGGTGGGCGAGATTCGTGACTACGAGACCGCCGAAATGGCGATCCGTTCGAGTCTGACGGGCCACCTTGTCTTCAGCACGCTCCACACCAACGACGCCGCGGGCGCGGTGACCCGTCTGGTGGACATGGGCGTGGAGCCGTTCCTGATAGCGAGCACCATGATCGCCAGCATCGCGCAGCGCCTTGTGCGGCGTGTCTGCGACGACTGTGCCGAACCCGTTACGCCGTCGGACGAGGTGTTGCGCGAGTTGGGCGTCCGGCCGCAGGACGCGGCGGGCGGGAAGTTCCGGCAGGGGCGCGGGTGCGATGCGTGTCGGCACACGGGATACCGTGGGCGCCTGGCCATCTACGAAATCCTGCCGTTCAGCAATCCAATCAAGGATTTGACCGTCCAGCGGGCGACCTCGCTGGACATCAAGCGCAAGGCTGTGGAACTGGGGATGCGCACGCTGCGTGGCTCCGGTTGGCAGCGGGCGTACAGCGGCCGTACCACCTTTGAAGAGGTGCTCCGCGTGACGGCGGAATCGGAAGTGAGCGATACCGGCGATGCCGCAATTTCAGTATAAAGTCAAACGCGCCCCGGACGACATCGCCACGGGGGTGTTGGAGGCGGAGAGCCAGCGGGCGGCAATCAGCCGCCTGCGCGACATGGGGTACTTTCCGATCTCGGTCGAGGAGTACACCGAGGAAGGGCAGAAGGAGTCCATCCGGCAGGCCTTCATCCGGGTCAAGCTCAAGGACCGGAACATCTTCTTCCGGCAGCTGGCGAACCTCATCGAGTCGGGCATGCCGATCACGCGGGCGCTGTCGACGCTTGTGCGCCAGACCGAGCACCCCAAGATGGAGAAGGTGATCGAGCAGCTCCGCGACGACATCCAGAAGGGCAGCACCTTCGCCGAGGCGTTGGAGCGTCACCCGAAGCTGTTTCCGGCGATGTACACGAACCTGGTGCGTGCCGGCGAGGCCGGGGGCATGCTGGAAGAGGTTTTGTGGCGCATCGTCGCGTTTGGCGAGAAGGAAGAGGAACTCAAGGGCAAGGCCACGTCCGCGATGATTTACCCCGCGTTCCTTCTGCTGGTGGGGAGCGCGGCCATCTTCATCCTGGTTTCCTTTGTTTTCCCCAAGTTCATCACCGTGTTCGAGGACTTCAACGCCCAGTTGCCGCTGATCACCCGAGTAGTGATGGGGTTCTGCGAGTTCATGGGAACCTTCTGGTGGGCGGTGCTGCTGGCGGTGGCGGGGGCTGTCGCGATGGTGGTGTCCTATTGGCGCACCCCGGCGGGCCGGCGCCGCTTCGACCGCTTCTGGCTCACCATTCCCGCCGTTGGCGGCGTTGTGCAGCGGTACGAGATGGCGAAATTCGGCCGCACGCTCGGCGCGTTGTTTGACAACGGCGTGCCGGTACTCACGGCGCTGCGGATCACGGCGGAGACCCTCACCAACACGGTCATCAGCGAGGAGGTCGACAGGCTCGAAGGGCGCGTCAAGGAGGGCGACGGTCTGAGCGAGGGCCTGGCCAATTCGGAGTATTTCCCCCCGCTCGTGGTGAGCATGCTCGCGATTGGCGAGGAGAGCGGTCGTCTGGGCATCATCATGAAGCGCATCGCGGATGCGTACGACCTCGAGGTGGACCGGGCGGTCAAGGCGCTCGCGGACCTGCTCGAACCTATCATGATTGTCGTGATGGGCATCATCATCGGGGTGCTCGTGATCGCGATGCTGCTGCCCATGCTCACCTTGAGCGCGAATGTTGGATAACTGGCGGATTGTCATACTTTTAGCGGCAGGGACCGTTCTTGTGACAGGAGTAACCTTGTGGAGGCGCGACGATGAGTGAGAACAGCGGGTTTACGCTGATAGAACTGATCCTTGTCACCGTGATTATCGGTATTCTGGCGGGCATGGTAGCGCTCAACTTCGGGGGGCGGGCCGAGGAGGCGCGCATTCAGGCGGCTCGCGGCGATATTGCCATGCTCAGCACCGCGATTGACCTGTACGCGCTCGACCACAACGACCAGTATCCCGAGAGCCTTGCCGAACTGTTAAAACCCAAGAGCGGCCGGGTGTATGTGCGCGAGTACAACGGCGATCCGTGGAAGCGGGACTATGTCTACAAGCGTCTGAAGAACGGCTACGAGATCTTTTCGAAGGGGCCCGACGGTGAAGAAGGGACCGAAGACGATGTGCGGCCGGGCGGGACGGAGCTTGTGGGTGAGTAAGTGCCGTGTTGCGCCGCCCCGACGCCGGAACTAGCGTCCATGGCGATTGCGACCACGACGGGATCTTGTCCCCGGGGGGAGGGCCGCCCTTCGGGGGGGTTCTCGTTGCTGGAACTCATCGTGGTGCTCACCCTGCTCACCATCATCAGCGCGTCGGTGGTCCCGGTGTTCAGCGGAGCGTTGATGTCGACGCGCAAACAGCACCATATTCGCGACATGCTTGCGCTGATGCGCTACGCCCAGGACCGGGCGGTGCTCGACACCATCGAATACCGGCTGTACCTGGACATGGAGGCCGGCGAGTATTGGCTGGAGCGGTACGTCGGCAAAGAGGAAGGCGTGCCGGTGTTCAATGAGGTGACGGAGCGCGAGGCAAGCCGTCACACGCTGCCGGACGGTCTCGTCATGTTGAAACCGGATGCGCACGCAGCCACGAATACCCTTTTCTTTCTGAGTTTCTACCCGGGCGGTGCGTGCGATTGGGGGGAGATCGCCGTCGAGGATGAGCGTGACGGAACCGTGATCCGCATCCGGAGCACCGGGCGGCGCGAGGGGTTCACGTGGAGCGAGGGTAACCGCTGATGCGCGCGCGGCACGGATACATACTCATCGAGTGCCTGGTCGCGCTGGCGGTCCTGAGCACGTCGGTATTCGTCATGCAGCGCGCGATGCGGCAGAGCATCAGCATGCGCGGACAGGCGCGGGACTATACCCAGGCGCGGTTCCTGCTCGAGGAGCTGGTGGCCGAGGTGCTGCTCCAGCCCGAGCTGGCGGAAGGGCAGGAACGGGGGCTTTTCGGGGATGAAAACAGCCGCTTTTCCTGGACACGGACGATTGAGAAATTCGAGATCCCCGCACCGCCGCTCCCGCCGGATGTTCCACCCGATCGGCCGGTTCCTCCGTTACCGGTCAGCTACCTGGGGAGAATTACGGCGACGGTTCAGTGGAGCCGGTCGGGCGCATCGTACCGCGAGACCCTCGAAACGCTGATCCCCCAGTGGCAACTGTGGCTGCCTCCGCCTCCGGCTGGAGAAGGGACGCCATGAGCACGCCGCGCCGCATACAAACGGCGGGCTTCACGCTCGCGGAGCTCATTGTGGCGACGACGCTCCTGTCCATCGTCATGCTGGCGGTATATGGCGCCTTCAGTGGCACCATGGCGGCCTGGCGGAGCGGGGAGGAGGACATGGATGGCTTCCGAGATGTGCGCCTGGCCATGGACGTCATGCGGCGGGAGATGCAGTCGATCATTCCAGGCAGTCAGTACCTTTTCGAGGGCGGGCGCGACAGTCTCGAGTTCTACGTGAGCGCGCCGCCATTGTTTCTCGGAGACGGAAGCGGCACGCGTCAGCTCCGGGTGCGTTACCACACGGAGCGAGACCGCGATAGGGGTGGGCTGATGCTGGTGCGGTCCGAGGCACCGGTGCAGAGTCCGCTGCCGCCGCCTCCACCGCCGCCGGATGAAGCTGATGCGGGGCGCACGCAGGTGACCGCTGTCGACTTGGGGCGGGAAGAGCAGTTCTACCTCGTGCGAGATGTGGAGGCCGTCACTCTTGAGTATTACTGGATGCGGCCGCCCGAGCCGCGGCCGACGGAGATGCCGCCCGTGCCGGTCGAGCCGATCATCAAGAACAGCGTCCAGCGCGAGCTTGGCCTGCCGCAAGGTGTGCGGATGCAGATTACGGTTGCCGACCCGCGATCGGACGCGGGGACGGTCACATTCACGCAGTTGGTTCGCTTTTACGGTCAGACGACTCCGGTAACCGAGGAACTGCTGCTGCGCCTGGGGGTGCAATAGTGGAGCGCGGCGGCAAAAGGGGGTTTGTATTGGTCAGCGTCCTGTGGGTGCTGGCCATCTTGACCGTCGTGACGGTGGGTTTCGGCCGCCGCACGATGTTGGACCTTCGCACGGCAACGTATTCGATGGACCACACCCAGGCACTCTATCGCGCACGGGGCGCGGTATACCGTGGAGTGGCCGAGATTCGGAACAAGTACGTCCTGGACATCTACATGGACCAGTCTGGGTTTACCGCGCGCAGCCAGCGGTGGGCGGGGGGCTTTGACCTGGTTGGTGAGGGCGACTTTGCGCAGCAGCCCGGGTTCAGTGAGGACGAGGTGACATGGGAAGCAGTGGACGAGGAAAGCCGGATCAACATCAATGTGGCGTCGGAGGAACTCCTGCGCGAGGCGGGGCTGGGGATGGAGGTCATCCGGCGAATCCGCGCGCAGATCGCGCCGGAGCGCGATGACGAGGAGGGGAGGGCCTTCCAGAGCATCGAGGAACTACGGTTCATCCGCGGCATCGACGACGAGGCCTGGTTCGGCACGCGTGACCGGGCCGGTATTGTCGACCTGTTTACTGTCTACGGTGATGGGCTGGTAAACGTTAATACAGCGTCGGCCGCGGTTCTTGCCTCGATACCCGGGGTTTCGGACGCGGCCGCCGAGGCAATTGTTGCCCGCCGGGAAGACGGTGCGGTCGTATTCCGGTCGCTGGAAGACATGGCGCAGAAGGCCGGGATATCCACCGCGGACCTTGAGCCGATGTACGCTCATTGCAAGGTCAGTTCGGGATTCTTTACAATCACCGGCAGAGCCACGGAGCGCGGGGGCGCCATAGTCGCCTACGCGCATGCCACGGTGGATCCGACCGGTCGGATTCTGCGGTGGCGGGAGGAGCCTCTTGGCTGGTAAGTCCAACCATATCAGTATACTGCAATTCGACCGCCGCCTGATCACGCGGCTGCGCGTGCGCCGCAGTGCGCAGGGCGTGCAGGTGGTGGCGCACGATGTGGTGCGCGGGGAGTGGCAGGACGATGTTGCGCTCGAGTCAGCGGTCGCCGGGTTTGCCCGTCAGACAAAGCTGGCCGAGGACGACGTGTACACCGTTCTGCCGCGGCACGAAATGACCACGCGTTTCCTGCGTCTGCCGACCCAGGATCCAGATGAAGTCGCGAACATGGTGCGCTTGACGGCCGAGGAGCACGTGCCTTTTGCCTTGGCGGACCTGATTGTCGATCACGCCGTACTCCAGCATCTGCCTGACGGCGAATCGCGCGTGCTGGCTGTCTACGCGCACCGCGAGGTAGTCGATCACCATCTGCGCATCCTGCATGCGGCGGGCGTGGAGCCCGAGCAGATCTACCTCAGTTCTTCGTGCGTGGCCACGGCGGCCTTGGCCACGGCCGGCGCGCGCGACGAGCGGCTCGCCGTTGTGAGCTTGGCGTCCGGCGGGATGGAAGTCGTGGTTGTCGGCGAGGGGCGGGTCGAGTACGGTCGCGGTGTGGCGGCGGATTTTGACTGGAGCCTGGGGGGAGACCGAGCCGACGACGCCGCGGAAGAACTGAAGACCGAAGTGCGCGCATCGCTGTCGGCCTATCGGCGCGAGTCTGAGCACGGTCTGGGGGTCGAGCGGATCTGGGTGTGTTCCGAGGTCTTCGATACGGCCCAGGCATGCGAGTTGCTCGAGACCGAAACAGGGTATTCCACCGTGCCAGCCACGGAAGTGCTGGACCTCATCACCGAGGGGCGCAGCCACCTCGTGTCCGTACCGCTCGCTTCGCTTGGCGCAGCGATGGCCGCCCAGGGACGCGGTGCGGTGTCGGTCTCTCTGCTCCCGGGCACGATCGCGGAGGCGCGCCGAAGGTCGCGCCTGAAGACCCGTGTGCTGACGACCGCGATCTTTGTTCTGGTCGCGCTGGTCTCCGTTGCGGCGGTTTACGTTCAGGCCGTGCAGGAACGCAAGGCATACATTCGCGAGCTGGATCGGCAGGTGGCGGCGCTCGCCCCGGTCGTGGCGGATGTTCGCGAGCAGCAGACTCAGTTGCAGATTCTGCAGGAACGGGTGGCACGCGGAGGTTCGGTGCTCGAGCTGCTTGCCGCGCTGACGGAGCTGGCGCCGTCCACCGATCTCAATATCACGCATTTCTTCTTTGACTACGGTGATCGCATGGTGATTCGCGGGCGGGCAACGGGTCTGGATGCGTTCCGCAATCTGGGCGAGGAACTGCGCGAGGCCGGAAGCAAGGGTATTACCCAGTTTGCGAAGGCGCACGAGGTCTATCGCAATCACGGTGTCAAGGAACGGGACAGGGAAGTCCTGGAATTCGCCATTGAACTGCCTTTCCAGGCCGTAGAGGAATAACGTGAGGAATTTCTGGAGACAGCTCGAGCCGCGTGAGCGGTTGCTGTTTATCGTGACCGCCGGTATCGTCGTGGCGGCAGCGATGGGACTGGTTGTCATGAGAATGGCCTCCACGTTGGATAGTCTGGACACCCGCGCGCGGCAGCTCGAAGAGCAGTTGACCAGCCTGCATGAGCAGGAAATTCGGAGTGAAGGCATCCGGAAGGCCTACGCTGAAGTGCAGGAACAGCACTCGAGCGTTTGGACCGGTGAAGAAATCCATGACCGGCTCCGGCGCGAGATCGACCGTCTGGCGCTGCGGACGCCGTATCCGGAAGGCGGCAGTCCGCCCAGCGGAGGCGCACGCGAGGAGGACTACCTGGTCTTTGTACCGCGCATGACACAGGGGGCGCTCTCCGAGGAAGAGAATTACCGCGAGTACAGGATCACGCTGCGCGCCAACCCGACGACACTGGACGCGATCGTCACCTTCCTGGCCCGCCTTCAGCAGAGCAATCAGGCGCTGTGGATCGATCGCCTGAATCTGATGCGGTCTCCCGAAGACACCAAGATAGCCTGCGAAATCGTGGTGAACCGCGCTGTCTTGGCGGGTGCGCAGCGATCGGAGGCGTTGGTGGGCGATGAGCCGTTGCTTGACCGTCTGCGGAATCCGAGCTTCGAGTATTGGCGTCTGAACGAGAAACGGTTCCCGGCGTGGGAAGGCGACGGTGTGGTGATGAGTGATACGGATCGCTGGGTCACCGACGGACGGCGCGGACTCGAAGCCAGCACAATCAAGAATGGTGCACAAATCTTCCAGATGGTCGATGTCGTAGCAGGAAGGGAATACGAACTGTCGGTCGATGTGGCCACCACGTCGCCGGGGCGGTTGACGGTGGCGTCTGACGCGGGCGGATTGGTCGCAACGGGGCAGGAACTGATACCCGATGGCAACATGTATCGGTACCGGTTGACGTTCCGTGTTCCCGGGGCGGGCAGCGAGACAGTTCGGATGCGTATCCCGGTGATTGTCTCAGAAACGAGTGGCGGCGTGGTCCGGATGGACAGCGCGAATCTTCGGAGCACCGACACCTGAGCCATGCGCAAGGCCGTCATCATAACATCGATTGTGGTCACCGTGGTGACCTGGGGCTACTTTGCCTTGCGCGTGATTCAGGACGCACCGGGGACGTGGCGCAAGAATTTGAGCGAATCGTTGGCGACGGCGGGCAGTGGACAGCCTGCCGACCAGCATTTTGTCCTCAAGCCGGAACTCGACTACGACCGGTTGCAGTCGGCGATAAAGTCCAAGCCATCGCTCTGGCGCGAGCTTGTGCCGCCGCCGCCGCCGGCACCGCCTCCGCCACCGGCTGCCCCGCCACCACCGAATTTGGCCGAGATGCTCACAGGTGTCGCCGTTACTCCGGGCCAGATGGGCGTGGGCGAGAACGCGCGAGTACCCATACAGGTGCCCAGCAAAGGACGGGCTTTCTATGGGGTGGGTGACACGATCAACGGATTGAGTATCAAGTCGATTTCAAAGAAGGAAGTCGTCTTTTCGCTGGTTGTGGATGGCAAAGAGTATACGACCGTGCTGAAACGACCCTGACAAGGGGCCAATGTGAATAACGGGAGGGAACGGAAGGGTGCACATCGCTGCCAACCTGCATGGGGCCATGCGGCCGTATTTTTACAGTCTGCTCGTCTTGGGCGCGGTTTGGGCGGGGGGGCCGTCCGCGCATGCCCAGGCACAGACACCAACCACCCCTGTCGACCGTCCTGACGTGGGCCAAATCCTGCCCCAAGAGACCAAATCCGACAGTACATCTACATCAACTCCGCCAGCTCCCCGGGAGCCAAGGACGCGTGCGGCTGGCTCAGGGGCATCGGTGGTCCGCGGTGGCGGTGGTGGGGGCGGGGGCGTCCGGGTGCAGGGAGCGGGGCGGTTCAACCCCATCGAGCGCATGCCGATTGTATACGGCGAAGTGCCGGATGTAGGGGAGGCGTTCTCGGCGAGCGGGCCAATGACTGTTGCGGAGTTCCTGGGACAGTGGATCAATGAGGCCACGGGCTGGAATATTCTGCCTACGGTCGAGGCGCAGGCGGTGGTTCTCCAGTTCTGGATCCAGAACAAACGTCCCAAGGAAGCATTGGAAATACTCAAGTATCACAACGTTTACTACACCTATGATCCAGAGTCGAACTTTCTTTATGTGATGACACAGGACCAGTACTTGGAGGAAACCTACACCGGCCTTATCCGGGCGGATTTTACTGCACAGTACGCGGATATCCGCGATGTCGAGGCGGTCATCACGACCATGCTGTCCGAGGAGGGCCGTCTCATCGCGGACGCCCGCACGTCGAGGCTGTATGTCTATGACTATGCCCAAAATATCGACGAGATGGCCAGGATTGTGCAGGACATGGACGTACCTGTCGAGACCCAATCGTTCCAGTTGCGGTATGTTGACGTGCAGAATGTCGTCGAGAGTATCGAACCGGCGCTGACCGAACAGGGAATCATCCGCGTCGATCCTCGCACGAACACGCTGGTGATAACCGACACGCCTGAAAAGATAGCGAGCGCGGCCCGGATCCTTCGAGATCTCGACCGTGAGCTTGTTACGAAGACGTGGCGCATCAACTACGCGCAGGTCGACGAAATTGCCAACCGAGTGTCGGTGTTGGTTCCTGCCGAGATGGGCGAGATTGTGGTCGACGAGATGACGCATCAGATGACCGTTACCGCGATCGCCGAGCGGATAGACGACATCGACCAACTCATCAAGTCCTGGGACGTGGCGCGGCGTCAGGTGCACATTGAAGCCTACCTGGTGACGGCGTCGAGTCAGGTTGCACGCAATCTGGGAGTGAACTGGGCCTATTTTGACGAAATTACCGGCACTCCCTTCTCGCTTTGGCAGGGTGCCCCTTCGGGAGATCTGACTGCGGGGCCGTCTACGGGCGATCGCTTCTCCATCGGGACGCTGCCCGCGCCAGACTACGCCACCGATGCCGCCGGCAACCAGATTCTGGATATTGCCGATAACCCAATTCTGCAGGGCTGGAGGGGTAACGACATTGCCGCGACGCTCAGTTACCTGGACAGCCGAGGGCAGGTGACGATCCTCTCGCAGGGCCGGGTCACGGTGCAGGATGGCGAGGAGGCCAGCTTCGAAAACACCAGCCAGGTGCCGTATGCGCAAAGTACCACGGACACCGTGGCGGGGGACGACTTCCGGCAGACCACGTCTGTTGCCTTTGTCGACGTCGGCACAATACTGAAGGTATTGCCGCGCATATCCGATCATGACAACATCCTGATGGAGGTGAGCGCCGAGGACAGCTCGAGCGAGTTTGTCACGTTCACCTCCGGTGGCAGGGTGAGTACCGCTCCTGAAAAGCGCCAGAACCGCGCTCAGACCATCGTGATGGTCAACGACGCGCAGACGCTGGTCATCGGCGGGCTGCGCCAGAGCAACTTCACCGACAACGAGGAGCGTTTCCCATTGCTGGGCGACCTACCGCTGGTCGGACGCGCCTTCAAGACCACTAACCGCAACCACAACCACACGGATCTGCTGATTTTCATCACGTGCACCATCGTTGGGCCGAACACGTCGCCCGAGGCGAGCCGCCTGGCGCAGGCGGATCAGAAGCTTGCGAGTGCAATGCGCTTGGATATGAAACCCACGTGGTTGCGCTGGTTCGACCGGTTGAACAAGGGGGCTACGGAGATTGGCGTGTCGATCGGTCAGCGTGGCGACCTCTATACGGAGGGCCAACCGGCGACGCCAGAGGAACTACGCGAGTTGCTTGCCAAGGTGAAGGTGCCCCAAGCTGTCACCGTGGTTGTCCGGCACCATCCGCGTGCACCAGGCGAGATCGTGCGCGCAGTCACGGACGCCGCCGCGGAGGCGGGGCTGCGCGTGGTCTTCGACAACACCACGGCCGCGTTCGTGCCCGCATCCGACTGAGGCGCCGCTCACGGTGCTGACGCGCATTGTATCCGGCGGGCAGACGGGTGTCGATCGCGCTGCCTTGGATGCCGCACTGGAAGCGGGGTTTCCATGCGGAGGCTGGTGTCCGCGCGGGCGGCTCGCCGAGGACGGACCGATTAGCCTGGCCTATCCGCTCGAAGAGGCGCCCACTGCGGCCTATGCGGAGCGGACCGAGTGGAATGTGCGCGACAGCGACGGCACGTTGGTGTTGACCATCGACGTTCCCAAGCAGGGCACCGCCTATACCGTCGGCATGGCGCGCAAGCATGGGCGCCCGTGTCTCGTCTGTGACGTAACCCGGGAAACGGGCGGCGTGAGTGCTGTGGAGGCATGGATCCGGGCAGAGGGTATCCATGTCCTCAACATTGCCGGACCCCGCGCGAGCACGTTCCCCAGCATCTACGCGCTGGCCAAAGACTTCGTCGCACAAATCATCAAGGACTGTGGTCAGCAGGACACGGATCGCGCGTCATTTCCCGGGATATAGCCCGATACTCGAGCTGCAACGGCTGTCGCAGGGGCGGATCTTGAACTGTTCAGGAGGAATGGACGGACCCGGAGCGCAGCACTCCTCATCAAAAATCTGTGTCAGGGCATGGGCAATTTCGTGCGCCGATGCGTCTTCAATATGCCGCCGCTCGAGCACGGCCACGGGCGTTCCGTTTTTGAAGAGCGCAATGAACGGCGACGACGGCGGAATGCCCTGCAGACGACCGCGGGCTGCCGCAACCGCCTCGGTGTCGACGCCCGCAAACACCGTAACGAGGCGATCCGGGATTGTCGTGTGCTGCAAGGCCAGCGCTACGCCCGGACGGCAGTTTCCGGCCGCGCAGCCGCACACGGAATTAATTACGAGGAGCGTCGAGGTATCGGCGGTGGAATCAAGGGCCTCGGCGACCTCTTCGGGTGTACGCAGACTCCTGAACCCGACGAACTCCAGTTCCTCCCACATGGGGCGTACATCTTCGGGGTCGTAGATCGGGGGCATCGGGGGCTCCTTTGTTGAGAAGAGCGCAAACGCAGACACTTAAACGTTCCAAGTACTCCAACATGAGTGTGTTGCGAATTATTCCCATGCCTCTTGTCAGTGGCGCGACTCTCGCGTGTACCCTGGAACGTGTGTGGCTGCGGCGTGCGCGAGGGGAAATTGGGAGGAGGGGGAGGTGTGAAACGGAAAAACCGCGCACGCATGCGCGGTTTCGGGGGGACTGATATGGTGCGCGAGGCGGGACTTGAACCCGCAAGCCCTTTCGGGCACTAGATCCTTAGTCTAGCGTGTCTGCCAATTCCACCACCCGCGCACGGGCGTTGTGGCGGGAGTTTCCCGCTCACACAGCGTGGGAAAGCGTAGCATATTCGTGGCGAAGGTTCAACAGAAACGACCGCAAAAAAAGCGCCGTACCAAGCCGCACGAGCGGTCGGCCCGTAGACTCAGACATGCGTGATGTCGATGCCATGTTCGCGCGCGACGAGCATGTTGGATCGCAGCAAAGCCTCGAAACTGCCGCAATCCGCCCACCACCCGTCGACGGTTTCATAGGTCATCGTGCCGCGGCGGATGTACTCGTTGTTGACGTCCGTGATTTCCAGTTCGCCGCGCGCGCTGGGCTGGAGCGTGTCGCAGATGTCGAACACGTCGTTGTCGTAGAAATAGATGCCGATGACCGCGTAGGGTGAGGGGGGATCGGCAGGTTTCTCGATGATGCGGACGACCTTGTCGCCGTCGAGCACGGGCACACCGAAGTCCGAGGGGTTGTTGACCTCCTTGAGGAAGATCTTGGCACCGCTTGGCTGCCTGTCGAAGTCCTGCGCCGCCGTGCGGATGCTCCCCTGCACGAAATTGTCGCCCAGAATGACCGCGACCTTGTCATCGCCCACAAAGTGCCGGGCAAGACGGAGGGCGTCCGCGATGCCGCCTTCGGTCTTCTGGTAGGTGTAGTTCATGTGCTTGAGGCCGAATTCCTCGCCGTTGCCGATGAGCCGGAGGAAGTCGCCGGCACTGCTGCCGCCGGTGACGATCAGGATTTCGGTGATGCCGGCCTCGACCAGGGTCTGAATCGGATAGAAGATCATCGGCTTGTCGTATACCGGGAGCAGGTGTTTGTTGGTCACACGGGTCAACGGCAGCAGCCGGGAGCCCAGACCTCCCGCAAGAACAACGCCTTTCATGGCTTCCCTCCACGTTAGGGTCTGTCAAACACACGCGCCGGGACGCGGTCCCGGCGCTGTATTGTAGGCGGCTTCGGAGCAGGATTAAAGCCCTGCGTGGGCGGAGGCTAGATGGTCTCTTTCTCGCGCGGCTTGCCGAAGGCCTCGATACGCTCGTTCACGAGTTTCTCGATCGTGTCCACAAACTCGGCGGTTGTTCCGTGCAGCGCCCCGAGGGCTTCGAATATCTGCCGTGCTTCCTTGATGCCCTGGTTCACGGCCTTGCCGATGAACTCGGAGTACGTCTTGCGCGCCGTATCCTCGTCCAAGTCCAGATGGTTCTTGCGCCACAACTCAAAGCCCATTTCGACGAAATCGGCGATCCGGCCGGCGGTTGCCTCGGCGGACGAGTCGTCCGGGGCCGCATCCGGACGCAGATCCCGCGATTGCCAGACTTCCTCCATTGCCGAGCGGATCTTCTCCGAGATACGTTCGCGCAAGATCCTCTGGACGTCCTCGATGGTCAGAGTCTTCCGGCCTACATCGAGCACGTCCTGCGGCTGGCCGGGGCGCTGAGGGGCCGCCGTCTCGCGGGACTGGCCCTGCGGGCCCTGGTAGGGGGCGGGGGTGAACCCCACGGATGTGATGTTGTTGTCCATGGCTTTTCCTCAATGGGTGCTCTTGCCGGTACTGCCTCGTCTATCGGTATCGGCGAAAACGGGCAAGACCTTTAGCGGGGTCAACGCCTCGAGAACACCCGCGTCACGTTGGCGCCGAGGAGGTACAGCAGCCCGAGGGCGACGCCCAGCGCTGCCAGGAAGGATAGTGCCAAGCCATATTTGAACTCGACGGGGCTGAAGAACAGGGTTACCTCGTGCGTGCCCGCTTCGAGCGCCACGCCCTGGAACATGCCGTCCACGGGGAATACCTCGGAAGGCAGACCATCCACTGAGGCTTCCCAGCCGGGATACCAGGCCTGTGCGAGGACCAGAACCCCCGGGCGGTCCAAGTGGGCCGTGACGCTCGTCCGCGTGGCGCGGCGCTGCTGGATTGCGGCCGGGGTCCACGGTGGATCAGCGGTCTTGGGCAAGCGGACCTGCTTTTCGAGCAAGGGCGCTTGGTGCGCAGAAAGCCCGGCCGGACCGAAAGCCTCCACGACCCGCCCCTCGTGGCTGATCCACGCCTCCGGACGCGCGTGGCCGTCGGTGAACAGCGCGGCGCCGCCCGGCAACACCTCGACAAGACGCAACTGCACGCGAAGCTCACCATAGGGGCCCTCGACGCCGCTGCGTCCCAAGACGTAGCCCGCAACGGCCGCCCGCCGGAAAAGGAGCGGTTCCGCGTGCGCGGCATCGAGAAAAGCGGCGGTCCGGCGGAGCATGATTCCCGAAGGCGCGGGCAGCAGGTTGGCGGCACGCAGCGCGGAAGGCTCTCCGGGCCTCACCGAGGCATTGACAACGGGGCCGCTCACGGCTTCCAATGCACGGGACTCCCGGGTACCGGCGTCGAGTTCATCGCTGGATGCGAGAGTGAGTGCGGGCATCGCGGTCAGCCACATATCCAGCGCCGCCAGCAGGATCAGGATCGCGGCGGCGGCGCCCTTGCGCGGGCGCACGAGGGTATAGCCGATGAGGAGCAGAAACAGTGCGGCGAGCGTGGCGGCCCAGGCGAATGTGGTCCATCCCCCGGGGGCATACGTGCCTTGCATCCAGCCCGCAGCCGCGACCACTCCCGCCGCGATGGCCAGCCATGCGAAACAGGTCAGAAACCGTCGCGCCGCCGCCGCGCTTTCCTCGGCGCCCAGCGCCAGCCAGGTGTCGGCGGCGGCGACACCGACGAACGCCCAGACAAAGGCGTTGGCAAAGGTCAGGAGCGGTGCGGGGTAGAGGAGGTCGATGCCGTAGGGGCGCAGAAGCAGTGCGATGGGGATGCCGCCGGCCGTAAAGACGAGCGAGGCGATCCACCAGCTTTCGATGCGCCGCCGCTGAGCGGGCAGGGCGTGGCGGCGTACGGCCAGCCACAGGGCGCCGAGCAAGAGCGGGATCAACCCGGCGTGAAAGGTGGCCATGTAGCGGCCCCAGGATGGGGTGCCCGCGAAGGGACTGAGGTCAAACCCTGCACTCTGGCCGTACACGATCGCGCTGAACACGCTCCAGGTGAAAGGCGGCGCCTCCGGGGCGGTAACGGGTGCGCGGTGCAGCAGGAACACGATATAGGGCACCAGTTGGATGGAAAGAAGCCCCGTGCCGAATGCGAGGGCCATGCCCAGGCCCGAGTACGACCAGGCGCTGCGCACGCGGGCAGCGCGATTGGCGATCAGACGAATGACGAGTACGAGGGCGAGAAAGGCCAGCATCACGCCCAGCATGAGCGGGTCGCCACCGAAGGCACTGACGGCCACCAGTAGCGCGCCAATGGCCCAGAACCGGCCCTGCCCGAGCATTTGGCGTTCCATGAAGACGACCAACAGCGGGAAGAAGGGCAGCACGTCGGCCATGGGATAGCCATGCCACAAGGTGAAGAAGGGACTGAAGCCCCACGACACGCCAGTAAACACGGACAGCAGTCCGGCGAAACCCAGGCGGCGGCAAGCCAGATAGGCGAACCACGAAGCGGCGATCAGGCGCAAGAAGAACGCCACTGTGAGCGCCTGCGACAGTGGAAGGATGTAGAATGGAAGCGAGAAGGGGCTCAGACAGCGCGTTTCCCACACCTCGAAAAAGGGCACGCCCAGGTTCGTGCCGGGATCCCAGAGGGGCAGCTCCCGCTGGGACGCGTATTCATGGAGTTGTCCGTACCACGGGAGATAGCGGGCAGTCAGCAGGCCCGGGTCCGCCGGTTCGAGTGGGACGCGGCCCCCGTGGATGGCCGGGTAGATGAGCAGGAGGGGGAGCAGTGCCAGAAGGAGCAGGCATGCCCCGTCCATCAGATGTTTCCCCAGATGAAGCCGCACACACTACTCCCGGCGTTGCCTTGAAACGCGTTACCTTCGGTCTATTTCCCGGGCGGCGTGTGGATGCCTCGCCCGAGGTAGGCCTCCGCTGCCTCCATCACGGTCTCCGACAGCGTCGGATGTGTGTGGATGGTATGGGCAATCTCTTCCACCGTCGCCTCGAGCGACATGGCCATGGCCGCCGCCGCGATCAGCTCGCCCGCCTCCGGTCCCATGATATGGACGCCTATCACTTCATCCGTGGCGGCGTCTCCGACGATTTTCACCATGCCCTCGGTCTCGCCCATGGCCACGGCGCGCCCGCTGGCCGCATGATCAAAGCGGCCGACCTTTACGTCGATGCCCTGTTCCCGTGCCTGCTTTTCGGTCAGGCCGACATGGGCCACCTCGGGTGACGTGAAGGTGCAGGCCGGGACCACGCGGTAGTTGATGCGCCGGTTGCCGCCCATCGCGTTTTCCGCGGCGATGAGCGCTTCCGCCGAGGCCCCGTGTGCCAGCAGCGTCCGCCCGACGACGTCGCCTATAGCGTAGATGCCCGGAACGCTTGTCTCGAGGCGATCGTTGACCTCGATCTGCCCGCGCGGGCCGGTCTTGACGTCCAAGCCGCCGCGGGTCAGCACTTCCGAATTGTATTTGCGCCCGATGCCGACCAGCACGAGGTCCACGTCCACGGATCCCGCCTTGGCTCCCTCGAGTTCCAACCGCACGCCGCCCTTGTCGCGGTCCATGGACCGGACGGTGGTTCCCGTGCGGATATCCATGCCGCGCTTCCTCAGGATCTTTTCCATACGCTGGGCCAGGTCGGCGTCCTCGAGCGGGAGAATCTGCGGCATCATTTCGATCAACGTGACCTGGACGCCGAAGACGTTCCACAGCGAGGCGAACTCTGCCCCGAGAGCCCCGGCTCCGATGACCGCGATGCGCTGCGGCAGTTCGGTCAGTTCCAGCGCCTCGGTGCTGGTGATGACCGTCTTTCCGTCGGTCTCGAGTCCCGGAATCTGCGCCGGCTGGCTGCCCGTGGCGACGATGATGCGCTTGGCGCTGACCAGCCGGTCGCCCACCTGGACCTCGCCCGGCGCCGTCACCACGGCGTCCCCCGCGATAAGATCGATGCCGTGCGCCTTGAACAGCGCCTGGATACCGTTCTTGTTCCGCCGGACGACGTCGTTCTTGCGTTTGACGACCTGCTTCATGTTCAGGGTGAACGGGCCGGTATCGATCCCGTACTCGGACGCGCGCTCGAGTTTGCGGACAAGCTCGGCCGTGTAGATGAGTGTCTTGGTGGGGATGCAGCCCCAGTTCAGGCACACCCCGCCCACCTGGTCCTTCTCGATGACCGCGACCCGTGCGCCAAGCTGGGCGGCGCGAATGGCCGCGACATATCCGCCGGGCCCCGCGCCGATGACGGCGACATCATAGGTATTCATTGCTGTCTAGAACTCCCCGTTTTCGAGCAGGGCCTTCACCCGGCCCATGAACTGGGCCGCCACGGCGCCGTCAATGACGCGGTGGTCGCTGCTGAGGGTCAGTTTCATGATTGGGCGCACGTGGATGCCGCCGTCGATGACCACCGGACGGTCCTTGATCTGCCCGGCGGCGAGGATGGCTGAGTTGGGCTGATTGATGATCGCCGTGAAATGATCGACGCCGAACCCGCCGAGGTTGGACAGCGTGAAGGTGCTTCCCGCGAAGTCATCGGGCACCAGTTTGCCGGTGCGGGCCTTCTCAACGAGGATTCGGGCCTGCTGGGCGATGCCCTCCAGGGACAGGTTTTGCACGCCGCGCACGACGGGCACCACCAGGCCCGCTGGCAGGGCGACCGCCAGTCCTATGTTGACGTCCTGCACCTGTTCGATGGCATCGCCAGCCCAACGGGCGTTCACCAGCGGGAACTCGCGCACGCCACGGGCGACGGCAAGCATCAGCATGTCGTTGTACGAAGGCCGGAAGGCCGCCTTCGCCCGGTGGGCCATCGCCGCCGTCATGTCGACTTCGACGGTCACGTAGTAGTGGGGGGCCGAAAACTTGCTCGCCACCATGCGCTCGGCAATGATGCGGCGCATCGGGGTGAGCGGGACGCGCTGAACGCCTCCGGCAGGCGTGCCCGGGCCGCCTGCGGCCTGCAACACATCCTCTTTGGTGACTTTGCCGCGAGGACCGGTGCCCGCGACATCCTGCAACGCCACGCCCGCGTTGGCCGCGACCCGGCGCGCGGTAGGCGTCGCGCGGACACCGGCAGCCGCTTGGGCATGGGCCTCCACGTCCGATGCCAGCACGCGGCCGCCGGGGCCGGAACCCTGGATCTGCGACGTGTCCACGCCGAGGTCCGACGCGGCTTTACGGGCGCGGGGCGAGGCGGCCTTTGTGGTGGGCGCAGGAACGGGCGCAGTGGGCGCCGCCGGGCTGGGAGTCAACGCAGGTGACGCCGCCGTGGCCGGCGCCGGCGGCTGTCCGGCCTGGTACGACGCGAGGTCGGGCAGGGGCTCGTCCGGTTCACCGACCAGCGCGACGACCGTCAGGACCGGCACGAAGACATCCGGCGCGACGAGAATCTTGCGCAGCGTGCCCGAGGCTTCGGCCTCGACCTCGATCTCGGCCTTGTCAGTCTGGACGGAGAAGACGCGCTCACCTTTTTCTATGCGGTCGCCTTCCTGCTTGAACCACTCGACGATCGAGGCCTCTTCAACAGACTGGCCCAACTGGGGGAGACGTATTTCCTGCATGTTAGGTCCTCATTTCAACCAGTTTTCGGTTTTCAACGTATCGATACCGGCGTAGATCAGGCGGGCGAGGGGAGACTCCGGCCCGAGCTGGCAGATCTCCAGCAACACGGCGCCCAATCCCTTGGCCTGCCGGAGCGCCTGGAGCTTTTGCGCCGCGGGGTCGTCCGGATGATCAAAATGCAGCGCCGCCGCCGCCGCCAAGGCCACGCCCTTTGGTTCCACGCCCTGTTCGAGGCACATCAGTCCCGCGCCGACCAAGCGGTCCTGTGGTCCGAGCTTGCGCAGCGGGTCTTTGCCCACCCGGGCGACCTGATCGGCCAGCGCGCGATTGGCGAACCGGTGCTTGAGGTCAACCCAATGCGCCGCCAATTCAGCCGCGTCCAAGCGGTGTTTGCGCACCAGCCCCTCGGAACTCTCTGCGATGGCCGCATCGGCCTTCTCGCACACGGCCGGGTCGGCGATGGCCTGATAGATGAATTCGTGGCCGCGCAGATAGCCGAAGTAGGCCGTCGCGGCGTGGCCGGCATTGTGAACAAACAGCTTGCGCTCGACGTACCCCCCGAAATTCTTGCGCGGATGCATGTGCGCCAGCTCGGGGATGGGTCCCCGGAAGCCGTCCGCGTCCACCGGGAGCTCCTTGAAGGGCTCGACACAGATAAGCAGCGGGTCTTCCGCGTGCTGGGCCGCCGTCATGACCGGTACCATCCGGCCGATGCTTGCCTCGACAAACCCGACCCTTTCGTCCAGCGCACCGTGCCATTTCGGGTCCAGACACTCGCGAACGCGTTCGCGCAGGAACGGCCCCGCGCCGATCATGTTCTCGCACACGATGATGTTCAGCGGCGCCGCGGCGTCGTCCTGGAATCGCTGCGCAATGCCCGCGGCGATGGCCGGGGCCACACGCGGCAGGATGGGCACGCCGACCGCCGTGGCCGCGATATCCGCCTGAGCCAACGCCTCGGCCACGGCCGCCACCTGCTGTGCGGGCAGGGCGGAGACGCCATCGATCCGCAGCGTCTCCTCGCTGTCGTTGTCCACCAGCCGGAGCGGATACCAGCCCCGCGCGTTCAACCCGTCAATAACCTGTTCCAACACGTCCACATACGTGGCGTGGTAGCCGCTTTCGTGGTAGAGCTGACCCAGAAATCCCCGGCCAATGTTGCCGGCGCCAAACTGCACTGCTCGCTTGGTCAACGTCGTCTCCTTAGATGTAGGCTGCGGAAGCCGCAATTATACTGATCCGCTGCCGGGGATGCGACCCGGCGGGCCAGATCGGCGTTGACAACCCCGGGACCGGATGCTAGACTTTGTCTTGTCCTGAGCGGGACTAGCTCAGTTGGTAGAGCATCAGCTTCCCAAGCTGAGGGTCGCGGGTTCGAACCCCGTGTCCCGCTCCATTTTACGACCCATTCGCCGCGCAACGGGGTGTCTCAGAACGCCCGTTGCGCGGCTTTTTCGTGGGCCGTCGGGGCTTAGTCTTCAGTGGACTTGGTGGACGGAGTGGGCTGGGTCCGGCGCTGGGAGCGCACGCGGTAGAGGCGCTCGGTGAAGCCGCCCTCCTTCTCGAAGGCGACGACTTGGGCCGCAAGCTGGCGATCGAGCAGGCTGCAAGCCACAGCCAGCAGGACCAGCGCCGCGTTCGCGGCGATCTCCGGATAGGTAACCCGGCGTCCACTGTGTCCAACCGGTCCGCGGTGTCCACGCTCGTGCTCCTCCCACGCCTACGCGGCGACCTCGTCGACCGATGTGCAGCGGCGGTCAATCAGCGCTTGTCTTCTCGCGCCATGTCGCTTCCAAATTGGCAATCCGCGCTGCCGCAGGTAGCCTTCATAGTCGAGACGCAACCCCTCGAGGCTGGCGCGCGACGTTGGTGAGTTGCAGTTCGGACTTCCTGGATGTGCCCGAGACCTGGTTGCCTTCCGCGATATTCTGGACGCCGGATCGGGCTGCCTGCACCATCTGGTCATGGGTGCGCGAGCGCCGGTCGACATACAGATCGCAGAAGCGCACCGTGATGTCGTAGACAAGCTGCGCCACGCAGAAGCTTTCCAGCGTGCGGTAGCCCCCGTGCTTCGGAATCAATGGTTCATTTTCGCTCATGCGACGAACCTTTGCAGATCTATTCCGCTGCGCCCTCCCCCAAGTCTGCGGGGCATGATCGCAGAAAGGGGAGGGGGTTCGCATCGACGCAACCCGGGAGTTTCCGCAGGTATATACTCAATTAGATCGATTCCAAATGGGGTGGCATTGCAAGACCTTTGAGAGGACTTTAATGAGGTACAGTATTCTTGTTTCCATCGTTGCGGCTGTTTTTCTTGCCGCGTGTGAGTACGATGCGCCGCTGACGCGGGACCACACGATTCCCATAGACCGGGCCGTGCTCGGGGTGTGGGAAGAGGTCCGCGAGGGAGGGGAGCCGGGGGACCGGGCGCTGATATTGCCGTTTTCGGAGACCGAATACCTGGTCGAGTATCCCATGGAAAAAGACAGCATCTATTTCCGGGCTTACCCGATCTCCGTGGGGGACGTTCCGTGCGTGCAGTTTGAGGGCATTGGATCAAAGGAGGGGGCTGTTGAGAAAGACGAGAAGAAGCGGTTTCACGTTGTCGCCCACCGGTTGGCCGGTGACAGTCTGGAGATCAAGCTGCTGAACACGGAGCGTGTCGACAAGAGTCTGGGGGATAGCGAGGCCCTCCTCAAGGCGTTCATTGAGCACAAAGACGATGCCGACCTCTTCATCGACCCAGTCACGTTCAAGAAGGTGGCCCAGTAGCCGAGCCCGCTCGCCCAGACCTGGATAATTCTGCTATGCTCAAGAAAAGCACTGGTGCGATTATTGGAGCGCCCCAAAGGGGCGTCTGAACGTTGCCAGTCCAGGCCTGGCAGCAGGGGAGCGTAGCATGATGGTCACCAACACCCAGTCCGGGACAGATGTGCACGAGATCGCTGACGGCATCTACCGTATCAACACGCCGGTCGTCATCCCCGGCGCGGGCGGATTCTCGTTCAACCAGTACCTCATCCTGGACGAGGAGCCTTTGTTGTTCCACTCGGGGCTGCGAAAGATGTTTCCGCTCGTGCGCGAGGCCGTCGCGAGCGTAATGCCGCCCGAAAACCTGCGCTATATAGCACTGTCGCATGTGGAAGCCGATGAGTCCGGCGCTCTCAACGAATGGCTTGCCGTTGCGTCGCAGTCCGTGCCCGTGTGCGGTGCGGTGGCTGCGATGGTGTCCATCGGCGACCTCGCCGACCGGCCGCCGCGTGCGCTGGCCGACGGGGAGAGGCTCGACCTGGGCAAGCACGCCGTGCGTTGGTTCGACACGCCGCATCTGCCGCACGCATGGGAATGCGGATTTGCGATGGAGGAGGCGACGAAAACCCTGCTGTGCGGCGACCTCTTCACCCAAGGCGGTGCTGCCTGTCCGGCTGTCACGGAAGCCGACATCCTCGGTCCGAGCGAGACCTTCCGTCACAAGATGGACTACTTCTCGCATACGAGGAACGCCTGGGAGATGCTCGAACGGCTCGCGGTCGCTGGTCCGAGTGCCTTGGCCTGTATGCACGGCAGCGCCTGGCGCGGCGACGGTGCCGGCCTGCTGCGTGCGTTAGCGGACGTCCTCTCGAGGGATTAACGGGCTTGTGTCTGGGCGGCGGTGTCGTTCCGCAGTCTCACCGGAACTATTCCGCCGTTGGGGGGTATTGATCAGGCGTTGCGGGCGCACGGGGCGGCGGTGGGGCGGGAATGGGGGTGGGCTGGTGGGATGACGCGTATTGCCGTATGTGCAATGCTCGCGGTGGCCGGGCTCGCCGCGTGCGAGTATGAGGCGCCGTTGACCGCGGACCATACGATTGCCATCGACCGGACCGCACTGGGACTCTGGGAGCTGGACGGGGAGCAGCTGCTCATTCTGCCCTTCTCGGATACGGAGTATGCCGTCCACTACCCGATGAAAAATGACCCTGTCTACTGGCGGGCCTACCCGATCGAAGTGGGAGGGAAGGCGTGCGTTCAGGTTGAGGCCATCGGGACCGGTGACGGTCCTGTTCCCGCCGACGAGCGGGGCCGCTTCCATGTCGTCTCGTACGACTTGGACGGGGACAAGCTCGTGCTCAGAACCCTGAACACAGACCTGGTCAGCAAGAGGCTGGCCAGTACCGAGGCCTTGAGGGAGGCATTCATCACTCACAAGGACGACGAGAACTTTTTTACCAACCCCGGTGTCTTCACGCGCGTGAAGCACTGATTCCTCCTCCCAGGGGTTGACGCGCGCCCTCGGTAGTCCCTTCGCCGGGGGGCGCGTTTTTTTGTGTCTCGACGGGCTGAGACCGCCAGCCCACAAGGGCGCCGCCGGACCCGTCCGCCAGCCCAACGAGATCTGTCTCCAGATCACCCCAAACCGTTCCCGCCCGACCTGCGGCTCGTGCCCCGGGTGTGCGTTTACACGCCCAGAAAAACTACTGAAAATCCACGCGAACACAAGTAGACTTCCGAGCATATCAACATCATAAAAATAACAGCAACAATTGTTTATGTTGACATGCTTATGCTGTGTATCAGGTGATTATATGACAGATGAGTGGGCTGCGGATTGGCGCCTGAGCGCTATTCGGGATGCCCGGCTGGCGGGCGTTGTGAACATAATAAATATTATCAGACGTTGATGTCCGATGTGGATCGCCCCTCCGAAACGCGGTCCTGCCGTCGCTACGGGGCTCATCGGGCGGAATCGTGCATACCTCTTTGCGCGCTGTGCGGTCTTGGCGCTGACTCGGAGCGGCGCAGGCCCGCACGTGGCCCGTGAGTGATTACATTGCGATCCGGGCGCGGTCCTGGGTTCAGGCGCGTGGGCGATGGCGCTCGATGGTGTCGCGAAGGGCTTGTTCGATGCGTGTGAGGGCGCGCTCGACGGACGCGCGGTCCTCTTGGCGCTCCGTGCGTTCGACCTCGGCGTCAACGGCGCATTCGTAGGCGGTCAGGAGCAGCGAGACGCGCGTGTCGATGACTCGACTGGTCTTTTCGATGTGTTCGAGGCGGGCATTCAGGCCCGCAACCAAGGCACGGGTCGTTTCCTCGTCGCGGAAAACGGGCACGGCGAGCTTGGTGCGGCCTATCGTAACCTGAATGGTGTCAACGTCCACGGCGAAGCTCTCCAGCGAGGGTCTTCACGTCCGTGAGGAGCGACTGGAGCGCGGCCCGGACCGCTGTATGCTTTTCGGCAAGCAGGTCGTGGCTGTCCGCCAGGGCGTCGTACTCCTCCCCCAGCCGCTGCAACGCGGTGAGCTCCTTGCTCAGCCGCCACTGTTCCTGGATGAGCTGCTCGCGTTCCGCCGTGCGCTGCGAGACCGTATCCTCGTGCGAAGTAAGGACGGCGTCGAGGTCCGAGATCGCCCCGAGGATCCGTTCAAGGGGGTTGTGCAGGACCTCCTCTAGCGGAGCTGGGCGCCGTGTTCTTTCTCGAGGGCCTTCAGGATGTTGTCCCATGCCTTCTGGGTGTCCTCATCGGTCAGGGTGCGCTCGTGGGACTGGAACACAAACTCGAGGGCGACGCTCTTCTTGTTGTCCGGAACCTGCTTGCCGGTGTAGACATCGAAAACACCGACGTGTTTCAGGAGTGTTCCTCCAGCGCTTCTTGCCGTGCCAATCAGTGTGCCAGCCGGAACATCCGTGTTCACGAGCAGTGCCATATCGCGCAAGGAGGCCGGGAAATTCGCCGGTTCGCGGAAGATAGCCCTGGGTGGTGCAAACTGCGTGAGTACCTGGGTCAGATCGAGTTCGAGCAGGTAGACGGGCTGCGTCAGGTCGAACTCCCCGGCCACTCCCCTGCTCACGCGGCCCAGGTGTCCCAAGGTGTGTCCGTCGACGGCGAGCGTCGCGGACTGTCCGTCCTCAAAAAGGGCGGTGCTGGTCTCTTCGAGGACGCACGGAACACCAAGATGGTGGCCGAGGGCCTCGAGGCGCCCTTTGAGGTCATAGAAATCGGCTTGCCGGGGCGGGTGGCTCCAGTGGCGCGCTTCCAGGCATCCAGACAGGGCGATGGCCAGCATGGTGCGTTGTTCGGGAAGGTCCTGCCCCGCTTGGGGATGGTAGGCCGGGCCGATTTCGAAGGCGGCCACGTCGGTATTGCCCCGGCGGATGTTCGCCGCCACCGTTTCGAGCATGGTGGGCAGCAGCGAGGTCCGCAGGACCCCGTAATTGTCCGAGAGCGGGTTCTGCAGCGCCACGGCGTCCAGAAAGGCATCGCCCAGCCCGGCGGCGCCGATGCGCTTGCGCGAGGTGAAGGTCCAGTGGAGCATTTCCGTCAACCCCTGGCCGACGAGGAAATGCCGGAGTTCGCGGATGCGGCGGTCGAGCGGGGCGTGGACCGCGTCGCTCTGGCGCACGGCCGGGACGGAGACGTCCATGTTGTCGTAGCCGTGGAGCCGGGCGACCTCCTCGATGAGGTCGCATTCCTGTTTGACGTCGTGGCGCCAGGTCGGGACGGCGACGGTGCAGCTCTGGGCGTCTTCGCGGACGATTTCGAAGCCCAGGCGTGCGAGGATCTCGCGCTGGTCAGCAGGCGCGACGGACGTGCCCAGCACGAGGTCCGCGCGGTCATAGCGCAACGTAACCTCTTTGCGGGCGGCAACGTGCGGGTATTCGTCGAGCAGTCCCGGGGCGATCTGTGCACCGGCGATTTCCTGCATGAGGGCTGCGGCGCGGTTGATGGCATAGAGCGCCATTTCGGGGTCGGCGCCACGCTGGAAGCGCTGGGAGGCCTCGGTCTGCATGCCGAGGGCGCGGGCCGTGCGGCGTATCGAAATTGGGTTGAAGACCGCGCTCTCCAGGAAGACGCTCTGGGTTGCCTCCCCCACTTCGCTGTCGAGCCCCCCCATCACCCCTGCGATGGCCACGGGCGCCTTGGCGTCCGCGATGACGAGCATGTCGGGGTTGAGGGCCCGGTCCTCGTGGTCAATGGTGGTAAGCCGCTCGCCACTGCGGGCGGGCCGCACCACGATTCGCGTCTCCTGGAGCTTCGCGAGGTCAAAGGCGTGGAGCGGGTGGCCGGTCTCCAGGAGGACGTAGTTGGTGATGTCGACGATGTTGTTGACCGGACGCTGGCCGGCGGCCACCAGGCGTTGACAGAGCCATGCGGGCGACGGGCCGACCTTTACGCCGGTGAGGATCCGGCCGATATAGCGGCCGCACAGGTCCGGGTTTTCGATGGTGACCGAGGAGCAGTCGGCCGCCGGTTTCCCGGCTTCACGCACGGCGAATTCGGGCATGTGGAACGGGCGGCGGAGGTGGGCGCCCAGTTCGCGGGCCACCCCGGCCATGCTGGCCCAGTCGCCTCGGTTTGGCGTGACCTCGATTTCGAGGACGGTGTCGTCGAGGCCGAGGTACGCGGCGGCATCGGCGCCAACGGGGGCGTCTTCCGGGAGGATCAGAAGTCCGGCATGGTCCTCTCCCAGGCCCAGTTCACGGGCCGAGCACATCATGCCGTGGCTTTCGATGCCGCGCATCTTGCGTTTGCCGATGGCGAAGCCGCCGGGGAGGCTCCCGCCGACGACCGCAGTGGGTACCTTGTCCCCCACCTTCATATTCTTGGCGCCGCAGACGATTTGCAGCGGCTCGCCGGGGCCGACCTGCGTGCGGCAGACGACCAGCTTGTCGGCGTCCGGATGTGGTTCGATGGAGACGAGTTGCCCGACGTAGACCGACGAGATTTCCTTGCCCGGCTGGTCGATGGCCTCGATCTCGAGCCCAAGCATGGTGAGCTGATGGGCCAGTTCCTCCGCCGGGAGGTCAAACTCGATGAATTCACGCAGCCAGTTGAGTGAGATACGCATGTCAGAACTGCTCCAGGAAGCGAAGGTCGTTTTCGTAGAGGTAATGGATGCTGGAGATGGCGTGGCGCAGCATGGCGATGCGGTCCACGCCCATGCCAAAGGCGTACCCGGTGTATTTCTCCGAGTCATAGCCCGCGTAGCGGAATACCTCGGGATGGACCATGCCGCATCCGAGGATTTCGAGCCAGCCGCTGTGCTTGCAGACCCGGCATCCGCTGCCGGCGCACACCGCGCAACTGATATCGACCTCCGCGGACGGTTCGGTGAAGGGGAAGAAATGCGGCCGGAAGCGGACCTTGGTGTCGGGACCGAAGAAACGGTGAATGAAGGACATCAGGGTCCCCTTGAGGTCCGCGAAGCTGACGCCGTGATCGACCAGAAGCCCCTCGACCTGCCAGAACATGGGGCTGTGGCTGGCGTCCTGGTCCACGCGGTAGACTCGGCCCGGCACCACAACGGCGACGGGCGGCTTGGTCTTCTCCATGACGCGCATCTGCACCGGCGAAGTATGCGTGCGCAGCACGACGCCGGGCTTGACGAAGAACGTATCGTGCGAATCGCGCGCGGGATGGTCGGCGGGCGTGTTGAGGCTGTCGAAGTTGTAGTACTCGGTTTCGACATCCGGACCGGCAGCGACCTGGAATCCAAGCTTTTCGAACACATCGACGATTTCGTCCACGACCTGGGACACTACGTGATGGTGGCCCTTGCGGAGTTGCCGGCCAGGAAGGCTGAGGTCCACGCGTTCGCGCTTGGCGGCCTGCGCGGCTTCCACTTCTTCCAGTTCCTGCCGACGGGCGTCGATGGCGTCGGAGATGGCTTGCTTGACGTCGTTGGCTACCTTGCCGAGGGCCGGACGCTCTTCGGCGGAGACCTGGGCCAGTCCGCGCAGGACGTCGGTTATCTGGCCCTTGCGCCCCAGGAATTTGACGCGGCTGTTTTCGAGATCCTTGAGATCCGCCGCGGCGGCCACCTCGTCAAGTGCTGAGGCCTGAATGGCTTGCAGCTGTTCTTGCATGCACCTGTCCTTCGTCGGTTATCTGCGGGAAAAGACGTGCCGGGATTATGCCAGATTTCGGTGCTCCGTTCTAGAAGGGCTCGAACAGGGCGGTGCCGATACGAACCTGTGTCGCGCCTTCCTCGATGGCGACTTCGAAATCGTTCGTCATTCCCATCGAAAGCTCGCGCAGTCCGTGGGCGTGGGCCAGCTCTCGCAGCCGGGCGAACACGGGCCGCGTCAGTCCGGGATCCTCATGGAAGGGCGCCATCGTCATCAGGCCGTCCACCACCAGCCGGTCGAGACCGCGCAGGTGGTCCAGCGCTTGTGCAAGCTCTTCGGCCTCGAAACCATGCTTGGATGATTCGCCGGAAACGTTTACTTCGACGAGCACGTGGAGCGTCCGGTCCGTTTCCCGGCAGGCCTTGTCCAGCGTGTCAGCAAGCGGCAAACGGTCGAGTGCGTCGACCTGGTCAAAGATCTGCACCACATCACGAGCCTTGCGCCGCTGGATGTTGCCAATCATATGCCAGCGGATGTCGCGCGGGAGCGCGTCGATCTTGGGAAGTGCATTGGCGACGCGGTTCTCCCCCACGTCCCGCACGCCCAGTTCGTGGAGAAGGGCGATTTCACTTACACCCACAGTCTTTGTGACGGCGACGAGGCGGACGTCGTCCGGGTCACGTCCCGCGCGGGCCGCTGCGGCGGCGATGCGGGATCGAATACGGGCCAGGTTGGCTTCGATGTGTGCGCGGTCAATCGCCACGCCAAGCTCCTTCCTGTGCTTGGATGAGTACCGAAGGCCCCATGATACGACGACGCGGGACGCACATCAATCGAGTGCGTCCCGCGGATACGTCGCAGAATTGGCCTATGGGCAAGGCGGCGCGTTGGCGAGGAACTCTTCCAGTTCGCGCTTTCGTTCGACATGGAGCCTTTCGGTGAGCGTCAGCTCCATGTTGGCAACCTGCTTGATGCGGATGATCTCCTCGGTGGCCTCGTCCCAGATGTCATTGCTTTGCCACCGGGCGTTGTCGAGCAGGGAAATTGCCTCCAGATAGCGTTCGGACTCGGTATACGCACGGGCGCGCAGCCAGAGCAGGCGCGCCACGGCCCACGTGTCCTCGCCATCGGGGCCCGCGAGCGAGTTGTATCCCCCCGCCGCGCGATTAAAAAGACCGTCCGCGGTGTTGTACGCCGCGAGCATTTCCTCACGCAGTTCCGAGAGCTGGTCGCGCTTGGCGCCGAATTCAGCGGTCAAGGCGGCATCCTGGTTGTCTTCAGGCATCTGATCGACGCGGTCGCGCAGTTCGTTGACCTCTGCCTGGAGCGCATTCACACGGTCCCGCAGTTCATGGTGCCGGGCCAAGGCCTCTTCCGCTTGCTGCTCAAGCAAAAGCACTTGGTTCATGGCAAGCCCGCGCAAGGCCTGTTCGGCTCCGGGAAACTGTTCGAGATAGTCCCTCCAGCCCTCGATGGCCGCCTCGTGCTGTTTGTTCAACATCATCGACCGGTAGAGCATCCGCGGGACCCAACGATCATGCCGGTAGCGGATGGCCTCGCTCAAATACTTGACCGCATTTTCCTGGTCGTTCATCTTGCGGGCGTAGATGGAGTAACCCAAATCGAAGTACAGCTTGTAGTTCCAAGGATTCTTGCGAATGCCGTCCTTGAGGAACGCGATCGCCCGGTAGTAGTAGAGTTCCTTCGGACCGATCCGTACGCCGTATCTGGGATCGCACTCCTTGATCTGTTCCGGCGTATCGGGCATATGTGCGGTCGCATTGTAGGCGAGATGCCATCCGCCCAGCAGGAAGGCGTCGATGAAGTGCGGGTCCAGCGCCACGCAGGTCAGCATGAGCGGGTACATGCGCTGGTTGAGGCCTTGGTGCCAGTAGCGGTCCACCTGCAGCCAGATGAAGTTGGCCGCGACCTTGCGGAATCCGAAGAACAGATTCGCCAGGTTGCCGCCCGCCGAAGCATAGTCCGCATAGCTCACCTGCGACAGTACGGTCGAAAGTTGATTCTGCGCGAGTTTTTCCTTGAATTCGGCGCGGACTGTGCTGAACGGCGCGCTGTTCAGGGCGCCCCACACGAGGAGCAGGCTGTCCGTGTCCTTGAAGACGCCGTCCTGTCCCACCGCGTCGCGGACGATGCGCACCAGCTTGGGGTGGACAACGTCGGCCGCCACGTCCTCGGCGGTCAGGGGCACGTCAGGCAGTGCCTCTTCCAATTGGGCATTCACCCGTTCGAAGAATTCGAGGTCACGCTCGCGGACTTCCTGCGGGGCATTGCTCAGCGCGAGGGACTCCTCCAGCCGGTACTGGTTGGCAGTGCCGACCATCCAGTAGAAGAAGGTTTCGGCGCTGCGAAGCCGCGCCACGCGCTGTCCCTGTAACGACGCGAGGGTCCATACCACGGCCAGAACGACCGCCAGAACGATGTTGGGAAGCTTCTTCGACAAAGCGCTACATCTCCTTGCGGCGGAAGATCCACCAGGCCATGATGTACCCGGCCAACGCGAAGAGCACCCCTGTCAGGACCAGTTGCGGCACCATGACGTCGCGCAGCGGATCGTTGGGCTGAGCGATGAGGAACTGCTGCTTGACGCTGAAGTCCTGGAGGTTCGGCAAGACCGCCGTGAGCCCCTTGGCCGTGGCACCGATGAATGAATCGAGCCAGTGCTCGGTCTGGCCGGCACGGTTGGCCACGTCCTTGAGGTATTCGGTGAGGTTGCCGGCAATATAGATGAAGAGCCCCGCGATGGTGGGCAGCACGGCCGACGTGGCCGCGCACGATATCGCGAAGGTAAAAGACGAGACGATGAGGAACTGGAAATAAATGAGGAACACGGCCCAGATCAGCATCGTGGGCATGATGCCTTCGTTGATATAGAGGATGACGAAGAACAGGGCGGTCATCAGGGCCAGGTTCATCAGGATGGTCAGCTGCACCCCCGCGAACTTGCCCAGAAGGTACTGAAACCGGCGCACAGGCTTCGACAATACCGTGTAGATCACCTTGTTCTCGACCTCATTCGGCACAACCGAGGCCGAGATGAAGATCGTGATCAGGATACCGAAGATGGAGATGGCGGTGATGCAGATGTCCTTGATCAGCTTCAAATTGACATCCGTGTCTTCCCCCTCGCCGACCGATATCTCGGTCATGAAGGCGGTCATGAAACTGGCGCCGAAAATCACGAGTATGCTCAGGATGAGAAACCCGATGAGTGTTTTCTTGCGGTAGCCTTCCCGCCAGGTATGGACAGCGATCGCCCAAGGCCCTTTGAGGTAGTTCAGCATCGTATTCCTTGCGCCTTTCCCTGTTTTCCGGGGTTCAGGGCCCCTGTTACTTCCTCTGGGCGTCGCCCACCACGCGCACAAACAACTCCTCCAGCGTCTCCCGGCGCGGCGCCACGGTGACCAGCTTGAGCTGCTCGTTGTGGCACAATTGCAGCGCTTCAAAGACGGGCAACTCATTGGGGACCCGCAGCAGGGTCTTGCCCCCCACGCGGTCCTCGAGCTGGATGTTCGCGTTCCGCAGCTTTTCCATCGCCGAGGGCGTCATGCCGCGGACTTCGATGGTCACGTCGCGGTCGGTCAACAGTTCCTGGAGCGTCCCGATGGTCTGGAGTTCGCCGTCATAGAGAATGCCGACCCGGTCGCTGATCAACTCGACCTCGAGCAGTTCATGGCTGGAGATCAGGAGGGTCTTCCCGCGGTCACGGAGCGCCGCCAGAATGTCCCGGATCTCCTTGCGCGCGATGGGATCGAGGCCGGTGGTCGGCTCGTCGAGGATCAACAGTTGCGGGTCGCTGATGAGCGCCTGCGCCAAGCCGATGCGCTGGCGCATGCCCTTGGAGTAGCCGCGGATGAGCCGCTTGCGCGCCTTCTCCATTCCCACCTCGGCCAACACGGCGTCGATGCGCCGCGAGAGATCGCGGCCGCCGAGGCCATAGAGCTGGCCGTAGAAGCGCAGGACCTCGTCCCCGCGAAGGAAATCAGGGTAGTAGGCCCCCTCCGGCAGGTAGCCGATCTGGCGGCGAATGTCATTACTGCCGATGTCCTCGCGGCCCATGATTTTGATGGTGCCGGAGGTGGGAAAAATCAGACTGAGCAACAGCTTGATGGTAGTGGTCTTGCCGGAGCCGTTTGGGCCCAGGTATGCGAAGATCTCGCCGGCATGGACCGTCAGGTCCAGCTCCTTCAGCGCGTGGACATCATTGCTCTTGATGGCCGCTTCGTAGACCTTGGACAACTTCCGGGTTTCGATGACTTCAGCCACGTTGACATGTTCTCCATTCTGCCAGACACGCGGTTACGGCCTGCATAAGAGCGCCAGACAAAGCGGAGCGGATGATAGCAGATTGGCCGGGACAGGTCAACGGAATGCCCTAAATCAATTCGTGGCAAGCCCGGTCGCGTCACTCGAAGGCGGCGCGCAGCGCGTCCGGCGACGGCGCGGCGTCGTCCCAGTGGGCACGCTCCTCCCCATCCCGGACGGCGTAGAAGCGTGGCGGCTCCGCGCCTATCAGACCAAAGAAGGCACGTACGGAGATGGTGTGGAGCGGGAAGAAGGGCTGGGTGACAGTGCGGAAGTCATCGATCTCGCTGGGTTCGCCGTAGACCAGGCCGGCCACGGCCGGCCGGCCGTCCCCCAGCAGCAGAGCGTTGAGGTCCGGCACGGAGGCGCGGCAGTGTTCGCACGTGGCGCTCATGACGGCGACCAGCCAGTCCCCGCGGCCCAGGTCGTACTGCTGCCCGGCGTCGTTCCCAGCAAACTCGCTGAAACGTCCTGCCGATTCCGCGGCTGATTTGTGGGGGCTGGGCGCGGATTCGAGTGTCATCCAGGCGTAGCCCGCGACCACCACGGCGACGGCGAGCGTGACCGCGCGGGCGGCGTTGCGGCGCGCGGCCGAGGACACGGCGCTGGGGCGCGACGCGGTGCCGACATAGGCGGCGCCGACCAGGCCCAACAGCACGATATTCTTGATGATGGAAATGGTGGGCGTCATTTCGAGCCTGCCCAGGCAGCCGCAGTCTTCCAGGCCGTGGAAGGCCCACGCGTAGGCGATCAGGCCGGTGAATCCGGCCAAGAGCAGCCCGACAGCCGCGTGCAGCAGACCCCGGGCGCGCCAGCCGGCCACGAGGGCGGCGCCGAGAAAGGCTTCAATCCCGACTACGCCGACCGCCGTGGCGTCCAGCCACGACTCCTGACGCAGAATGCCGTATTGCGCGATCTGCGTCCAGAACAACTCGATGTCGTAGGCCTTTACCACGGCGCCAATGATGAAGAACAGTCCGATCGCAACCTCGAGCGGCCGTGCGGCGTGTCCCAGAAGAGCTTTCCAGTTCATGGGCAGGTGTTTCCCGTTACTGACTGGTCAATCAACAGAGGTCATTGTAGAAAGATTTCCGCCTTGGGGCAACGCGGGCCAATCAGAAGCGCCAGCCCAGGCTCGCTTCCAGAGACGTTTGCCATGGGTCAATACTCGCGGCGGGCCGGTCATCGTCGTACTCGACGAGGAGGTCAAGCTGCAGGAGCAGGTCGTCGTAGAGCGGGAACAAGGCACGCGACCCGAGGCGTCCCCGCAGGGCGCCCCAGTCGCTCAAGCCCGGCTGGAGCAGCAGGCGGCTTTCGAGGGTGCCGTGTGCGAAGATGCGCTGCGAATAGCGCAGTTGAAGGCGAAGATTGAGGTCATCGTCGTGGGCATACCGGTCCACCAGGCCGATCCGCTGTGCCCGGCGGAAGGCCAAGTTGTCGTCGTGGAGCGCCTCCAGATCATGGGCGCGGTAGGTGTAGTCCAGGCCGATGGCGGCGGCGGCCTCGCCGGACTGCCCCACGGTCAGACGGCGTTCCGCGGACAGGGCGGCTGCTGCTTCGAGATCAAGGCCTTGGGCGGTTTCACGGCGGAGTTCGGTCTCGAACAGTGCGCCAACCGGCTCCAAGGGGCGGATCTGCCATGCGGCGGCCACGCGGTAGTACCGGGGGAACCCGCCCGCATCGTCGAGGGCGGCGGCGGCATCGCCCCGGAACAGGATCTGCTGGCCGCGTATCTGAAGCGACGCACCAAGGAGCGGGCTCAGGTAGTCCTCCTCCCCGGCATGGGCACGGAGGCCAAGTTGCAGGCTGCCCGAGGTCTCCCGCTCCGGTCCCTCGGCAGACACGGGCTCAGGGTTCTCGATGAGCGTTACGCGCGCGATCTGCACCAGATCGACGTCACGCGGCTCGCGGGTTCCATGTGGAATGACGAGAATGCGGTCGCCGTCGGCGTCAAAGCGGCCGGATACGGAGTCGCCGTCGGTCATCTGAATCTCATAGACGGCGCCGGTCCGGAGTGAGCGCACCTGATCCACGGGAACCATGATCGTGCCGCCCAGGTCGGCGGAGAACACCAAGACGCCATTGCCGACCCGGCGCAACTCGCCGTCGAGCAGGTCGTTGTTTTTGAGGATCAGCGTATCGCCCGCCATGGCGGCGAGCGCGCAACCCCACAACGCTATATGGGCGAAGACCTTCCTCACGTCTGGCTCCGGTGCAAGCAGTTGTCCCCGTTACACCGCAATGTTACCATAGTCCAACTCAACCGTGGGAGCGCGAAATGCTGAGAACGGTGTTCGAGAACCCGTGGGTCCGGGCGGCGGCGCTAGCGGCCGCCTTGGTGGCGACAGCCATGCTGGCGCTCTTCCTGCGCCCGGTACTGGTGCCGCTCTTTCTGGCCTTCATAGTGGCCTATGCCCTGCACCCCGTGGTGACGATGCTCGAGAGGCGGCGCATTCCCCGGGCAGCGGGTGTCGCCGTGATCGCGTGCGCGGGCATCCTTCTGATCGCCGCAGTGCCTTTGTGGCTCCTGCCCAACATCGTGCGCGAATCCGACGCCCTGATACGGGCCAGCCGGGCAACGGCCCAGCCCGGCGAGTGGTATGAGTGGATCGCGGAACGGGCGCCGCTTGAGGACTGGGTCCGTGCGGCCGGCTGGGTGCCCGAGGACGCCGTCGAAGTCGACGTGCGGCAGGTGTTGACTGCGCAAATCGGCACCTTTTTGCAGGAGAACATGGCGAGGTTGCTGGAAACGGCGCAGCGCGCCCTGTTGCCCGTGGCGACCACCGTGGCCTCTCTCGGAAGGACGCTGGCCGCGCTTCTCTTCTTCGTGGGCAATCTGACCGTTTTTGCCTTCGTCGCTGGGTACCTGCTCAAGGATTTTGACCGGATTATCGAATCGACGAAAGGTCTGATTCCGGTGGGCTGGCGGCCCAAGGTGTACGACCTCGGGCACAAGATCGACCTTCAATTGCGCGGTTTCCTGCGGGGCCAGTTGCTGGTCTGCGCCGCTCTGGGGGTGATGTACGCCGCGGGGCTGGTGCTTTGCGACGTGCCGTTCGCCGTCCTCATTGGCCTGTTTGGCGGCATTGCCAGCATCGTCCCCTACCTCGGCATTGCCCTCACGATCGGTCCGGCGGTGCTGCTCACGTTGCTGCAGCACGGGCTGGACTGGCAGGTGGCGGGGGTCGCCGCGACGTTTGCGGTGGCTCAGACCATTGAGAGCACGATCCTGACGCCGAAAATCGTCGGCGAGAGCGTCGGGCTGAGTCCGGTCTGGGTGATACTGGCGATCATGGTGTTCAGCAGCACCTTTGGCTTCCTGGGTCTGCTGATGGCGGTGCCGGTCGCCGCGGCGCTCAAGGTGCTGGTCGCCGAAGCGGTAACGTACTACCGCCGGTCGCCGCTCTACTCGGACGGCCCGTCCCCGTCCGGCGAGGAGGCCCCGGCCGGGTCCAAATCCTTGTCGGCGGATTGAGACAGTCCTTCTCGTGCGAGGCGGCGGGTCGAGCGATAGTACAGCGTCTCGACCACACCCAGAATGACGTAGGCCGATGCGAGCGGGAACAAGAGGATCGCAGGAGAGTACAGCCGGGCGTAGTGGATGACGGCGATGCCGATCACGAACAGCGCCAGAAAGCGAAAGGCGCTGCGCGGCGCCAGAATGAACGACTTCAGCTTGTCCTTCGGGTATCGCACGTTGCTGACCATCAGGTAGGACAGCAGGAGTGTCAGCGGCGTCAGGACCCAGAATGCCACCTGTAGCTCGAAGTACTGGGTGAAGAGCACGAAGGCGGCTACCGTGCCGCCCGCAGCGGGACTGGGCAGTCCGGTGAAGTACTCGCGCTGGGTACTTTGATAAACATTGAAGCGGGCCAGACGCAGCACGGCGCAGATGGCAAACACGATGGCGACGGTGGATCCCACCGGATCCACCACGTCCGCCGCTGCGCCGCTTTCCTTGAGATACCCAATGTAGATCAGGACCGCTGGCGCCACACCGAACGAGACCGCGTCGCACAGGCTGTCCAGTTCTTTGCCGAATTCCGACACGCTCCGGGTCAGGCGCGCCACAAATCCGTCCAGCATGTCGAACACGATGGCGATGAGAATGAACAGCGCCGCCGTCGAAAACTCGCCCGCGAAACTGGCGAAAATGCTCGATATACCCATGTACAGGCTCATCGTGGTCATCAGACTGGCCAGGACGTTGATCGGGTGGCGTTTGCTGCGGCGCTTGCTGCGGTGTCTGAACTTTCTGACGTTCATGGAAACCTTGCTACGATGGTTGTGCCGGCCTTGACCTTCTGTTTCGGTTTGACGAGCGCCTCGGCGCTGGGTGCAAGGAACAGTTCCGTGCGCGATCCAAACTGGATCATGCCGAAGCGCTCACCTTTGGCAAGATGCTCCCCCACTTCGGGAATGCACACGATCCGGCGCGCGATGGCCCCCGAGATCTGCCGCACCGTCATCGGTCCGTGCGCGGTCTGCATGTGCACCGCGTTCGACTCGTTGGCCTCGCTCGATCGCTCCTTGAGGGCGTTGAGGAAGAGCCCGGGACGGTAGTCTATCGCGGTGACGGCGCCGTCGGCGGGTGCGCGGTTGACGTGCACGTTGAACACCGACAGAAAGATCGCGATCCGCAGACAGGGACCGTCGTAGTGCGGACTCGCATCCAGACGCTCGACGCTGACGATGGTTCCGTCCGCGGGGCACACGATCTCGTTGGGCCCGGCGGTGATGGCGCGCGACGGATCACGAAAGAATCCCAGCACGCAGGCGCCTGCCGCGAGGAGCGGTGCGGCAACCCAGCCATGCCCGAGCAGAAGCGAACCGGCCCCGACGGCGAGCAGCGGCCCGTAGTATCGCGCGCCCTGGCGCCACGCGCTGAAGGACTTCGTCACATCAAATTCCTCTCTTTTAGGCTGACATGCCGTCCATCGCCGAAGACGACATGGTCCAGCAGGCGCAGGCCGAGAATCTCGGCCGCCTTGGCCAGACGTTCTGTCAACTCGACGTCGTTGCGGCTGGGTTCCGGATCGCCGCTTGGGTGATTGTGGCAGACGATGACCGCGCTCGCCCCTTCCCGCACGGCCTGACGAAACACGTCACGCGGGATGGCGGAGGTCCCGTCGAGACCGCCCCGAGAGACGTCAATCACCCGGAGCACCTCGTTCTTTGTGTTCAGGAGCAGGCATTTCAGCTCCTCATTCTCGGCGTCCTTATAGCGCACCATGAGCAGGTCGGCCACGTCGCGCGCGGAGCGGATGCGGGGGCGCTCGGGCTCGCGGTGATCCGCCAGACGCTTGCCGAGTTCAAGCGCCGCCTTGGTCTCGATGGCCTTGACGCGTCCCACACCGGGGATCTGCTGGATCTCCTCGATTGAGGCCCGTGCCAGCGTGCGCAGGCCGTTGAAATGCTGCAACACGCGCTCGGCCAAGGCCACCGCGCCGAGCTGGCGTGTCCCGGTGCGGAAGAGGATGGCCAGCAGCTCGGCATCTCGCAGCGCCTCGGGGCCGAGCCGGTCCAGGCGCTCGCGAGGGCGCTCCTCCTCGGGCATTTCGCGCACGCTTGACTGATGAAGCGGGTCGCTCATTCAGCTACTCTCGCCACAGCGATGCGTTCAATCCCCGCCAGGTCGCGCACGCAACCAATCCCCCGGTAGTGGTGTCCCGCAAGCAGATGGTTCACCTGCCCATATTGCCCCATTCCCATCTCGAACGCAAGGAACCCGGAGGGTTTCAGGTGCGTGGGGGCTTCCTGAACCAGACGCCGGATGACGTCGAGTCCCTCGGGCCCCGCCAGGAGGGCTCCCGGGTCCTCGTGAAGCCGTATGACCGGGTCGAGCCCGTCCCACGCGGGATCTTCCACGTAGGGCGGATTGGAGCAGATTACGTCGAAAAGCGCTTCGTTGCCCGGAAGGGCGCCAAAGAGGTCCCCGTGGCGGAAGGTCATCCGTTCGAGAACACCGTGGCGCCCGGCATTTCGTCGGGCCAGTTCCAGGGCCTCGGGACGGATGTCCGTGGCGGTGACGTGACAGGCGGGTGCGTTTCGTGCGATCGAGATGGCCACACACCCGGTCCCTGTTCCGATGTCGAGGACCCGCGCCGGCCGGTCGCCGATCTCGTGTAGCACGGCCTCGACCAGGTGCTCGGTCTCGGGCCGCGGCACGAGCATGGGCGCTTCGACGTGGAATACCAGCGAGAAGAACTCCCATTCGCCCAGGATATAGGCGAGCGGCATGAACGCGAGCCGCTGCTCCACCAAGGCGTCGAATTCCGGGGCATCGCAGGGATCGTTGAGGCGCGCGAGGAGCTGGCTGCGGGTAAGGTGCATGGCGTGCGCCAGCAGGATCTCCGCATCGAGCCGGGGGGTCTCAGTCATGGATCGGAAGCGGGTCGCGGCCCACCGGAGCCGTTCGGCGACGGTCGGCATTACATCTCGGCCAGGCGTGCGGCCCGGTCCGCCGAGGTCAACGCCTCCACCATCTCGCCGATGTCGCCCTCCATGAACGCCTCGAGGTTGTGCATGGTCTTCCCGATGCGGTGATCGGTGATGCGGCTCTGGGGATAGTTGTAGGTGCGGATGCGTTCGCTGCGGTCCCCGCTGCCGACCTGGCTGCGGCGATCAGCGGAGCGCTTGGCGTTTTCCTCGTCGATCATTTGGGCCAGCAGGCGGGCGCGGAGTACTACGAGCGCCCGGGCCTTGTTCTTGTGCTGGGATTTTTCGTCCTGGCACGTCACCACGAGGCCGGTCGGCAGGTGGGTAATGCGCACAGCCGAATCCGTGGTGTTGACATGCTGGCCGCCGGAGCCGGAGGAGCGGTAGACATCAATCTGGAGTTCGGACGGGTCGATCTGGACATCGACCTCATCGGCCTCGGGCAACACGGCGACGGTGACGGCGGAAGTGTGGATGCGCCCTTGGGTTTCGGTTGCCGGCACGCGCTGGACGCGGTGAACGCCGCCCTCCCACTTGAGGTGGCTGAACACGCGGTCCCCGGTGACCTTGAACGAGATCTCCTTGAAGCCGCCGATGCCGGTGGGATTGGAGCCCAAAACCTCCGTGCGCCACCCCATGGTCTCGGCGTAGCGCGTGTACATACGGTAAAGATCGGCGGCGAACAACGCCGCTTCGTCACCGCCCGTACCGGCCCGGATTTCCATGATGGTGTTGCGGGCGTCGTTCGGATCCTGCGGGAGGAGCAGCACGCGCAGTTGCTGCTCGAGGTCCTCGATGGAGGCTACGAGCTGATCGCGCTCCTCCTCGGCGAGGGCGCGCAGGTCGTGATCCTTCTCCTCGCGGAGCAGCTCGCGCGCCCCGTGCAGAGCCCGGTCCTGGCGGACAAACTCGCGGAAGGTGCGCACCAGCTCCTGCATGTCCGATTGCGCCTTGGCGAGCTTCTGGTATTCCTGCGGATTGGACGCCACTTCCGGAGCGCTCATCCGTTCCGTCAGCCGCTCGTACTCCTGGTCGATCGCCACGAGTTTCTGGCGCAATCCGTCATCCATGCAGGGTTACTTGCGGCCGTATTTCCGCTGGAACCGCTCGACGCGCCCTTCGCTGTCGATGAACTTCTGCTTGCCCGTGAAGAACGGATGGCAGCTCGAGCAGATTTCGACGTTGATGGCGTTCTTGGTGGACCGCGTCATGAACGAATTGCCGCAGGCGCAGGTCACTTTGGTATCGTTGTATTCCGGATGAATGCTCTTCTTCACAGTCCTATCCCTCTCATTGAAAGGATTTGCGTCACAGGTGAGCCACACAGAACTCCAGTCAAACAGCGCGAATATAACATATCGCCGCGGCTCGTAGCAAACAGAAATCGCGGCCCGTGCCCAACACGGGGCGTGCCTGTTCGCACTGTCCCCTGCGGCCCTTGCGGCTCCGGCGCGCCTGCTGTTATTCTCATGTCCACATTTACAGGGAGGTGAGCGCTATGCAGGTAAGGAAGGCGGTCATTACGGCCGCAGGGCGAGGCGTGCGGCTGTTTCCAGCGGCCGACACCGTGCAGAAGGCGATGCTGCCGCTGGTGGACCGCGATGGTCTGTCCAAGCCGGTGATCCAGATCATCGCGGAAGAGGCGCTCGAGAGCGGCATTCAGGAGATCTGCGTGGTGTGCGGGCCCGGCGACGAGGCCGCATATGTCGAGCAGTTTACGCGGCTTAAGGAGAACCTCATTGAGGCGTATCGCGGCGTCGACTGGGCGCGCGTGCAGGCCTCGAAGGTGGATGACCTGCTCAAGCGCCTCCACTTCGCGCCGCAGAAGGATGCGCTGGGGTATGGGCATGCCGTCAGTTGTGCGCGTGATTTCGTGGGCGAGGAGCCCTTCCTGCTGCTCCTGGGAGACCATCTCTACCTGTCGCACACGCCCGGCGTGCGCTGTGCCGGACAGCTTATCGCGTTGGCGAGCCAGCAGCACTGCGCGGTCGCGGCGGTGCAGGCCACGCGCGAGCATCTCATCGGGCGCTACGGCACCTTGAGCGGCAAGCGCCTGCATGATCTTCCGGGCGCCTACCAGATCGAGAAGATTATTGAAAAACCCTCCGTGAGCCGGGCCGAGCTGGAGTTGCAGACCCCGGGATTGCGTGCCGGGCATTACCTCTGTTTCTTCGGCATGCACGTGCTGCCGCACCGCATTTTCGACCTCTTGGGCGGCGACGGCCGCGGCAACGGCGAGTATCAGCTTACGCCGGCGTTGCAGGAGCTGGCCCGGCAGGAGAAATACCTGGCGATCGAGATCGAAGGCATCCGGTACGACATCGGGGCGCAATTCGGCGTGCTCCAGGCGCAATTGGCCCTCGGTCTGGCCAGTCCCCTCCGCGACGAGATGCTGATGACCGTGACCGACCTGCTGGCCGAGACCATGCAGCACCGGACGGAGGGCTAAGGTGGGCGCCAATCCGTTCATCGAGACGATCACGAGCAGCGAGGCAGCGGTCCGAAACCGCCCATTCACCGGCATCTGCGACAGCCTGAGTCCCCAGGACCTTCTGGCCGCTGTCCGGGAGTTGGAGGCCTTCCGGCGTTCGAGCGATAACCTGTATGACCGGGTCCGGGCCACCCTGTTCCTTTACGGCGCCTGCCGGTTCTACCTGATGGAGTCGCCCGAGTTTGCCAACGAGGGCATGATCCCCTTTGGAGGCTACGAGGACCTGCTCGATCGGCGTTTCGAGGAAGCGATCCGCTGTTTTGTCGAGGAGTTGGAGTCCGGCGGTCCCACGGCCGCCCTGTTCAGCGCGTTGGCGGAGAGCTACCATCAGCTCGCGTTCCAGACGCTGCTGGATCAGGTTCGGCGCAGCGTGCGCGCCAGTTGCGGAAACCAGTGGATGTTCCGCGTCGGCCATCCGGACGACCACCCGGTTCGCCTCCGGCGCGAACTCCTGGCGCGGCCATCCGGCACGAGGCTGTACCCGGTCCTGCGGGAAACGACGCCTGTCCGGCTGGACTTGAGCCACAGTGGGTGGTCGGACATCTTCTTCCTGGGCATGGATTACCCGGAGGGGGCACGCGTCTGCAATATATCGGTGGACCTGGGCGTGCATGGCCGCGACGAGGCCGTGCGTCCGCCAATTGCCTCGTATGTCCGCGTGCTTGAGGAGCCGGTGCTGCGCCTGACGAGCATTGACCTCAACGCGACGAAGGACATCACTGACCTGCGCGACCTGTTCAATTTTGGCAACGACTATCTCAGCCTGCTCAAGGCGGGCGTGATCGCCTCGGGCATGCTGCCGCCGGGATTCGAGGGCACGGATAAGCCGCTGAGCGATATCCTCGGGCGCGTGGTGGGGCCAGGTATGGGCCTCGAACTCGTGACCGAGGTGAACGACATCCCGAAGGGATCGCGGCTGGCGGTGTCCACCAACCTGCTGGCGTCCATTGTGAGCGTGCTCATGCGCGCCACGGGTCAGACGCGCACCCTTGAGGGCGGTCTGGATGAGGATGAGCGGCGGCTGGCGGCCTCGCGCGCCATCCTCGGCGAGTGGCTGGGCGGGTCGGGCGGCGGCTGGCAGGATTCGGGCGGCATATGGCCCGGGATTAAGGTTATCACCGGGGCGCTGGCGACCGAGGCCGATCCGGAATGGGGCGTCAGCAAAGGGTGCCTGCTTCCCCGCCATCGCGTCCTGGCCGAAGGTGACCGCCATCCCGAGGTCGAGGAATGCCTTGCCGCCTCGCTGGTCGTCATCCACGGCGGCATGGCGCAGAATGTCGGGCCGATCCTCGAGATGGTCACCGAGAAATACCTGCTGCGCAGCCGCAACGAGTGGACGGCACGGCAGGACATGGCGGCCATCTTCGACGGCATCCTCGGCGCGCTGCGGGAGGGCGACATCCGCAAGCTTGCGGACCACACCATGCGCAATTGGAGAGGTCCGCTAAGAACGGTCATCCCGTGGGTGACCAACCGTTTCACGGAAACCATCATCGCCCGCAGCCGGGAGAAGCTGGGAGACGACTTCTGGGGTTTCCTCATGCTCGGCGGCATGTCGGGCGGCGGCATGGCGATGTTTGTCGCGCCCGAGCGCCGGGACGCCTTCCGCGACGAGGTGCTGGCCATCATGCAGCAGACCAAGCGCGAGCTGGAGGATGCGCTGCCGTTTGCCATGGACCCGGTAGTCTACGATTTTGCCATCAACCGGTGCGGAACTACGGCAGAACTGCTTGCAGCCGGCGACGCGTTTCTGCCGGCGCGCTACTATTCCCTCCAACTGCCCGAACTGGTGCGGCGCGACCCGGATGCGATCCCCTATCTGCGGCGTGCGGAGATCGACCTGTTCACCAGTCAGTGCCGCCAGCCCGAGCAGAGTTTCCCGTTGCTGCGCACGACCGTGAGCAGCCTTTTCCGGGTGGCGGACTCGGCGAGCCGGGGTGAGCAGGATGCCTGGGATGCGGAATCGGAGCGGATCAAGCGGGACAACGGATTTGATGGTGTGCAGCATGAGCGCATCCGTGACGATCTGCGCAATGGCCGCATCGGGCTCGCACGCAACCGGCTGCCGGTGGATACGCAGATTGAGGATGTGAAGGACAGCGACGTGGCGCGCATCCCCGCCAACGGCACCCTGCGCAGTCTGGGCGAGAGCGCCTTGGCCAAGGGCAAGGTTGCTGTGGTGACCCTGGCGGCGGGCGTCGGGAGCCGGTGGACCAGGGGCGCGGGCGTCATCAAGGCCGTCAATCCCTTCGTGGAGATGCACGGCAAGCACCGCTCCTTCCTGGAGATTCATCTGGCCAAGACGCGGCACACGGTGCAGCGCTGCGGGGCGCCCCTCCCCCACGTCGTCACGACGAGCTTTCTGACGCACGGCCCTATCGAGAAGCACCTGGCGCTGAGCGCCAATTACGGCTACGACGGGCCGCTCTACCTCTCGCCTGGGCGCAGCATTGGCCAGCGCCTGATCCCGATGGTACGCGACTTGGTGTTTCTGTGGGAGGAAATGCCGCAGGAAACGCTCGATGAGCAGAAACAGAAGGTGCGGGACGCAGTGCGGCGTTCGATGATGGATTGGGCGCGCCAGAACGGCGAAGGCGCGGACTACACGCAGAATGTGCCTGTGCAGCGCTTCAGCCCGCCCGGACACTGGTACGAGGTGCCCAACCTGCTGCGCAACGGGGTGCTGGCCCGGCTATTGAAGGAGCATCCGCAGGTGGAGACCTTGATGCTGCACAACATCGACACGCTGGGCGCTGACTTGGATCCAGCGGCTTTGGGAGCGCATCTGGCATCCGGCGACACGCTGAGTTTTGAGGTCGTGCCTCGTCGCATAGACGACCGTGGCGGCGGCCTGGCCCGCGTGAACGGCAAGGTGCGTCTGCTGGAAGGGCTGGCGCAACCGCGCGAAGAGGACGAACTGAAGCTGCGCTTCTACAACTCGATGACCACGTGGATCCAGGTGGACGCTCTGCTGGGTGTGTTCGGGCTGACGCGCGACGAACTGCATGGCCCGGAACAGCGCGTGACGGATGCTGTACGCACCATGGCCCAGCGGATGCCGACCTATGTGACCATCAAGGATGTGAAGCGGCGCTGGGGCCACGGGCAGGAGGACATCTACCCCGTGGCGCAGTTCGAGAAGCTCTGGAGCGACATGACGAGCCTGCCCGACGTGGCGTGCGGCTTCCTGGCGGTGCCCCGGCAGCGTGGCCAGCAGCTCAAGGATCCCGATCAACTCGACGCGTGGAACAACGACGGCAGCCGTGCTCACATCGAGAGCCTGTGCATGTTCGACGGCTGACGGCGGCCCGGTATTCGCAGGTTGTTCCTTCGGTTGTGTGGGGCCGTCGCTCTCGTGGTGTCGCGACAGTAGCAGGACACCCACCGAAGAGATCCTTCGCTTCGCTCAGGATGACACGATGGGCTATCTCCATGGCTCACCGAACGAGCCTTGGGAGCTAGGGCGCATTCGATATGTACTCGGCCCCGGGCTACGTCGTCGCGCGCAGCGCGAGATACTTGTTCACCGAGTTCAGATAGGCGTGCACCGCGGCCTCGACGATATCCGTGCTGGCGCCGGTACCGCCGATCTCGTGTCCGGGGAATGAGACCGTCACGTGGGCCTCGCCCAGGGCATCCTTGCCGGGTGTCGCGGCGCGGACGGTGAACTCGATCAGCTTGCCGGCCTGCCCCGTGATCCGGTCAATCGCCATGCAGGCGGCATGCACCGGACCGTCGCCGGTCGCGGTTTCGACGAAATCCTGTTCGCCCTTTCGCAGCTTCACGAGGGCCACCGTGGGATCGCCACCGGAACAGCGCAACTGCTCCATGTGATAGGTCTCGAAGGTCTCGTCGCGCATGCCCGCGATCAGGACGCGCAGGTCGTCCTCGAACACCTCTTTCTTGCGGTCGGCCAGGGCGATGAAGCGGTCGTAGAGGGCCGTAATCTCGTCGGGGGTGAGGGAATACCCCAGTTCCTCGCAGCGCTTGGTGAGTCCATGCTTGCCGGAGTGTTTGCCGAGCACCAGCTCGCTGCGTTTGCGGCCCACGGATTCGGGGGTCATGATCTCGTAGGTGATGCGGCTGGCGATGACGCCGTGCTGGTGAATGCCCGCCTCGTGGGCAAAGGCGTTCCGGCCGACGACAGGTTTGTTGTACGGGATAACCAGCCCGGTCAGGTTACTCAGCAGTTTGCTCGCGCTGGTAATCTCTTCGGTCACGACACTGGTCTCGTACGGGAACTCGTTCTGGCGGACCTTGATCGCCATGACAACTTCTTCGAGCGACGTGTTGCCGGCGCGTTCGCCGATTCCGTTCACCGTGCACTCGACCTGACGCGCCCCGCCGCGCACGGCTGCGAGCGCATTGGCGACGGCCAAGCCCAAGTCGTTGTGGTTGTGGCTCGAGAAGACGACCTGGTCCGCTCCGGGGACGTGCTCGCGTACGTAGCGAAACATGTGCTCGATCTCGCGAGGCGTGGTGTACCCGACCGTGTCGGGCAAGTTGATGACGTCCGCGCCCGCTTCGATGGCCGCCTTCACAACCTGAACCAGGTAGTCCAGATCCGAGCGGGTTGCGTCTTCGGCGGAGAACTCCACGCGATCGATGAGACTCTTGGCCAGACGCACCGCCTCGCCCGCGCGATCGATCACCTGCTCCCGGCTCATGCGGAGCTTGTGCTCGAGATGGATGTCCGATGTCGCGATAAAGGTGTGCAAGACCGGGCGTTGGGCGACCTGGAGGGCCTCGGCGGCGCGCTCGATGTCCGCACGCACGGCGCGCGCCAAGGCGGCCACCCGCGGAGTCTTGACGGTCTGCGCAACCTTGCGCACGCTCTCGAATTCCTGCTGCGACGCAATAGGGAAGCCCGCCTCGAGGGTGTCGACGCCCAGCCGTTCCAGTTGAGCGGCCATCTGGAGCTTCTCGCCATCGTTCATGCTTCCGCCCGGCGACTGCTCGCCGTCGCGCAAGGTCGTATCGAATATTTCAACCCGTTCGGCCATGGGACCTCCTGACTACGTTGTGGAACAAAAGAGTAGCAAAGGCCGCCATCCGGATCAACGCGTTCCCCGGTTTTCCGATTCCGGGCAGCCCGCTGGTATAATGCGCCCATGGCTACGTGGCACCCGAAGACGATCCGGCGGCGCATGCTTTCGGTATTGTACGATCACTACCGGGCGGATCCCCTGCACACATTGAGCGCGTCCGACATGCTCGCGGAAGGTCCCTTCGAGAAGGGAGACCTCTGGAATGCGTACTACCTGTACGACCGCGGGTTCATCGAACTCATGATCGGCTATAATCCCCCCTATTTCACCGGAGCCCGCATCACGGCGCGCGGCATTGACCTCTTCGAGAACCGGTTCGAGTTCAACCTTCGTTTTCCGGCTGCCCCGGGCACGACCGAGGAGATCTATGCCGAGGTGCCGGTGTTGATGGAGCGGCTGGTGGAGGAGGCCGACCTGTGCGCCTTGGACGGCGAAGCCCGGCAGAGTCTGCTCCGCGACGTGCAGTACCTGCGCGATGAGCTGGCACGGCCCGCTCCGAAGTGGCGGCGTGAGGTCATCGAGGCGATACTGTCGTGGATGGAGGGTTACTTCGAGGGGGAACACGAACTGCCGTCGCTGGAGCGCCTCAAGCACGCCCTGCTGACGCCCACCGACCGCGCGCCTTAGTTCTGCAAGATCCCGAGAATACTGTCAATCTGGCCGCCGCGTTCCCGCACCTGGTCGGCCACTTTACTCCACTGCGGCTCAAGCAGGCCCAGACCTTCCTCGACCGAGGCCGTGAGCCCGGGTGCCACGGCATTGCCCGATTCCGCAAACCCAGCCTGATAGGCGAGGAAATTACCCATGGCCGTCAGGCGCGTCAGTACCGGATCGGGCGAGGTCTTGTCTGGTTCGTGGTGACACCGGATCGCTCCTGTCACTGCGACGGGAAGGTTCCAGTGTTCGGCAAGCAGTCCGCCCGCCTCGGCGTGGTCCAGTCCAAACGTCTGCTGCTCGATTTCGCAGAGCGGCCGCTGTTCCTCGTGCGACCACTGGACGGCCTTCGCAAATTGACTCGGGTAGATGGAGTCCAAGGCCACTTTGCCGATGTCATGCAAGAGTCCGGCGACAAAGGCGCCGTCGGAACTGATATCGAGCAGATTTGCGCAGCGCTCGGCAGCGATGGCCGCCGCGAGCGAGTGCCGCCACAATTGGGTGCGGTCGTAACCCGAGCCGCTGTCGTCGATGGTCTGGAATGCGGTGGCCGTAAATACGATGTTCCGGATCTCGACAAAGCCGAGGATGACCACCGCGGTGGTGATGCTGTTGATCTGGCGGTAGTAGCCGTAGTAGGGCGAATTGACGATCTTCAGCAGGCGCGCCGAAAGCGTCTGGTCAGCGGCGATGTGCTTGCCCAGTTCGAGCGCCGAAACATCCGGGTCAAAGGCTGCCTCGAGCACGCGCCCCAGTACGGCGGGGAGTGTCGGGAGATCCTTGATGCGGCCGATCGCGTCGCGTGGGTTGGGACTGGTCACGTCTGTTTCCTGCCTTCCGGATGGCGCCGTGCGCAATGACAATTTCCATGGTGTCAGGATACCCTGCCGCGAACAGACGGGTCAACCGTGTGGTGGTACAATGGGAATGGTACCGGCGGCAGGCCGTGTTACTCGCATCGGAACACGGCCCAGGGTCTACGAGGAGGGTGACATGTCAAAGCAGTTGGACACGCGTTTGCAACCGGGCGATGCCGCGCCGGATTTCGTATTGCCTGCCCACACGGGCGAGCCGCTCGAACTCGCGAAGCTGAGAGGAAAACCCGTCGTGCTGTATTTCTATCCCAAAGACAACACACCGGGGTGCACCGTGGAGGCCAAGGAGTTTCGCGACGAGATGGAGGAATTCCAGCGCGCCGGAGCCGTGGTCCTGGGCGTGAGTCCGGACAGCATCGAGTCCCACGGGCGATTTGCGGAGAAGTTCGGGCTGAATTTCCTGTTATTGAGCGACAGCGGTCACGACGTGGCTGAGCTATACGGCGCGTGGGTGGAGAAGACCACCGCAGGCAAGCGCTACTGGGGCGTCAACCGCTCGACATACCTGATCGGGCCAGACGGCAAGATCGCGCGGGTATGGCCGAAAGTGTCTCCTGCGGGCCACGCGGAAGAGGTGTTGGCAACCCTGCGCCAGCTCTAGTTGCCGCTATTGGGCCGTTGTCTCCCCATCCGGAGTCTCGTAGGGCTGGCCGGGGGCAAGTTGCGCGACCTGTGCGCGGTAGAAAGCATCCTGTATGGCGCCCAGCGACGACGGTCCGAAATTGCTGGCCTTGCGAATGCCCTCGTAGATGGCCCAGCGGTCGTTGTTTTCGCTTAGCACGATCAGCGCGTGGCGGTTGCGTTCGTCGCCCGAAGTCTCTTTCTTGTACTCGCGGGTGCGGCGGATGGCGATCAGGCCGCTGCGCTGCTGGACCGCGTAGCCGGCGTCGAGCAACTCGTCCAGAAGGGTGCGGCGGGCCGCACGCGTGCGGATTGCCTGCATGACGGCCTCGGTGTTGACCACGACGCCCTCAATGTCCGCAATGGAGGGCGTGCGGTTGCCGGCCGCGATCGCGGATTCCACCTGTGCGGCTACCTGGTTGAGGGCTTCCTCGGGAACGCCCCTGTAGTCTGGACGCATACCACCGAATGTGTTGGTTACCGTGGCACATCCAGTCAGGATCACGACGAGTCCGGCCACTATAAAGGGTTTCACTGTCCCTCTCCTTCCGCGGGGTTCACAACCACCTGGTTCTTGCCGTTCCGTTTTGCTGTGTAAAGGGCCGCGTCGGCGGCCCCAATCATGGCCTCACAGTCAGCCATGGTAGCGCTATCGTAGGCCGCAACGCCAATGCTCACCGTAACGCTGTGTCCTTGTGGCAGGCCGCCGAATGCGTTCCTGGCGATGGTCACGCGCAGGCGCTCAGCCTGGGCCTCGGCCCCGCTTCGCCCGGTCTGCGGCATGATGACCACGAGTTCCTCGCCGCCGTACCGTGCTGCGATGTCCGTGGTGCGGATGCCCTGCGCGGTGATGCGCGACAATTCCTTGAGCACGCTGTCGCCCTGGAGATGGCCGAAGGTGTCGTTGATCTTCTTGAAATTGTCCACGTCCATGATGAGGCACGACAGCGGTGTGCCGTACCGCTTGGCGCGCTGGAATTCCTCATCGAGCCGCTCGCGGAAGTAGCGGTGATTGTGCAGGCCGGTCAGGCCGTCGGTGATGGCCAGCCGCTCCAGTCGCTCATTTGCCCGCTGGATGCTTTCGAAAAGGTGGGCGCGCTCGAGCGCGTTGGCCGCGGCGCTGGCCACAATCTCAAAGAAGCTCACCTCACGTGTGTTGAATCCGCCGCGGCGGCGTGCCGCCCGAAGAAACAGCGATCCGACCATCTGGTCGTGCAAGACGATCGGAATGACGATGAGCGAGGCGATACCGGCCTTCTCAAGCGCCTCGGCGTGTCTCTGCGTGATGGGGTCCCGGGCGGCATCGTTGATGACTACCCGCTCGTGCAATTCCATGGCGCGCACCAGTTCGGGGTACTTGTCCAGTTCGATGGCGACATCGTGCACCGACGCGTCCTCGTGCGAGGCGAGCACGTGCCCCTTGGGATCCCCGGTCCATACCCGGACTACCGAACAGCGGTCGACGCCAATCACGCGTGCGACCTGTTCCACGAACACGTAGAGAATGTCGTGGGCCCGGCGTTCGGCCGAGATCGCCTTGAGGATGTTCAGGACGCAGAACAGGTCGTCCTTGTCCATGGCCATGTCGCGCTGGCGGGACGACAACCGTCCTGCCACCAGGGCCATCAGACGGGTGCCGTGGACGGCGCCTGGGCCGTTCTGGTCCGGCGTCGCCGGGATATAGGCCGGACCCGCGACGGTGCGCGCAATGTCCACGACAGCGCCGGGCAACGAGGTCCAGCCTCCAGTCACGGTGTTCGCACCTGTCGGGTCTTCTTCTTCAGTACCCACGACTGCGAGATTGAGTGTGCTGCCTTGCGCGACCAGGAAGCGGTCGTCCGCGCGAAGTGTGTCAAGCGGACGGACTTCGGCATGCGCGGCGGGCGTCCATCCATCGGGTGGACCGCCAAACAGGATCACGCGGGCCGCCTGCCGGGCGATTTCATTGAAAGCCGGTGCCTGGGCGGCGGTGGCGGCGTCAGCGAGAAGCGTCAGGCCGGAGGCGTCGCTGGTTGCGGCTTGGAGGATTCCCGTGGCAACGAGATGAAAGATCGCGGCGTCTTCAATCGGGATGAGGGGCTGCCCACACGGCCCGGAGGCGCACAGCGCCTGCTGAACGCGGTCAACCAGCGTTTCTGCTGTGGAGGTCGCCACCGTGTTTCCTTTTCCCCCGACTCGATCAGACCTAGACCAAGCCCCATTCCGCAGGGTCCAGCACTTCAACAATCGTTACCGGCGTGGAACGTACCACAAGGTCATACAACTCCTCCACCTCGGCATTGTGCATGCGCGGACAACCGGACGACGAATACTTGCCGATGCTGTCGGGATCGATGGTTCCGTGTATGCCCAGGTCGGTGGGCAGTCCCGGGGCGTCGGGTACCAGCGGCATCCAGCGGGTGCCCAGTTCGTTGTCCGGAGCCAACGGCGGAATCGGGGCGGAACCCGGCTTGAACCACGTCGGATCCTTCTGCTTGTTGCCAATCTTGTAACTGCCCAGCGTGGTCTCGTTGCCCGGGCGCCCCAGTCCGGTCGAGTACATCCTGAAGATGCCGTCCTTGTCGAGCAGGTAGATGCGGCAGGTCTCGCGCTCGACAATGATCCGGAAATCCTTGGGTGTGTATTTGATCTGCTGTCCGAGCCGGAGGCTGCCCGGATTGTCGAGCCCATTGGCGCGTACGAGCATGCCTTGGGGAACATTCAGGGCGTTGCCGATGCCGGTCAGCGTGTCGCCGGGCCTGACGAGGTAGGTCTTGCTGTCCGCAGTGGGCGTCGGGGAGAAGATCAGCGCGACGTTGGCGTTGCCAAGCGCCTGCACAGCCTCCAGCCACTGGGGGCTGTTCCAGGTTGCGCCGCGGACGGCCTGCTGATAAAGCTCGCGCGCACGCACCAGGTCGCCCCCCCGCTCCGCCTCGCGGCCGAGCCCGGTCAAGGCGCCCGCGCGCAGATCCCGGGGCGCCGAGGCCTCGACCTCGCGGTAGATGGCGGCGGCCTGCTCGCCCTGACCTTGCTGTTCGAGGATCGCAGCGTGCAGCAGCGCGGCCTCGGGATAGAGCGGGCTCTGCGCATAGGTCTTCACAACCTCCTGCGCGTGCTGCGAGGCCGCGTCCAGATTCCCGGCGGCACGCTCGGCACGGGCCAGCATCACGAGGATGCGCGGCGTCTGGATTGGGTCGGGCCGGCCCTTGAGCATGGGTTCCAGGAGGGCTTTGGCCTTTTCGTGATCGCCGGCGTCGAGCGCGTTCCGGGCTTCCTCGAGCGCGTCGACGGCCGCCTGGGGTACCACGCTTTCGCCGCGGGATCCCGAGAACCACTGGGAGAAGCGCACGACGCCGAAGGCCAGCGCCAGGACGACGCAAATGAACAGGATGATCTTGGTAAGGCTGAGTTCTTCTTTTTTCTGATTTTTTTTGATGTACATGTCAGATGCGTGATTCTGCTATGCGCGTGAGGTCCAAAAGCATTTCCGTTATGGATTGGTAGCGGCTCTCGGGTTTGCGGCGCAGCGCCTTGAGGAGGATCTTGTCCAACGCCGCCGGAATCTCCGGATTGTGCCGGCTGGCCGGCTCGACCCGGTACCGGCTGTTGCGTATGTTGCGCTGGATTTCCTTGGTGTCCGCGCCATTGAACGGATGCACCCCCGTAAACAGCTCATAGATCGTGATGCCGAGCGAGAAGATGTCCGACCGGGCGTCCAACTGGCGCTTGGACAACTGTTCGGGCGACATGTAGCGGCGGGTGCCGCCGCCCTCCTTGAACCACCGCGTGCGCCAACTGGCGCCGGACTTGGACAGCCCGAAGTCCACGATCTTGGCCTGGGTCAGGTCGCGTGAAAACAGGAAATTCTCCGGCTTGATGTCCCGGTGCACGACGTTGTTCTGGTGCAGGAAATCCAGCCCGGTACAGATCCGAATGCACAGGTCAATCATCTGCCGTATGGACAGGTCGCGATCCGTGATGTGCTTGCGCAGGTTGTGCCCGTCGATGTACTCCATCAGCAGACACCGCCGCACGTTGCCGTCGCGGTCCTCCTGCTCGATGATCTTGTTGTGCATGCGAATCACGTTGTCGTGATTCAGCGACGCCGCAATCAGGATCTCCCGGCCCAAGTAGTCGCGCTTTCTGCGTTTGCGGTCCAGGTCATAGCGCCGGTCCAGCACCTTGATCGCAACGGTCTGGTCGCGCTCACGGTCTATGGCTTTATATACCGTTCCCATGCCGCCGGTTCCCACCGGTGCGATGATTTCATAGCGGCCGACCTTGGTCAGTTCGAGTTCGGACTCCTCGTGGGCGGGGGTACTGCCCCGCTCCTCGATGTCCGCATCGTCGTCAGCGGGCCGTTTTTTGCCGGGAAGCCATCGTCGCATCGTGTATATCCTTGCCCTCTGGATGGGTGCTGCCGCGCTGCAAGTCCTTGCCTTGACGGCAGTACCGCAGGATCCAGCGGCGAAATGCGGGCCAAACGGCACTACATTGTCATGGCGTTATGTTAGGGAAAACGCTTGTCAAGTTCAATCCGCGCATTGCCGGGCGCGTCGCCTGTGCCGGCTCATCCCGCCTTCCAGTTCGCTCCCGCGGGCACCGTCACATCGTTCACGATGTCGCGCAGCAGGCTCGACGTGGTGACCCGGCGCAGGCGGCTCTCGGGATTCAGGATGAGCCGGTGCTCCAGGACCGGATGTACCAGGAACTTCACGTCGTCGGGGATGACGTAGCTGCGGCCCTGTACGGCCGCGTAGGACTGGATGGCGCGGAAGAAGGCGATGCTCGCGCGGGGGCTGGCGCCGAGCGTCAGATGCGTGGAGTCCCGTGTCCGGTTGATCACCCGCAGCATGTAGTCGCGGATCTTTTCATGCACGAAGATCTGGCGGATGGTGGCCTGCATGCGCACGATGTCGGCCGGTGTCGCGACGGGTTGGAGGGAATCGATTGGATGCGTCATGCGGGTGCGCTCGAGCAGTTCGGCCTCGACGCTGATGTCCGGATAGCCGACGCTCAAGCGCATCATGAAACGGTCGAGCTGCGCCTCGGGCAGCGGGAAGGTTCCTTCGTGTTCGACGGGGTTCTGCGTGGCAAACACGGCGAAGGGTTGCTGCAACCGGCGCGTCTGCCCGTCGGTGGATACTTGTCCTTCGGCCATGGCCTCGAGCAGCGCGGACTGGGTGCGCGGCGTGGCGCGGTTGATTTCGTCCGCGACCACGACCTGGGCGAAGATTGGGCCTGGGCGGAACTCGAACTGCTGGGCCTTTTGATTGAAGATGGAGACGCCGGTGACGTCGGTCGGCAGCAGGTCAGGCGTACACTGGATGCGCGTGAAGGTGCAGCCGCTGGAGATGGCCAAGGCCCGGGCGAGCATTGTCTTCGCGACGCCGGGGACGTCTTCGAGCAGCACATGGCCTCCCGCCAGAAAGGCGGACAGGGCCGTGCGGACGACGGCGGTCTTGCCCACCACGACGGTCTCAACGTTGGTGATGATGTCCTTGATGATCTGTCTGAATTCGCCCAAGGTCTGCCTCCGTGCGGTGCGTTGTGGCGGTTTCTACTCCCGTTCGTCCTCGCGGTCGGTTGCCAGCGGCGGCGCCGGTGAAAGCCGGGATATCTCCGCGCGCTCCTCGGGGGTGAGCGCGATATCCACGCAGCCGAGGGTATCGGCGAGCTGAGCGGCTGTGCGTGCGCCGAGGATCGGCGCGGTCACCGCGGGGTGGGCTCCCACCCAGGCAACCGCCAAGGCCGCAGGCGAGACGCCGCGTTCGTGCGCGTGGGCGACGAAGCGCGCGGAGACTTCGTCTTGCGTGGGCACGCCGTAGCGTTTGGCATAGTTGGCGCTCTCGTTCAGGCGCCCGTGTTCGCCCCGCAGATACTTGCCGGTCAGGATGCCGGCGGCCAGCGGGTTGTACGGGCACACGGCCAGTCCCAGCGCCTGCGCCATCGGCAGGATTTCGACCTCCGCCTGGCGCTTGAGGAGGTTGTACATCGGCTGAATGGCCACAACCGGGGCCTGATGCCGGTGACGGGCCTCCGCCACGGCCTGCATCGTCTGCCACGCGGCAAAATTGGAGACGGCCGCGTAGTGGACCTTGCCATGCTCCACCAAGGTGTTCAGGGCCGCGAGGCTTTCGTCAAGCGGCGTCGCGTCATCCCACCGGTGAAGATACAGGATATCCAGCCAGTCGGTTTGCAGCCGCCGGAGGCTCTGTTCGACGCTCAGCAGAATGTGGCGGCGCGACGCCCCCCAGTCGTTCGGGCCGTCCCCCATCGGAAACCGCACCTTGGAGGCGAGAATCAGCTCCGCGCGGCGCGATTTGACCCAGCGCCCGACGATTTCCTCGGTGACGCCCTTGTTATAGATATTGGCGGTGTCGAAGAAGTTGACGCCGGCGTCCCAGGCGTGGTCCATGATGGCCCGCGAGGCGGCCTCGTCCGCCTCCTTGCCGAAGGTCATGGTACCCAGACACACCTGGGATACACGGATGCCGGTACGGCCAAACGAAACGTAGTTCATGTCCTGAATTCCCCTCTGACGGGCGCCTTGTCGTGTGCCCCTAAGCCTATCATTTCGCCAGCCTCGATGCCACAGGCAGAGCGCTCGGAGCGCTGGCGCTGTGCCATTCCGCTGTTGACTGGGCCGTGGCGTGGTCGTTACCTTGTCCAAATGAGCAAAGGAACAGCGCAAGTGCCGTGCAACCGGCTAACGTTCTCAGAGGCCTACGGCCAATGGCGTTCGGCTGACGGCGGCAGCGTGCGCGAAGGCGTGGCGCCGCTGTCCGAGCACGTGTTGCAGTGCATCTGGTACGACCGGCTCTTCGACGAGGAGGGGCTGACCAGCGACGACGGCCGCATGCTGCGGATTCTGTCGCCGGGTTGGTGGAACCGTACGGAAGGGCCCGATTTCCGCAACGCGCAGATCGAACTCGGGGAGACGTTGATCACCGGCGACGTGGAGATTCACCTGGATCACCGCGGTTGGCAGCAGCACGGCCACCATCTCGACGCACGATATGACCAGGTGATGTTGTGTGTGGCGCTGGATCCGCCGCCCGGCGGCTTCGTATGCGCCACGTCGGACGGGCGGGCCGTGCCGCGGCTGTCGTTGGGCAACCGGCTCTACGACCACGCCGCCGACCTGCCCCGGGAGGCCGCGCCGCCACGTGTACCGTGCGACGGACCCGAGCAGGCGAGTCAGTGCCAGGTGGCCCGTCAGATCCAAGGCGAGGAACATCTGGATCGCCTGCTGACGCTTGCGGGCGAGTGGCGGATGCTTGCCAAGGCACGCGCGCTTCGTGAACGGGCGGACCGGGCCGGGCTGGATCAGGCTCTGTATGAGAGTTTCATGTCGGCCTGTGGTTTCTCGCGGTTCAAGCACCATTTTCGTTGTATCGCGCAGCAGTTGCCTTACGAGCGGGCGCGCCAGCTCGCGCAGGCGGACCCGCTGTTGCTCGAGGCGGCCTTCTTGCAGCTCGCGGGACTGCTCCCGGACGCGCTGCCGGAAGGGACCACCGCTGTGCCGCATTTCGCCCGGTTGCGGTCGCTGCGCCGCGACAGGCTGGCCGGCCTGAAGAAGCTTCCCCTCACCTGGAAACGCACGGGTGTTCGTCCGGTGAACAATCCGGAACGGCGTCTGGCCGGCGCGGCAGCGTTCATCGCCCGGACCGCCGCGAAGGGGATGGCGGCAACCCTGGAGGAACTGTGGCGTGAGGAACAGCGGGCTGTCGCGCGGCGGCGCGGCTTCGAGCAACTGTTTCCCGGGCGCTTGGGATTCTGGGCGACGCACTGCACCTGGACCGGCAAGCGAATGGCGACCCCCTCCTCCCCGCTTGGACTGCAGCGGGTCCGTGCGATCATCGGCAACGCATTCATCCCCGCGGCGCTGGCCCACGCCCGCCGCGTGAAGGACCGTAAACTCGAAGAGAGCGTGTTCACTTTTTTTGCCGCCCTCCCGGGCGAGGCGGAAAACCACATACTCAAACGCATGGCGCCGCGGTTGTTCGGCGAGGGCGCGAAACCCCGTCTCGACTTTCGCCGTCAACAGGGCCTGCTGCAACTGTATCAGGACTGGTGCGAGGACAACCCCTCGTGCCGGAACTGCAATGTTTCACGTTTTCTCGGGGCCTAGGCCGGGCAGCTCCTCAACACAAGGCGGAGAGTCAATGAAGAAGATATTGGTGCTTACGGGCGGCATGTACCACCCGTTTGAGGCGTGCGGACACATCCTCAAGCAGTCTCTGGAGGAAACGGGCCGGTATTCGGTGGCGTGCTCCACCGACCGCGACGCGCTCACGGCCGGAAACCTCCGCGGCGTGGATGGCGTCCTCGTCTACACGCAGGGCGGCGAGCTGACCGCCGAACAGGAAGCGGGCCTGACCGGATTTGTCGCGGCGGGCGGCGGGTTCGTCGGTCTGCACGGGGCGACCGCCTCGTGGAAGACCAACGACGGGTATATCGCCATGCTGGGGGGCGTGTTCGCCTCGCATGGTCCCGTCTGTGACTTCGATGTCACCATCGTGGATCGGACAACGCCCGTGACGGAATCCGTCCCGGATTTCACGGTGACGGACGAGCTGTACATCCTCGACCGGTTCGACCCGGGCGCGGTGCATCTGCTGGCGACAGCGGTCTGGGAGGGCGCGGTGCAGCCGATCATCTACAACAAGCCCTACGGCAAGGGGCGTGTTCACTACAACGCGCTGGGACACGATGAGCGCACCCTCGAGATGCCGCTGTACCGGCAACTGGTAATCCGCGGGCTGGACTGGGCCGTGCGCTGACCGTTCGTTGTCCGGGGCAGGATCTAGCCTGTTGGGAGGGTGATCTCCACGGTGGTGCCCTCGCCGGGCACGGATTTGACCGTCAAATCGCCGCCGTGGTCGCGCACAATGCCGTAGGCGACGCTAAGGCCCAGGCCGATGCCTTCGCCGACGTCCTTGGTAGTGAAGAAGGGGTCAAACACGCGCGGCAGGTGCTCCTGGCGAATGCCGGGGCCGTTATCGGCGAAGGCAATGTGGATTCCATCCGTCTCGAGCGTGCTCGTAACAGTGATGCGCCGTTCGGGGGCCTCGAAATTCCGCAGCGCCTCATGGGCGTTGTTGAGCACATTGAGGAACACGCGTTCGAGTGCGGGGCCGTCGGCCTGAATAGTGGGCAGGTCGCGTTGTGCGGCCAGTTGCACTTCGATGCCGTCGATGTGAATCTGGTACTCGCACAGCGAGACGACTTCGTTGAGGAGACCGTTCACGCTGCACGGGTCCTTGAGCGGCGGCCGCCGCTGGGCGAAGTTCTGGAGTTCCTCGACGATGCGTTTGCAGCGCTCGGCCTGAAGGCGGATCTGGTCGATGTGCCCGGCCAGGGGCGGCGCAAGGTCCGGGGACGCGAGCAGGAGTTGCGAGAAGCCGAGGATGCCGGTCAGCGGATTGTTCAGTTCGTGCGCCACGCCGGCCATGACCATGCCCAAGGCCTTGAGCTTCTCGGAGCGGAACAGGCTTTCCCGCAGCGCAAGCCGGTCACTCAGGTCGAGCAGCAGCAGGAGCCTGCTGCCGTATGATTTGGGCAGCGGCATCGAACGCAGTTCGCAGTTCATCTCCGCACCGTAGCGGGTCTTTCCCCGGAAACAGCAGTGCAGCGGTTCATGGCCGCTTGTTATCTCTTGGAAGCCGGTTTTGGCGCGGCTGTCCTGCGGATCCAGGAGCTGCGTCAGCGGCTGGCCGATGAGGTCTCCTGCGTCGTGGGCGCCTGCCAGGGTCGCCGCGGCCGCATTGGCCTCCGTAATCGTCCCGTCCTCGTCCAGTACGATGATGCCGACCGGCACGTTGGCCAGAACACTGTCCAAATACGCGTAGGAGCGGCGGATCTCGTCCTCGAGACGCCGTTCGAGGCGCAGGTCGCGTGCGAGCCCCAGCAAGGCCGCGATCTCGTCGTCCTGAATGATGGGTTCGGTGGTCAGTTCCAGCGGCACGCGCTGGCCGTCGCTGCTGTAGGCTTCGATCGTGAAGGGGGCGCGCATGACCGAGCCCGGCGAGTCGATGAAGGTCTCGATAAGATCCGTGTACTGCGGCAGGATGAAGTCGTAGACCGACAGGCCGTCGCGAATATCCTCCTCGGTGAAATTGAGCAGCGTCAGGAAGGTCTCGTTGCCGTACAGGATGGTGCCATGGATGTCGTAGACGAAGACCAGGTTGCGCAGCGAGGACATCAGGCCCTGAAAGAAGGTCAGCAGCCGGCCGTAGCGCGGGTCGTCCACGCCGATAGGGCCTTCGAGGAGTTCGTCGTAGAAGGCCCGGTCGCGGCCGTTCTCCGCGTGGAGATGCACGGTGCGGCGCACGCACCGCCGCAGGGTCTGGACGCCCTCGCGGAAAGAGGCTGGCGGAAGCGCGCTGCGCAGGGCCTCGATGCAGGTCGCTTCCAGGGTGCGCAGGGTACGCAGGGTACCCTGTCCTTCCAGCTCCCGCAGCTCAGAGAGGTCCAGCACGCCCTCGTGGTCCATACAGGCCGCCCAGCTTCGGACGATCCCCTCGAACAGCGTCACGTGGTCTTCCGTGTCGGTCGTCTCGGCCGTCTCACGGGCAAGATCCGCCGCGTGTCTTTCCAGATAGATCCGGCACTGGTTCATGGTTGCACTCCCGTCTTTCCGCGGGAAGTATACCAAAAGATCGAAGGCGACGAAAAGTGCGCTCTTGGTCAAGGCTGCCCGAGGTGGAACCAGGGTGGGGTCAGGGAAGGTATCTCGTGTGCGTCAGAGCGATCGAGCGGATTCTGGCCGAGCAGAATCTCGATGTAGTCGCTCCATCCGTCGCCGTCCGTGTCCGGGTTTGCGGGGTCCGTGACATAGCCATGGACGCCCATCACCTCCTCGTAGTCCGAGAGGCCGTCGCCGTCGGTATCGGGCTTCGTCGGGTCGCTGATGAAGCCGCGAGTCCCCATTACCTCGTCGTAGTCCGAGAGGCCGTCGCCGTCGGTGTCGGGGGTGGTGGGGTCGGCCGGGGGACCGTGTGTACCGAAGATCTCGTCGTAGTCGGAGAGCCCGTCGCCGTCGGTATCGGGGTTGGTGGGGTCGGTTGGCGGACCATGCACGCCGAAGATTTCGTCGTAGTCAGAAAGGCCGTCGCCGTCGGTGTCGGGGGTGGAGGGATCCAGAATGTAGCCGTATGCGCCGCTGATTTCCTTCTCGTCGAGCAGTCCGTCGCCGTCGTTGTCGCCACCGAGATAGGGAACCAGCAGCGGCCACGTCTTGTCGAAGCGCCCGAACTCGTCGGGCAGCTGATTGCCGCAGCGGGCGAGTCCGCTCGAGAGTACCCCGACAACCTGCCGTGTGTCCGCGCGCATCAACGGCGATCCCGACGAGCCTGGCTCGGTTGTGCCAGCGCTCCACACGACGGAATGATACAACGCGGACTGTTTCGTCTTGTCACCGAACGAAATCCGTTTGTGTTCGCCGCCGGGATGGTGGACGACCACCACAGGGGTATGCACAGCCACTTCGCTGCCGGACCAGCCCAGGCGGGGCAGGTAGGCCGGCGGGGCCTGGCGGAGCCGGAGCAGCGCGAAGTCGGTTCCGAAATATATATCGGTTCCGACCAGAAAATCCGCGCCTCCCGTCGTCCTGGGGACGGTCGCGGGATTGGGCACCGCGCCATTGCACGTCGAGGTCTGATACAACCAGTACACCTCGGCGGATGCCGCCTTTTCGGGCGAGTCCACGCAGTGGAACGCGGTCAGCAGGTACGGCGGCGTGGGCCCGGGATAGGTGTCGGCTACGAGAGCCGACGTGCACAGCGCCAGGCCCAGCCCCAGCACCACGGTCAGCCTTCCCACGGCCGCGGCCTCGTCTTGCCACGCGGGGTAGCAGGTGACGTCCAGGTTGCAGGAGCCCACGGCTGCCGTCACCAGATTCTTCAGAGCGGGTTCCGCCATCGGGCGGTAGATGTAGATGACCTTGTCCAGCGAAAGCGTCACCTCGCTGATGCTCGAATCAGCGGGTACGCTCACTTCAAGAACAACGCGTTCGGCAAAGCACGACGGCGTCCAGTGGGCGGTCGCCTCGATATCGGCCTGCGAGAAGGGCCCATAGGCCTCGTCGGGCTGGCCCGCATTATAGACGCTCAGGTTTGCGCCGGCCGGGAGCTGAAGCGTGTCGAAATGCAGGCGCAGTCCCACCGCATCGGGAGCGCTCAGTTCGACGGCCCACACGCTCAGGCCGCCGGTTTCGTGCCACGCGCCCACGCGCGGCTCTCCGGAGGTAATGGCGAGCGGCTCAGCCAGCGGCACGAACACTCCGATACGCACCAGGCTCTTGAGGCCACCTTCGGCCATCCGCCGGGCGTCCTCTTCTAGCACCGCGGTGCGGTCGATACCCGGCACCGCAACCGATGCCCGTGCGACGCCTGCGCGCGCAGTTACGGCGGCCGGCCTTGCCGGGCGCATTGGGGCCGTCTCAGGGGACGGGGCCGCAGGTGTCTCCAACGGGATCTCGGCCGGGGCGAGATCCCAGTGTTTGGGCCGGATGCCGAGCTTGCGCGCGGCCGTGTCGGAAAGGGTCGTGCCATCCTGTGCAATGTAGACGTCGAATGCCTCTCCCCCAGCCTTCGGTTCAAGGCGGTAGGCATCGACCAGCACGCCTGCGGCCGTCCATTCACGCCAGGCAACCAGTACCGTGAAGTCGTCGGGGTCCCATCCGCTGTCCCGCAGCGCGACAAGCGGTTGCATGTCGCAGCCGGGGCAATCGTCCAAGGCGACTACAGCGCCGCACGCCGCAAAAAGTCCCGCAATGAGCAGCCGCGCCATCATGGGGCGATCGCATTCATCAAGGCGATGATGACCAACTGAACATCCACGGCGTCCACCTTGCCCGAACCGTCTACATCAGCATTATACGCCACAGGTTCTTGCAGCGCGGCGCGCACGGCCAGTTGCAGGTCGACCGCGTCCACACGCCCGGATCCGTCCACATCCCACGGCAGCCGGACGTCCGACAGCCATGGCCGCAAAATCGGCCAGCTCGCGTCGAGGCGCCCATAGTAGTCGGGCTCCAGTGGCCACGCGCACGAGGCATAGCCTCCGAAGAGCTGGCCGATGATCCGCCCCTCGCGTGTGAAGAGCGGTGAACCGGACGAGCCCGGCTCCGTTGTGCCCCCCGTCCATTGCACCGTATGGAACGCATCGAGGACGCCCATGGCACGGCCGAAGCTGATGCGCTTGTATTCTCCGAACGGGTGATGAATGCCGATCACGTCGTCCAGCGTTCGCGGAAGGGCGGTAGTCCAGCCCAAGAACGAGAGCCCTGCGGGGGGCTGGTTGCGCAGCCGAAGCAGGGTTACATCGCTGCCGTCCGTCTTGTTGGCGGTGGCGAGCAGATCGGCGCCGCCCGCCGTCCTGGGCACCGCCAACACGCTCGATGCATTGGCGTCGTACAACCAGTAGATTTCGATGCTCTCGGCAGACCCTTGCGAGCCGACACAGTGGGCGGCCGTCAGGAACAGGGGCCGCTGACTGCCGGGCAAGGCGTCGGCAATAAGGCTTCCCGTGCACCAAAGGTAACCGCGGTTGGTCACGCTGCCGATCCCTCCCACGCCGCGTCCGATCGCCGTCCACTCGGGGTAGTCGAGCAGGTTCAGGTTGCAGCTTCCCGCCTTGACCTCCTGGTAAGGCACCGCGGTCAGGTCGGCGTAGACGTGAATGATGCGGTCCACGCGCAGGGTGACCCCGGCCGTCTTCGCGCCCGCAGGCAGAAAGCAGACCAGCGTTACGGCATCGGCAAAACAGGTGGGCGTCCAGAGTCCGCCATCGGGGAGGGTCGTGAAGGGTCCCAGGGTGTCCGCCGTGGCCCGGGCATTCTGCACCAGGATCATCCCGCCCGGCGGCAGGGCCAGATCCGTGATGTGCAGACGCTGACCGCGTGCGCCGGGGGCCTCGATGGTGGCCGCCCAGACCTGGCTGCCATCGGCTTGGGTCTGCCAAGCGCCAAGGGAGGGCACGCCGCCCGTCACGGCGATGCCGCCGGGAATGTCCTGAAACACTCCAATGCGCCGCGCCGCCTTGGCGATTCCGTGGAGCGCGGCATCTTCCGCGAGCAGTTGCCCATGGTCGAGCACGGGCAGGGTGACGCGCGGCGTCTCCCGTACGGACAACCGGGGCGTTGGCGCCGAGGCGGCCGCTTTGGTGTCGGCCGGGAGCTCGGCGTCCACCGAAACGGTCTGAACCGACCAGTCCTTGGGGGCGATGTGCAGGGCGGCCAACTCGCCGGGGCCGAGTCGCCGTTCGAGGGCGTCCGCATAGACATCGAAAGCGGCGCCGCCGCTCAGCGGGGCAAGCCGCATTCCTTTGATGATGGTGTTGGACCCGTTCTGCGCCCGCTCCTCCCACTTGAAGACGACGGTGTACTTGGAGAGATCAAGGCCCCATTTCGCCAGCACCGGCCCGGAGTCCGGCGAAAGATCGCCGCAGTCCGCGCAGGGTGCGGACGCCGTCGCGGCTGTGCAGACCAGACATACCGCTGCAAGCGCGGTCCACACGCCACAAGCCAAGCTCCGATAAGACATCCAAACCACTGAAAACCCATCCCGTGAGTGACTGCCTTGGTAAGAGTTTACTTCAATTGAACGCAGAAGGGGAAAAGAACCTGCCCGCGCCCGCCGGTATGGGCGCTGACGGCGCGCGCCGTCTTGAAACCGGCAGGGCCGTATGCTAGGCTTGTGCGCTCAAACCTGTTCTTGCCGGCATTACCCATAACGCAAGTATTACCAGTGCATTAGCGCGTATGGGCGTGGATCCGCCACAGCGGGCGGCCCCATCCGGCAGGGCGATGGCAGAAAGGAGCGTCAGCGGGATGCAGGGACTCCACGGATTCAGTCTGGAAGGCAAGGTCGCCGTCGTCACGGGTGGTGGTGGCGTGCTGGGCGGCGCGTTGGCGCACGGTCTGGCGGCGGCCGGGGCGACGGTGGCGATTGCCGACCTGATGACCGACCGCGCCGAGGCCGTAGCCGCGGAGATCGTGGCCGCGGGCGGCAAGGCCAAGGGCTTTTCGCTTGACGTATTCAACCGCGCCTCGATTGACGGCTGCTGCGCGTCGATCTATGACACGTTTGGCCGCGTGGACGTGCTTGTCAACGGCGTGGGCGGCAACATGAAGACCGCCACGACCTCGCCCGAGCAGTCCTTTTTTGACCTCGCGCCCGAAGCCTTCCAGAAGGTCATCGATCTCAACCTGATCGGGGGCACGATCGCGCCCTGCCAGGCCTTCGGCCTGCGCATGAAGGACGCTCCCGAAGGCGGGTCCATCATCAATATTTCGAGCATGAATGCCCTGCGCCCGCTCACGCGCATTCCGGGTTACAGCGCCGCCAAGGCCGCGGTCAGTAATTTCACCCAGTGGCTCGCCGTGCATCTCGCGCAGGAATACAGCACCAAACTGCGCGTGAACGCCGTGGCCCCCGGCTTCTTTCTGACCGACCAGAACCGGTTCCTGTTGACCGACGAGCAGACCGGCGAGTTGACGGCGCGCGGCAGGACGATCATCGACCACACCCCCATGGCGGCCTTCGGGTCTCCCGAAGACCTGATCGGGGCGACGCTGTGGCTGGCCTCGGATGCTTCCCGCTTTGTGACGGGCATTGTGGTGCCTGTCGACGGCGGTTTCAGCGCGTTTTCCGGCGTATAGCAGCACACCAACCATGCGGAGCGGATACCATGACCTGCACAGTGGAACAGCTTAAGAATCACGTCCCCAGCCACGAGTATTTCATTGCCATTGACTCGGACGGCTGCGTGTTCGACACGATGGAGATCAAACAGAAGGAGTGCTTCATTCCCCAGATCGTGAAGGTGTTTGGGCTTCAGGGTATCTCCAAGTATGTGCGCGCTTCGGCCGAGTTCGTGAACCTCTACTCGAAGTGGCGCGGCATCAACCGCTTCCCGGCGGTCCTCAAGACCTTCGATTTCCTCGAAGACTGGGACAAGGTCCAGGAGCGCCACGTCGAAATTCCGAAGCTGCCGAACGTCCGCCGCTGGGTCGAGACCGAGACCCGGCTCGGAAATCCCGTCCTCAAGGCGTACTGTGCCCAACACGACGAGCCCGACATGCACCAGATGCTCGCCTGGAGCGAGGCCGTGAACCGCGCGGTGGAGGATATCGTGCAGGGCGGACTGCCCCCCTTCCCCTTCGTCGTCGAGGTGCTCGAGCGCGCCAAGGACAAGGCCGATCTGCTGGTCTGTTCGCAGACGCCGACCGAGGCGCTCGTGCGCGAGTGGGAAGAACAGGGCATTGACAAGTATGTGCTGGGCATCGCCGGGCAGGAACTCGGCACGAAGGCCGAACACATCAAGTACTGCTCGGAAGGCCGCTATGAAAAAGAGAAGATGCTGATGATTGGCGATGCGCCGGGCGACATGAAGGCCGCGCGCGCCAACGGCATCCTCTTCTACCCGATCAATCCCGGCGGCGAAGAGGCTTCCTGGCAGCGGCTGCATGAAGAGGGTCTGGACCGCTTCTTCAACGGCGAATTTGCCGGCGCCTACGAGGACGCCCTGATTCAGGAGTTCGAGGCCTGTCTACCAAGCACGCCGCCGTGGAAGCTGGCGGAAGCCAAGGTCTGACCGGGAATTCTGGAGGCGCATGTGAAGGCACTGCGGGTCGGCGCAACGGGCGTCGTGGCCAGTATCGGCCGCACGCTGTGCGGTGAGGAGGACCTGCGTCAGGCCCTCGATGCCGGGGCGGCGGCGTTTCGTCTTCCCCTGGGGATCAGCGACCGCGACCTGACGGCCGACCTGCGCGCGGCATGCGCCGTGGGCGCGCCGGTGCTTCTGGATCTGCCCGCGTCGCGGCCGCGCGTCGGCGTCATGGCCCCCCGGACTTTCTCGCCCGGCGAAATGGCCTTGTTGGCGGACACCGCCGCGACGGATGATCCAGTGGTGGTGCCGCTGCCGGGGCTTTCCCAGGTCTTGGACCAGACCGCTCCGGGGCACCGTGCATTTTTCCGGGATGGCCACGTTCAGTTCGTTGTCCGGGAGCGGCGGGACGGGGTGCTCCTCGTGGAGTGCCTGGCCGCCTCGGGGCCGCTCGAAGCGAGCCATGGCTGTTCCTTTCCCGACAGTCCCGTTGCCTGGGAGCCGTTGCGGGCCCAGGATATCGAGCTTCTTGCCCGCTTCGCCGGAGAAGGCATGCAGCCGGAGGGGGTGCTGGTATCGTTTGCCGTCTCAGCGGAACAGATTGAGGCCGTGCGGCATGCGCTGGCGCGCTTCTGGCCGGGCAGTGCGGGCGCGGTGTTCGCCAAAATAGAGACCGCAGCGGCCCTCGAACGTCTTCCCGCTCTGCTTCAGGCCTCGGACGGCGTACTGCTTGGCCGGGGTGATCTCGGATTGGCGGTTCCTCCCGAATTCCTGCCCCGTATCCAGGAGGAGACCGCGCGTCTGTGCCGCGAACAGGGCAAGCCGCTGCTCGTGGCGACACAGATCCTGGAGGTGTTCTCGCAGACAGGGAATGTCTATCGCGCCGAGCTGTCGGACGTGGCACTCGCCGTACGTCAAGGGGTGGCGGGTCTGGTACTATGTGCGGAGACCAATGACAGTCCGCGTCCCATGGCCTGCATCGAGCTGGCCAGGCGCGTGATCGCGGTGGAAACGAGGGTGCCAGCGTGAAAATTGTAGCCGACGAGAACATCCCGTATGTAAGCGACGCGTTTGGCCCATTCGGAGACGTCGAGCTGGTGCATGGGCGACAGGTGAACGCGGAGGTTGTGCGCGACGCCGACGTACTGCTGGTACGGTCGATTACCCGCGTGGATGCCGCGCTGCTGGAGGGGTCCACGGTGCGCTTTGTGGGCACGGCGACCATCGGCGAGGACCACATCGACAAGGCGTGGCTGGCGTCCCGGGGCATCGCCTTTTCCAGCGCGCCGGGGTCCAACGCCGACAGCGTCGCGCAGTACCTGACCGCCGCCCTCCTCGTGTTGAGCGACTGGCGCGGATTCGAGCCGCAGGACAAGGTGCTGGGCATTATCGGGCACGGCAACGTCGGCACGCGCGTTGAGGCCAAGGCCCGCGCGCTGGGCATGGCATGCGTGCTCAATGATCCGCCGCTGGAACGCCAGACCGGCGATGCGAAGTACCGGCCGCTCGACGAACTGCTGCGCCGTAGCGACATCATTACCGTACATGTCCCGCTGAACCGTGAAGGAAGTGATCCGACCTGGCACTTGCTCGATGGAGCGTTCTTCGACCGCGTCAAGACAGGTGTCATCATCATCAATACGGCGCGCGGGGCCGTGGCCGACGGAACCGCCCTGCGCGAAGCGCTTGAGAACGGCAAGGTTGGCGCAAGCGTGCTGGACGTCTGGGAAGACGAACCGGACATCGACCTGAACCTTTTCGCGAACCTCGCCCTCGGCACGCCGCACATCGCCGGGTACTCGTTTGACGGTAAGGTCAATGGCACGCGCCAGTTGTACGAGGCGTACTGCGCGTTCTCCGGCACGACGCCGACATGGGACCCCTCTCCCCTGCTGCCCGAGCCGGAGTGCCCCTTCCTGGAAGTGAATGGCGACGGCGACCCGGTTGTAGAAGTACGGAAAGCAGTCTTGAGCGTCTACGACATTCGCGAAGACGACAAGCGGCTGCGGCAGATCATTACCCTGCCCGCCGAAGAGCGCGGGAAGTACTTCGACCGGTTGCGCAAGGAATATCCGCGCCGCCGCGAGTTCCACAACACGCGGGTGCGGGTCACGCCAGGCAACCCGGCGCTTCACAACACCCTGGCCAGTCTCGGTTTCGCCGTGGATGGAGTAACAGCATGATCAAGCAGTTAGTGCGTGAAGAGACCCACCTGACGGCGGATGAACTCCAGGCATTCGTCGCGGAAACCCTTGCCGATGCGCCGCTCGACGGAAAGCGCGTGTTGTTCGTCATCCCCGATCAGACGCGCAGCATGCCGATGCCTGCGATGTTTCGTGCGCTGGTGAAGGCCTTGCGCGGGCGGGCGTCGAAGATCGATTTCATCATCGCGCTGGGCACGCATCCGCCGATGACCGAGAACATGATCAACACGCTGCTGGGGCTGACGCCAGAGGAACGCGCCGAGGACTACGGGGATATCGAGATTTTCAACCATGAGTGGGAGAATCTTGGCGCGCTGACGCATATCGGCACGATCACCGAGGACGAGATCGAAGAGATTTCCGGAGGGCTGTTGCGCCAATCCGTGCGGGTCCAGATCAACCGGCGTGTGCTCGATTATGACCATGTGTGCGTCGTCGGCCCGGTGTTTCCGCACGAGGTGGTCGGGTTTAGCGGCGGCAACAAGTATTTCTTTCCGGGTGTGGCGGGCGCGGAGATCCTGAACCTGTTCCACTGGCTTGGCGCGCTTATCACCAACCCGGTCATTAACGGCGCGAAGTACACGCCCGTGCGCAAGGTCGTGGACCGCGCCGCGGCGTTCATCCCAGTGCAGAAGCGCGCCTTCTGTCTGAACGTCATGGGCAAGCAGACGCATGGCATCTTCTACGGCGCACCGGAAGACGCGTGGAGCGCGGCCGCCGACCTGTCGTCGCGCACCCACATCATCTACAAGGACCGCCCGTACAAGAGCATATTAGCCATGGCCCCCCCGATGTACGACGAGCTGTGGGTGGCGGGCAAGTGCATGTACAAGCTCGAACCGGTCGTGGCGGACGGCGGCGAGCTGATCATCTACGCGCCGCACCTGCATGAAGTGAGCGTGACACATGGCGAGTACATCCGCCGCATCGGCTATCACACGCGCGACTATTTCCTCGCGCAGATGGAGAAATTCACGGACATCCCCGGCGGCATCCTCGCCCACTCCACCCACGTGCGGGGCGGCGGGACCTATGAGAAGGGCGTCGAACGGTGCCGCGTGCAGGTGACGCTGGCGACGGGCATCCCGGAGGAGGAGTGCCGCGCCATCAACCTCGGTTACCGCGACCCGGCGACCATCAACCCTGATGAGTGGAGAGGTCGCGAAGACGAGGGTCTGCTGCTGGTGCCTAACGCCGGGGAAGTGCTTTATAAGCTGAAGGATTAGCGGAGGGATTTTTCCGCGGAGAACACAGAGGCACAGAGCAAGAGATCCTTCGCTGCGCTCAGGATGACACAAAGGCCGGGTTGGACGGCGAGGAAGCGATCTGATGAAACAGCCTAGACCTTGTGTCATTCTGAACGAAGTGAAGAATCTCGATTTTGCGGTCAAGCTACAATCGGTGATTATTGCGTATTTTCTTCTCTGTGTTCTCTGTGGCAAACAAGAAAAGGGACTAGCTACTCATGCCGAAAAACGTCATTGTCGCCCAGTCGGGCGGGCCGACGCCGGTCATCAACAGTTCGCTGCGCGGGGTCATTGACACCTGCAAAATGTTTCCCGGGACCTTCGGGAAGGTCTACGCGGGGTGGCACGGGATCGAGGGCGTCCTGAAGGAGGAACTCCTCGATCTCTCGGCCCAGTCGGAGGACGAGATCGCGCTGCTGCGCTACACCCCGGCGGCCGGGTCCATCGGTACCTGCCGCTACAAGCTCAAGAAGGACCAGCAGGAAGATTTCAAGCGCGTGATCGACGTGATGAAGGTCCACGACGTCGGGTACTTCTTCTACAACGGCGGCAACGACTCGATGGACACGGCGAACAAGGTCGCGCAGCTCGCGCATGAGCAGGGACTGGAGCTGGTGGCCGTCGGCGTGCCGAAGACGATCGACAACGACGTTGGTGATTCCGAGTTCAAGCTGATCGACCACACCCCAGGCTATGGCAGCGTCGCGCGATACTGGATGACGATGGTGCAGAATGCCAACGAGGAGAACGCCGGTTCCTCCCCTGCCGATCCGGTGCTCGTGTTGCAGGCGATGGGACGGAAGATCGGTTACATCCCCGCGGCCGCACGCCTGGCGGATCCCAAGCGCGAGATGCCGCTCCAGATCTATCTCGCCGAGGCCAAAGTAACTGCCGAGGAGATGTGTGACAAGATCAGCGATCAGCTCAAGCGCGATGGCCGCTGCATCGTGGTCGTCAGCGAGGGATTCGATCTCGGCGACCTCGGGTTCACGCGCGACAGCTTCGGCCACGCGCAGTTCAGCGCGTCGAAGACGACCGTGGCGCAGTCGGTTGTGAACATGCTGAACGAGAAGGGCCTGCCGGTGCGCGGTTCTGCGCGCGGCCAGACCTACGGCACGGAGCAGCGGGACAGCTCGCTGCACGCGTCGATCGTCGATCTCGACGAGGCGTACCGCCTCGGCCAGAAAGCGGCCCTTATTGCGCAGGCCGGTGAGAACGGGTATATGTCCACAATCCTGCGCGAGCCGGGTCCCATCTACAACGTGCGCTACGACAAAGTCCCGCTTGAAAAGGTGGCGAACTCCGAGCGGACCTTCCCGCAACAGTGGATCGCGCCGGGGAACGTCGATGTGACCGACGCGTTCCTGGACTACGTGCGGCCGCTCGTCGGCGAGGACTGGGCCAGCGTGCCGGTAATCAATGGGCGGCAGCGTTTCGCGCGCCTGGCGCCGATATTCGCGGACAAGAAGCTGCCGGCCTACACCCTGCAGGCCTTTCGCAAGTAGTCCGTGCCGAACGGTTCATGAGAGCCCTGGCGCCGCCGCCGGGGCTCTTCTTGCTTGTCGCGGGCGCTTTCTTTACGCTGGTAGGCAAGACGCAGAACACGCGGACTCAGGGAATTGCCAATGCATTACCTGGATGAGACGTACATCAAGCTCTTTCTCATTCAGCTCTTTTTGATTCTTCTGCTCGCGCGCGGATTTGGGGAGCTGTTGCGCCACTGGAAGCAGCCCACCCTCACCGCAGAGCTGCTGGTCGGCGTGCTGTTGGGCCCGACCATTCTCGGCCGCTTTTTTCCGGGCATTCACGCGGCCATATTTCCCCCGGACCTGATCCAGCAGAACATGCTCGAAACAGTCGCGTGGATTGGCCTGCTCGGGCTTCTGCTCCAGACCGGACTCGAGATCGACTTTTCGATCGCGTGGCGTCAGCGCGGCAATGCCCTGGTCATTGCCATCCTCGACGTCATCATCCCGATGGTGATCGCCTTTGTACCGTGTCTGTTCCTGCCCGCAGAATATTTTGTCGAAGGGGGCAACCGCTTCGTATTTGCGCTGTTCATGGCCACGGTGATGACCATCAGTTGCATGCCAGTGGCCGCGCGGGTGCTGCATGACCTCAAATTCCTCAAGACAGACGTCGGTTTTCTGGTCATGTCCGCGCTGGCCGTAAACGACATCATCGGATGGGTACTGCTGACGATCGTACTCGGACTGTTTTCGCACGGCGTCATCGACGGGGGCACCGTGGCGATTGTACTCACGGCGACGGTCGGGTTTGCGGCGCTGGCCATTGCGGCCGGGCGGCCGCTGTCGACCCGGGCGGTCACCCTGCTGCACCGGGCAGGGGTGCCCGAACCGGCCGGTTCGCTGACCTTCGTGGTGTTGCTCGGCATTCTCTTTGGCACGATCACCGAGTTCATTGGCATCCATGCCTTGTTCGGGTTCTTCATCGCCGGGGTGGTCATGGGTGAGGCCAAGTCCCTCTCGGAAGAGACGCGCTCGAGCATCGGCAATACCCTCGAAGCGCTCTTCGTTCCGGTGTTTTTCGTCAATATCGGGCTGAAGCTCGACTTCATAGCGCATTTTGACCTTCTTCTCGTCGGGTTCGTGACGGTCATCGGCATCGCCGGACGTTTTCTGGGCGCATGGGTGGGCGTCCGATGGAGCGGTCTGTCCAGGCAGAACCGCTACGTCGTGGCCGTGGCGCATACGCCGGGCGGCATGCTCGAGATCGTCATCGCACTGCTGGCCCTTCAGACAGGACTCATCACGCAGCCTGTCTTCCTTGCCATCGTCTTCAGCGCGGTTTTCTCCTCGGCGATCGTGGGGCCTTGGCTGGCGGGCGCGATGCGGCCGCGCCGCGTCACCGATTACGGGCGGCTGCTTCCCCAGAAGCTGGTCGTTGACGGCCTGGATGTCGAGACCCCGCGCGAGGCCATCCGGGCGCTGGCTGTGCAGGCGGCATCCGCGTTCAAAGCCCTCGACGCCGACGTGCTTGTGCGCAAGGTCATGGAGCGGGAGGATCTCTTCGGCACCGCCATCGAGCATGGCGTGGCCATCCCCCACGCCCGCATGACGGGAATCAGGATGCCGGTTATCGCCTTCGCGCGCGCGCCGCAGGGGATCGACTGGAACGCGCCCGACGGCTTGCCCACTCGTCTCATCTTCCTGACCGTCATGCCCGACAAGATGGACGCCTTGGGCAACGAGACGCTGGCGGCCATCGCCCGTGCCATGCATGAGCCGGCCAACCGCGAAGCACTGATCGCGGCGCAGACGCCCGAAAACCTCTGGCAGTGCCTTAGAAAGGCGTTGAGTGCCGGGAGCGCCGCCCGGCTTTCCAGGTCATAGGAAGGGGTCTGGAGGCACCGGCCGGGCCGTGCATGCAACGCCTTGGGTGTTTCCGGTACAATGGCGGTGCCTTGCTCGGACTGCGCCCCCACGTTTTCAACAGGAGGGACTCCAATGACCGGTTGGGAGTACAGGACCGTCAAGGTGCAGTGTCGGGGCGTTTTGGGCGGAAGAGTGGACGAGCGAGAGATTGACCGGATCCTGAACATGATGGGATTGGACGGTTGGGAACTGGTGACTGCAGTCGCGAATGCCGTAGCCTACGGGCAGACTCAATCACTGCTGTATACATTCAAGCGCCCGCTGTCATAAGCGGCACAACATAGATCAGTAGTCATTCGACGAAGGAGAGAACGGATCATGGGCCAGATGGACATTGGGCTGATTGGGTTGGCGGTCATGGGCGAGAACCTCGTCCTGAACATGGAAAGCAAGGGCTTTTCGGTGGCGGTGTACAACCGCACCGTCGAGAAAGTGGACCGTTTTGTGGAAGGCCGCGCCAAGGGCAAGAACATCAAGGGCTGCCACAGCATCGAGGAACTGACCGCGAGCCTCGTCAAGCCGCGCAAGGTCATGATGCTGGTCAAGGCCGGTAAGGCGGTCGACGATTTCATCGAGCAGCTTCTCCCCCACCTCGAACAGGGGGACATCATCATCGACGGAGGCAATTCGCATTTCCCGGACACGATCCGTCGCGCCCAGTACGTCGAAAGCAAAGGGCTGTTGTACATCGGCACCGGCGTGTCGGGCGGCGAAGAGGGCGCGCTGCTGGGGCCGTCCATCATGCCCGGCGGTTCGCCCGCCGCGTGGCCGCACGTCAAGGCCATCTTCCAGGGCATCTCCGCCAAGACCGATGCCGGCGAGCCCTGCTGCGACTGGGTCGGCGAAGGCGGCGCGGGCCATTTCGTCAAGATGGTCCACAACGGCATCGAATACGGCGACATGCAGCTCATCTGCGAGTGCTACGACGTGATGAAGCGCGGCCTCGGCATGTCCAACGAGGAGATGCACGCGGTCTTCGCGGAGTGGAACGAGGGCGAGCTGGATTCCTACCTCATCGAGATTACGCGCGATATTTTGGGCTACAAGGACGCCGACGGCACGGCGGTGATTGACCTGATCCTCGACACGGCCGGCCAAAAGGGTACCGGCAAGTGGACGGGCATCGAGGCGCTCCAGCTTGGCATGCCGCTGACGCTGATCGGCGAGGCCGTGTTCGCGCGCTGTCTCTCGTCGCTCAAGGACGAGCGCGTCGCGGCGTCCAAGACCATCCAGGGCGACGTCGCGCCGTTCAGCGGCGACAAGAAGGCCTTCGTGGAGCAGCTTCGTCAGGCACTGTATGCCTCCAAGCTGGTCAGCTATGCCCAAGGCTACCAGCTCATGCGCGAAGCGGCCAAGGAGTACGGCTGGAACCTCAACTATGGCGGCATTGCGCTCATGTGGCGCGGCGGCTGCATCATCCGCAGCGTCTTCCTTGGAAAGATCAAGGACGCCTTCGACAAGAACGCCGGGCTGGTGAATCTCCTGCTCGACCCGTTCTTCCAGGACGCCGTTACCACGCGCCAGAAGGCGTGGCGGAATGTCGTCGCGACGGCGGTGAACCTCGGCATCCCGGTGCCCGCCATCAGCACGGCGCTGGCTTACTTCGACGGCTACCGCACGGACCGCCTCCCGGCTAACCTGCTCCAGGCCCAGCGCGACTATTTCGGTGCGCACACCTACGAGCGCGTGGATAAGCCGCGCGGCGAGTTCTTCCACACGAACTGGACCGGTCGCGGCGGCGACACCAGCGCCAGCACCTACGTCGTGTAGTCCGGGTGTTCGACCCCCGCCCCCGTTCGTGCCTCGATGCGAGGACGGACGGGGGCGTTTCATTTCTCGGGATGCGCGTGTGTGGTTTTGTGGCTTCGTCTTTCGTGTTGCCACACCTACACTCTGAAAGGGACTACAGCGTGTTGGGTAAATGCAACCGAGACGACACAGTAATAGAGAAACAGTGCTGAGCGGCTATAGTAAGTCGTCCAGAATGGACCAGATTTCCTTTGCGCCTTCACGCGTTACCGCGGAAAACGGCACAACCAAGGCATCCTCGGGCAAGTCGAGCTTTTCCCGGATCGTGGCGATAGCGCCCCGACGGGCGTTGCGGGCCAGTTTGTCGATCTTCGTGGCGACCACCAGCGTGGGTTTTTCGCTCTGGTCGAGCAGGCGCAGCATGTCCGCGTCCTTTTCCGTGGGGGCGTGCCGGGCGTCCACCAGTTGCACGACCAGCCGCAGCGGGTCGCGCCCGCGGAGATACCCGGTCATGACGACGCCCCACTGCTGCTGCACGGCCTTGGGGACCTTGGCATAGCCGTATCCCGGCAGGTCAACGAAATAGATGCGCCCGTTGACGTCGAAGAAATTGATGGTCTGTGTCTTGCCGGGCGTGGCGGATGTCTTGGCCAAGCCCTTGCGCCCCAGCAGCGTGTTCAGCAGCGAGGACTTGCCCACGTTGGATCGCCCGACGAACGCGAACTCGGGCCGGCCGTCGCGGGGATACTGATCCGGGTTCATCGCGCTCTTCAGGAACGAAGCCTGATCGACTTTCATATGGTGTGGGCTCCCGTGCACGCGAAGGGCGTTGCGGTCACTCTTCGTCCTGCTGCGCGCCGCAGCACTTCTTGAATTTCTTGCCGCTGCCGCACGGACAGGGGTCGTTCGGTTTCACCTTGGGTCCGATCCGGATCGGCTGCCGCTTGGGCTTTGCCGGCGCGTCCCCCGGTCCGGCCTGCACCGCCTGGGCGGCGTCCTGCTGTCCCGCCAGTGCGAAGCGGCTGGTGTCGAACGACGCGAAGCTGCGGTCCTGTTCCTTGTCCGCAGCCACATAGCTGTAGTGGACAAGCTGGGCGAAGGGATCCTCTGCCGGGGCGGTGCCTGCGTCGCGTTGCGCACGCGCCTGACGCGCCCGGCGTACTTCGGGGTCGGTCAACCGGAACACCGTCTGCACCACGGATTCGTCGATCGCGGCCAGCATACCTTCGAAGAGTTCGAAGCTCTCCGCCTTGTACTCGACGAGCGGATCGCGCTGTCCGTAGGCGCGCAGCCGCACGGATTCGCGCAGGTAGTCCATGCTGTAAAGGTGGTCGATCCATTTTTCGTCCACCGCCCGCAGCATGGCCATGAGTTCGTAGTCGTGAATGCGCCGCCGGCTCAGCTTGGCGAAGTCGATGGCGGACTCGTCGCCGCCGATCTGTTCGCGGTAACTCTGGCGGATCTCCTCCGTCAACTGCTGTTCGCGGCGTGCATACTCGTTCGTGACCTGTACGAGCAGATCCTCATCCAGCGGCCGCGGATCGGCCGGATCGGCTTGGATGCGGGGCTCCAAGGCGAACACCTGCCGCATTCGCACCGACAGACCCTCGAGATCCCACGTATCCGGCGCCGCGTCCTTCGGAGCGTACTGCTCCACCGCCTCGTTGACGATATTCGCGAACATTTCGGCAATTCGCGCCGAGATGTCTTCGTCCTCGAGCACCTCGCGGCGCATCTCGTACACGATTCGACGCTGGCGGTCCATGACGTCGTCGTATTCCTTGAGGTGCTTGCGGATCTCGAAATTGTATTCCTCGACCTGGCGCTGGGCGCGCTCGATAGAGCGGGTTACCATGCGTTGACTCAGGGGCTCATCATCCATCTGGTCGCTGCCGAGGAAATCGACCAGCTTCTTGACCTTGTCGCCGCCGAAGAGGCGGGCGACCTCGTCTGCGAGGCTGACGTAGAAACGCGTGGTACCGGGGTCGCCTTGGCGGCCGCAACGGCCGCGAAGCTGGTTGTCGATTCGGCGCGACTCGTGCCGTTCTGTGCCGACGATGGCGAGACCGCCCAGCTCGCGCACACCCTCGGCAAGCTTGATGTCCGTGCCGCGGCCGGCCATATTGGTCGCGATTGTGATCGCGCCGCGTTTGCCCGCATTGGCGATGATGGCCGCCTCGCGTTCGTGATACTTTGCGTTGAGCACCTCGAAATCGTCCACGCCAGCCTGTTCGAGCATCTGCGCCAGCTTCTCGGACTTTTCGATGGACACCGTTCCGACGAGGACCGGGCGGCCCGCCTCGCGGAATTGCCGGAGCTGCTCGACCACATGGCGAAACTTTCCGTCTTCGGTCGCGAAAACGAGGTCCGTCATGTCGTCGCGGACGAGCGGGAAGTGTGTGGGAATGGACATCACGTCGAGATCATAGATCTGGGCAAATTCGCCGGCTTCGGTGACCGCCGTGCCGGTCATCCCGGCGATCTTGTTGTACAGCCGGAACAGATTCTGGTATGTGATGGACGCCACGGTCTGCGACTCGAACTGGACGGCGACGCGCTCCTTGGCCTCGATGGCTTGGTGCAGGCCGTCCGAGTAGCGGCGGCCCTCCATCAGGCGCCCCGTGAACTCATCGACGATGATGACTTCCCCGTCCTTGACCACGTACTCGTCGTCCCGCTTGAAGAAATTGTGCGCGCGGATGCTCTGTTCGATCATGTGAACGACGCCGATGGATTCGTCCGTGAACAAGTTGTCCACGCCAAGCATCTTCTCGGCCAGCTCCATGCCATCCTCGGACAGGAGGACGTGATTGCCCTTCTCCTCCAGCTCGTAGTGAGTGTTGCGGCGCATGCGGCGGACGATTTCGTCGACCTTGTAGTAGACATCCGTGGCCTTCTCAGGCCGTCCGGCGATGATCAGCGGTGTGCGGGCTTCATCGATCAGGATCGAGTCCACCTCGTCGATGATGGCGTAGTTCAGGGTGCGTTGCACCCGCATCTCGGGCCGCACGGCCATATTGTCGCGCAGGTAGTCAAACCCGAACTCGTTGTTCGTGCCGTAGGTGATATCCGAGCGGTAACCGACCTGGCGCTCGCCGGTGGCCATGTCATGTTGAATCAGACCAACCGTCAGCCCGAGGAACTCGTAGATGGGCCGCATCCATTCACAGTCACGCCGGGCCAGGAAGTCGTTCACCGTGATCACGTGCACGCCGCGCCCGGTCAGCGCGTTAAGGTACGCGGGCATGGTTGCGACGAGCGTTTTGCCCTCGCCGGTAACCATCTCCGCGATCGCGCCACGATGAAGGGTGATCCCGCCGATCATCTGGACGTCATAGGGGCGCATGCCCGCCACACGCTTGGCGGTTTCCCGCACGACCGCGAAGGCTTGGGGCAGTATCTCGTCGAGCACGGCGTTCTCGGCCTGCCGGACGGCCTCATCCAGCTCGGTGCCATTGAGCCCGGCGGCCTCCGCCTGCTCGCGCGCGATATCTGCGGCCTGTGCGATGCGGTCCTTGAAGAGTCTCGTATGGGCGCCAAGCTGCTGGCTGCTCATGGCAGCGCAACGGGCCTCCTCGGCGCGGATCTGTACCACGATCGGTGCCATCCGCTTGAGTTCGCGTTCGTTACTGCTTCCGAGAATGGCGCGTATTACTCTGGTAAACACTGGAAGGTAGTCTCCCTCATGTAAGGCGTGCTAGTATCCCGTATCATACCAGACGTGGAAATCCGATAAAAGGAGGAGTGACGCCCCGTGTTGGCCCTCTACATCTTGTCGCTGGTCGTATCGGCCAGTCTGTTCGGGCTCTTCAGCCGCGACGTGCTCGCGGAGGTGGGCTATCTTCCTGGTTTTGCGGGCGGCATCGCCATCGCGGCGGCGGCCGCGTTGCTCTACGCCTGCGCGCAGGCAATGCACGTGGCCCTGTTGCGTCTGATCAAGCCCACCAAGGCCCCCGCCTACCTCTTCATGGAGGTGCTGTCGCACGCCACGACGGTGTTCCTGCTGCCGGATATCCTCCGCGTCAACGTCGCCTGGCCTCACCCGATCCTGGAAAAGGTGGAGACTGGCATCTACTTTGGCGTGTTCCTACTCGCGCACTCGCTCTTCAAACTGGCCGGTTTCTATGCCTGCCTGAGGGCGACGCCGGCCGGACGCGGCGGTGCGATCGGGTGGATCGCCACGTCGGGCGCGCTGTTCCTGACGTCATGGCTGGCGTTCAATGCGTGGCTCGGGACCATGAGCGCCGCGCGCAACCAGACCCCGGAACACTACACGCTGCTGGATGCGCGGGGCGTTCTTGCCACGGCGGCACCCTTGGTGGAAGGCGGCGAAGCGGTGTGGAACGTGAAGCCAGCAAGTGGCGCGGGGCTCTATCTTCGCCTTGCTTCGCCCGGTGACGCCGCACAGGCATACGTGACAGTCACGATGGAAGGCGTCCAGACACGTGCCATGACGAAGGTGATTGCCCTGCCTGCGAGAGGCTGGGCCACGCTCCGTATGCCGCCTGAAGAGTTGCCACAATCGGCCGAGGTCCTGAGGGTATCCTGGCGGGCCGACCGCGATCCGATCTGGGAGCGTCTGCTCGGTCTTCCTCCTGTCATACGCTGGGACAAGGCATTGTGGGTGTCGGAACCGGCGGTCCATGGTCCCGCGGCGCCGGAAACCGGGCCGAACATCGTCGTGGTGCTTGTCGAGGGGCTGGCAGCGCCGAACATGTCGCTGACGGGCTATCCGCGTCATGTCACGCCCTCGCTCGATGCCATGGCGAGGGCCAACGTGTGGTTCCAGCAGGCGATCTCGCCTGCTCCGGACGCGGCGGAAGTCGTGGTGTCCCTGCTCTCAGGCCTGCACCCGCTTGCTCTCGCGGAGCACGGGACTGTGCCCGGATCCTTGGCGGCATCGCTGTCGGAACAGGGCTATGCCTCGGCGGCTTTCGTGGAAGACCTCGATGGCGGCGGCCCTCTGCTCGCGGAGGCCGGTTTCGCTCTGGTCGACACCGTGTACGAACCCGGCGCGGGATCCGTCGAGACACTGAAGCGTGCGCGGGAGTGGATCGCGGATCACGGGGATGTTCGTCATTTTGTCCTTGTGCGGCTTGGGGAGTTGGCCGACCCGGAGCCCGCTGAGCGGTACGGCAAGGGCTTCCTGAAGGACGGCGCGGACGCGCAGACCGCGCGGGACATCTACGACAGCGCCCTGCTCTACCTGGACAATGAGCTTGGCCAGTGGCTTCACGAACTCGAAAGCAGTCCAGGCGGCAGACGATTGTGCTATGCGGTGACCTCGCCATACGGTCTCGATTTCTCCCGTCCTGACGGCATGCCGGTGGCCGGGTTGACGGAGCACTCGCTGCACGTTCCGCTTCTGCTGCGTCTGCCTAGCCGGCTTCGGGTGCAGCGTGACGAGTTGTGCTCGCTGGAGCAACTCGGATGTGCCTTGCGCGCGCTGGGGCGAGTCGGCGGTGCCGGCACCGGTGTGATGGACGCGTTCGGGGCGCAGCGGGTTGTGTCGAGCACAACGGACCCGCTCGTCGTATCGCTGAGGAACGAAACTTGGCGTTTCAACGTGGCACCAGCGTCCTCGGGAAAGGCGGCGGACCAACTCTCGCTGCATTATGTCGGATCTTCGCCTGACGCCACGCGCGGACAGGACGTCTTGGCACGGCACGCGGCGGCGGCGGAGCGTCTGGCGGAAGAGATCGATCTATGGCTTGAGTGGGTGCAATCACCCGCTGCCACCCAGCCCTGCGCCAGCCCTTAGCCTTTGGATCCAGGTGCTTTCGTGCGGACCAGTATCGCAAGCGCCAGAGCTGCCCACGCGCCGATGGCCACGATGCCTGTTGTGCCGCCCCAAGGCAGGTACCTATTGGGAAACAGGTACGACCACGCCCCCTCCAGATTGGCCGCGAAGGCACCCAAGGCCACGGCAGTCAGTCCGTGGTTGCGGAAGTGCCGCCAGATCTCATTGAGTATGAATGCAAACGCAAAGGCCAGGAGCAGAAACCGGAGCGCCTCGCCATGGGTGGTGGTCAGGTCATACATGCGCGCACACACGAGGGTTAGCCACACCGCCCAGGTGATTCCCGCCAGGCCATAGGCTTTGGTGCGGCCCAAGGGGAGAAGCCGCGGCAGCAGGAAACCGCGCCACCCATATTCGTGGCCAATGAGTGCCAGCGCGCACACGGTGGGGCCCGCCGTCAGCATGACCACGAAGGCCAGCGTCAACATCAGCGACGAAGGCACGCCGGCCGCACCGTCGCCGGGAACGACGGCAAAGAGTTCGGTGACATTCCATTGTGGTGTCGCCAGTCCCAGCAACCACAACACGCCATAGATTACCGCGAACATCGCTGGCGCCATCGCGGCGGCGCCGAGCGTCTGCGCGGGCGGGAGCGGCCACTGAACGCTGTGCGCCGGAGTCGGCGCGCTGGTTATGCGCTGGGTTGCCCACGCCGCGAGCGCGGGAATCCACAGGAGAATCAGCACGCCCGCGAGCCGGAGACTCTCCCCAGCGTTTGGCCCGAACCAGCCCAAGGTCTCGCCGATGGCCAGGACGATGAGTGTCAGGGTCAGCGTAATGGCAAGAAAGACCACAATTCCCTTCGAGTCAAGCACTACCTGTTCTCCTCTTCAACTCCCAACGAAATGTTCATGGTCTGCCCTGCGGCTGCGAGGTGGATCACTCCCCCGCGCGGCACGTTGCCCCCCTCGATGCGAAATACGAGCCGCTGATTATTGAACGGCGCGACCCGCACGGAGGCTTTGTGCGCGGGCGCGTGGACCACCGGAGGTGGAATCCAGCCACTCCAGTATGCCGGGGGCAGGATCAGCTCCGCAACCCCGACGGCCGGCAGAGGAGACCGGTTCTCGATGGAGACGTGCACCTCGGGGCCGCGTGCGGCAACCGAGACTTCGAGTTGAGGTGTTGTGGCCGCCAGCATTGCCATGGTTTCACGGCCTTCCTCTCCCGCGACGGCATACAGGGCGAAGGCGCCGACCGAGGCCGTGGACGGAAGTGTCACCAGTTCGACCTCACGCCACTCATCGGCGGCGAGCGTGAAGGGAACGCGATCGGGCGATACGGTCCATCCCTCCGCTGGCAGCAGTCGCACCACCCCTTCCTGTGCGCCATCGCGCAGGTTGTTGGTCACGGTGAGGGTGATCGCACCACCTGTGCCGTCGGTTGGTCCGCGAAGCGACAGAGCGAGCGGAAGATTGCCGCGTGGCGGGACGGCGGCCCCATGCTGCCAGTACTGGGCCAGGGCGGGCGTCGTGGCGCTGGATTCGAGCGCATCGTCGGGCCCGCGCGCGCCGGTGGACGCGAGGCGGAGGACATGCGTGACGACTTCAAAGGGCTTTGTCCGGAGATGCAGCAGCGATCCATCGAACGAGGCGCGTTCGACCTCGTTCTCGATCACAGTGGACACGTGAGCGCTGCGAAGGGGCGCCCAGAACCGCACCCCGGCGCTGTCACCGCCGTCGCCTGCGACGTACCCGCGCAGAACGACGCCGTTGCGTGGATCCGGGGCCACACCGTGGCGCGCCGCCGACCCGACTCCCTCGGGCTTGAATTCCGTGAGCACGTAACCCGCGTGCTGCACATCGATCACGCTCCGTTGCGGCGGCAGTGGTCCCACATGGAGGCTGGTCGACACGCCAAGAAGCGGCTCGGCCGACTCGTGCGCCGCGTGGGCAATCCCGGCGCCGCGCCATGTGCCGTTGAAGGGGTACAACGCATAGTGGAATACGTCGGACGCGGTTTCTCCATCCCTCGCGGTGCTGGCGTCGAGCAGCATCGTCATGCGTCCTTGCGCGTCCACGCGTGCCACGCGCGACGACTGGGTCAGGACGGCCAAGCCTCCCGGAACCCGCGCTGCGGTGTCCGCATCCAGATGTGGCTGAGGCGGCAGCGCGTGGGTTCCCGTCGCGGCGATCGCGGCGGCCATCTGTTCCGCCTGAGCCGCGACCCACGCATCGTCTCCCGAGACGACTACAGACGGCGCGGCACCTGCCAACACCCGCACGGCGCCGTGGACCACTTCGCGATCAGATTCGGGAATCAGCGTCCGCGTCCTGAGGTTGGATGAGGCATCTCCCAGCAATATCTGCATGCCGAATCCGCCAGCGTGCAGATACTCGTCAAGATCAGGCAAGAGCGTGCCGTCATCCCACCCGTCGGTCACTGCGGGCGGTCCGTCCGGCAGGGCCAGCGAGGGAATGCCGCGGTTTACCAGTGCCCGTTGCAGGATCTGCGCTGCATCGCGGAGGGGCGCCGCCTCACCGTGGATGATCAGCGCCGGAACAAGCGGCAGCGCACCGTCCTCGCCGAAAGCGAGGTGGTCACCCGACCCCAGTGCGAACCAGCCGAGGAATGGGTGCAATCCATCAATATCTCCGCCGGTTTCCGCGCGTCCAGCGACTGCTCCGAAGCGTTCCCCGTAGACCGGCGAACGGCCCTGGCCGGGCGTGGCGAAGCTCACTCCGAGGGGCCGACCGCCAGCGGTCACGTCCTCAAAGCGGACCGTGCAGTCCAGACGCGGCACGCCCGGGTAGAGTGCCAGTTCCCGGACAAGCGTGCCGCCGAGGAAGGACGTGGTGATGGTGAGACGCTGGACCGCATCCATACGCTTCGCCTCGACCCGGGCCGGGAAGGCGCTCGCGCGAACGGTCCCCGCGCTGCCGCGCGCGAACGCCAAGACGTCGTCGAGGAGTCCGGCGGCGTGTTCGGCGCCGCTGCGCTTGTCCTGAAGACTCACGATGGCGCCTCCCTGTGCCGGGTCGACGACCACGCGGAGGTACTCGTTCTCGATCTGCGTGCCCTGCTGGAACGAGGGCTTGGGCAGGTCGCGCGCCGGTACGGCGTAGTACGTCGTATGGCCCATGGCAGGGACACTGGCCACCAGGCGGACGCGGGCCTGCCGGATGCGCCCAGCGGCCTGCACGAGACGAAGGACTTCAAACGGAACCGGCTGGCCCGCGCTGTCGACGATCTGAAAGGCGCGCTGGTCGTTGAAGGCGAGCACGCTCTCGCACACGTCCGTGCGCGCGCGCCCGGAGGGGTTGAATACCACCAGCGCCTGCACGCCTTCGGTTCTGTCCGGAGCGCCTGCGTAGACATCGGCCTGACGGGCGAGGTACTCCGTCGCGGCCCGCGCCACCTCTCCTGCCGTGGCCGCCGCGTGGTGCAGTGTGCGGTACACGTCAGTGCCCAGAGCGCTGTCCTCCGGTGCGCCGAGCCGTGCGGCCGGGCTGCACCAAAGCAGTGACCGCCATGCCGCGTCGAGGCTGTCGCCGGGATACCGGGCGCCCGCGAGCGCCGCGACGGTGGCGAAGCGCTCCGCGACCAGCAAGAGGCTTTCGGTTTGCGAGAAGGCCTGCACGAGGGACGGCTGCTCCTGCAAGGCGGGTGCGCCGGAGCCGTTGAGGTAGTGGCCTGCGATGGGCACGGAAGACGTGGCGCGCCGTTGAGTCAGCGCCACGTCCTCAAAAAAGGGCTCGGCTGTGCCGTGCAACCGCACAGCCGGCAGCGATGCCGCGAGACGGTCCGCTTCTTCCAGCGCGAAGGCAGGTGGCGCCAGTGCGGTTTCCAGCACGGCTACATCCGTGGACCAGCCCTGTTCCAGGAGCGGGCGCCGTTGCAGGGACACGCTCCGGCGCAGGGCGTCGGCGTGCCCGATCCCGGTCGTGGGCAGTTTGCGGCGCATGACGATGCCGCGGTCCGCCGGGGCAATGTGCAGCGCGAGCGGCGCCATGCCGGGTGCGGGCAGGTTGGTCAGCACGCCCGTCAGGGCCGCCTCTTGGAACAGTCTCAGGGATTGAGGAGCCAGGCCAGGCGCATTCCATGCGTAATAACAGCGGCTGGCCGCGCCCAGCATGCTTTGCGCGAGCACATGGCCATAGAGCAGGTTGCGCGCGAGGGTCTCGCCCGAGACGACGCGCTCGTCCGGCACCGTGAAGCCCGCGTGGCTGCCGCAGCGGCCTTCCGCCACCGCGCGCCGGAGGCGTTCCCGCAGTTCGGGCGCGGCATCGTGGAGGGGTTGCCAGTCCTCGACGGCGCCCAGAAAGAAACCGTATGAACCCTGTCGTTCCAGGATCGCCATTTGATTGCGGAAGACATCGATGCGGCGATTGACGTCCACGTTGCGATCAGCCGTGGCGCCGGGCGTGAACGCATCCCCTGTCAATACATACACCGTACCGGGGTCAGGGCGTGCCGCCACGACGACGTTGTCGACAAACCGGGCGGAAGCGCTGCCGGCCTCCAACCTCACCTCGGCGGCCACCGTATCGCCCGGAGCACGGCCCGCCACGGAGACGGGCGTGATCGCCTGGACTTGGCTCTCACCGGGAACCGGAGGCACGACAACCGAGAAGGCCTCCCCCATCGTTGTCGCCAGGACCGAGACCCGGACCGAAGCGGCGTCCGCGCGACGAGGATTGAAAAACGTCACGGCGTGGTCTTGCCGCGGGTCAAGCTGTGATCCCGAGAAGGTGCCGGCGGGTTCGAGCCTGGGGACATAGGCCAGGTCGCCGAGCCAGTTGACCGGCCGGAGCCGCAGCGAGACGGCGCGTCCGTTCGCGGCGGCGACCGCAGGACGGTTTGTGAGTGGACCAGACCGAAGCGCCGGGGCAGTCGTGTCGTAGGCCGCGGCCAGAGCGTCCAGGGCGATGATCGGCGCTTCGATGACGACCAGATTCGTGCCCGGGGCGAAGGATACGACAAAACGGTCCACCCCCGCGAGAGGAAGGGGCGCGGGCCGGAGGCGCCGTCCCAGGACGCCGTTCACGTAGACGCGCGCACCCACGGGGCTCTCCAGTTCGAGGTAGGCGTCGGTCTTCGCGGTCACCTGCAAATAGCAGGCCGCGAGGATTACGCCCTCCGGAGCGTCGGCGAGCGGGTCCACATTGACGAGTGGGCTGGCGGCGGTCATCGCGAGCCATTTCTTGCGGCCTGCCGTCGTGTTGACCACCTGTCCCGCGCGCGGCCGGACGGCGTGCGCACCTCCCGCCGGGGCGAAGGGGTCCGGTCCCGCTAACGGGTCCGTTTCGCGCGCGGCGGCGGCTGCGAGGCCCGCGGAAACCGCTACCGGCTCGGAGATCAGCCAATTCCGTGCGTAGCCGCGCTGCAGGACCTCGTTCAGCGGTTCCTGCGCGGCGGCGCCGAACGCCAGGAGGCCAGCCAGTGTCAACACCAGTGCTCTCAAGGTCGTCGTTCCCTTCCGCGAGGCGAAGCTGCCCGGGTCCATTGTTTGGCACCTGTCCGGGTGAAGTCAACAGCCTTTCCGGGCACGCCCGCGGCTATCGTGTGCCGCTTCGCTCCGGGTCGTTTGTGGCGGGCAGGGTTCGCCGGGGCAGTCCCTCCCGCTCGACGCGGTAGACCGTCTCCTCGGACGATATCTCGACGACCGTCACGGTAGTCCCGGCGTCATGGATGGCGCTGCCGGGCGCGGTCAGGTGGTAGGGGTAGACGGCCTGGTTCAGCACATCCCCGGAAGGGATGGCGATGATCCCCTCGCTCATGCTCCACGCGCGCACCTCGGCGTGCATCGCGGCTCGGGCTGGGCGATTCAGCGGCAGCACCGCCTCGTGCGGCACGCGACGGCTGAAGGGGGTGTCAAAAAGGATCGAATGGCTGAGTTTCAACGGCGCCCCGTTCCAGTACTGCCAGTCGGGCGCCACGCAGAGCGTTTCTTCTGGCGGAGTCAGCGCCGCATCGGCCTGAAAGGCCCGCACCTCCCTCCCCGCATCCCGCCATGCCACGGTGCCGCTGATGGTCATGCCGAACAGCACGATACACACGACCGTGGTCAGATAGACGGTCGGCCGGTGCCACTTGGGGTGGGCGTTCATCCGCGCGAACACGGCGCACAGTCCCAGTGCGGCGAAGGCCGCCGCGAGCACCATCTGGCCGCCGCCCACGAGATGATAGGGGTCCACAGGCCGCCGGAAGGCGATGACGGACGCGATGAGCATTCCCGCGATGCCGATCAGCATGGCGGGATGCCGGACCTTGCGGTAGACCAGCACCACCAGCGCCGCGATGACTATCCCCGACAGCGCGAACAGCGCCGGGTGATCCAGCAGGCGGCGCGTGGTCTCCGGCAGCAGTCCAAGGGGATACAGCACGGTGAACGACGCCAGGAGGGTATCAGGCAGGGGTTCCGTTCGCTCCAGCGCAGCGGGCAGGCGCCAGAGGCTCCATACCACGAGTGCGCCTGCGCTTGCCCACACGGCGGGCGAACGGCGTGCGGACGGCGTGCTGTTTACCGCGGCATGCAGCCCGGCGACCATGGCAACCGCGATATTGACCGGATTGGTCCAGATCGCCACAAGCCCGGTGGCCGCTGCGGCCTCCAGCCAAGGTGTGCGCGGCCGGTCAGTCCCATGCACGAAGAGGGCGAGTGCCAGCAGTCCGAGAAGCGGTCCGAGCAGGTCCATCGCGCCGCCCGTGACGTTGAGGACAGCCTCCAAGTGAACGGGATTGGCCATGAACAGCGTGGCCGCAAGCGTGCCGAACCAGCGCGGCGCCTTCAACATGGTGTTCACCAGAAAATAGACGCAGACCATTGCCGCATACAGCAGTGCGAGATTCACCACCTGGTATCCGAGCGGATTGCCGCCAAACACCTGCATCTGCAATGCGAGAAAGACCTGTTCGGGCGTCGTCAACCACGCCGCCGGTTCCGCCAAGACGCTATAATCGCGTCCCAAAGGCCAAATGCCAAGCCCCCAGACATGCACGGCGAGCAGATAGGCCAGCATGGCGATGCAATCAAAGGGCGTGCGGTGGCGCCGCTGCAGTGCGATGAGCGGGGATGGTTCTGACGGCGTATCCATAGGCGCAGAGTCTACGTTTCCTGGGCGGTGGGTTCAACCCTGCCGCGATAGATCCGTGATCGGTCGCGACCGCTCTGTTACAATCCCGGCGGAACAGGAGTAGACCATGAGATGTTTCCGTTTGCCTTGGATGAGGGCGTGTCTGTGTGTGGCGCTGATGGCCGCGCGCGGTGCGGTTGCCGATCCGCCGCCGCACGTGGCTGACCCGGCCGAAGGGTTCCGCGCGCTGTGGTGTCTGGTATCCACCGCGGCCCTGCGCTGGGGGGGTGATTCAGGAGGATGGATGGCACGTGTACCGGTGCAACTGACGGCCTCGCAGCAGGCGTTTCTCGAAACGGCCGGGTGGACCCGTTATGCCGGGGCGAAGCGCGCGCTGTGGATATCCGTGGACGAGCAGTGCCTGCGCATGATCGAGGGCGGGCGTGTGCTGTGGCAGGCGCCGTGCTCGACGGCGGCGAATGGCGTTGGCGCGCTGAAGAACAGCTACAAGACACCGCCGGGCTGGCACGTCATCTCGGGAAGACTCGGCGAGAACAGTCCATGGGGGCAGGTCTTCCGCTCGAAGAACGCCACATCCGAGCGCTGGAAGCCCGGGATGGATGTCACCGAGGATCTCGTGTTGACCCGCGTGCTTGTGCTGGATGGACTCGAACCGGGCAAGAACAAGGGCGGCAACGTCGACAGCTTCGAGCGCTTCATCTACATCCACGGCACCAACGGCGAGGCGCAGATCGGCAAGCCCAACTCGCATGGGTGCATCCGCCTGACCAACGACGACGTGATCGCGCTGTTTGACATGGTGGAAGCGGGCACGCCCGTGCTGATTACCTCCCAGTCCGAAGGACTCTACTGAGTGTCCGGACCGGACTCCTTGACGACGTCGAAGTAGCGGTTGTTCCTGGGGCCAAACCAGCCAATTCCGGCGCGCAGATTGTTGCCGTTGCCCGCCCACCCGGGGTTGCGCGCCGGTCCCCATCCGTAGGGCTCGCTGGTGATGTGACCGTCGCACCACAGGACGTTTGCGCGCCGGTTGTGGCGAAAATGAATGCTCGGGGATGCCGGGGCGTCCGGATTGCCGCGCGGGAATTCCGGTGACGGGAAAAACGGCGGTTCGAGGAAGCCGTACTCGATGACGCCTTCTCCGTACGCATACGCCGCGTCCGCGAACATGATGGTCTCGGACGGTTTCTGCACGCGCGCGTCCACCGTCGTTGCGTTGGCGGAACGCGGCCAGTTGAAGGCGTACGACATGCCGCCGATGTAGTGCCCGTTGTAACCATAGCCGCCCGCCCCGGACTCGAAGGCGATGTCGCGGTCCTCCACGTACTCCATGAAGACCGGACAGGTCTTCACCCGGGCGTCGGGCAGGTATTCGGCCAACGGGCCCCGTCCAGGATCGAAGGGCTCGTCGTCGTTGTCCCGGGCGCCGTACCAGCGCACGTGGTTCGTGCGGAAATCGTCGGGGACCGGCGCGGCCGGACAGAACCGGCCGCCGTGTTCGCTGGCGTACATCGTGTTGGCGAGGAACAACTGGCGAAGGTTGTTCACACATTGCACGGACAGTGCCCGCTGTCGTGCGCCCGCGAGGGCAGGCAGCAGCAGCGATGCGAGAATCGCAATGATCGCGATGACCACCAGCAGCTCGATCAGGGTGAATCCGCCGCGGCGCCTAATCATCCTCGCCTTCTCCGCCACACCGCCAGCCCCAGTCCCGCGATGATGGTCAGCAAGCCGGCGGTACCCGTTACGGGCAGCTCCTGGAAATCAATGGGTTCCAGCACGCTGCGGCCCACGAACGCGCCATCCGCAGTGCGGCGGAAATCGAGCGTGAACCGCTCCGCGTCAAGGGCGGCCTCCACAACAAGCAGCGCGCGGCCTTCCTCGAAGCGCACCTGATGGCCGGGCGCGAACGAGTCGGCATCGGCGGTCGCAAGAACTGCGTTGTCCGCGGTCACCGTCAACATCTCGCCGCGATCAATCGTGTTGCCGAAAGTGTCCTGCAGAGGACCGAATTCGAGTTCAACGCGGATGACGGCATGCTTCTCGCGGTCTAGCGTCCGGAAACCGCCCAGTCGCGCGGGTGCTCCAGGGAGGAAGGTATACAGCAACTGTCCGTAGGCTGCCCCGGTTACCGATTGCACCGCGATAAGCGCTGTACCGGCACGCGGAGGCGCTGCCACCGCGAAGGTGAGCGCGCCGCCGCTGGCCGTGATCTGGCGGCCCGGCATGCTGGGCGCTGCATCTGGGGTCAGTAGCGTGCCGGCCGTCACCGAAACGGTGAAGAGCGTGTCGTCCGGGACCAGCGCCGCGGTGTCGTCGTAGATCGGCCCAGACTCGATGAAGACCGGCGCTGCCGCATCCACGGCGAGTGAGTGGGCGGGATCGGCGGCAAGCGTGATCTCGCCCTGTGGGCCTGCGCCGCCTACGTCCCCCGCCCCCGGCAGCGATCCCAGCACAAAAACGCCGGGATAGCGTGAACGGAACGTCACCTGGTTGGCGGCCGCGTTGACTGTGGTGCCGGTGATGCCTGCGGTCGTGAAGGTGCTTCCGTCATGGCGGTATGGCCGGAGCAGGTCCTCGTCCAGACCGGCGATCTCGTGCGAGGCATAGGTCAACGTGATTTCGGCAGCCTGGATGCCGGCAGCCACGAAGTCACTCACTCCCGCGACGACCTCGCGTGCCGCGCTGCTCGTGAGGTACCCGGGATCGGGAAGCGGAGCGCTCGGGACGCTCGCGGCAAGCAGGTCGACCGCCACGTTAAACGCGCGCGGCAGAGCGGTGCGCCTCTCCGCCGCGATGAGACGGAGCCGCGTTCCACGGTGGTCCGCCGCGGTTCCCAGCGTCGTTCCCGGCGGGCTGCCCCCCTCCGCGGACGGTATCTCCAGGGGCAAGACGGTGCTCTCCGGGCGAAGGGGGTCGGTGCCCGCAACGCGGGTCTCATAGTCGTCCAGAATTCCATCGCCGTCGGTGTCGATGTCGCGCGCCACGGCCGCCACGGCTTCGATCTCGGCGGAGGCCACGCCCAGTGCAAACATCGAGCGGTCTACCAACGTGGTGATCCGGATGAAGTGGAACTGCGTCAGATTGGCCGGGTGGCCGTTGGCGTCCACGGCCCAGGCGATGTCAAACGCGTCGCCGCCGCCCGAGCGCGGGGTCAGACCGACCGTGAAGGGGTCGTCCGGCCGCAGGTAGTTGTCCAGGTAGGGCTGGGCCGTGGGGGTCATCTCGGCGTAGCCCCAGTTGTACTCCTCGTGGTCGTTGCCCGGAAGACCGTCCAGCAGGTTTGGATTGGTGATGTTGCCCGCGAGAAGGAACGGGTCCTGGCTGTTGTCCAGGCCCGCCGGTTCCTGGATAAGCGTGTTTCCATACGAGAGCCCGCGGCTGCCCGGAATCAGATACCACGGGTCGTCCGCCAGTCCGTTGCCGTTGACGTCTTCGCTGATCTCGATATACGCCGGCTCCTGCCACTTTATCTGCGGATTGCCGCCTGCCCACATGCTGTTCGAAAAGACAATGCAGTCCAACCCGAAGGGATTCAGCGGGTCGTCCGTCACGGGGGCCGCAAACGCCAGCGTGATGCTGCCGCCCGCGGCGCCGAGGCTCACGATCGATCCGTTGTTGGGAACGGTCGCACCGCCGCCCATGGGCGGCCCAAGCGCGTTGGCGGGCTGTGTGAATGCCCCTGCGCCGGATGCCGGCGCATAGGCGATCACCGCACTCGCCCACGGGGCGTCCTGCGCCAATGCCATGGCGCCGAGGCACCAGATGGCGGCCAGTGCGGCGTGTCTCATCCCCGGTTCCTTCTGGCGGCGGCGACGCACATTGCCAGGGCCAGCGCCGCAATCCCGAAGGGACCCGCAACCGGCACGGCGGTCACGTCGTCGGCGATCCAGCCGCTGATGGTGGGCGGCCAGGTGCTGTAGTCGGTGCCCACGGCGAGGACGGTGTCGCTGGCGCGCGAATAGCTAAGGGTATAGGTCAAGGTGCCCGAACCCTCGGGGTCGACACTCAGGATCTGACTGAAACCCCGAGAGTCCGCCGGGTCGACCGAGGACGGCAGGCCAATGACCACCTCGCCGCTGTAGCTGGCGAAGAAGAGGGCGTGGTCATCCGTGAAGGCCGCCGGGCCGCCGGCCGTGTAGGTTCCAAGCAACTGTCCGCTGGTCCACGGCAGGGGTGTTGCCGCGGCGGCAGCCTCAAGCAGGCGGGCCACCGCAAAGCGGCGCATCTGGCCGGTCAGGCCGTCCGCAGCGAACAGGAACTTCCCACTCGGATCGAGCGCGAGAAACGCCGAGGCCCCGCCCTTCTGGGCTACCACCTTCTGGTATGCGGGCGGGTCGGACGCGAGGTCAAGAATTCCCAGTTCGGCCTCATAGACCCAGCCGCCCAAGTTCACGGCGCCGTCCAGGACCACCAGCGTGTCGCTGACGAAGACGCCCGAGAAATGCCGGGCATTCGTGATGGCGGCCGCCGACGACACCGGCGCGGCGGCATCGAGAAGAAAGAGATCCCCGGAGTACCCGGCACCCAACAGGCAGGTGTGGCCGTCGGGAGCGACCGCAATGAAGGCGGGATCGCCGGGATAGCCCCCGGCCAGGTGCCGAAAGGTCCCCGACTTGGGCGCGGTCTCGACGAGGACGGCGTCACCGTCCCAGAGAATGAAGCGTCCATCACCCAGCGCGGCGGACGCGACGGAAAAACCGAACCCGCCGGGGCTCGAGGGGAATCCGGTGAGCGGTGCGAACGCAGGAGCGCTTCCCGACGCATGGACCGCCAAGGAGAGCAGGAGTGCGAGAAAAAGGACCGAGAGACTACGACACATGAAAGATGTCCTTTCCAGCCTGTAAACGCGCAGGCGTCACGGGGTGAGACCATGACGGCTTCGGAAAGGACACGCGAGAGCGGTCCCGGCACGGCCTTTACGCGAAGCCGCCGGTGGCAGATGGTGGAGCGGACAGGTGTTCTGGCTTCCGGATTGCCCTACTCCCCGCGCCTTCCCACCGTGATTCGGCAGTGGCATCGTGCGGGTTTTGTCCCCGGTTACAGCAGCGCGACTGCGACGGACTCACACCGTCTTCCCTGCGCCCGCTCCGGCTTAAACTGTTTGCCGCCCACAACACGGCGACGCGGGTGAGTATAAAGGCCGGTAGCGGCGCCTGTCAACGGGCGTGCAGCGGCCCCAACGCGAACAGGCGCGTATCGCCCGCGCGCATGGGCATCGAGAAGGTCTGGCGCTGTTGCCAGAGGGTCTGGCCGTTCAGTCCTTCGCGGATGTCGCATGGCCAAGGCAGCCGGAAGGTCTTTTCGCCGTGGGTTGCTGCATGAAGACCCAGGAAGTTCGGTCCAATGACGGCGACGTCCCCCGCGGTGGCCTCCGTGTAGTCGACGTACAGATGCAGATCCAGCAGTTCCAGGAGGACATACATCACGGTTGCGGGCAGCGCCGGTTCTGCCACCAGGATCGACGTCCAGCCTTCCTCGAAGGCCGCGAGCGCGACGCTGGGGGCCTCGCTGTCCGCATAGACGGCAAGGATGTCCGCCTCGGGATCGTCGATGTACAGCAGAGGGTTCCACACGTTGGGCTCGCCGAACGCGACTTCGTCCACGGACCAGTCCGACGGCGTAATGCGCAGCAGCGATCCTGCTTGCGCCGGTTCATCGAACTGCCGGACCTGGATCCGAGTCGTGGCCGTGACGTTTGCCGCCGACCCCTCGCGTCCGTCGAGGTAACCCGGTGCATACAGCCAGACGGCGGTCGCATCGAAGCGGTCGAGCAGCGCGTGGAGACGTTCGCGCTCGGCGGGTAGCAGGCGGAAGGCATTGAGGAAGACATAGACGGATGCCGGTTTCACGCGCTCCGCAAGCACGTCTTCCAACAGAACGAATTCGCACGGCACGCCGGTCTGCATGATGTTGCTCGCGGAATCACGCAGGAGCAGTCTATTCAGATCGCTATCGCGACGCTGCCAGAAGCGGCTCTCCTCATCGACTACCAGCGCCACGGGTGTTGTGGCGGAGCCTGCCGGGCAGTGCCCTGTCATGGGGGTGTCATCTGCAAGCCCGGCGCGCCCGGCATAGGCGTCACGCATCGCGGCCAGGTACCCCCATATCCGCCGGTCGTACAGGCTGCCGTCCGACTCCGGGTCGGTCCACATGAGGCCGAGACCATGAGCAAACGCGTACGCGAAATTCCGTCGGTGAATGTTCTGGATGTCTTGCGCGAGCCCGCCGCCGGGCACGGTCAGGTCGCCCGTGAGCGGATCGCGCTGAATGCCGGTGCGCGTGTCGTCGACGATGTGCCATGAAACGTGACGGGCCTGGGCGCTGTTGACGGGGCCCATGAACCCGCCCGTCTCCCCCAGCCCACGCCCATGGTAGGACACGGGACTCACGATGCCGTCCACCTGGGACCTGAGCACGCGCCCAAGGGCCAGGTGGCCGGAAGCATTGGATACGGCCTCGAAACTGTGCCCGTACGGAACCAGCACCTGCACCCGGGGACCGGCAGCGGCCTTTACGGTCTCGCTAAGGGTTTCGATGGCCTCCGCCACCGACTCCGAAGCATAGCGCAGGTAGTCCACGTGGGCCCGTTCGTCCATGCCGAAGAAGACCGGCGCTTCGTCCGAGACGGCAGGCGGTGCGGGAATGTCCGCTTCGGCCAGCGAGACAGCGGGCGACTGCCACGCACGCTGGAGTGCCGCATCGCTGACGTAGCGGGACGTCAGCCATGCGCGGAATCCTTCTGTATCGGCCCCGGCGGTCTGACCGGGTGTGCGGTACCACGCTCCGTCCTGGAGCGCGCTCAGCATCACACCCTCGACGCGGTCCTGCACGTCGGCTGCTCGCAGCGCGGCGAAGAGATCCGTGATGGACGCCGCTGCCTGCTGCCGCCATTCCATGGATGCAACGCTTACCATCGTCTCCCCCGCAACAGTCGATGGCACGGCCTCGGAGGGCCGGTCCGTCAGCCAGGTCAGCGGCGGATTGAGATCCAGGTTCAGCACCAGGGATGCGGCGGTATCGGCATCAAGGGCCCGGCGGATGAGGTCGATGACGTCCGTGTAGGCGCGTGTGCGGTCCCAATTGACGCGGACGGTGAGCACATGCCGGTGAATGCCCGAGCGGGCGGCGAGAGCGATCTCGTCCAAGACGGTGTCGGGTGTTTCGCCAACGGGACTTCTGGCGAAGAAGAACAGCGGCGGCGCAAGGGGGCCGCTTGCCGCCTCACGCGAGCGGGTCGCTTCTTCGAGCGCCTTGGCCAACTGCGCCGTGCTGCCGTGGTCGCCCACAAGCATGCCGACGCCATAGCCCAGCAGGGCCGCGACCGCCATGAAGGCAACGACCGCCGCCACACGCAGATAGAGATCCCAGGTCCTGCCCTGCGGCGGTGCGCTCATGCCGGTACGCTCCATCGCGGCACGGGCCGGGTCGACGGGGGAGATAAGTGGTGCTCTTGGTCGCATCGGACGCGCATGTGCGGAGTATACCACCGTCCCGAGTCGGCGTGGAAACGGTTACCAGCGCCGGTTGACGTGCTGCGGCTGTTTGCACTCTCCCCCGCCGCCGTTGATATCATGACGCGCGAAAGGAGCAGCCATCATGGGACTTGGCCGGGCGATAGTGTGTATTCTGCTGCCGCCGCTCGCGGTGCTGGACAAGGGGTGTGGCGCCGTGGCCATCGTCACGCTGTTGACGCTGGCCGGGTGGGTGCCCGGCATTCTCGCCGCCGTGTTTTTCTCGACGTCAAAAGCGTGAGCAACGTGATGCGCATAGCCGTGGCGGGCGCCATCTGTTTTGACGAGAGCATTGATCCTGGCGGTCAGCGCCGGACGGGCTATGGCGGCGTGCTCTACAATGTGGCAGCGTTCTCCGGGCTGCTTCGTCCGCCGGAAAGCGTTCTGCCGGTAACCAATCTGGGCAGTGACCACTACGGCGAGGTTCTGAAACTCGTCGAATCGTGGTGCGGCGTGGAATCGTCGGGAATCGCCGCCAGCCCCTTTCCGACGACCCATGTCAGGCTCACGTGGCGGAACCATTCCGACCGGGATGAGGTGGTGCGGCACCTGATGCCCCCCATTCAACTCGACGCGCTGCGGCAGGCGGCGGGGGGGGGCGCCTTGCATATCAATTTCACGACGGGCGGTGATGTCGCGCTGGACACCCTCGCCGAGTTTCGCCGCACCTTCAACGGGCTGGTGTCCATGGACGTGCATCAGCGCATCGCCGCCTTCGACCGCCACGGCCGCCGTGCCTTGGCGGGCTTTCACGATTGGCCCGAGTGGGTCCGCTGCGTCGATGTCGTGCAGTGCAATGAGCACGAGCTGGCCGCGATGTTCCGCCATCCGCCCGGCGACGACGCGGGATTGGCGCGGGCGGCCGCCGCCATTTGTGACGCGGGTCCCAGGGCGGTCTGTGTCACGCTTGCTCAGCGCGGCGCGCTCATGGTACACCGCCACGGCATGGGCCGCTACGTCGTGCGCCTCGAAGCGCCGCGGGTAATGCCTGTCGTGGATACGACAGGCTGTGGCGACAGTTTTTCCGCTGGCTTCCTGGTCGGGTTGTTGCAGCACGATGACGCGGTGAGTGCGATGGCCTTGGGGTTGTTGACGGCAGCGGTCAATGCCGGGTACAAGGGGCTCCGGCCGCTCACTCCGGCCGCGGCCTATCGCGATACGCCCCGCACCCACCTGCCGCAACTGGCGATGCATCCTCCGCACTGGCAGGGCGAATTATTGCCGGGGCCTCAGTCGCGCTGAAGCCGTTTGACCTCTTCGCCGGACAGCAGCGCGTGGGCCTCGCGCAGATACCGTGGTATGACGGCGGCGTGCGGAGAGCCTGCGAGGCAGGCTGCGAGGTCCCCATCTTCGACGGCCCCCGCCTGGTTGCCGGGAAACCACGCCCCGCCGTTGCCCAGCAGATTGTAGCGCATCTTGCCGTATTCCACCATGTCATAAGCGAGCGCGAGGTTGCGCAGGCGCAAGATCCACGGGATATTCACCTCGCCGGGGGTCTCCGTCCACTCCGGTAGCCCGGCGTGCCACGTACGGGCCCAGTCCTCGCCGAGGACCTTCGCGGCATGCGCCTCGAGCCGCTCCAGGATGGGTGCGATGGTCTCCGATGCCTGTTCGGCTTTCGCGATGGTTTCCACATGCGCGTCGAAATCCTCCGGGCGTGCCACACCGCAGCTCAAGGTGTGCACTTCGGGCCGTGACAGGCAGAAGAGCCCGTTGAAGACCATCGGGTGCAGCGGGGCGGTCAGCCGGGTCAAGGTGTCGCTCGGCCTGTAGAGGAGTCCGCCCTTGTCATTCGGGCTGATGATGAACACGCCCATGTCGCGGCGGTTCGCTTCGACGATCGCGGGCCAGTTGTCCTGGAAGATCCAGTACCAGTGCAGGTTGACATAATCGAACACCCCGGTCTGGACGGCCTTCACGATGACCTCCGTGGGGCCGTGGGTGGAGAATCCAATGAATCGGATACGGCCCTCCCGTCGCCACTGCTCGACCAGCGGCAGACACCGGAGCGTGGTGTCGAGGTTCTCGTCCGTGTTGATGCCATGAAAGGCGAAGAGGTCGAGGTAGCCCACGCCCAGCAGTTCCATGGACGTCTCGAAGTTCTCCTGAAAGCGATCCAGATCGCGGTCCGGGCCGACCTTGGTCTGGACGATAAGCTCCTCGCGGGGCAGTTGCGGCAGGATCTTCCCCAGTTGGTACTCGCTCGTGCCGTAGCCGCGCGCGGTCTCGATGTGGTTGATGCCGAGTTCGAGTGCCCGCCGCACACAGCCGCTCACGTTGCGCTGGCTCTCTTCGGAGACCGCATCGCCGCTTTTCCAGGAGCCCTGATAACGCATGCCGCCGCAACTGATGACCGGCATGCGCACTTCTGTCTTCCCAAACCGGCGATATTTCATGGGGACTCCTCGAGGAACCGTTTTGACTGCCATCATCACCCGATCTAAAGACAACAGCGGCCCGCCGGCTTATTTCCTTGTCACGGCGGTCAGACGCCTTGGTTCTGATCGGCATACTGAAGCCGGTAAAGCGTGTAATACAAGCCCCGGCGGGCCAAAAGCTCCTGGTGGGTTCCTTGTTCGCGCAGTTCACCCTGATGCATGACGATAATGCGGTCCGCATGCTGCACGGTGCTCAGGCGGTGCGCAATGACGATGCTCGTGCGTCCCTCCATGAGTTTCGCGATCGCGTCCTGGATGAGGGCCTCGGTCTCGGTGTCCACGCTCGACGTTGCCTCGTCCAGCACCAGGATGCGGGGATTGTGCGCCAAGGTCCGGGCAAAGGCAAGGAGTTGCCGCTGCCCCATCGAGAGATTGCATCCCCGCTCGCCCACCTCGTAGTGATATCCGCCGGGGAGCTTCTCTATGAAGCGGGCCGCGTTTACGTGCGCCGCACTGGTGCGCACCTCGCCTTCGCTGAGCGCATCATTGCCCAGACGGATATTGAAGTCAACGCTGCCCGAAAACAGGAAGACGTCCTGGAGCACGATGCCGATGTTGCCGCGCAACGACTCCTGCGCGTAGTCCCGCACGTCCACGCCGTCGACCAGAATGGCGCCGCGCCGGACATCGTAGAAGCGGCTGAGCAGGTTGATGATCGTGCTCTTCCCGGCGCCGGTATGCCCCACAATGGCGATCTTCTCCCCCGGACGAATGGTCAGATCGAAATCCTTCAGGACCCAGTTCTCGTCCTCGTACGCGAACCAGACGTTGCGGAAGGTCACCGCCCCGTCGATTCGTCCTGCTTCGATGGCTCCGGGCTTGTCTGTAATATCCGGGGGCGTATCCAGGAGCTGGAATATGCGCTCGGACGACGCCATGGCCTCGAGGAGCAGGTTATACCGGTCGGCCAGAGCGCGGATGGGCTGGAAGAGCCGCTCCGCCCACTGGATATAGGCGAAGAACGCCCCGATGCTGGCGACGCCCGCCACGGATCCCCCGCCGAGGATCTGATAGCCGCCGTAGAGGATGATCAACGCCAGAGACACGGCCCCGAGTGCTTCGACGACGGGAAAGTACAGGGAGAAATTCCTCACCTGACGGAACCACTCGTCGCGATGGTCTGCGTTGCGCCGTTCATATTCCTTGAAGTTGGCGTCTTCCCTGCGGAAGATCTGGACAATGCGCATGCCGGTGACGTTTTCCTGCATGTAGGCGTTCAGGCGCGCGACCTTCTTGCGGATCTCGAGATAGGACCGGCGCGCGTACTTGCGGAAGATGAGGCTCGTCAGAAATACGAAGGGCACGGTGCTGAGCGTGACCAGGGCAAGCTGCCAGTTCACCCAGAGCATGAATCCCAATACGACGACGATGGTGAACAGATCGCTGATGACCTGCACCGCGCCGGCAACAATGGTCTGCTGGATGTTCTCGACGTCGTTGGTCACCCGGGTCATCAGGCGTCCGACGGGGTTGCGGTCGAGGTAGCGCAACGACAACTGCTGGATGTGGCGGAAGATGTCCATGCGCATATCCATCATGGTGCGCTGGCCTACGTAGGCGACAATCACGGTCTGTCCGTACCGCAGCGCCGCCTCGCAAGCGACGACTGCGCCCAGAATGAGCAGCATATGGAGCAGTCCGTCGCGGTCTGCTTGGCGCTGGACGGCCAGCGCCTCCCCGGCTTGCTCGATCAGGGCCGTGCGCTCAGGGCTGTTGATGTACCAGTCGATCGAGCGCATGGTGAGCAGCGGGAACAAACTGCCCAGGATCGCGGCCGCGAGGAGCAGGACGGTCGCGGCGAGCATCAGGCCGCGAAACGGCCGGAGATAGCGCAACAAGCGGCGCATCAGACGGCTGTCGTAGGCCTTCTGCTGAACCTCGTCCTCGAAATGGTAGTTGTCGCTCACGCTTCCCGCTCCAGCTCCTCCTCAAGAAGCTGCCGTTCGTACATCCGTGTGTAGAGTCCGCCGCGCGTGATGAGCGAGGCGTGGGTACCGCGTTCCACCACCACGCCGTCGTCGAGTACCAGGATCTCGTCGGCATGCTGCACGGCCGAGATGCGGTGGGTGATGATCACGCTGGTCCGGGTAGCCATGACGTCCTTGAGACGCCGCAGAATCCTGGACTCGGTCTCGGTGTCCACGCTGGACAATGCATCATCGAGCACCAGGATGGCCGGATTGCGGATCACGCCACGGGCAATGGCAAGGCGCTGCTTCTGCCCGCCGGACAGGTTGATGCCACGCTCCCCAAGAAGCGTCTCGTACCCTTGCGGGAGGCTGGCTGCCACTTCGGTGAACTGCGCCACGTCGCTGGCATGCACGATGGCATCGTCGGGGGCGTCCCGACGGCCAAAGGTGAGGTTCGCCCGGACGGTGTCGGAAAAGAGAAAGGTCTCCTGTGGAACGTAGCCGATGGCATCCCGCAGCACCCCGAGCGGGATGTGGCGGGCATCGATACCGTCCAGCAGCACTCGGCCACTGCCGGGGTCGTATTCGCGGGCGATCAGCGACACAATCGTGCTCTTTCCCGACCCCGTGGCGCCGACGACGGCAAGGGTCTGACCCGGATGCACCTGAAAGCTGATTCCGCGCAACGCGGGCCGGCCATCGTACCCGAAGGTGACGTCCCGGAACTCGATGCCGCCTTGGAGCGGCTTGATGTCCTGGCGTGTATCGGCCGTATCACAGACCGAGGGCTGCTCGGCCAACACCTCGACGATGCGGTTCATGCTGACCGCGCCGCGCTGGTAGAGCGACAGGATCCATCCAAACTGCGCCAGGGGCCACATGACCATGAAGAGCAGGAGGAGAAAGGCGGAGAAATCGCCGAGCGTCAGCACGCCGTCAATGACCATCACGCCGCCCCGCCAGACCACAAACAGCACCGTCAGCCCGGTAATGGATCCAATCACGGGCCACAGCGAGGCCATGACGGCCGACAGCTTCACATTCTCGACCATGTAGTGGCGCGATTCCTTTTCGAAAGCGCGAATCTCCCGGTCGCTGATGCCGTAGGCCTTGACGACCCGCACGCCGGCGAGATTCTCCTGGGCACGGGCGCTGACCGCCGAGAAGATCTCCTGGACGCGCTTGGACTGGTGGTGCATGTACATGACGAGCCCGTAGACGATCAGGCTGACAACTGGCAGCGGGAGCAGGGCGTAAAGCGTGAGCCGCAGGTTCAGGTGGACCATCACGGCCATGGCGAAGAAGACGCGGGTGATATCGACGGTCCCCATCAAGCCCGGTCCAATGAACAGGCGCACATAGTTCAGATCATTGGTGGCGCGGGCCATGATATCGCCCGTGGGCACGCGGTGGAAAAAGTCCTGCGACAGGTGCTGGATGTGCCGGAAATAGTCATTGCGGAGGTCATACTCGAATTTGCGGGATGCCCCAATCATGAAAATCCGCTGCCAGTACCGTGCCACACCGGTTGTCACCGCAATGGCAACCAGCCCCGCGAAACAGGACCACAGCAGGGCCATTGTCATGCGCTGTGCTTCGAGCGCGTCCACGACCGTCCGGACAATCAGCGGCGTGATCAGCCCGGCCAGCACGTAGACGATGCTCAGCACCGCGCCCGCAAGGTATTCCGGCCAGTAGGGGCGGTTGTAGCGGAGAAATGTCAGAAAAGGCCGTCCGGGGACGGCTTTGGGCATGGGTGAACGCAACGTGACTACTCGGAACTCGGTTGAAAGATCCCCAGGCTCTGGACCAGCGACACCAAATCTTCCGGACGGAACGGTTTCATCAGGTGACCGTCCGCGCCGACTTCGCGCAGCCGCTGCGGCGCCACATCGACGGGTTTGGCCGTGACAATATAGATCTTCATGCCTTCGGACGCGACGTCGGCCCGCATCTGCCTGCAAGCCTCCCATCCGTCAATGCCAGGCATGGCTATGTCGAGTAGCACCAGGCGGTATCCCCCGCCCGCAGCCTTCTTGACGGCGTCCTCGCCTGATCCGCAGCCGTCTGTGCGATATCCCTCGGTTTCCAGGCACCGCTGCATGAACATCAGTATCTCAGGGTCGTCATCGACACACAGGATCCGGTCGCCCAAGTCGGCATGGGATACCGTGTCTGAACTGAGCGCGGACCGGATGCCGCTCATGAGGGTGCTCTTGCGGAAGCTGCGCTTGATTCTGGACGCAACCACGTCGCGATAGGCGCTGTAGACGTGATCGTCGTTGGTCAACAGCGCGATGGGTATGGCCTTGGTGGCCTCGTTGTGAAGCAGGGAGTCCATCAACGCCCCGCCGCCGTTGTCGTTCTCGATATCTACCAGCAGGCAGTCGGGCCGGTGCTTGCTGGCCAGGCTGAGCGCGTACTCCGGACTGGAGGCATGAATGACGTCCATCCCCTCGGCAACGAGGAGGTTACGCACCTGCGTGCTGAGCGCCCGGTCCTGGGTCACCAACTCGATCAAAAGATGGGTCTGCCCCGGCAGATCCTCCTCGACGCCTGCGTCCTGATCGCGCCGGGGTTTGGCGCCGCGCAGGGGCATGACGAACCGGAAGACCGTGCCCTTGCCCACTTCGCTCGTCACCGTGATGCGCGTGCCGTGCAGGCGCGCGATGTCCTGGGCAATCGAAAGACCGATACCCGTGCCGCCGTACTTGCGCGTCGATGAGCTGTCGTACTGGTAGAATCGCGTGAACACTTTATCCAACGCTTCGGGCGGAATACCGATGCCCGTGTCGGATACCAGCACTTCGACGCCCTCGTCGCCCGGGCGAATGTCGATGGTGACCGTGCCGCCGCTGTGATTGAACTTGACGGCGTTCGATAGCAGATTGTTGAAGATCTGACCAATCTTGCCCTTGTCGCCGTCCACGATGACCTTGTCCTGCGGCGCATTCAGTACGAGTTTGATGTCCCGTCCGTCCGCCACGGGGCGAACGATCTGAAGGCTCGTTTCGGCCGCCTCGACGAGGTCGAAGCCGCTGAACACCAGCTTCTCTGCTCCGCGGTGAAGCCGGCTGAAATCGAGAAGGTTCTCGATCAGCGTGACCAGCTTCTCGATGTTGCGCAAGCTGATTCCGAGGTATTCGCGCTGAACGTTGTTGACCGGTCCGACCTTCTCATTGATGATCATGTCGGTGTAGCCCATGACGGCCACGAGCGGCGTGCGAAGCTCGTGCGAGACGTTGGAGAGAAGGTTGGTCTTCATCTCATCGAGCGTCTTGAGTTCCTCGTTCGCCTCGTGGAGTTTCTCCCGTGCCTGGGTGACCTCATCGAGAGACTGCTGGAGGCTTTCGAGAAGCTGCGCATTGTGGATGGCTACCGCTACGTGCGGCGCGACCTGCTCGAGCACTTCAATGTCGTGCTTGGAGAAGGCCGCTTTCAGTCGCGACGCAAGGTTCAGGGTGCCGATGATGTTGTCCTGGGCGTAGAGCGGCACCGCGATGAAGCTGTGCATATCGGGAGGAAATTCGGCGAGATAGGCGGCACCGTCCGCTGACAGATCGTCCACGATGAGCGACATGCGTTGGTCGGTGACCCAGCCGGCGCAGGAGTTGTCACGGTCAATGGTGAACGAACGGCCCGGCGGCAGCACCTGTTCCGGCCAGAGTTGCCGGACGTTGAACAGGTCGCCCCGCTCACTGAGCAGCGCCACCGCCGAGTACTCGAAATCCACCAGTTTCTTGATTTCGATCGCGAGACTGTCGAACAGGCTGTCGACTTCGAGGTTGGAGTTGATCACGTTGGCAATCTGGTTGATGGCGCTGATGCGTTCCGCCCGTTCGCGGGCGTCCTGTTCCAGGCGGACGCTCTTGGTTACGTCGCGGAAAATTCCTTCCATGCCTAGAACCCGTGCGTTCTCGTCGTACACGCGGTTGCTGGAGATTTCGATGCAGATGACCTTCGCGTCACGCCGCCTCATCCATATGCGCGAGCGTTCGACGAAGCCGTGTTCACGCAACTCGTCTCGAATCCGGAGGAAATCGCGTTCGTCTTGGAAAAGACTGCTCAGGTGCAGCCGGAGGGCTTCGTCGATATCGCTGAACCCGAAGATCTCCAGCGCGGCGGGGTTCATGAAACTGACCAAGCCCTCGAGGTCTGCTTGATAGATACCGTCGCGCATGGACGTCACGAGCCCGCGGTACTTTTCCTCTGATTCCTCCAATTGATGGATGTTGTCGCGCAGTGCCGCGGCCATCTTGTTAAAGGAGTTCGCCAGTTCCTCGATCTCGTCGCCCGTGTCGATCTTGAGCTTCAGGTCGAGGTCGCCTTGGCGAATGATCTGGGCGCCCTCATTGAGCAAGCTCAGGGGCAGCACGATGTTCTTGTGAATATTGCGGTACGCGACGAGGCACAACACCGCAATGACGATGATGGAGGCCACAGCTGACAAGAGGGCGCCTAGATTGATGTTCGAATACGCAACCGCCGTGGGCCGAAAGGCGACCATGTAGGCTGGACGGGGAAGATCGAGTCGGTAGTAGGCAAACAAGACATTCAACCGAACGCCGCGACTCAGGGATATCGACAAGAACTGGGCGTCGGACCGCGGCGCGTCCGCATGCCGCAGCACCCCGGCAATGTTCTCCTCGCAGGACTCCGGACGGTCGGGTCGATTCTCCTTAAGTCGCGTGGACAGAAGAAGATCCTGTGGCCCCGAGAAGATGAACCGGTAAATGTCGGCGCTCGAACGCTGAGCACCGGTGTGTGCGCCCGGGGACAGCGTGTAGGTCAACAGGCGGTCGAGATCTGCCGCCTCCCCCATGTACCCGAGTCTTTGTCCATCCGGTCCGGAGACAGGGGCCAGGAACTGGCCTAGATAATGGCTGTCCACGTAGTCGAACTCGATGTGGACAAGCCCGGGCTGATTTATACCGCCGATCCATCCGGCAATATCCGAGGGCCTCGTGCCGCTTGGCGCAGTCGATACGACGGGTCTGCCGCCGGTGTCGTAGAGGGTGAAGACGGACGAAGCATCGCCGCCTTGTCCCGTCTCCTGCACGATGAGGGCCAGCCAGTCCGCAAAAACCTCCTGAGCGGGAGCGGTGTCGGAGAGCCAGCCGACAACCTTGGGGCTTTGGGCCAGTGCGGCAACTCGGCTCAGCACGGCGCGGGTGGCATGTTCAAATCCCTCCCCGCGGTCCTTGGTGGTGCTGGCGAGGGTCTGCTGCACAGCTTTGCGCTGGCCTTCACGAGCATTTGCATACCCGATAATCAAGGCCAGGATCATTGGCAAGAGCCCGATCCATACAACGACGGTCAGGATCTTGCGCTCGATTCCCCCGCGGGGCTCTTCCGTGCGCATTCGGTACTCCGGACCGGTGGACTACTCGGCGGCCCGGCCCTTGCCAATCAGGTCCCGCACCTTGTCCAGCAGCTGGTCCACTTTGAATGGTTTGGGAAGATACTCATCGGCGCCGCTCTCGAAGATGCGCTCGATATCCCGCTCCTTGCTCAGGCAGGTCACGGCCATGATCGGAGTGCTGCGCGTGAGCTCATTATTACGCAGCGCCTTGCAGACCTCAAATCCATTGATCTCCGGCATCAGAAAGTCCAGCAAAATCAGGTCCGGAGACATCTGGGCGGCCTTGAGCCCGACCTCGGTGGCGTTGCTGACCTTGATAAGGTCAAAGCCCTCGTTGCTCAGCATGTTGTCCATCAGTGCCAAGGCGTCCGGGTCGTCGTCCACGATCATGATCCGCTTTTTCGATGGTCCCTTCTCGCGGGGGAACATGTCGTATTCCTCGCGGAACCGGTCGAGGTCGGCCTCGAGAATGCGGTAATGGCCACCCGGAGTGCGGGATGCTTTGATCAGGCCTTGTTTGATCCAGTTCTTGATGCTGTGGTGGGTTACGTGACAGATCTTGGCGGCCTCAAAGGTCGTGTAAGCTTTTTGCTCGTTCACCGTATCATCCTCTTTGCCCGGTTGCATGCGCCGCAACGGAGTGAACCACATTCCACCCCGCGCTCACGTTTCAGTTCTCAGCAGCAAGATAAAATTATCACCTTGCTTATCTTTTTGCTGAATTATAATCTCATGGAAGCCCTTTGTCAAATCTTTACGTCACATACTTCGCCCTTTTCACTCTTCCGGTCCTGAGGTCTCGGCGCGACTTTCCGGCTTTTCTCGCGTCCACCGTCCCAGGGTCTGCGAGGATGTATCGAGGAGCCACCTACTGAATGGGTGCATGCATCGCCATTGTCCGATGCCTTCACGCCAGCGAGCCAATGCGGCTCCGTGGTTGTGATCACAGCTGAGTCTATCTTGGAGGTGCCGAATACCGGCCCGGGCCGCGTCATCCTGCGCATTGCAGGGCTCAGTGCTTTGCGTGGCCGCTGCCGTGCGCTACGGAAGCAGCGCCAGCGCCTGTTCTACCACGCGTGTCTCCTGCCCGGTCAGCCCGGAGGCCAGGAGTTTCACCTGCCAGGGGTAGAGGCCGGTTATCAGCCGGTACGTGACTGTCCACGTGGACAGACTGCATAGAAACAGCCCGAGCGCCACACCAAAGAAACGCCGCTGCAAGCTGAGATAGGTCTCCCAATACTCGTGGCGTGCGTCCTTGCGGGCGGCGGGATCGTTGGAATGACCGTGTCTCGCGAGGACCGCGGCGGGGCGGGGTGTCGCCAGTGCCGGATAGGCAAACCCGGACACGACCATCAGGCACACGACCAGCCACCAGGCGGCCGTGGCAAAATTCAAGCTGTGGGCTTCGGTGCCCGCCCCGGCCTGAAGGACCGTGGCACTGTGGAGCAGCAGAAAGGTCAGCATGCACCATGCGGCCAGAACGCGCTTGGCGCGCGGCGCGTGTCCGACCGTCCACGAGGTTCGGCCCGCACCGGCTTTCTTGGCGGCAGCGTAGGTCAGCAAGTAAACGAGCGCGAGCAGGGCCGCCGCCCGGTAGATCCATTGGATGGGGCGCAGGTACATCGCGGTGTGGGCGGCAATGCGCGCGTCACGCTCGCGCTCGAAGGCCTCCAGAAGCTCCAGAGCCGCCTCCAGGCTGCCGACGCGGGCCGCGATGGCTTCATCGGCCTCGGCGCTCACCCGCTGCTTGATTTCCTGGCGCATGCGCAGTGCCTGCAACTGAATCTGGACCCCCATCGTCGCCTGAATCGTGCCGCGGTCCGGACTCGACATGAGGCGCTGGCCCATGATTTGCACCTGCTCGAGCCACGGAACCCAGTACTGGGCTTGGCGCAGCGCCGTGTCTTCCTGGGCGCTTGCGATGACGAGACCTGCGTACTGGTAGAGCACCGCGCTGCACTGTTGAACGATTTGCCGGCGCAGATTGGCGTACCAGAAGCCCTCCTGCGGCAGCGACTTGAACCAGGAGGGCGCTGGAAACCGGATCTCGAGACCGCTGTTGTTGGTGCGCGCCACGAGCGCCAGCGACTCGTCCAGCGTGTCCTGTCCACCCGGCAGACGCGGCAGGGTAGCCGCCTCGAGATACGTGGGCAGGGCATTCTTCTGGGGCTGGTTTGCGGCCTCCTGGAACATGAGGCGCGCTTCATCGTAGCGTCCGCTGTCGTAGAGGGCCACGCCGTAACGCAACGGCAGCGACGGTGTGGCGGGGTCTTTCTCGTAGGCCATGCGATAGGACTCCATCGCTTCCTCCGGATCCTGACGGGCCGCGAGGGCCAGGAGATAGTTCACCTCGGCGGGGTTGTTGGCCTCGGCGGCCTCCCTTGCGGCCTGCTTGAGGATGACCGTGGCCGATTCCGGTTCGTGTGTCAGGGCATTGATATAGTGGGACTGGTGCAGCTCGTGGCGCAGAAAACCCTCGCTGAACCACAGCGCACCGGCGAAGAAGACAAAAAACAGTACGCAGAAACGGAATGCCCGGCGGGCACGGCGGGCGCCGGCCCGGTCGCCGCCACGACCATACTCCTCATAGCGGGGCTCGGTCAGGCTCACGCCCTCCCTCCCATCAGCTTTTCGGCGATGCGTTTTCCCTCCTCTACTCCGGGCTGGTCGAACGCGTTGACATGGTACAGTTGTCCGGCCATGGCTGTTTCCACTTCGAGCAGATAGAGCAACTGTGCGACGGTCGATGCATTCACCGCGGGCAGCACGAATCGGCAGACGGGACGCTTGCTGGCCTTCAGGGCATCCATCGTGCCGCGCAATTCCGCCGCCATCAGCTTGTTCATGGTCTTGCCGCGGAGGTACTCGACTTCCTTGATGGAGCGCAGCGTGGCCGGGATGGTCAGTTTCCTCGCAAAGCGGCTCACCTCAAGGATGTTAAACACCTTGTCGTTCGGGCCCTCGCGGTAGAGTTGCACCTGGCTGTGCTGATCCGTCGCACCAAGGGCCTTCACCGGGGTCTGTCCGGCAAACACCTCGGTATTGTCCAGTGCGAAGCGCTTGCCCAGGCTCTCGGCCCACAACTGGCGGTACCAGTCCGCCACATCCCGCAGGCTGTCGGCGTATGGCATCATGACCGAGAGGCGCTTGCCCTTCCTGGTATCCATCAGGTATTGCACGGCGGCGTGGAGATAGGCGGGGTTGCTCGCCATCTCCCCGTGACTGGTGCGTTTGTCCATCGACTGACAGCCCTCGAGCATGCCGTCGATGTCCATGCCGAGCATCGCCGCGGGGAAGAGCCCCACCGGCGAGAATACCGAGAAACGGCCGCCGACATTCAGCGGCACCGCGAATTCCTTGAGCTTGTACTCGTCCACGACGCCATGCAGCAGGCTCGGCGGCACGTTCTTGCCGCGAGGGTTGGTGGTTACCACCAGGTGCCGGGCCATGGCCGCCGCGCCGACGGTCTCCTCAATCCGCTTCACCACGATGAGCAGTTGCGACATGGTCTCGGCGGTGCCGCCGGACTTGGAGACGACATTGAACAGCGTCTTTTCCGGCGGACACAGTGCAAGCATTTGGTCAAAGGTGTCCGGGTCGATGTTGTCCATCACGAAAAGGCGCGGAAACCCTTGGCGATCCTCGGACGGAAGCAGATTGTAGTACGGTGGCTTCAGGGCCGTTGCCAGCGCGGTGGTGCCCAGGGCCGAGCCGCCGATGCCCAGCACGACCAGATTCTCGTAGCCCTGTTTGAGGAATTCCTTCGCGGTGCGCTTGCAGTCGGCGGCCGTGGCGCGATCCTTGTACAAATCCCAGAAACCGTAGGTCTTCTTGCGCCGGTCCGCCTGCAGGACCTTGTGGAGGTCGCGCACGCGCGCGGCCATCTCGGCGAGTTCGCCGGGCGTGACGCCGTGCTCGCTTCCCACGGCAGAAGCCTTGGCGCGTGAAATGTCCAGTGTTATCTCTTGCATGTCTCTTCCCCTCCCGAGGGTCCGCCGAAAAATTCGCCCAGAGCCGTCCACACTTCCTGTCGCGGCCCGGCAACTTTCCTGATGCCGGGCAACGAGTCCAGGAACATTTTCCCGTAGTATTTGGTGAGGATCCTGCTGTCGAGCACGACCACAGCACCCCGGTCCGTCGCGCGTCTCACAAGACGCCCGAATCCCTGCCGGAACTTGATCACGGCCTGGGGCACCGTGTATTCCATGAACGCGCTGTTGCCCGCCGCCTCCAAGGCTTCCGCCCGGGCCTGAAGGACCGGTTCGGTAGGCACTCGAAACGGAAGTCGTGGCAGTATAACACATTGCAGCGCTTCCCCGGCAACGTCCACGCCCTCCCAGAAGCTGTCCGTGCCGAACAGAACGCTTGCCGTGTCGCTGCGGAAACGCTCGAGCAACTGGGTCCGGGTCGCCTCGCCCTGGCGCAACGGCGTGATGCCGGCCGTCCGCAGCGGAGCTGCCAGGCACTGGTGGGCATGGTTCAACGCATAGAACGATGTGAACAGCACGAAGGCATGGCCGCGCGTGATCTGCAACACCTCGCCAATCGCCTCGACCGATGCATCCGGGTAGGTCTTTTCGTCGGGCGTGGGCAGATCGCGCGGGATGCAGAGCATCGCCTGGCGCTGGAAATCGAAGGGGCTGTCTAGGATGACCGTGGTCAGGGAGCGGTCTTGGATCCGGTCCAACCCCACCCGCGCGAAGAAATAGTCGAAGCGCTGGCGAACACTCAAGGTGGCAGAGGTCATGACCACGGTGTCCAGCGATGGATAGACCCACTCGGCGAGAGGTTTGCCCACTTCCAACGGGCACCGCGCAATTCTGATAACGGAATCGTTCGTTGCGTCGATCTCGACCCAGCGCACGGTGTTCGGTTGAAGCTGCGCACTGGTCCCCTCCGCCATCGCATTGGCGAGGCGGTTGAGCCGGTCCCGGTATCCCTGCAACTGGGCAGTCTCCATGGCGACCGGCGACTCGGTCTCATCAGGCGCCGGCTTGACGCGTGCCAGCAGCGCGTGAAGCGCCGTGCAGTGCGCCGCGCACTGCCGGAGTTCCTCGGCGGCCGGCAGCATGTACACGCTGTGAATCTCGCGCAGTTCTGGTTCGGCCAGCACGTCTTCGGTGAGGCGCCACTTGATGTCGCGACCGATCTCCTTGCAGCGCTCCGCGACGTAGCTTCGCACTGCCGCGAAGGCAGTGATGACCGCCTCACGGGATGCGGCCACCGCGGGTGCCACGGCCTGATCGATGAGATCGAGGATGCGTCCGAGGTGCTCTTTGGGAATCGTGTGGGCCTCGCGGACGAGCCGGAGCTTGAGATAGGGCAACAGGCCGCGTTCGTGGACCCGCTCGCGGCGCATGAACCGGCCCAGCAGGGCCAAGGCGCCGTTACGGGTGGCATCGAGGCCGAAATACTCCGTCGCGGAGTCCTCGACGTTATGCGCTTCATCCAGGATCAGACGCTTGTAGGCTGGCAGCACCGCGAGCGCGGAGAAGTTGCCGATTTCCTTCTTGATCGCCAGGTCCGCGAAGAGCATGTGGTGATTGACGACGAGGAGATCGGCCTTGGCGACCTCGCGCCGTGCGCGCGTGAGAAAGCATTTGCCCACAAGCTGACATTGCGCGCCCGTGCAGGTGTCGCTCTCGCTGCAGACGTCTTCCCACAGTGCACGGGGCGGCACAAAAGGGAGATCCGCGAGACTGCCGTCCTCGGTTTTTGCGGCCCATTCGGCTATTTGCTGGAGCGCCTGCTGGGTGGCGTCGTCCTGGAACAGGGAGGCCTCGCCCAGCGCTCGTTCGAGGCGCCTCCGGCACAGATAGTTCTGGCGTCCCTTAACCAGTACGGCGCCAAACTCCTTCCCGAGGCACTTGCGCAACAGCGGGATGTCCTTCTGGATGAGCTGTTCCTGGAGGTTGATGGTCCGGGTGCTAATGACAACGCGCTCGCGGTTGGTGAGCGCCCACTCGACGGCAGGGATGAGGTAGGCGATGGTCTTGCCCACGCCGGTGGGCGCCTCGATCACCGCGATGCCGTCTTCGTTGAAGGCCTTGGCGACCGCCGCGAGCATGTCCCCCTGCTGGCGGCGGAACTCGAAGCCCGGCATCCCTTCTGCAAGACGTCCGGTCTCACTCAGTTCATGTCGCAGTGCCGCGGCATCCAGGGGAGTGCGTTGCGTGCGGAGAAAGGGCTCGACAACCACGTAGACACGCTCGACCTCGTTATCCACGATGAACATGCCGTGCCCATTGTGGCTGAAGATCGCCGCGAGCTGGAGATCCGCCTCCGAAGGCGCGATGTCGCCGGAAGGATGGTTGTGGATCACGGCGTCGCCGGTGCCAAGCGCCTCAAGTATGGCCGGCACGGCCGACGCGGTTCCGCGCGCGCACACCCGGACGGCGTGGATGAGCCCCTTGTCATCCACGCTGCCCGCGAAGAACACCTCGCGGCCGCCGCACTCGCGTATCGCCGCGCGCACGGCCTCCACCGCGCCGGCAGCGAAACGCCGCGCCGATTCCTGGCCAATCATGCCGCCCATGGGTGCCGCCAGGTCAACGCGGTCAGGATGCGGAGCGGTTCAGAAGGTTCAGAAACTCCGAGCGGGTGGCCAGGTCGTCGTGGAAACTCCCCAGGACGGACGACGTCGTCATGATGGAACTCTGTTTTTCCACCCCGCGCATCATCATGCACAGGTGCCGACACTCCATCACCACCCCCACACCCTCGGCGCCGGTCGTGTCCATGATGGCCCGCGTAACCTGAGCCGTGAGGCGCTCCTGAATCTGGAGGCGTCGTGCGTAGCACTCCAGGATGCGCGCCAACTTGCTGAGGCCCAGTACCTTCTTCTGCGCGATGTAGCCGATATGGCAGCGGCCAAAGAAAGGAAGCATGTGGTGTTCGCACATGCTGTAGACCTCGATGTCCCGGCAGATGATCATGTTGTTCGATTCGGCCTGGAACACGGCGCCATTCGTCACATCGATGGGATCCGTGGTGTACCCTGACAACAGGAACCCGTAGGCGCGCGCCACCCGTTCGGGTGTCTTGAGCAATCCCTCGCGATCGGGATTCTCGCCGATTTCCACGAGCAGTTCGCGCACAAGCTGTTGAATGCGTTGGTGGTTCATCGTCTCAGAGTGTCCTTTATCAGTCTGGTCAGGGCGTGGTCCGGGGTCATTTCCCCGGCGCGAGCCGTGACAGGGCTTTCTGCCAACGGTACTCCGGATCCGGGCACAGTGCAACCCGGCCACAGTTCGAGCAGCGGCACCGCGAGAAACGGACGATTCCAGATCTCGGGATCGGGCAGTTCCAGGCCCTCCTCATGCACAATCATCGTGCCATAGAGCACGAGATCCAAGTCGATGCAACGCGGCGCGTACTTGTCGTCCGTGCGCACCCGGCCCACCTCGCGCTCCACCTCGCGGAGCACATTGTACTTGAACGCCCTCGGCGCCATGGCTGTTTCGCATCGCACGACCCCGTTCACAAACGGCGGCTGGTGCGAGGGACCGACCGCTACGCTCCGGTAGAAGGTGGAAAGGGCTGTCACGGTAACACGCGCCTGCAGCAGGGTCAACGCCCAAGGGACGTTTCGCCGCGGATCGATATTGGATCCGACCGCCACGTAGGCCGAGACCGGCTCAGTCACGGCGGCCCCGGGTGATCTCGACGGCGACGCTCCGGGCGAACCGGAGGGCGCCTGGTTTGTCCACCGTGACGTCCACGCACTCAACCCGGGGATGGGCCAGACACGTCGTGGCGACCGCTTCCGCCAGCGCTTCTATAAGCTGGAACTGGGAGGTCTCGACCAAGGCCAGCACGTCTTTCTTGAGGCCTTTGTAATCGATCGTGTCCTGAATGCGATCACTCTGTCCGGCAACACGCAGATCGCCGTACAGACAGATATTGATGATAACGTCCTGCTTCTCACGCCGCTCCTCCGGAAAGATGCCCACGATGCAGCGCGTACGCAAATCGCGGATGTGAATCTTGTCGAGGTTCTCAGCACCCATAGACATTCCCCATCATGTGGCGGCCGCCGTCAACATAGAGCACCTGCCCGGTGACGAAACGGCTCGTGACCAGATACATCACCGCATCCGAGACATCCGTCGCGTCTCCGTAGGCGTGGAGCGGATTGGTGTGCGCGAGATCCCGCAGGTACTGATCTGTCTGCCCCTCGGGCGGAAGAACCAGGCCTGGTGCGACGGCATTGACGCGCACGGACGGCGCATAGTCCAGTGCCTGCATGCGCGTCAAGGCAAACAGCATGCGCTTGCTGAGGTGGTAGGCCACGTGGGCCTCGTCGTAGTCCACCATGCGCGTGTCCAGCAGGTTCACAATCGAGCCGGGCCGTCCCTGATGGTAGAAGTGCCGGGCGAGCCGCGCAGGGGCCAGCGCGTTGACGTCCACATTGAGGTGTACCGTTTCCGGCGTGAGGTCATCAAGGCGGCCGGACGGAAAGATCGAGGCGCTGTTGATGAGCAAGTCGATGCCGCCCGTCTCTGCCGCTGCTTGGGCAAAGAGGGCGTCCACCTGGGCCGTGTCCGAAAGATCCGCCTGAAAACACCAGCCCTTCACCCCGCATCCGGCCACCTCGGCGGCGGTTGCAACGGCTTCGTTGCGAGACCGGTTGTAGTGCACCGCGACGTGGCATCCTTCCCGGGCCAACGCCAGGGAAATGGCTTGGCCGAGCCGCTTCGCGCCACCCGTCACCAGCGCGGTCTGGCCCTCGATACGGCCCCGGATGCGCCCGGTGTCACTCATCGGTCCCGGACTCGGGGCCGCCCTCGTTCGCGAGGTCAACGAGCTCCATCAGGTCCTTGCCCGGGAGCACCACCGGTAGAATGAACTGGCGCGTCATATCGCCCAAAAGGGATGTATCCGCACTGCCCCGCGACGACCACCGGACCAGGCAGATGCCCACCGGTTTGCCGTCCGAGGCAAAGGCAGGTCCCCCCGCATACGGGGCCGCGTCGGCTCCCGAGGGCACGTAGAAGGTGCGTGGACGCCGGATGATGCTGCCGACCCGTAACGCGGTGGCGAGGGTTTGCCGGTTGCCGACGGTTCCCATGCGGCCTATCACCAGGAGCGGATCGAGCAGGTCCACCTCGACGCTTTCGCCGAGGTCGATGCTCGGAAGCGGCTCCAGCGGCGGGTCAACGGGGCGGATGAACGCCAGATCGAGATCGCGGTCGCGCAATACCACACGGCCTGCCAGTTCGCGCCCATCCTGGAGCACCAGGCGCGTGTCTGTAACCTCGCTCGAGCTGCGGGCCTCCGCGGTTTCCCCGAGGGCCTCCATCACCGCCGCCATGGACACCGACGGGTCAATCGCCGACAGGGAGGCCACCGTCAGGCCGTGCGGGGTGATGACGGTCCCGATCGCCTCGGTTCTCGATTCGGTTTCCTCGGTCGCCCCCATGAACGCATAGCGTTCCTTCACGACCAGGCGCACGGTCACGATTGCCTGTTCGTGCTGCTGGACGACCGCGCGCGCCCGCGTGCTCCACTCGTCCGCTTCGGCCGTGACGGGCACGGCGAGTGCCAACAGTGCCACAAGACCAGCCGTCCTCAGTGTATCCATGGGTGCTCCTACTCCAAACCGGAAGACGACGCGGCCTCCCACTGAGGCCGGACCTCCAGATAATGCGTGTAAACCCCGCGCAACACCCGCAACGCAATGTAGTCGGGTCGTTGACGTATCAGCCGTGCCCGGACCGCCTGGTAATCCTCGACATCGGCGATATCCTGTCCGTTGAACCCCGTAATGAGGTCGCCCACGCGCAGGTTGGCCACCGCGGCCCACCCGCCGGGCTGCACGTCCGTGACAAGCACCCCGTGCTGATCCTGGGGCCATTGGTGGCGCACACGGTCCGTAAACACCAAGGTGCTCACGGTAATTTCAAGGAGAGAATCATCAAATCCGGTTGACGACAGCGGCGTGACGGGGCGCGCGAGCAGGCGCACCGGCACCGACACCTGGTCGCTGCCGCGAACCACGGTCAGGTCAACGACCGCGCCGATCTTGTACTGCCGGATCAGCGTGGCCAGGTCCTGACTGTCTTCCGGTGCCGAAGCCTGCAACGGATCGCCGTCCACCGCAACGATGCAGTCACCGGTTCGCAGTTCAACGGCCTCGAGCGACGCATCGGAAAATACCTGTGTCACGCGGAAACCCTTCATGTCCGGCGAACCAAGATGTTCGGCGATCTGACGCGTGATGACCTGTGTCTCGATCGGCAGCCAGGCCTTGAGCAGTTCGCGTGGCGGGTCACCGGCATCCCGCTGTCCAACGGTTGCCGCGGCGAGGATGCTCTGACCTTCGCGCAGCACTTCGACCAGCACCGGAATGCGCTGCCCTCTGTTGCGGCCAAGCAGTCCCCGGGTGAGGTTCTTCAACGTATTGACATCGGTTGCCGGGGAACGGTTGATGGCCAGCAGCACATCGCCGGGCAGCACCGCGGGCTGGGCGTTGCCCAGGGGGCCGCCGGGGCGGATCGATGTCAACAAGACGCCCGTAGTGCCCTCCAGCCGCAATTCCTTCGCCAGTACGTACGAGATGTCGCGGCCGGTCGCGCCCCAATCTCGGAACTCATGCTCCGGAGGCGCGATCCATTCCCGGCGCTCGGGCACCACGGTCAATGCATATTCTTCGCCGTTGCGGAGGACGGTCGCTGCCACCGGCGCACCGATTGGCAGCGATCCCAGGAGATTGTTCAGGGCCGGCATCTGTTCCATGAACGCCACGTCGACCGTTTCCCCGCCGACGGACAAAAGGAGATCGCCTGAACGGAATCCGGCGCGGTCGGCAGGCGATCCCGCCATGACATCGGCCACCAGTGCCCCCGTCTGAACGGTGTTGTGCCCGACGCGTGGCTGCGCGCTGAGACCGATCCAGCCGCGGCGCACCTCGCCGTTGCGAATGAGTTCCTCGGCTACCGCACGCGCAAGATTGGACGGTATGGCGCCGCCCAGACCAATGCTGATCTCGTTGATTCCGATGATGCGCCCGTCCAGATTGACCAGTGGACCACCACTGTTGCCCCCCGCAATCGCCGCGTCGTGGCCGAGCCATTTCACCAGCGCGCCCACGTCCTCCCCCTCCTGCGTGAGCAGCCCGAAGTCCTGCATCCACTCCGGCAAGACCATCTCCGTGTTGCTCACAATGCCGAGCGTCACCGATTGTGACAGCGCGACCGGGCTCCCCATCGCCAATACGAGGTCGCCCACCTGTGCGGACGAGGAATCGCCCCACTCGGCCACGGGATAGCCCCCCGGCCGTGACGCGAGCTGGATCACGGCAATATCCGTCAGCGGGTCAGTCCCCACCAGCCGCGCCTCGACCCGTTCGCGCGTCGTCAAGGTGCATTCAAGCCGCAACGCGCGTCCCGCCACGTGATGGTTGGTCACTACATGACCGTGCGGGCTCACAATTACGCCGCTGCCGAAGGACTGCGTTTTCATCTGGCGTCCGTCGGCATAGTAACTGGATACGACGGCAATACGAACCAAGGCCGGCCGTACCCGAGCGACGGCATCGTCAACCACCCCGCGCAGCACCTGTGGCACGTTGTCGAGCGGTTCGTCGGCCGCTGTGGCGGACAGCGGGCAGAGCACGGCCGAGAGGAAAAGGAGGCTCCAGAGGAGGCGCATGAATCTGTGAGGAGTAAACATGGTAATCCCAGTGAGTCCACGGTTGACCGGAGCCCCCATGGTACCACAGGGAGGGAGCTACTGCGAATAAACAACAAATCAGGCAATCAACGCGCCGGGCGGCGATTGCGCCATCGCCGCATTATACACACCGCCGGGTGCCATGGGGAACAGACATGTAGTCACGGTTACAACCATGCGCGCGACTGAGCCCGGCACGCATGCAAGATATTCGGGAGAGCAGCCAGAATTCGAGAAATCCGCCCCTTGTTGCGAATCGTTTGCGGAAAAACCCCCGGGCTGCTAAAATTACGGTGGAAGTCGTGGCGGGCAAGTCGACACCCCGAGCCTATTGGCTTGCTAATGCCCGGCTTTTGTGAGGGACATCAGGCGACCCCGACGCCTGATGTCCTTTTTCGTGTCTAACCCCTCCGCGGTCAAAAGGAAAGCCGCCCCGGTCGGGGCGGCGTCGTCAATCTTGAGAGGCAGGCTCAAGCGTCTCTCTGGCTGCAGTTACTCGGGGAAGGAGTGACTTGAGGTGGAATCTGTGTGTTACTGTGGTCGCCTGAACCTGCCTCTCGAAGAACGGTTGTTGCTTCCATTGCGGATCTAGTGTCCAATTCCGTATACCCGCACAAAATCGGCCTCCTCGTGGCCAGCCCCGAAGTCGGGCACGATCTTCACGTGATAAACCTGAACCTTGCGGTCATTTCCGCCAATCTCGACATCCATCCATCGCCGGTCCGGCATCGCCAGCGTCGTGCCCTCTATGCGCGTCTTGAACAAGGGCCTCAGCGTTTGGTCCGATACGTAGACGTCATAGCTGCAGAAGGCCTCGGCATAAGGCGATGCCTCCCACTCCAGACGCAGCGCGTCCAGCTCCAGTTGACGGTCGCCCTGCTGGGTGGACACGACAAACACCCTTTCCGCCGGAATCTCGAGGCGCTCGCCGCGTTCGTGCATGAGGCCCTCGAAGATGCCCCGGGCTTCGACGTCCGGCTCGATGGCGTTGGCCCACGCCAGTTCCTGCGCCGCGTCCGCGCGCTGTCGTTCGAGGTGCGGAGCGCCGACGGTCACGCGGACCTGCTCGTCGGGTTCGACGAGGCAGAAGGTGCGATCATTCTCCACCTGAACATGGCCGCGCGCAACCGTCACGACCGCGTCTACGCCATTGACCTCGACATCAAAGACCGTTCCAAACACGGTCACCTCGCCGACGGGCGTCACGACCCGGAACAGACGGGTATCGGCGCCAACGTCCAGCCAAATGCGGCCTTTTTCGAGGCCGACCCGGCGCTCGTCCAAGATGCGCATACGCGTGTTCTGATTCAACTTGACGGCCGTTCGTCCTGCCAGCAGTACCATAAGCGTCGAGCCGTCTCCGGTCTCGTAGCGTTCTTCCGATTCCACAAATTCCTTGACCCTTACCGGCTCGCGTTCCGTCCCGGACGCCTCGATGCGCTGTACGGCGCCCGTGGACTGGGTGACAACGCCTATTGCGCTGACTCCGGGTGTCCGGTCGGGCCAGTATCTGGTCAGCAGCGCGGCCAGCACCAGGATGACGGCCGCGGCCGCCACGGGGCCCGTACGCGCCAGCCATGAGGCCCACACGTGCGGGTGTTTGACCCGCCAGTTCGTGCCCAGCGAGTCAAACGGCACCGGCGCCATCTCCGGCAGGTGCTGCATGACGCTCCCGGTCAGATCGCGCTCGAGCCGGTCCGCTTCGAACGATTCAAATAACGTCGCCGCGCACCGTTTGTGCGTCAGCAAGACCCGTGCACACCGCTCGCACTCGATGATGTGCTGCTCCAGAACCAGCCTTTCGGCCGGGGTCAACTCGTTATCAACAAAGGCCTGAAGCAGGCCTTCTACTTGCGTGCACGATGCCAACTCGACTCGCCTCCGACATCGTCCAGACCGGTGAGCACATCGCGCAACTGACGCCCAGCCCGCTGCAATATGCCCCGTACCTCGTCCCTGGACTCTCCGGTAAAGTTCCCTATCTCTTCGTAACTCAGTTCCTGCAGGTACCGCAGCACCACCGGCAGCCGGTACCGCTCGGGCAGCGTGTCAATCGCCTGCTGGATGCGGTCCCGCAGTTCGTGGCGCTCCAGGCGGCCGCTGGGCCCTTCGCGGACGTCCTCGATGGCGATCGTCCTGCGGTGCGGCAAGGGCGTCTCGTTTCTCAGGCGCTTGCCATGCCGGCGCAGCCAGTTGGCGGCGGTGCGGCAGGTAATCTCCTTGAGCCACGGCCCAAATGCCCCGGGATCACGCAGGCGCGGCAGGTTGCGATACGCCGCGAGAAAGGCGTCCTGCGCAATGTCCTCGGCGGCGCCATAGCGGCCCGCGTAGTAGTACGCGGTCGCGTAGACGGCGCTCTGGTACCGGCGGACAAGCGTGGAGTAGGCCTCCGTGTCGCCTTCCATGCACCGGGATACCAACTGTGCATCTTCAAACTGCATAGCGTATCCCTTCGCTGGCGCCGGGCCACCGCTTCCCTCTTCAACTGTGTCGTTCTCACAGCTAAGAGGTCTGGAAGCGCTGCCACGGCACGAACCGTTCCAAAATGGAAATGTTCACCCGTATCACGGCACCAGTATACACCCTGCAGGTCAGATATGGGGCGCTAAATCGCTCTGTTCCCGCGGGCCGCCCAGGGCGGCGATGGCCTCGGCGGTGTGTCCCGCGCTCCGCAGCGGCTCGACGACGTCCCGGCGCAGGTCGGGCACATAATAGTCAAGAACGCGGCCGGGGCCCGTCACGTGGAAGGATGTGACCTGACCGGGTACCAGAACGGCCTGCCCGGGCGCAAGCGCGCACCGGTCCCCGTCGGCTTCGACCGTGACGTGTCCGTCGCGCGCGAGGAGGATGTGGAAGGAGCGTCCGCCGGTCGTGCGCTCGAAGGCGGTCTCGACGGTCACGAGTTCGGCGGAGAAGTAGCGGCAGGCCGCGTGAACGGCGACCGGGCAGTTGTCGAGCGTGTAGCCGAGCGGCGTGGCGGCACCTCCGTGCGCGGATCCGAAATGAATGGCCTGGAGCGCCTTGTCGACATGCAGCGTGCGGGGCGTACCGTCCTCCTGCACGCGGCCCCAGTCATAGATCCGGTACGTGAGATTGCTGTTCTGCTGAATCTCGGCCAGGACGATGCCCGCGCCGATGGCGTGCACGGTTCCCGAGGCCACGAACACCGACGTGCCGGGCGCGACCCGAAAGCGGGTCATGTGCTGCTCGAAGGAGCCGTCCTTCACGCCCTGTGCGAAGAGTTCCGGGGTCACGTTGCGGTCCATGCCGCAGATGAGTTCGCTGCCGGGCTCGGACTGGAGCACGTGCCACATCTCGGTCTTTCCGACATCCGGCTCGCCCATCGCTTTGGCGGCAGTGTCGTCCGGGTGGACCTGGACGGAAAGGAAGTCGGCCGCATCGAGGATCTTGAGCAGCAGCGGGAAACGTCCATGGATCGTGAGCGACGCGGAGGAACCCAGGATGGCCCCGGCGTCCTCCTCCAGCAACGCGCGCAGGGTGCGGCCCGCATGCGGGCCGTGCGCCACGACACTTTCGCATTCCTCGTGATCGGAGATGAGCCATGCCTCGCCAATGGGGCGGTCCGACGGGATGTCCTTGCCGAAATCCGTGCGCAGTTTCTGGCCGCCCCAGATGCGCTCGAAATACCCCTCCTCAAATCGCAGCAGTCCCAGTCGATCGCGTCCCATTACCCGTACTCCTCAGTTGTCGTTCAACCCGCCGACGCTCCAGTACATGACGCCGTCACACCATGTGGCCTGGACACGGCCCTGCTCCTCCAACACTTCCAGGTAGCCCACCGTGGCCGACACCGCCAGCACGACGTGCCGGTTCTCGACCTTGGGGAGCAGCAGGCGTGCCAGCGTGAAGGCCGTATGCGTGCCAAACTCGTTCAACAGTTCCGAAACGTTCTCCGTGCGGATCCTGTGCCGATCGAGCAGCGCGTCGATCAGCGCACGGTGATCGACGAAGGGATCGCCGTGTCCGGGGCACGCCGCCCGTATGTCCATCTCGCGCGTGCGGCGGAGCGATTGCTGGTACTCCACCAAGGCTTTCACGCGGGTCTGCCCCGGCCGTGTCCGGCGTACGATCGGGTTGGGGGTCGTTCCCGGGAGGATGTGATCTCCGGTAAAAGCAATGCCGCGGTCGCGGTCCAGCAGGATCGTGTCCGAGGGCGAATGTCCCGGCACATGCCACGCCGTGAACGGCCCGATTTGATCGCCGTCGCCGAGTTCGTGATCGAAATGCACGGCCAGATCCGCCGGCTGGTAGGATTCCCACTCATCCAGCGTCTCCGAGGCGACGGAATCCGGCACACCGCAGTTGCGGAGAAAGACGCCGTAGAACGTGCGACGCTCCTTGGGCCGGTCGTGTTCCCGCCACTGCGCGACGGCATGAGGATGCGCGAAGCTCTGTGCGCCGGACTGTGCCACGATGCGTGGAACGAGGCCCATGTGGTCGACGTGGCCATGGGTGACGAGGATGCGTTCGATATCGCGTACCGCCATGCCCGCGTCGCCGAGTGCTGCGGAGAGGGCCTCGAAGGCCTCGTCCGTCGCCGGGCCCGTGTCAATCAGGGTCACGGGCGGCCCGTTGACCAGATAGGCGTTGACCGGGCCAACCGGGAACGGCGTGGGGAGACTGATGCGGCGGATACCTGCCTCGCGGAGCGACTGCTCCACGTGCTACATCCCCAACATGACGGGCGGCGGCGCCTGGAACTGGGCCAGATACGCCTGCACGATCTCCGGGCCGATGAAGAGGTACAGCACGCCGCCGAGGGCAATGTACGGGCCAAACGGCAGGTAGTGCCCCCCCGCGTCGTCCGGACGGTTGCGCTGCATGAGGATCATCGAAATCCCGACGACGCTGCCCAGAAGCGATGCCATCATGATGATGAGAAAGACGCCCAATGGCCCGAAAAACGCGCCGAGCATGGCCATCAGCTTTACGTCGCCAAAGCCCATCCCGCGCTTCTTGAGCAGCAGCAGCGAGATCTTGTCCAACAGGTACAGGATCCCGCCGCCGAGCACCAGACCGGCGAGCGAAAGGTACACATTGTCCAGCAGGAGGCGGGTGTTGGGGACGGCCATGGCCGCGCGCGCGCAGACGATGCCGATCGGCATGCCGGGAAAAGTCAACACGTCGGGAATGGTCCAGTCGGTGAGATCGACGAAGGTGATCAAGACCAGCCCCGCCGCAAGCGCCATGTAGACCGGCGAGGCAATCGAGAAGCCGAATTTCCAGAACACGGCAAGGAAAAGACTGCCGGTGAGCGCTTCAACCAGCGGATACTGCCAACTGATGGGCTCGCTGCACTGGCGGCACTTTGCCCCCAGCACAAGCCAGCTCACGACTGGCACGTTGTCGTACCAGGCGATCGCGTTGCCGCACTTGGGACACTTGGATCGCGGCCGGACCACCGACTCGTTGCGCGGCAGCCGGTACACGCACACGTTGAGGAAACTCCCCAGCATCGCGCCGAGCACAAACACAAGCACGGACACCACCGTCCGCAGCAGTTGGAGATCCAGATCGTAATCCATCAATGGCCACTCACTGTTGGTTGTTCCCCAAGAACCGAAGGCGCCCCACCGGCGCCGATATGAGCTGGAAGCGCGCGCCTCACACCGTGAGGCCCTTCGTTGCGGCGGTCAACGACCGCACAAAGTCCGCCACCTTCGAGGGCATCTCGTCCGAGTCGCCGAGTTCGCCAACCATCCGCACGATGGCGCTGCCCACAATCACTCCCTCGGCGAACCCCGCCACCTCGGCGGCCTGTGCAGGGGTGGAGATGCCAAACCCGACCGCCACGGGCGTCGTCGTGTGGGTCCGTATCTCGGCGACCTTCTGGCGCACCGAGGACTCGACGGCCTCGCGTTCACCGGTGACGCCGGTGCGGGAGACGTAGTAAAGGAAGCCCGTGGCCATCTTCGCGATCAGCGCAAGCCGGGCCGGGGTGCTGGTCGGCGCGGCGAGGAACACCGTGGCGATGTCCCGGGCGTCGAGCAGCCGCTTGTACTCGGTGGCCTCTTCGGGCGGCAGGTCCACGCACAGGACGCCGTCCACACCGGCGTCCGCGGCATCGGCGGCAAACTGCTCCAGACCGTAGACCAGCACCGGGTTGAAGTACGTGAAAAGGACCAGGGGCACCTGTGTGCGTGCGCGCAGTTCCTTGACCATGGCGATGATCTGGCGAAGGGAAGCCCCGCGCAACAGGGCGCGGTGCGCGGCCTCCTGGTTGACGACACCATCGGCCACAGGGTCCGAAAAGGGCACCCCCAGCTCGATGATGTCGCACCCGGCCGCCTCCAGTGCGAGCACCAGCTCTTTGGTGCGCGCGAGTGACGGGTCGCCAGCCGTGATGTACGGGATAAACGCGGGCACGCCCGCCTTCTTGAGGTCGTCGAAGCGTTGGGTGATGCGATTCACTTAGAGGTCCTCTCCCGGCAGAATGAACTTCGCCGCCTGTTGCACGTCCTTGTCGCCCCGGCCGGACAAGTTCACAATCACCACGGCGTCGCGATTCATGTCCGGGGCGATGGCGCACACGTGGGCCAGTCCGTGCGAACTCTCCAGGGCCGGAATGATGCCTTCCAGCCGGCTGAGCCGCTGAAACGCTTCGAGCGCCTGGTCGTCCGTGGCGTAGGTGTATTCGATCCGGCCAATGCTGCGCAGGTAGGCGTGCTCCGGACCGACGCTGGCGTAGTCCAGACCGGCGCTGACGCTGTGCGTGCCCGCGATCTGGCCGTTCTCGTCCTGGAGGACGTAGCTCTTGGCGCCTTGCAGCATGCCCAGGGAGCCGCCCGCAAAACGCGCGGCATGCTGGCCGGGTTCAATGCCCCGGCCGCCCGCTTCCACGCCGACCATGCGCACGTTGTCGTGTAAGAACGGGAAGAAGAGCCCGATCGAGTTGCTGCCGCCGCCCACGCACGCGACCAGGAGGTCCGGCAGCCGCCCTTCCGCCTCGAGAATCTGCGCGCGCGCTTCGCGTCCGATGACGCTTTGGAAATCGCGGCAGATCATCGGGAAGGGGTGCGGCCCGTGGACCGTCCCCAGAACATAATGCGTATGCCCGACATTGGTCACCCAGTCGCGCAAGGCCTCGTTGATGGCGTCCTTGAGGGTTTTGCTGCCGGAATCGACGGGAACGACCTTCGAACCCAGGAGGCGCATCCGGAAGACGTTGAGCTTCTGGCGCTCAATGTCTTCCGTGCCCATGTAGATCTCGCATTCGAGGCCGAGCAGCGCCGCGGCGGTGGCCGTGGCCACACCGTGCTGGCCCGCGCCGGTCTCTGCAATCACGCGGGTCTTGCCCATGCGTTTGGCCAGAAGGGCCTGGCCCAGGGCATTGTTGATCTTGTGCGCGCCGGTATGGGCCAGGTCTTCCCGCTTGAGGTAGATACGGGGGCCGCCGAGATGTTTCGAGAGGCGCTCGGCCAGATACAGCGGCGTTGGGCGGCCGATAAAGGTCTGCTGATACCGGAGCAGTTCTTCCTGGAAGGCCGGGTCCTGCTGCATCGCGCGGTAGGCCTCTTCGACCTCGTCGAGTGCCGGCATGAGGGTCTCGGGCACGAACTTGCCGCCATAGGGCCCGTAGCGCCCGTGCTCGTCGGGAAAGTTATAGCCGCGCATTACGGATGAAACGTCTGATGAGATCATGGTCCTTCTTTCCAGGGGCGCTTTCGACGCCACCCGCAACGTCCACGGCATAGGGCTGCACCTGCCGGACGGCCTCCGCGACATTGCCGGGCGTCAGACCGCCTGCCAGGATCACCGGCCGCCCGAGTGCCTTCGCGCGAAGCGCCGTGCCCCAGTCAAAGGTCTTGCCGGTGCCGCCGCGTGCGCCTTCAACATACGCGTCAAGCAGATAGGCCGCCACGCGGTAGGTCTGCATGCCATTCAAGTCGAAATCCGGTCCGACGCGAAACGCCTTGATGACCCGGTCGCCGAAGGCATTGCAGTCCTCGGGCCGCTCCTCGCCGTGCAACTGTACGTAGTCCACAAATTGCAGGTAATCCCGCACCGCGGCAGGCGGCGCGTTCACACACACGGCTACTGTCGTCACAAACGGCGGCAGCGCCGCAATGATCGCCCGGGCCGCAGCCGGATCGATGTACCGGTTGCGCGGCCTGGCTTCGTCAGCAAAATTGAAGCCCAAGGCGTCGGCGCCGGCCTCACAGGCCGCCAAGGCGTCCTCAATCGAGGTGATGCCGCAAATCTTAGTCCGTGTCATGGCCCAGCAGTTCGCGGATCTTGGCGCGGATGTCATGGCTGCGCACAATGGCCTCGCCGATGAGCACCGCGTCCACTCCCCCGTCCTCCAGGCGCTGCACGTGCTCGCGCGTGCTGACCCCGCTTTCGCTGACGAGGACGTGGCCACCGGGGACATAGCGCTTAAGCCGCAGGGTGGTCTCGATATCGACCGTAAAGGTGGACAGGTCGCGATTGTTGATTCCTATGATGTGGGCGCCGGCGGCGATGGCACGCTCGATCTCCGGCTCGTCGTGTGTCTCGACCAGGACCGCCATCTTCAGGTGTTTGGCTACGGCGAGGTAATCCTGGATTTGCTGATCCGACAGGATGCGCACGATCAACAGGATGGCATCGGCTTCCGCGGCGCGCGCCTCGTATATCTGGTACTCATCGATGATGAATTCTTTGCGCAGGCACGGCAGTTGAACGCTCTTGTGCACCGACGTGAGATCGCTGAGCGCGCCGCCAAAATACCGGTTATCGGTCAGCACGGAAATGGCCGCAGCGCCCGCCTGCTCGTAGAGGCCTGCCAAGTCGGTCGGCTCCGCGTCCTTCAGGATCGGGCCCAACGTAGGCGAACAGCGCTTGATTTCGGCGATAAGACTGATCCCCGGTTTGCGCATGGCCAAGCGGAAATCCCGCGCCGGGCGTACCGAGGCAATCTGTTCCTCAAGAATCTGAAGGGGCACGGCCCGTTTGGCGGCATCCACTTCCTCGCGCTTGTTCGCGCATATCTCGTCAAGAATCATGGGAAACCTTTATCAGTGCTTCGAGTTTGGCCAGTGCCCGGCCTGAATCGATGGACTCCTCTGCCGCTTCGCGCGCTTCGCGCCAATCCCGTGCGATTCCCGCCGCGCGTATGGCCGCCGCCGCGTTCATGACAACAATGTCGCGCCGCGGTCCCGTCTCTCCCGTCAACACGTTGCGCAGCAGCACCGCATTGTGGTCCGCGTCGCCTCCGGCCAGCGCGGCCGTACCGGTGACGGCGAGGTCTATTTCGCCCGGGTCAAACTCGTAGACCTGGACCCCGTCCGGCGTAGCCTCGGCCACGAAGGTCGGCCCGGCCAGCGTGAACTCATCCATGCCGTCTGATCCCGCAACCACAAAGGCATGCTCGGATCCCAAGTTGCGCAGCACATGCGCGAGGGGTTCGACGAGGCGTTTGTCAAAGACCCCCATCACCTGCCGGCGGGCGCCCGCGGGATTGGTCAGCGGACCGAGTATATTAAACACCGTCCGCACGCGCAGTTCCTGGCGGGTCGGCGCGACATGCTTCATGGCGCCGTGCAGCGTGCGCGCGAACAGAAATCCGATGCCGACCTCGTCCACGCACCGGGCGACCTTGTCCGGCGGGGCATCAATCCGAACGCCGAGCGCTTCGAGGACGTCCGCGCTGCCGCATTTGCTGGTGGCGCTCCGGTTCCCGTGCTTGGCAACGGCACTACCCGCGCCTGCCACGACAAAGGCGGTCGTTGTTGAGATATTGAAGGTGCCGGACCGGTCGCCGCCCGTGCCGCAGGTATCGACCAGCGGTGTACGGTCGACGCGAATCGGCGTCGCCATCGCCCGCATGGTCTCGGCAAATCCAGTGATTTCCTCGATGGTTTCGCCCTTCATCTGAAGGGCCACCAGAAAGCCTGCCACCAGCGCCGGGGGGGCTTCGCCTGCCATCAGGACCCGCATGGCCGCAGCCGCCTCGTCCCGCGTGAGATCCTGACGCCGGGTAAGCTTCAGGAGAAATTCCTGAATAAGGTTCTGTGGCTGCGAAGTAGTGTCCATTCTGGAAAGCACCGTCCCTCAGAGATTTTCGGGCGCAACTCTAGCAACACGGGAAGCGGCAAGTCAAGAATCGACAGTCTTTTGGCTAGACGGGATGGCTGATGAGGACCCATGTCGCCAGAGTCAGCATTATGGTAAATCCAAGGAAATCCAGCATAGTCGTGAGCATGGGCGGGGCCGCCAGCGCAGGGTCGACATTCAGCCGGCGCAGCAGAAGCGGTACGGCACCACCCAAGACCACTGCCAGCAGGTTATTGATCCCCAGTGCGGCACCGACAACCAGGGCCAGCCACGGGTCGCGAAAAAGGACCATTGTGGCCGAGCCGATCAGCAGTCCCATCGCCGGACCGCTGAGCATGCCGATCTGTGCCTCGCGGCCCATCACGCGCAGGAAGTCGCGCGGTTCGATCAGCCCCAGGGCCAGCTCGCGGATGCTGACGGCCACCGCCTGGTTGCCGGAACATCCGCTCAGATTGCCGATGACCGGCAGAAAGAAGGCCAGCGCGATGACACGGTCGATAGTCTGCTGGAAGCGAAGAATTACGCTGGCAGCGATCAGGCTGAGGACGAGGTTCAATCCGAGCCATACCAGGCGCATGAATGCGCGCTCGAGCAGTCCTGTGCTGCGCAGTTCCTCACCGGATACGATGCCGCCAAACCGCATCAACGCGCGCTCGGATTCCTCGCCAAAGGCCTGCTCGGCGTCGGAACGCCGCACGACGCCGACCAGATGCCCCTCGTCGTTGATCACGGGCACCCCCACAAAGGAGTAGCGGTCAAATAGCTGCTCCAATTCGTCCAACGTGGCGTCCACGTGGACGCTTACGGGGTTGACGATCATGACGGTGGTGATGGGCGCGTCCTTGCGCGCGAGGATCAGGTCGCGGAGCCGCACCACGCCGCGCAGGGTCCCGGTGGATGAGATCACATACGCGTACTGCACGCCGTAGTCCGAATAGAGGTCGGCATTGTGGCGGAGGTCGTTGACCACGTCTTCGACGGTCCGGTCCTCGGGATAGCTGACGAACTCGGTGACCATGATGCCACCGGCGGAGTCCGCGGCGAAGTTGAGCAGACGCCGCGCGTCCTCGGCCTCCTCGGGATCCATGGCGCGCAGAATGGCCTCGGCGTCGCTCCGGTCTAGTTCGCTAAGCAGGTCGGCCCGGTGGTCGCTCTCCAGTTCCTCGACAATCGCCGCCGCCTCGTGCGCGGGGAGTTCCTCGAGCAGTTCCACCCCCTGGGTGTCCGACAGCTCCGAAATCAGGTCGGCGGCGGTCTCCGGCTCGAGCAGCCGCAGCAGTTCCGAGCGGTCTTCGTCATCCAGATAGGTGATCGCGCGCGCGATTTCCGCCGGGGAGAGTCTCGCCAGGTAAGTCGTCAACTGAGTCCGGTCGCGTTCGGCCAGGATGCCCTGGATCTCCCTCCAAGGCTCATCCACGAACGTGTCCGGCATCGGCATGCCTCCTCTTCGAGTGACAAACGGACTTAGCTGACGTGCTGACCAGAAAAGAAAGGTCTGTCTCCACGGAGCGCCCCTCATCCCTTGGCGTGCGGGCCAGTGTAGCAGATGGCCGCGGTGTGGCGCACCCTTTGCCCGGCATCCGCCTGTGGGAAGACGTTGCGGGCAGCAGGTTGCAATCCTTTTTAGGGGTCGTGTACGGTCTTGGACGCCGCACGGGACTAACCGGTCCGCGGCCCGTGTTCCGGAGGCGTTGCGTGGGCGAGATTTTCGCAGTTTGCGAAATAGCGGCGGAGGTGGCACCGATATGAGCTTGAACTTGGCCCATTTCCTGGAACTCACTGTGCGCGAGCGGCCGGACCAGACGGCACTCATCCTGGACGACTTCCGGATGACGTACCGCGAACTGGGCAGCGCCGTGAACCGCGTCGCGGCATCGCTGGTGGACATGGGCGTCGAGCGGGGCGACAAGGTGGCCGTGATGCTGCCCAATACCCCCCACTTCAGTATCGTCTATTTCGGGATTCTCGCCGCCGGGGCCACGGTCGTGCCGATCAACGTGCTGCTTCGCGCACAGGAAATCGTCCACCATGTGGACGACTCGGAGGCCAAGGCCTTCTTCGTCTGGAAAGGCTTTGCGGAGGAGGCCACCCACGCGTTCGGGGCCTGCGAAGGCTGCCATCATCTCATCATCGTCGCGCCACCCGGGGACAACGAGAAACCCGTGGTCGGGGAGAACCTCAACCGGCTCCTGGCGCAGGCGTCGGAGCAGTTCGAGGCGGTCACCACGATGCCGGACGACACGGCGGTCATCCTGTACACTTCCGGGACGACGGGCCGGCCCAAGGGCGCCGAACTGACGCATTTCAACATGTTCTTCAACGCGCTCGTCGTGCGGGACCGGGTAACCTGCGTTCAGCCGGGCGATGTGGCCCTGGCCATTCTTCCCCTGTTTCACTCGTTCGGCCAGACGTGTATCCAGAATGCCACCCTGCTGGGCGGCGGCACGATCACGATGCTCCCCCGTTTCGAGACCAAGCGCGCGATGGAGATCGTCCAGCGGGACAAGGTGACCATACTCGCGGCGGTCCCAACCATGTACTATTTCATGCTCGGGTTGCCCGAGTGGGAAGACTACGACTTTTCGAGCCTCCGCACGGCCATTTCCGGCGGTTCTTCCATGGCTGTCGAGACCCTTTACAAGTTCGAGGATCGCTACAAGGTGCAGGTGCTCGAGGGCTACGGGCTCTCGGAGACCAGCCCCGTAGCCTCGTTCAACATCCGCGATTTTCCCTGCAAGCCCGGGTCGATCGGACGGCCTATCTGGGGCTGTGACATGCGCGTCCTGCGCGAGGACAACACCTTTGCCGAAGTGGACGAGGTTGGCGAGATCGTCATCAAAGGCCACAACGTCATGAAGGGCTACTTCAACCGGACGGCCGCGACCGAGGAGACGATGTTTCACGGGTGGTTGCGGACGGGCGACCTGGGAAAGATGGATCAGGACGGCTATTTCTTCATTGTGGACCGCAAGAAGGACCTCATCATTCGTGGCGGCCAGAACGTCTATCCGCGCGAGATCGAGGAAGTGCTCTACGGGCACCCCGCCGTGCTCGAAGCGGCCGTGGTGGGCATTCCGGACGAGGTGCGCGGCGAGGAGGTGAAGGCCTACGTCTCGCTCAAGGACGGCAACGAGGTGACGCCCGAGGAGGTGATGGCCTACTGCCGTGAACGGATGGCCCGCTACAAGTGTCCGAGTGTGGTCCAGATCCTGCCTCAGCTCCCCAAGGGACCGACCGGGAAGATCCTCAAGCGCGACCTGCGCGCGGCCAACGGCGAGCCGCGACATTGACCCTTTGGCCTGCGATGGCCTAAAATGGCGGGTGTTCAGCGGCCCGTGCCCAAGCTGTGCCTCTCCGCTGGGGAGGCTTTCTTGCGGAAAAGCGCTATAATGGCCCTGAAGGGCGGGTCATGCGCTTTCATGCCTCTTGGCCCCCAGAGATTACAGCAAGCTGCTCCATACACTGGAGAACGCAGCGCGTTTCAGCGCCCATAAGGAACCTGCGGAATGCCCGAAGCGGATAACGGCCAGAAACAGTCTGAGGACTTCGACCACACCCCCCTGCTGGACGGGGTGAATGGCCCCGATGACCTCAAGAAACTGAGCCTGGATGATCTGAAGCAACTCGCCGAGGAACTCCGCCACCGCATTCTTACGGTGGTGGCGCGCAACGGCGGGCATCTGGCGTCTCCATTAGGCGCGGTCGAGATTGCGCTGGCGGTCCACTATGTCTTCGATACTCCCAAGGACCAGGTCATCTGGGATGTCGGCCATCAATGTTACGCCCACAAACTGATCACCGGCCGCCGGGACGCCTTCCCGACGTTGCGCAAGAAGGGCGGCATCAGCGGCTATCCCCGTCCCGCGGAGAGCGAATACGACCCCTTTGGCGTCGGTCACAGTTCAACGTCCATATCAGCCGGGCTGGGCATGGCGATTGCCCGCGACCAGCGCGGCAGCGACGAGCGCATCGTCGCCATCATTGGCGACGGCGCGATGACCGGCGGCATGGCGTTCGAGGCGCTCAGCCATGCGGGCCACCTCGGGACGGACATGCTGGTCATCCTCAACGACAA
>JBPOJD010000018.1:0-106776 GCA_052033955.1 Candidatus Hydrogenedentota bacterium
CGCCGCGATGTTCGTGTTGATCCTGAGTCCCATATCATTTCCTCCGTGAGTGGTTGGTTGCCGCACATCCTTGCGCGGCGACTCCTGTTTGCCCCACCGGCGCACACGCGCCGGTCCCATCGGGGCACTCGTCCAACGGCCCCCGGGGGGACCGCTGGCGCTCCTCGGCCACCTTCTCCGCCCGGCGCGGCCCATTATTCCGCGCCCGGCAGTCCCATTCCGGTGGCTCTTCAACTTTTCGGCAAGGTCGCAGATGGTTTTGGGCGGGGTGGTACCGTCGCAGCCACTCTTCCGTAACCCATTGCGCCTTATCGGGTTAAGCCGTGTGCAACCGCGTTGCCGCGACCCGCATTCCCGCTTACCTGCCAAAAGTATCGGCAACTTGAGCGCAAACCTTTAGCGTTTTTTTGAAAAAATCTTCGGGGGTCTCCGGGGCTTGTGGGATGTGCTCTGGAGTAGTGGGGGCATAGCCATGGGCCGTTGTCAAGAGATCTCTCGTCGCCAAAAAGACAGAGGCCCCCGGGCGCCGTGCCCGGAGGCCTGTAAATCGTGAACGGCCGGAACCCTATCTTTGCAGCTTGAACGTCCGGATCTCGTAGGGATTGATGACAAACCCAACCGAGTTGCCGCTGGCCTCGACCGGTGTGTCTTCGCGTTCGAGCAGGTTGCACTCGGTCACGCTCTGGATATCCCCGTCGATCACCAGGGTCACGTCCTCCTGGGCGCCGTGCCGCTCGACGACGCGCACGATGAGCGCGTCCGAGTCCTCGGCCTTCTTGACGGCCTCGAGCGTGACGTTGGAGCCGTGGGTGGTCATCAACATGAGGAAGGTGTGCACCGGGGGCAGATCGCCCTCGTGGGCGCCGGTCACCACGGCGATGACCGGGTCATTGAGGTCGAGGGCCTCGGCATAGGTGCCGCCCATGCGCCAGTCGCCCCAGTGGGGGAAGAGCGAATAGGTAAAGCGGTGCTCGCCGAGGTCCGACTCGGGGTCGGGGAAGGTGGGCCCCTTGAGGAGGGTCAGCGCCATGCACTGGCCGTCGGCCTCGTGGCCGTATTTGCAGTCGTTGATCAGGCTCAGGCCATGGTCGGCCTGGCTCAGATCCATCCAGAGGTGGGCGGGTACCTCGAACTTGGCCGCCTCGTAGGAATTGTTGCGCGTCGTGCTGCGCTCGATGTTGGCATACGCGATGTCGTAGGTCGCGAAGCGCGAGCGGAGGGTCGTGTTGAACTCGACCTTGAGCAGTTTGCGCTGTTCATGCCAGTCGATGAAGGTCTCGAAGTCCACCCGGGGCGCGGCATGGTTGAGCACGATGCGCTGCACGATGCGCGACGCGCGGAACGGGCGCGTCACCTCCAGCACCGACCGCACCGGGCCCGTCTCGGCCAGGCGGACCGAGCCGGCGCCTGTGCTGAACTCGTTTTCGCGGTAGGTGGAGACGATGTCCCACGCCTCGTGGCGGCCGGGTTCATCCTCGAACAGCCGGAATACGTTGCCGCGCTTGCCGGCATCGATGCACTCGCGCCCGGTCTCCTTGTCATAGAGAGAGAGGACCTCGCCCTCGCCGTTCAGGGTCAGGCGCACGAAGTCGTTCTCGAGGCTGGTGGCCGTCGCCGCCACATCGGGGAAGACGGTGGCGCCCGCCCCTTCGACGATGCGGTAGACCTTGTACCCGGCCGGGGGGACGTCCTCGGCCTGGAAGACGAGCACCTTGTTGCCGGTCTCGAAATCGAGGGTGAACTGCGAGGGGACCTCGTTGCCCTCGGGGTCGAGTACGTGGAGGGCCTGTTCGGGCCAGGCGACCTTCACCTCGGTGTCGCGGGCGAAATGCTGGCTGTTGAATACGACCACGGCCTGGCCTTCGCCGCGGGTATCGATGCGGGCGGCGATGTCCTCGAGCGCGCCCTGCAACACCTGCTCGCCGGTCTGGATCGCCGTGTCGTAGAGTTCGACGATGTCGTGGTAGACCTTGCGCACGTGCGAACCGGGCAGCGAGTCGTGAAACTGGTTGACCAGGACCTGTTTCCAGCCCGCATTCAGCGTTTCCTGCGGATAGGGCCGGTTCGCGAAGCACGAGAACAGCTCCGCGTTGCGGTACAGGAACTCGCAGTAGCGGTTCTTCTTCTTGAACTCGGCCTTGGTGGTATAGGTGCCGCGGTGCTCCTCGAGATACAGCTCGTCATTGTGGACCGGGATGTCGTCGCGCTCGAGCGCCTTTTGATACATCCGCTCGAGGGCGTCCTCGTTCGTCGAAGGTTGGGTCGGCGTCATGCCGGGGAAGTGCCGGTAACGCTGGAGCGATTCCAGCATCTCCGCGTCGGGGCCGCCGCCGCCATCGCCCCAGCCGTAATTGTACAGGCTCTCGCCGATGCTGTCCTTCGCGGTGAACTTCGTCCAGTGCTCGGTCATGTGGTCCGGCTCCATCGTGCCGATGAAGCCCGTGGGGGGCACATGGGCGAAGACGCGGGTGCCGTCCGGCCCCTCCCACCAGAAGACGTTCTTGTTCCACTTGTTCGTGTCGTTCCACAGGATCATCTTGTGCGTCACGAAGAATTTGAGGCCCGCCTTGGCCAGGATCTGCGGCATCGACCACGAATTGCCGAAGACATCCGGGATCCACGCCGTCTTCGGGGTCCTCCCGAACTCCTGCTCCGTGAACCGCACGCCGAACAGCAGTTGCCGGACGAAGGATTCGCCCGAAATCAGGTTGGCGTCCGGCTCGACGTAGAACCCGCCGATTACCTCCCAGCGGCCCTCGGCGATGCGCCGTTTCACCTGCTCGTACACGTCCGGGAAGTGGGCCTTCATTTCCTCATACGTGAGCGGCTGGCTCTGGCTGAAGATGTAATCCGGGTACTGTTCCATCAGGCGCAGCGCGGTGGCGTGGGTGCGGCCGATCTTCCGCACGAACTCGGCATAGGTCCACATGAAGCACACATCGAGGTGGGAATTGCCATTCAGGTGCATCAGGCCGGTCTTCTGGAAGGCGGCGGACGCATAGAGATCCGTGCGGACCACCTCGGCGGCCCGGCGCGCGTTCTGGCGCACGATCTCCGGGTCGGTCTCGTTCTGATCGAGGAAGCGCGTGGCGCGCCCCAGCACCTCCTGCACAAACAGACGGGCCGGCTCGGCGATTTCCTCGGCCATCATGGCCTTGTACGCGCACTGGAGGTCCCAGTAGATGCCGTTCATCTCCGGGTCGACCACGGCGAAGTGCGAGCACTCGAAGTTCTTGATGATCGTCTCGCCGGCATGCCAGAAGATGTAGCATTCGGCATGGAAATCGTAGGTTTCGTCGCCCGCGGCCCGTTCCGTCAGGATCACCGTGTCGCGGAAGGGATCGAGGCCCTGGTACGGCACCCCGTTGACGCTGAGCAGGCCGTCGCCGCTGAAATAGACCTTGAGCGCCACCTTCCGGCCCTTGAAGCGCCCGGGCATCGTGCCCTTGCAGCGGAACTCGGCGCTCATGTCCGGTCCGCCCCACGTCGCGCCGACGTGGATGGGGCGCCACGTCTCGTCTTCGTAGACGCGCTCGCCATGGCGGGTGTAGTTGAATTGCCGGAACTCCCAGCCGTCCAGCGGCTCGGTGTCCGGATGGATCCACTGCTTGAGCGAGGCAATCTTCATGGCGATCGTCTCGTCGGGGGTGATGATCTGCCGCTTCTTGTCTTTGACGATGTTGCGCCAGCGGACGAGGATTTCGTCCAGACCGGTGGGGGTATTGGCCATGATCAGCGCTCTCCTGGAGTTTGGGGGAAGCCGGCCGGCAGACGCCCGGCCAGATGCCAGTGCAAAAACGGCGCAAGGCACACCGCGGCGGCCTTGAGGGACGTCCAATGCCCGGTTCGGGCGGCTGAGAATAGCTGCGATTCTCGATCGAAGTCAAGAACAGGGCAGGGCGGCTGTGTCACCGGAGATCCGGGGAGACGCCTGCTATAATGGTGATACCGTATTGAAGCCCGTGACGTTCGTTGGTGCAGGGACAAACTTGGGGGTGCCGGATGAATTTCCGTGAACGGTGTCTGCTGATCTTGGGCGTCTGCGCCGTGATGTCGTTCCACGCGGTCGCGTACGGCGAGGCGCTGCCCGTGCCCGAGGAAATCGCCGCAGTGTGGCAGGCCAGTCTGGACAAGATACATTCGCTGCATCGCGTGGAGCGCGTCAGCAGCACGACGGTTCCCTATGACGACGCGGCGTTTCGCGACCCCGCCTCGGTCGCGACGCCGTCGCCTGATGACGTAACACAGGAAATCTGGTGGCAGGACGGCAAGCTGCGTGCCGAGTATCCGGAGGACGGCGGCGGGAAGCGGACCGTGTTGCACGACGGAGAACGGACGACCGATCTCGTCTCCCTCGGCGAGGAACGGACCGCGCAACGTGCAGGCGGCGGACACATCGGGACGCCCCCGGTGGTATTGGCCGACTGGCTCGCCGTGTTACGGCGCGGACTGAATGCGGAGTGTTGTAGCGTTACCCTTACCCGTGATGATTCCGGCCGCGCCGTCCTGCATCTCTTCAGGGAAGGGGAATTGGAACGCTCCCTTGTGCTCGCTCCGGACCGGAACTGGGCCGTCGTGGAGGACACGTGGTACTGGCAACGCGAGGATATCGAGGGGATGACGTGGGCGGCTGCACCGGCGGTGCAACCGGGGCACGTGCAGCGGCGGGAGATCTTCCAGGATTTCCAGGAGGTCGCGCCCGGCGTCTACCTGCCCCTCAGGTCATTCGTCGGCATCGCGTACGGATTCGACCTCGATCTGCCCCGGCTGAAAGTGAGTCAGACGGCGCAGGTACTGGCGGTCAACGAATCTCTCAACCCCCAACTCTTCTCGCTCGTACTGCCGCAGGGTACGCGCGTCCTCGATTTTGAGACCATCGGGCCGGAACGCCGCTACACCGTCGGGCCTTTTGGCATGAAACTCACACAGGATACCGTGATCGACACGCTGGAAGAGAAGGCCGTCAACATCATCGCGGGCTGGCTGGACTGACTCACAGTGGAAAAAGGCAAGGGGCTTAAGCCCCTTGTCTTCGGTCTGCCAACACCCTTGGCCCGATCGGCTACTGCACAAACCCGCTCTTGCCGGTGGGCAGCTTTTCGCTCAGGATCTGCTCGGCGCGCTTGTCGCGGTATTCCTGGATCTTCTGGTGGAGTTCGGGGCGTCCGTTGTTGGCGAGGATGCTGACCGCGAGCAGCCCGGCGTTGGCGGCGCCGGCCTTGCCGATGGCCAGGGTGCCGACCGGGATGCCCGCGGGCATCTGGACGGACGACAGCAGCGAATCCAGCCCGAGCAGCTTGCTCTCGACGGGGACCGCGAGCACCGGCCGGGTCGTGTGCGCCGCGATGACGCCGCACAGGTGCGCCGCGCCGCCCGCGCCGCCGATGAAGACCTCGCAGCCGCGTTTTTCGATGTCCTGCACGAATTCGACGGCCTGTTTGGGGGTGCGGTGGGCCGAGAGGACGCGGGCCTCGTAGGCCACGCCGAACTCCTCCAGGATGTCCGCGGCGGCCTTCATGCAGCCGTCCCAGTCCGATTTGCTTCCCATGAGGATCGCCACGAGGGGCTTGCTGTCGCTCATCATTCCGTCCTTCTTGTTGGTGTGGTGAGCAGGATCGGCGATACGCTAACAAACCCCCGCGGCGGAGTCAATCGATGTCCGGCCCGTGCGGCGCGGTCCGTCAGAAGTCGAAGCCGTAGGGGCGGATGTACAGCCCCGAGAGCCGGTCCTCGCCGTCAAAGGTGTACTGGAGGGTTGCCGGTTGGGAGGCGAACTGGATGTCGACGAAGATCACGTTGAAGCCGCGGATGAACGCATGGCGCGTGCGGTCCACCTGCTGGAAGGCGCCCGCCTGGTTCTGGAAATCGTTCCAGACCTCGCGCAGCTTGTCGTCCGGCAGCGCCCGCTGCATCCGGTCGGTATACCTCCTGGTGACGTCCGCCACGTTACCCTCGACGAGGGCCTGGGTCATTTCCCCGGCGCGCGCCTCGAGATCCGCCAGGTACTGTCCCTGGGCCGGCGTCGCCGTGCCGCGTTCGCAACCCGCGCCACCGGCAAGCACCACACCCACCACCACTGCCCACAATGCGTATCGCATGGTCCTGGTCCCCTTGGGCGGCTCCATTGCCGGCCCTGGTGGTAGTACTCCCGGGCGCCGGGGATTATTCACGGTTCCCGGAACCAGCCCAGGAGCTTCCGGGTTTCGTCCACGACCCAGATGGAGGACGAGACCAGCACAATCAGCAGCCAGTCGAAGGCCGTGAGGGACACCGTGCCGAAGAGCTGTTGTCCAAGCGCCGTGTGCACGACGCCAATTTGCAGCACCACGGCGGCGGCGAGTCCCGCGAGCAGCCACCGGTTGCCCAACAGGCCCACCCGGAAGATGGATTCGGACCGCGAGCGGGCATTGAGCGCCTGCCACCACTGGAACGCGGCGAGTGTGGTGAACGCGATGGTCTGCGCGTGGGCGATGGTGCCGGTCCGGATCTCGTACCAGAAAAGGCCCAGTGTGCCCACGGCCATCACGAGTGTCAGCACGGTCATGCGCGCGAGGGCGCCGCGGTCGAGGATGGAGGCACCCGGCTGCCGCGGCGGATGCTTGAGCACATTGGCGTGGCGGGGTTCCACGCCCAAGGGGATGGTGCAGGCGCCGTCGGTGACGAGATTGACCCATAGGATCATCGCGGCGGTCAGCGGCAGTTCCAGGCCGACGATGAGCGCGCCGGTCAGGGTGAGGATCTCGCCGAGGTTGGTGGCCAGCAGGAAGAAGATCACGCGCTGAAGATTGCTGTAGATGACGCGCCCCTCTTCGACGGCATGGACGATCGTCGCGAAATTGTCGTCGGTCAGCACCATGTCCGCCGCCTCCTTGGCGACCTCGGTACCCGTGATGCCCATCGCGACGCCGATGTCCGCGCCCTTCAGCGCGGGCGCGTCGTTGACGCCGTCGCCGGTCATGGCAACGACCTCGCCGTGTTCCTTGAGCGCGTGCATGACCCGGAGCTTGTGGCTGGGCGAGACACGGGCGAGGGTTCGCACCTCGAGCACGCGTGCGGCCAGCGCGGGTCCTTCCAGTCCGTCCACTTCGCTGCCGCTGATCGCCTCGGTCTTGTCGGAAATGCCGACACGCCGGGCGATGGCCATGGCTGTCGTGGCGTGATCGCCGGTAATCATGACCGTCTTGATGCCGGCATCCCGCGCCGCCGCCACCGCCGCCGCGGACTCGTCGCGGGGCGGATCGATAATTCCCCACAGGCCGACGAAGGTGAGTCCTGTCTCGGCCTCGGCGCGATCAATGCCGTCGCCGTGGAATTCCTTGCAGGCGCCCGCCATGACCCGCAGGGCATCCCCGGCAAACTGCTGTGCCGTCGCGTCTATCCGCGCACGTGCGTCGTCATCCAGCGGCGCCGGGCCGTCGCCGGTGAGGTAGTGGCTGCAGAACGAGAGGATGCGCTCGGGCGCGCCCTTGACGTAGAGCACGCGGCCGCCGTCGCCGTTGTCGTGGAGCGTGGCCATATACTTCGCGTCACTCGAAAACGGCAGTTCCGCACGGCGCACGAAGGTCTTGTCGAGATCACGGCGGACCAGGCCCGCCTTCGCGGCCGCCACCAGCAGCGCGCCCTCGCTCGGGTTGCCTTCGACCCGCCATGCGCCGTCCTCATTGACCAGGTTGGCGTTGTTGGACAGCGCGCCCAGGCGCAACACGAGCGCCACCGGATCCGGCAAGGGATCCAGCGGCGCGCCGTCTTCGGTCCGGATATCCCCGTCGGGGGCGTAGCCCTCTCCCGTGACCACGCAGCCATGCCCGGCGGCGTGCAGGCGGACGACAGTCATCTGGTTGCGCGTGATCGTGCCGGTCTTGTCCGAGCAGATGACGGTCGTGGATCCCAGGGTCTCGACCGCGGGCAGGCGCCGCACGATGGCGTGGCGGTCGGCCATGCGCCGCACGCCCAGCGCGAGCGTCACGTTGATGACCGCGGGCAGTCCCTCGGGAATGGCGGACACCGCCACCGCGACGGCAAACAGCAGCATCTCGAGCCATCCGTACCCGCGCAGCATGCCGAGCACAAACACCACCCCGGCCAAGGCCACGCTTCCGGCGCCGATCCACATGCCGAGGGTGTCGAGGCGTTGCTGCAACGGCGTCTTGCCGCGGTCAATCCCCCGCATCTGCCCGGCAATGGTCCCCATTTCGGTCTGCATGCCTGTGGCGACCGCGATCGCCCGGCCCCGGCCCGCTGTCACGGCGGTCGACATCCAGACCATGTTGAAACGGTCCGCCACGGGGGCGTCGTGCGCGGACTGGCCGGGCCGCTTGGAGACGGGCTCGGACTCGCCGGTCAACGCCGACTCGTCGACCTTCAATTCGTCGCTCCGGAGGAGGTAGGCATCCGCCGGCACGCGCGCGCCGGATTCCAGCGCCAGGATATCGCCGGGAACGATCTCGCTCGCGTCGATCTCGCGGGTGTGCCCGTCCCGCACGACATGGGCCTTGGGAGCGCTCATTCGACGCAAGGCGGCCAAGGCGCCTTCCGCGCGCCACTCCTGGACGAACCCGAGCACGGTGTTCAGCACGACGACGCCGGCGATGACCGCCGCGTCCGTCATGTGTCCGGTCAGGAGCGATACCGCGGCCGCCGCGATCAGCAGGTAGATGAGCGGATTGTTCACCTGATGGAGAAGGAGGTGCAGGGGGCTGTCCCCTTCATCCGCCTCCAGGGCGTTGGCGCCCTCGCGCTCCAGCCGTGCCGCGGCATCCGCGGATCGCAGCCCTTCCGCATTCGAATGCAGACGCGCCAGGACCTCCTCGCTGCCGAGCGCATGCCAACCGGTACGGTCCGTGTCGTTTGTCATGGTCTCTCCTTGGCGTGACGGGATGCCTAGCGTGAACGAACAGGAGAACCGCGCCTATTGCGCCGCCGCCTGGCTCGCCGCTTCCTTCAGTCCCTGCTGGTAGCCGTCGAGGTCCTCCAGGCGCAGGAGGACGAGGTTTCGCAACCCGAAGCCGTGGATACGCGGCATGCGCGTGCGCTGTCCGGGCGGCAGCGGCCGTCCCTCGAAGCGCAGGGTATGCTCGCCCTCGGCCAAGTCATGCAGGTCGAGCATCACCCAGTCGGAACCGGTGGTCTCGTTTTGCAGGTTGAGGGTCTTTCCAACAGACGAACCGTCCAAGAAGACCTCATACACCCCGCCCAGCACGTTGTGCTCGAACATGCCGCTGACCTGGTAGCGCCCGGCCTTCTCGACCGCGAATGTGACCGAAATGCGGGCCTCCTCTTTCTGGGGCAGGTAACTTATGGACGTGGGGGTCTGCTGCAGGACGAGCAGCGGGTCCGCGTCCACGTTCAGCTTATCGGGCCAGATAATGGCATACGGCGGCGTGCGTTCGTTCACGGGCGGCAGCGGGTCGCCGGCCGCGATGGGTTTTTCGTGGTACCAGAAGGCGACGGAGCTGATCCAGTCGTAGCGCTCGAAGAACTGTCCAAGGAAGGCTGCGTCATCCGTGAAAATGCTGCCCTTGTGCTCGATCTCGAGGCGGAGCGACTCGCGGAAGGGCACCGGATTGGGCAGGTGCCACCGATAGGCGGTCACGCGATCGCCGGGAAAGACCCCGTCGTAGAGCGGGACCCCGAACATCGGCGTGGCGAACTCGCGGAAACCCCACGCGTCGCCAAAATAGTCTTCCGTGCCCGTGCCGCGTAACGACGGGTAGGCCTCGCCATCCACGTAGAAGAAGTCGTCGCCCTCGCCGAACCACCCGGTCTCGGCCTGCAACACCGAATACACCGTTCCCACGTACTGCCCCCGGCCGGTGACGTCGAGGATGACGTAGTTGCCCGGCTTGGCCGGCGTTTCCTGCCGGTAGCGCGCGTGGAAGTACAGGCTGTCGGCGGGGAGCGTTTCGTGCCGCTCCCAATCCAGGTAATAGTAGAACGAGTCGACGCGATGGGTGTCGGACTCGTTGGTGATCGTGACGCGGGCGCGCTTCGCGAAGGGCATGCGCCAGAACGCGGTGCGTGCGCGGCCCCGCGCGGCGCAGACGATGGGCGCGGAGGTGAAACCGGCCTCGGCGCCGTGTCCGACGCCAAAGAAGTCGCCGAAGGGCACCTCCACGCTCGGCGCTTCCGAGTCGTCCCAGTAGATGCGCAGCACCAGCGACTTGCCGTAGAAAGGGTCGCGGGCATTGATGGTGGTCCAGATGTGGGTGATGATGCCCGGCCCTTCCATCTCGCCCAGGACCAGCGTCTCACCAGGTTCGATGGGGCGGTTGTCGCGGTTCTCGGTGAGGTCCTCCTTGGAGCTGCTTTCGCGCAGGGCGCGGAACGTTTGCCCGCGGGAGACGCTTTCGAGCAGCGACGCGCCGTCGACTGCGCGGGCGCCCGAACAGGGCAGTACCACTGCCGCCAATGCCAGCAGCATGAGGCCGTGCATGCATCTCATGTCAGCTCCTCCAGTTCGTCGACGAGTTCCTTGAAACGGGCCATGGCCGTGTCCACCGGTCCCGGGGTTTCCATATCGACCCCGGCGTCGCGCAGCAGGTCAAGGGGAAACTTCGACGACCCGCTCTTGAGGAAGGCCAGGTAGCGGTCACGCTCGTTCTTGCCGCCGCTGAGGACCTGTTGTGAGAGCGCGATGGCGGCCGAAATGCCCGTCGCGTACTTGTACACATAGAACGCCCGGTAGAAGTGGGGAATCCGGAGGCCCTCCAGCGACAGCGCGTCGTCGATCGTGAACGCCGGGCCGAAGTACAGCTCGAGGAGCGTGCGGTACTCCTCGCGCAGCCGCTCGAGGGTGAGGGGCTCGCCTGCCTCGGCGAGGGCGTGCGTGATCTTCTCGAACTCGGCGAACATTGTCTGCCGCACCAGGGTGCCGCGGATCTCGTCGATCTCGCGGTTGATGAGAAACACCCTGGTCTTCTTGTCGCGCGCCCGTTGGAGCATGTGGTGGTTGAGCAACTGCTCGTTGAAGGTCGAGGCCACCTCGGCGACGAAGATCGTGTAGTCGTAGTACTGGTACGGCTGATTGCGCGAGCTGTAGTAGGTGTGCATGGAGTGGCCCGCCTCGTGCGCGAGCGTGAACATGCTGTCGACGATGTCCGCCTTGTAGTTGAGGAGCATGTAGGGCGGTCCGGTGAACCCGCCGGCCGAGAAGGCCCCGCTGCGCTTGCCCTGGTTCTCATAGCGGTCGGCCCAGCGGTGATGGAGCAAACCGTCGCGCAGTGTCCTGCAGTACGCGTCGCCCAATGGCGCGAGGGCCTCGGTCACCGTCTCGACGGCCTTGTCGAAGGGCGTATGCTTGCGGATGTCGCCTCCCAGGGGTGCGTAGGTGTCGTAGGCATGCAGGTCGCGCAGCCCCAAGGCGCGTCGCCGCACATCCAGGTAGCGGTAGACCGTGTCGAGATTGCCGTGAACGGCCTCGATGAGGTTGTCGTAGACGGCCACCGGCACGTTGTCGGAAAAGAGCGAGGCCTCGCGGGCGCTTGGGAAGTTCCGGGCGCGCGCCACGTAGATGTCCTGCAGCACGGAACCGCTGAGCGTGGCCGCCAGCGTGTTCGCGTGCCGTTCATACTGCTCGTAGAACTGGTGGAAGGCCTTCTTGCGCACGGCCCGGCTTGGCGACTCAAGGAGTTCCCGGAAACTTCCGTGCGTAAGCTCGACCTTCCTGCCGGTCTCCGTGCGCACGAATCCGAATTTCAGGTCCGCGTCGTTCAATTGGTCGAAGGCACGGGACGCGGACGATGCCACCTCGCCCTGCATGGCCAGCAGGCGCTCCTCCCTGAGCGTCAGGATGTGCGGCGTGTAGCGCAGCAGCCGCTGGAGCAGGATCCGGTAGTCCTTGAGAACCGGTGCCTTGAGATAGGCCGCGATGGTCTTCTTCGGGATCGCGCGGATCTCCGGCGCCACGAAGCTCGCGGTCTCGGCGGCACGCGTCGCCATGTGACGATACCGCGCCACCATGCCCTGGTAGGTGCTGTTGGCGACATCCTCGGAGGCCTTGAGGAAGGCGTACGATCCGACGGGCTCGGCGGCCCGGTCAAAGGCGATCTCGAAGTCGTAGTACGCCCGCAGGTATTTGGGACCCTTGCCCAGCGTGCCGCGAAACCGCGCGAACTCCGGGATCTGCCCCTCGAGTTTCTTGAACGCGCGCTCCCAGGCCGCATCGCTCTTGAACAGCGGCGCAAGGTCCCACGTGTCGGCCTCGTTGACCTCGTGGCGCGCGGGAATGCGCGCCTCCCTGGCGTTGTGCCTAGCCTTTGCCATGCTATCGCTCCGTGCTGGTTTGCGGGCCGCGTGATAGCCGCCCGTCTTGAATTTGCAGTATAAACAAGCAACAATCTGTCCGCCACTTCATGCCCGCCCGGTGTTCTTGGTATAGTGACGGGCGTGCCCAGCACGACCGGACCCAAGGCGCGGCGGGTCTGGGCGCACCACGAGGATGCCGATGCCTGATCGCGAGGCCAGCCCGAAACCCGCCCGTGAGACCGACCTCTTCCCGCCGGTCCGCGACTACCTCACGCGCCTGGGCTATGAGGTCCGGGCCGAGGTGCACCACTGCGACGTGACCGCGCGGCGGGGCGAGGACCTGGTGCTCATCGAACTCAAGCGGGGATTCAGCACAGACCTGCTCATCCAGGCGGCCGCCCGGCAGCGCGTGACCGACAGCGTCTACGTGGCGCTGCCCTATCCGCCGTGCGGCGGCTGGAGCAAGCGGTGGCGGGGCATCAAGCACCTCCTGCGGCGGCTCGAACTGGGGCTGCTCTTTGTGCAGGGCGGCGACGTCGAGGTTGTGTGTCATCCCACGCCCTTCCAGCGCCAGAAGCGCAAGGCGGCCCGCCGCGCGGTGCTCACCGAGATGGCCGGACGCAGCGGCGACGACAACACGGGCGGCTGCCACGGCACCAAGCTCGTCACGGCGTACCGGGAAGCTGCGCTGCTGGTCGCGTGTTGTCTGGAACAACACGGCGCGCTGCGTCCAAAGGAGCTCTGTGCGCTTGGTGCGCCGCCCAAGGCGCAATCCATCCTCTCCAGCAACTTCTATGGGTGGTTCGAGCGCATCGATCGCGGCGTCTACGGGCTTACGGCGGCCGGCCGCAGCGCCATCGCGGACTATGCGGCCGTGGCGGAGCGTTGCCGGGCCAAACTGGGTGCGGCGCCACCCTCGGGAGACGACTGAGATGAAGATCCTCATCACCGGCGCGAGCGGCAGTCTGGGGTCCGGCCTCGTCGAGGCCCTCGAAGGACGGCACGACCTGGTCCTGTCCGACTGCTTTGACCTGGACACGCCGCACGAGTACCGGAAGGCGGACCTGCGGTCGCTCGATCAGGTGCTGCCCTTGGCGCGGGGCTGTGACGTCATCATCCATACGCCTGCGTGGCACGGGATGCACGGCGGCCAGAAGAGCGAGGTGGACTACTGGCAACTCAACGTCGATGGCACGTTCAATATCTTCCAGAGCGCGTTGCAGCACGCCGTGCCGAATCTGGTGTGGGCCGGCAGCGTCGCCATCGCGGGCTGGGAGCGCGAGAAATATGGCTTCTCGAAGTTCATCGGCGAGCACCTCTGCGGGTACTATCACCGGGTGCACGGGCGGCGCATCGCGATCGTGCGGCCCTGGGACTTCACCCCCTATGGCGGCGATTTCATCCGCTACGGTCTGCGCCTGCTGACCGGCGGCGTCGACCGGCGCGATGTCGTCGCAGGTACGGTAGCGGCCATGGAGGCCGTGCTGGACGGGCGGGTGACCTGCGACTGGTTCGAGATCGGGAAGGACCACCCGTTCACCGCGGGTGATGTGGAGCGTTTCAAGGACGACCCGATGGGCGTCATCGACGCGCACTGGCCGGGCTACCGGCCGCTGATGGAGAAGTACGCGCTGGCATTTCCCGAGCGGCCCATCGTGGTCGATCTCGAAAAGACCAAAGAGGTGCTCGGCTTCCAGCCGCGCTACCATTTTGGCACGTTTCTCGAAGAACTGCGCGAACGGGACGCCGCCGGCATGCCGGTGCGGTGATCCCGCGGGCACAACCATACGCGGAGGGTGTTTCAGTGGATTACCGTATTGAACGCGACACGATGGGCGAGATGCAGGTGCCGGCGGACCGGTACTACGGCTGCCAGACGGCGCGATCGCTTGTTCACTTCCGGATCGGCGACGAGCGCATGCCCCGGCCGCTCATTCGCGCGTTTGGTATCCTGAAGAAGGCCGCGGCGCTGGCGAACCGCGAGCAGGGGCTGCTTGATGACCGCCGCTGCGACGCCATCTGCCGGGCGGCGGACGAGGTCATCGACGGAACGCTCGACGACCACTTCCCGCTGGTGGTGTGGCAGACGGGTTCGGGCACACAGACCAACATGAACGCCAACGAGGTCATCGCCAACCGCGCCATCGAGCTGCTCGGCGGCGCCCTCGGCAGCAAGGACCCGATCCATCCGAACGACCACGTCAACATGTCCCAGTCGAGCAACGACACCTTTCCCGCCGCGATGCACATCGCCGTCGTCGAGGAATTGACCCACCGCCTCTTGCCGGGCCTGGCGCACCTGCGCGAGGCGCTGGACGCCAAGGCGGCGGCCTTCGCCGGCATCATCAAGATTGGCCGCACGCACCTGATGGACGCGGTGCCGCTGACGCTCGGCCAGGAGTTCAGCGGCTACGTGCAGCAGGTGGCGAACGGCATCGAGCGCGTCGAGAGCACCCTGCCCAAACTGCGCGAGCTGGCCATTGGCGGCACCGCCGTGGGCACGGGGCTGAATACGAAGAAGGGTTACGATGTGCTCGTCGCGCGCATGATCGCGGAACTGACCGGGCTGCCCTTCGAGACCGCGCCCAACAAGTTCGAGGCGCTGGCCGCGCACGACGCGATGGTGATGGCGTCGGGCGCGCTCAAGACGGTGGCATGCAGCCTGATGAAGATCGCGAACGACGTGCGCTGGCTGGCGAGCGGTCCCCGTTGCGGGCTGGCGGAGATCATCATCCCCGCCAACGAGCCGGGCTCGTCCATCATGCCCGGCAAGGTGAATCCGACGCAGAGCGAGGCCGTGACGATGGTCGCCGTGCAGGTGATGGGCAACGACGTGGCCGTGAACATGGCCGGGGCCTCGGGCAATTTCGAGCTGAACGTCTTCAAGCCCGTGATGGCCTACAACCTGCTCCAGTCGACGCGGCTGCTGGCCGATGCGGCCGTGTCCTTCACCGACCACTGCGTCGTGGGCATCGAGGCCGACCGCCCGCGCATCGAGGCGCTGATGCAGCAGTCGCTGATGCTGGTCACCGCGCTCAACAGCACGATTGGCTACGACAACGCGGCCAAAATCGCCAAGACGGCGTACACAAACGGCACAACGTTGAAGGAAGAAGCGCTCCGGCTGGGGTTGCTGACCGCCGAAAAATTCGACGAAGTCGTCGACCCGCGCAAGATGCTCGGGCCGGACGACTGAGCGCGGATCAGCCCTCGAACTTGAGCAGGTAGTAGTTCTTCTTGCCCTTGCGGACCACGGCGACGCGCTTCGTCAGCAGCGAAGCGGGGCCGAGCGTCTGGCCGTCTTCGATGCGCGCGTTGTTGAGATACACGCCGCCGCTCTGGAGCATGCGGCGCGCTTCGCCCTTGCTGGCAAACACGCCCGCGTCCACCAGCGCGTCCAGCACGGGCCGTCCCTCGTCCAGCGCGGCCCGCGGGAACGTGTGCGAAGGCACCTCGCTGAAGATGTCCTCCAGCGTGGCCTCGTCGAGTCCGGACAGGTCGCCGCCGAACATCGCCTGCGACGCGTTGACGGCATTGCGCAGGGCCTCCTCGCCGTGGACCAGCCGGGTGACCTCCTCAGCGAGCCGCCGCTGGGCCTCGCGGCGTTCGGGGGCCTCCGTGACCTGCTGTTCGAGCGCCTCGATCTCCTCGCGCGGGAGGAAGGTGAAGAACTTCAGGTATTTCACCACGTCCGCGTCGGCCTGATTGACCCAGAACTGGTAGAACTTGTACGGCGACGTGCGGGCCGGGTCGAGCCAGATGTTGCCCGTTTCGGTCTTGCCGAATTTCGTGCCGTCGGCCTTGGTCACCAGCGGGATGGTCAGGCCGTAGGCCTCGCGGCCGTGGGTGCGGCGTATCAGGTCGATCCCGCCGACGATGTTGCCCCACTGGTCGCTGCCGCCGATCTGGAGCGTGCACCCCTCTGTGTCGTTGAGGTGCAGGAAATCGTAGGACTGGAGCAGCATGTACGAGAACTCGGTGTAGCTGATGCCGTGGTCGCGATCCTCGAGCCGGGCGCGGACGGACTCCTTGGCCATCATCATGTTGACCGAAAAACACTTGCCGACATCGCGCAGGAACGCGATGAGCGACATGTTCACCAGCCAGTCCGCATTGTTGCAGAGCCGGGCCGCACACGGGCCCTCGAAGTCCAGAAACCGTTCGAGCTGGGCGCGAATACCCCGGACGTTGTGCGCGATCTGGTCTGTGCTGAGCAGTTGCCGCTCTTGGGTCTTGAAACTCGGGTCGCCGATCATGCCCGTGGCGCCGCCAACCAGTGCGATGGGCGTGTGTCCGGCCTGCTGAAAGCGCACCAGCGCGAGAATCGGCAGCAGACTCCCGATATGCAGGCTGTCCGCCGTCGGGTCGAAGCCGCAATACAGCGTAAAGCGCTCGGCGTCCAACTTGCCGATGAGTTCGGGGTTGGTCACCTGATTGATGTAGCCTCGCCAGCCGAGGTCTTCGCTGAATGTCATGGTATTCTCCGTTCGGCAACGCACGTGCCTGAGACTGGGCCGGGATCGGTTGCGTACTCTAGCAGATGGGGGTAGAGCGGTCAAAGACGGTGGTGCCGGGAGGTATCCAGAGCGCCCTTATCCGCAGACTGCCCGCATTTATCTGTCGAAGCAGGGCAAAGCAAGACAGGCGCCCCCGGGCCGGGGGCGCCAGCCGCGCAATCAGCACAGTGGTCAGTGTTAGTTGTTCTTTCGGGCCGCGCTTTTTTTGAGGGGTTGTTTGGTCTTGGTCAGTTGCCGCTCGAACTCGGCGATCTGCTTCTTGTCCAGGCCGATGTGCGGACCGAAGCGCTTCTCGGCCCACCACCTCTTCATCTTCTTCATCTCCGCGCTCAGCGCGACCAGGCGCGAGGTGATCTGGTTCTTCTTCTGCGGGTCCCATCCGTAGCCCTTGCGCATCACGGGCTGGCGCTTGGCGACGGGCGGCGGCGTCTTCACCTTCGCCGGCTTGTCCGCATACCAATACGCCACGCTCGACACTTCGTTGGCCAGGTGGTTGGCGTGACCGTGCTCGATAGTGACCTTGATCTCCTTCTCGAAACGCACGGGATTCTCGATGTGGTGGACGTAGCTGGTCTGGTAGCCTTTCGTGTCGTTCTCGTGGATGCTCGTGCCATTGCGCTGGAAGGCGTTTTTCTGCATGCCCCACGCCTGGTTGAAGTAGTCTTCGCTGCCCGTGCCGTGCAGGTCCGGCGGCCACTTGTAGCCGTCGACCCAGATCATGTCGTCGCCCTCGCCCCACCAGGTGCCCTGGAAATTGGTGATGCTCAGGTTGCACCCGATGTAATGCCCGCGCCCTTTTGTCTCCATGATGACGTAGTTGTTGTCCCACGCCTCGCGCTCTTTGTTCACGACGTTGGCTTCGGGTGTATTCGCGAGAATTTCGTGTGCCCAGCCGCCGAAGGGGTTTTCGCGGCGGAACTCGGCGTGGAAGTACAGCTCATCGTCGGCGAGCGGCTCGTCATAGGTCTCGTAGTCGATATAGAAGTACTGCGCGTGGTCCTCGCCGGACTCGTTGATGAGCTCGATGACCGCACGCTCCCCGAAGGGCATCTGGGCGTAGCAGTTCAGGGCGCAGCCCTTCTCCATGACGTTGTTGTCGCTGGTGGACGCAGTGAAGAGCAGGCTTTCGTAGCTGTTGACGATGGTGTGCCCCAGCCCGAAGAAGTCGCCCAGCGGCACGAACACGCTGGGACTCTTGGCGTTGTCCCAGGTGATCTTGAGCAGGACGTCGCGGTAGTGATTGGGCTGCGTCATCCAGATGTGGGTGATCCGTCCAGGACCCTTGATGTCGGCCAGCACGGCGGTCTCGCCGGGGCGGATGAACCAGAAGTCCCGGTTGCGGCCCGTGAGGTCCCAGGACGAACAGCGTCCGGTGGTCGCCTTGCGGTAGCGGGTCAGTTCGCGATGCATGATGCGTCTCCTTGTGAATGGACCATGGCCAAAGCGCCGGTGAGCGTGGCACAAAGCGGGGGAGTTTTGCAAAAACGCAGGCGGGATGCGCCTCAGACAGAAAGACGGCGCTCCCGGATGGGGAGCGCCGTGCCGGCGCCATCGAAGGTAAGGTGCTATTTCTTCCTGCCGCCCGTGGTCTTGTTCGAGACCTTCTTGCACTTGGCCAAGGCCCTGCGGTACTCGGTCTGATGGGGCTTGCCCACCTTGTCATGCGTGGCGTGCATGTCCTTCCAGATCTTCTTCATCTTCTTCATCTCGGCGTTCGGCGTGACCGTGCGCGAGGTGATCTGGTTTTTCGGATCATATTTCCATCCGGTCCGGTCACGCAGCACGGGCTGGCGCTTGGCGGCGGGCGGCGGCGTCTTCACGCGCGTCGGCCGGTCCGCATACCAGTACGCCACGCTCGACATTTCGTTGGCCAGGTGATTGCCGTGACCATGTTCGATGGTGACCTTGATCTCCTTCTCGAAGTGCACCGGATTCTCGATGTGGTGCACATAGCTGGTCTGGTAACCCTTCGTGTCGGCCTCATGGATGCTCGAACCGTTGCGCTGGAAGGCATTCCGCTGCATGCCCCAGGCCTGGTTCAGGTAGTCCTCGCTGCCCGTGCCATGGAGGTCGGGCGGCCACTTGTAGCCGTCGACCCAGATCATGTCGTCGCCTTCGCCCCACCAGGTGCCCTGGAAGTTCGTGACGCTCAGGTTGCACCCGATGTAATGCCCGCGGCCCTTCGTTTCGAGAATGACGTAATTGTTGTCCCAGGCGTCCCGCTCCGCGTTCACGATGTTGGCTTCGGGCGTGTTCACGCGGATCTCGTGGGCCCAGCCGCCAAAGGGGTTCTCCCGCCGGAACTCCGCGTGAAAATATCCCTCGTCCTCCGGAAGTGGCTCGTCGTAGGTCTCGTAGTCGATGTAGAAGTACTGGCCGTGCGGCTCGCCCGCCTCGTTGACAAGTTCGATCAACGCGCGTTCGCGGAACGGCATCTGCGCGTAGCAGTTCAGCGCGCAGCCGGCCTCCATGACGTTGTTCTCGTTGGCGGACGCCGTGAACAGAAAGCTTTCGTAGCTGTTCACGATGGTGTGTCCGAGCCCGAAAAAGTCGCCCAGCGGCACCAGCACGCTCGGGCTCTTGGCGTTGTCCCACGTGATCTTGATCAGCACGTCGCGGTAATGATGTCCCTGCGTCATCCAGATATGGGTGATGCGCCCCGGGCCCTTGATGTCCGCGAGCACAACTGTCTCGCCTGTGTCAATAAACCACGCATCGGCGTTGCGGCCTGTGCGATCCCAGGACGAACAGCGTCCGGTCTTGGCCTTCCGGCATCGGCTAAGGTCACGGTACATGATGAGTCTCCTTGAACGTGTTGGACGATACAAACCGTCCACAGAGGGTGGCACGGCCCGGAGGCAGTTTGCAAACGCGCATGCGCGGCCGGCATGGACGGCAACGCGGGGAGAAGACCGGTGCGGCCCCTCCCCGCGTGGAAACAACGGGTTGTCCCGTCTGCTACCGCTGCAGGAGGGCCGCGATCGCCCGCGCGAGCTTGTCGCGGTGGGCTTCGAGCGGCGCCGGATCGAAGGAATAGCTTCGCCGGTCCGTGTATACCTCGCCCGGCGGCGTCAGCAGCGCGCGATACGCCGCCTGCTCGTCGCCGGTGAGCGTGACGCCCTTCTCGTCCAGCAGGCGCCGCAGGATCGCGAAGTACTCATAGTCTTCGATGCCGTCCCGCAGCATTTCGCCGCGCATCGACCCGACGGGCGCCTCAAGCACCGGGCCCTCGCCGCCTTCAAAGACGCTCTCGGGCGGGTAGAAGAAGACGCCGTCGCCGTTGCCGTAGGGGGATCGGACGCCGGGTCCGGCATCGCCCTGCCACGTCATCGGGTCCTCATACGGATTCTGAAGGGCGTCGGGGTGGGCGGCCTTCGAGTGCCACCGGACCGTCGCCCAGACCAGCAGACCCTCAACGTTGCTTCCCCATGTCATCCACGACCACACGCGCATGTTGACGCCGGGATGGTCGATGAAGAGGCCCGGGTACGGTTCCTTCGGGTTCGTGCAGACGTACCACCAGAAGCGGTCGCCCTCGGCGCGGCGCCGATCGACAAACGGCAGCAGGGCGGCGTTGATCTGCGGGCACCACATGTTGACATAGCCCTCGAGCGCGGGCAGGTATTTCGCGCTGTTGACGGCGATCATGCGGCGCAGCCCGGGGGCGGCATCCATGAGCAACTGGAAGCCGGATTGTACGAAAGGGATGTCGTTGTCGTACGGCTCGTCGAACCAGTAGATGTAGGCCTTGTCCAGCCAGCCCTTTTCGCGGAACAGTGCCTCGATCTGGCTGGCGTAGCTGTGGAACAGGGCCCGGAATTCGGGCGTGTCGCCCTGAAATCCGGCGATCTCGCGCCGGTGCTTGGGGTACTTGCTGCCCGCCAGCCCGGGCATCGGAAAGCGGAAGGTATTGAACGGGTATTTCTCGAATATCCGTTCCATTTCCGCGGCCCAGTCTTCCCAATCGATCCTGGCCGTCATCTCGCTGGGATCGGCGCCCGCTGGCGGCCATTCGACCGTGATGCTCTCGAAGGGCGCCGGGTTGTACGGCGACAAGTGATAGGCCGCCAGCGCGTCGAGGTACATCTCCCAGACCGCGCGCCGGTCCTCCATGCTGTCGAGGCGGTGATACTGCGCGACGATGCCCTCGGAGGCCCCGAAGGCGGTTTCCATCGTCATTTCCCGCGGCAGTGTGAAGCCGTACACTTCGACTTCCAGCGGCACCGTTGCGTCATAGCCGTCCGCCGTCAGGTGAATCTCGCCATGATAGATGCCGGCGGGAAGCCCCTCTTCGGCCCGGACGCGGATCCACAGCGGCTGGTTCTGATCCGCCAGGAGGTCGATCGGGCCCCGGAACGGCGGCAGCGGTTCCGGCCACGGCGCGATGGCGCCCAGACGGTCGGTCGGCGTCGTCACGTTGACGTAGCGCACACGCAGCACATCGACCGAGTCGGCCGGGATCACGCCCCCGTCCGGCCCCTCGAGGTCGCCTGCGGTGGCCAGGAAACCCGTCAGGTCGCGCGCGGGCCGCACGACAAGCTGCACGGCCTCGGTTTCGTTGCGCGCCAGCGCAAGGCGCAGGGCGTCGCCCTGGGTGTCCGGCGCAGGGATGTTGCGCGCCACCTTCCATGCGGACGACGCCGACCACAGGGTCGCGGCATCGTCCGAGCCCGGAAGCCGTTCACCGTAGCCCGATGCGTACAGCGGCGACGCATAGGTGAGGCTGCGCGCGGCGTACGCGATGCCTTGCTCGAAGGTGACGGTCACTGCGTGCTTCCCGTAGGTGTCCAAATGGTAGGGGAGGGCGACCCGCGACGTCGCGGCGGGCGGAAGCACGGTCGCGTGGCGCGATTCGTGGACGATCCGGCCGTCGTGTTCGACAACGATGCGTGCCGCGACATCGAGGGCGTCACCGGACGGATTGGTGACGTCGAGTTCGTAGGCGTTCGCGCCAAACGGCACGAGATCGCCCGTGGATGCCACCGACACATGCGCGGTGGCACCGCGCTCGATCACTTCCACGAAGCGGGTCGAGCCCTGGAAATCGATCGGATCGCCGTCGAGCTCGGCTTGGTAACCGAAGGTGGCCAGGCCCACCGCCCCCAGCTCGAAGTCGATGCCAACCGGCTCATCGGCCTCGCAACGCACCCGGATCCAGATGACCTCGGCGGGAAACATCGCTTCTGGAAGGGTCAGTATCTCACCCTCGCGCGCCGTATAGCGGTGCAACTCGTGCCACGTCTCGCCGTCGGTGCTCGCCTCCGCGATCATCCGGCCGTCGAAGTGATACTCCGGTTGCAGGGCCAACGAGGCCGAGAGCTGCCTCCGGCCGCCGACCTCGTACCGGAACACAATCTGCGACCCGTCGCCCATCAGAAAGGCGTTGTGGTTGTAGACGGTGTTGGTGAAGCTGTGCAGCGCCCGGTACGTGTTCGAGTACTTGAGGCTCCACGGCGGCGAGGAATAGTAACGGTTGCCGTCGATGCGTTCGCCGTTGCCCAGCTCGATGCCGGCCTGCCGCGCATGGACCGGCTGCACCGGGAAAATGCGCACGTCGTCGAATTCAACCGTGCATTCCTCCAGCATCCGCGCCTGGCCCAGGCGCAGCCACGCCCGCTCCGGCGTCATGTCGTCCGGAGTCTGGAAGATCAGGGTGTAGTCCGTCCATTCGCCAATATCCGTGGAATACAGGATGAGGTTGCTGAAGACCGGTCCGGCGACCGGCGGTCCACCGCCTTCGCCAACACGTTTGGCGCGGAAATGCATGGCGTACACCGAACGCGGCGCGAAGTCCAGCGCTTCGGAGCGCCAATAACTGGTGGCGCCGGTGTCGCCCGCGACGAGCGCGGCCCGTGATCCGTCCTGGCCGCCGGTCGTGGGCCGCCCTTCGCCATGTTCCATCACCCAATGCGTGATGGTCCCGGAGTCACCCTCCTCGAAGGAGGCGTTGGGAATGATCACCTCCTGCGCGAGAGAGGAAAACCCTCCGCCCGCCGCCGCCAGCACCGCCACCAACACCCCCGCCTGCCATCGCATCATCTGCTCATCTCCGTGTTGCTGTTTCGCCCATGGCGTTTACCTTTCCGCCCATCTTACCCGCCGGACGCACCGGGCGCCAGCCATGGTCCGGCGTGTCCTTGCGCCACGCCTGCCGGGCACGTACAATCCAGCAGAACCTTGGGGACGACAAAGGGAGACATCGCATGACATACGACGCACCGGATACGCGCTGGGACATCGGTCAACTCCTGTCCGAAAGCTGGAGTCGGTTCACCGGGAACGCCGGACTGCTCATCGGAGCATCGGTACTGGCGATGGTAGTGCTGGTATTCGCCTCGATGTTCACGTGGGGCATTCTCTCCTATGTGATCTACGGACCGCTTATGTACGGGCTGTCGCTGCTGTCCTTGAAGATAGCGCGGAACCGGCCGGCGGACTTCAACGACCTCTTTGCGGGTTTCCAGCACTTCGTGCCCGCGTTCTTGGCCGGGTTGCTCATTACCATCGGCACGACGATCGGGTTTTTCCTGTGCTTGCTTCCCGGCGTGTTCCTGACCATCGTCTGGATGCTGACGTTCTTCTACATGGCCGACAGAAACCTGGATTTCTGGCCCGCGATGGAGGCCAGCCGCCTCAAGATCATGGCCAATTTCGGGCAGTGGTTCATTCTCTGGCTCGTGATCCTCGTCATCAACATCCTCGGCTCCATCCCCTGCGGCCTTGGGCTGCTGATCACGGCGCCGATCAGCCTGCTGCTGCTGGCGCTCGCCTATGACCGCAGCGAGGGCGGCGCGTCGATCGACGTCGATCCAGTCGAACCGGCCATGTAGCCTCCAACGGCTGTACGAAGGGCGCGTCCGGACCGGGCGCGCCTTTTTTATGTCCGCGGCGGCAGGTACAATCGCGTCATGGCGCGGTTTCTGCTCATAGGGCTGGACGGCTTTGAGCCCACGCTGGCCCGGCGCTGGATGGACGCGGGGCGTCTGCCGCATCTGGCGCGGTTGCGCGCGCGCGGGGTCTTTCTGCCGTGCGCGAGCACCATGCCGCCCGCCACCTTTCCCGCATGGACCACGTGTGTCACGGGCGTGAATCCGGGCCGCCACGGCATCGTCGATTTCACCGAGATGGTCGAGGGCGACTACCGCGTGCGCTTTGTCAACAGCACGTGGCGCAAGGCGCCAGCCATCTGGCAGACCCTCAGCGAGGCGGGCAAACGCGTGATCGTCCTGGGCGTTCCCGCGACGTATCCGCCCGACCCGGTCAACGGCCTGATGGTGGCGGGTTTCGATTCGCCCGTGTGCAGCGCGCCCGACGCGTCGTTCGTCTATCCCCCCGGGCGCTTTCCCGAGGTGCGGCGGTGGCGTTTCGCCGAATTCCAGGAGTCGCACATCGGACCCGGCTGGCATGAACAGGCGCTGGAGAGCCTGCTCCGGAAGATTGACGACAAGGAGGCCGTCGCGCGGAGGCTCCTGCAGGAAGAAGACTGGGACTTCTTCATGGCGGTCCTCGGCGAATCGGATACCGTCTCGCACCATTTCTGGTTGTTCCACGACCCGGACTCGCCCCGGCACCGTCCGGGACTCGAAGACGCCGTCCAGCGGGTCTATGAGCGGCTCGACGCGACCGTCGGCGCGTTGATGGACGCCGCCGGGGAGGAGGCTCTGGTCGCCGTGGTGTCGGATCACGGATTCGGGGGCGCGGGTACGGGCGTCGTGCACCTCAACAACTGGCTGGCGCAGGAGGGGTACCTGCGTTTCGGCGCGGCGCGGGAGAGTTGGCTCAAGCAGGCGGCCCTGCGCTGGGCGCCCCAGCGCTGGCGCGGCGCGCTGTTCCGGCGGCTACAGGGACTCGCGTCCCGGGCCGAGAGCCGGTCGCGCTTCGCGGGCATCGACTGGGCGCATACGCGCGCGTTCTCGGAGGAACTGAACTACTTTCCGTCGATCCGCGTCAACCTGCGCGGCCGTGAGCCGCACGGCGCCGTGGCCCCGGCGGAGTACGACGCCTTCTGCCGCGACCTCTGTGCCAGGTTGGAGGCGTGGGACGTCGTGAAGCGGGCATGGCGGCGCGACGAGCTGTACGCGGGACCCTGGGTGCACCGCGCTCCGGACATCCTGCTTGAGCTCGCGCTGGAAAACGGTTATTCGCATTCCGTCCTGCGCAGCCGTGGGGGGGATGCCGTTCGCCGTTTGCGGCCCGACGAGTATCTTGGCGGCAAGGAACGCGGCATGACCGGCAATCACCGGCCCACCGGCGTGCTGTTCCTCTCGCGGCCCGTCAGCGCGACCGCCGCCCGGCTCGAAGACATCGCGCCGACCGTGCTCGGCGTGCTCGGGGTGCCAGGGCCCGCGATGGAGGGACGCAACCTGCTCGGACCGGGTCTGCCGCCCGTTGCCGGAGACACCGCAGGCCCGGAGCGTCCCTACGGCCCTGCCGAGGAACAGGAAATACAGGAGCGCCTGCGGGGACTGGGGTATTTCTGACGCACCGCGCCGCTTTCCCGGCCCCTTCGCGATTGCCTATACTGTCGGCACTATGACCTACCGCATCGCCATGGTGGCCGCCTGCCCGTTTCCTGTTCCGCAGGGATCGCAGGTCCTGCTGCGTCAGACGGCCGAAGGGCTCGCCGCCCGGGGACACGAGGTCCACCTGGTCACCTATGGCTATGGCTGTGGCGGCTATGACGGCCCGGCTATCCTGCACCGCGCGCCCAATCCCGTCCCTGTGCAGACGACGGCCGCCGGGCCGAACTGGGCGAAGCCGCTGCTCGACGCGGCGCTGGTCGCCACCTTGCGCCGTGTGGTCCGGCGCTGCCGCTGCGACCTCATCCACGCGCACAACTACGAGGCATTGGTCGCAGGACTGGCGGCGGGCGGCGCGCCGGTCGTGTATCACGCGCACAACGCGCTTGGGGACGAACTGCCGTACTACACCCGGTGGAGAGGCCCCGCGAGGCGCCTCGGCGCGTGGGCCGACCGGACCTTTCCGCGCCGGGCGCACGGGGTAATCGCGCCGCACGCGCGGCTCAAGGAATACTTGCTGTCCTGCGGTTGCGCGCCGGAGCAGGTGGCGGTGATTCCGCCCCCGGCCGACCCCGGACTGCTGACCCTGCCGATCGAGACCGGCGCCGCGCCGGCGGTGCTGTATGCGGGCAACCTCGACAGGTACCAGAACCTGCCTTTCTTGGAGGAGGTCATGGACCGCGTCCGGGCGGTGCTGCCATCCGTGCGGTTCATCATCGCCAGCCACCAGCCGGGAAACCTCGCACGCAGCGGCGCCGGAACACTTGGCCGCCGGACAAGGGGCTTAAGCCCCTTGCCTTTCCTGGAGGCGGAGGCCGTCCCGGTGGGCGACCCCGGGACACTGCGCGAGGTGTACGCCCAAGACGTTGTGGTCGCGGTGCCGCGGGTGTCCTGGAGCGGCTATCCCATCAAGCTCGTGAACGCGATGGCGGCGGGAAAGGCCATTGTCGCCTGTGCGGGCGCGGCGCACCCGCTTGTGGACGGCCTCAACGGGCGCGTGGTCCCGGACAACGCCGCCGCGGCCTTCGCCGGGGCGTTGCTCGACTGCCTGGGCGATCCCGGCCTGCGGGCACGGCTTGGAAAAGGGGCCCGGCTGACGGCACAGACCGCTCACCGGCCCGAGCGCATCGCGGCGGCCATCGAAGACCTCTACGGGCGGGTGTTGCACGGGGCCTGAGCCGCCTGTCTGCCCGAAGGCCGGGCATTCGCGCCGCGAACGGTTTTGAAGTACAATAGGGACCCTATGCAGGCCAACAACCCCGATATCCTCCCGCAGACCCGGCAACTGACCGGTACGCTGCGCGTGAACGAGGTCTTCCACAGCATCCAGGGCGAATCCACCTGGGCCGGGTTGCCGTGCACCTTCATCCGGCTGGCCAGGTGCCACCTGCGCTGCACCTATTGCGATACCGCGTATGCCTTTACGGGCGGCGAGGAGTGGACGGTCGGCGCGCTTGTCGCCGCATGCGCGGCCTGGCGCTGCCCGCTGGTCGAGATTACCGGCGGTGAACCCTTGCTCCAACCCGAGACCCCCGGACTCGCGGCGGCGCTGCTCGATGCGGGCCACACGGTTCTGGTCGAGACGAGCGGTTCGTTGCCGATCCATGTCCTGCCCGATGGCGTGATCCGGATCGTGGACTTCAAGTGTCCGGGCAGCGGCGAGGCGCACCGCAATGACTGGTCCAACGTCGAGGCCCTCACCCCCCGCGACGAGGTCAAATTCGTGATCGGGAGCCGCGAGGACTACGAGTGGAGCCGCGAGGTGCTGGCGGCGCACGATCTCGCGCAGCGGTGCCATCAAGTGCTGTTCTCACCCGTGCATGGCCTGCTGCCTGCCAGGGATCTGGTCGAGTGGATCCTCGCCGATGCGCTGCCCGTGCGTTTTCAGCTCCAGCTCCACAAGTTCGTCTGGCCGCCGGACCAGCGGGGGGTGTAGATGGTTGTGGACCTGATAAAGACCTTCTACGTCGAGGCCGCACACCGTCTGCCGGGGCGCGAACCGCGCGTGGCGCGGATCCATGGCCACAGCTACCGCATCGATCTGGTGTTGCAAGGCGAGATCGACGAGGCCATGGGGTGGCTGGTCGATTTCGGCGAGATCAAACGGGTGTTTCAGCCGTATTACGAGCGGCTGGATCATCATTTCCTAAACGATGTCCCCGGATTGGAGGACACCTCGCTCGTTGGCTTCCGGACCTGGCTGCTGACCGAACTCCGGCCGCATCTGCCGTGGCTGAAGGACGTCCATGTCACGCTGTCGGGCGACGGCGAGTTCGCGCCCAAACGGCGTGACGCGGACCTGATGCTCGGCCTGCCGCCGCGCTGGCGCTTTTCCTTCGAATCCGCGCATTACCTGCCGATGGTGCCGCCGGGACACAAATGCCGCAGGCTGCACGGCCACACGTGGCGCGCCGAGGCCGGTGCGGCGGATCTGGAGGGTCTCCTCGAACCGCTGAGTGATCTGTATGGGATATTGGATCATCAGAATCTGAACGAAATCGACGGGTTGGCCAACGCGACGTCGGAGAACCTGAGCAGGTGGATCTGGAACTACCTGCGCCGGCGCGTGGACGATACGGCGGTGGTGGTCATTCAGGAAACGTGCACAGCGAGGTGTATTTATCATGGAGAGTAAGCCCGCGCCCCGGGACCAGTTCAAGGCGCTCGACAAGCATCTGCCGTTTCAAGGCGAGGAGGCCATTGACGCCGCCTGTCTGGAGTGTTTTGCCTACGAGTACGCGGAGAAGGGCGTGGGGAACGACATGGAGATCGTCACCACCACGGACGAGTTCACCTCGGTCTGCCCGTTCTCGGGGCTGCCGGATTTCGCCGAGGTCATGATTCGCTACACGCCCGATCGCAAGTGCCTCGAACTGCGTTCGTTGAAGTATTACCTGCTGTCCTACCGCAACGTGGGCATCTGGTATGAGCATCTCGTGAACCGGATGCTCGATGATCTGGTGCGCGCGGTCGAGCCGAAGCGCATGGACATCGTCATCGAATGCAACGCGCGCGGGGGGCTGCGCAGCACGGTGACCGCGCAGTACGTACGGCACTAGGCCGTTTTCAATTGAACTGTAGCCAATCCTGGCCGCAGACTGCGAGAATTCGCGCCAGAAACGCGGCTACGGAATTATTGAAAACGCTGTAGGCACGCCGCAGCTCAGGGAAGCGGGGCGCCCTCCTCGATGGATACCTCTTTGAGGTAGATGCGCCCACGGCCTACGGCCTTCTCGAGCGCCGCGTGGGCGACGGCATAGTCCCGCACGGCCTGTACCAGCGCCCGCTCGGCATTGGTCAGCGCCAGTTCCGCATCCAGCGTGTCGGCCTGGGTGCCCACGCCCGCCTGGAAGCGCAGCATCGCCAGACGCAACCCTTCGCCGCCGAGTTCGACCGTGGCGCGTTCCGCACGGATCTTCGCCAGCGCGTCGTGCACCTGGATATAGGCCCGGTGCACCTCGAGTTCAACGAGCCGCACCAGTTCCTGTTCCCGCGCTTCCAGGCTCTTGACCGTCGCCTTCGATTCGGCCACCTCGTAGCGGCGGCGCAGGCCCGTGAACAGGTCCCACTCGGCGCCCACGCTGACGGCCCAGCCATCGGGCGACAGACCGCCGCCGTCCGCATTGGTCCATTCGGCGCGGCCGCCCACGCGCGGCAGATACCCGCCCTTCACGCGGCGCACGTCCTGTCCCGCGGCGCCGATGCCTTCGTGCAAGGCCTGCAATTCGGGCCGGTAGCCGAGGGCCTCGTCCACGAGGTCCTGGACCGGCTCGTCCAGCGGCTTCCAGAAGAGCCGTCCGACGATCTCGACCGGGGTATCCTGCGGCAGGGCAAGGAGACGGCGCAGATTCGCGAAGGCCAGCCGGCGGCCGTTCCGGGCGGCGATGAGCCCGCTCTGCCGGGCCTGCAACTCCGTCTGCGCCCGGAGCAGTTCGAAATTGCTCACGAGCCCCACGTCGAGCATCTGGCGCGTGTCCTGTTCGTGCCGCTCGAAGGCCACCACGCTGTCCTCGGCCACTTTCACGAGGGCCTCGGCCAGCAGGCAGTCGTAGAATGCCTGACGCGTGTCGAACACAAGCTGGTCGGTCGCGGCCTGACGCTGCCATTCCTCGGCCTGCGCCATGTGACGCGCGGCCCGCAGTCCGGCCAGCAGGCTGCCGCCCGCGTAAAACACCTGGTCCGCCGCGACCCGGTCAGTGCGTGTGGTGCGATCGACTTCATAGCCGCCGCCCAGCACCAGGTCGGCGAGAAACCCGCCATCCGCGAAGGCGCTGGGATTGTCGCGGTGCGTGAGGGCGGTCTCGGCGCGGAGTTGGGGCAGCATCGGGGCCCGTGCCTGGCCGATGCGCGCCTGCGCGGCCTCGACCAGGGCCTCGGCCTCGACCATGCGCGGACTCTCCTCCACGGCCCGGTCCACGCACTCGCGCACGGTCAGCCGCAGGGCCGGCGTGCCCGCCGCCATCTCCTCGGGCATATCGCTCGCGGCGGTGGCGGCGCCCTCCAGCAGCGGCGCGAGATCCCCGAGCAAGCCGCCCAGATGGGATTCCGCCGTGTTCCACGTCATGCCGGCCTGGAGATCGGATGTCTCCGCGAGTTCCCCGGCCGCGGCAGTGACCGCCACGGCGGCCAGCATGAGTCCCCGAAGCCAGTTCATGAGGCACGTCCCCTTTCGAGATGGTTGTCCTGAGCGCTCATGATACGTGAGAGCGCGAAACCCATGCAATGAGCGCTCGACTTCCGGCCATCCGCGGGGGTAAGTTGAAGGCAGGCCGATCCGGCGTCGCGCCGGACAGGGAGCACATATGCGGACACGGAAACTCGTCATTGTCAGCCGGCTGGATCCCCCGCTGCAGGCCCTCCTCGAAGAGGAATTCCCGCAGGTGCGCGTGGTCGACTGCCATCACCAGCGCGAACGCGTCGCGGAGGAGATCCGCGACGCCGAGATCGTCTACGGCCGGGTGACGCCCGGAGAGTTCGCGCAGGCGCAGCGCCTCCGGTTCATCCAGCACAGCGCGATGGGCGTCGAGGCATTCTACTTTCCCGAGTTGACCGCGAGCGAGGTGCAGTTGGCGAACGCCAAAGGCATCTGGACCGTACCGGTGGCCGAGCACGTGATGGCGCTGATGCTCGCGTTGTTCCGGAAGCTTCCCGAGACCGTGGCGAAGCAGCGCGCGGCCCGGTGGGGCGTGGATGACGGCAACCCGCGCCTCCTGCGTGAGGCGACCGTCGGATGTCTGGGCACGGGGAGCATCGGACGGCGCGTGGCCGAGCTGTGCCGGGCCTTTGGCGCCCGGCCGATTGGGTGCAGCCGTACCGGGCGGCCGCATCCGCTGTTCGAGGTCGTATACGGCGCCGACAAACTGCGGGGGTTCATGGGGTCGTGCGACGTGGTGGTGAATTCCCTGCCCGTGACGCCCGATACCGTGAAGCTGGTCAATGCCGAGGTGCTGGGCTGGATGCGGCCCGATGCGTTTTTCATCAACGTGGGCCGCGGGGGCACCGTGGATGAAGCCGCCCTGATCGAGGCCCTCCAGGCGGGACGTCTGGCCGGGGCGGGGCTGGATGTCTTCGAGGAAGAACCGCTGCCCCCCGCGAGTCCCCTGTGGGGCCTGCCCAACGTGCTGGTTACGCCGCACTTCGCGGGCAATCGCCAAGGATGGCAGGAGGCCGTGTTCGAGCTGCTGCGGGAAAACCTCCGGCGCTACTTCGCAGGCGAGCCGCTGCTCAATCTCGTGGACAAGGAGGCAGGCTACTGAACCGGGGGGCTCGGGGTCAGTACTCGGACGGCGTCGTGTCTTCCGGCTGCTCGGCGGCTGGACGGGCGCCTTCGTCGCCGAGGTTCTTCACCGCAACAATCCGGCCGCGAAACACCTCCACAATCTGCGCCACCGTCGGGTCTTCGAGGGCCTGGCGGGCCTCGTCCCGGGTGACGCTACCCGCAAAAGGGAGGTGCGACTGGTTCACCTCCTCTTCCCGGTCCGGGTCCGGCGGGGCGGGGGCATCGAGTTCACACCGCACGCGACGGATGTTGGCCGTGTGGCTTGCCAGCAGGCGCTCCAGCGTCTTCAGGCTGTCCGGCTGGAGCAGGTGATTGCGCGCGGCGTCGTCCGCCGCGGCAAAGCGCAGTACGAGCACCTCGTCGTCGATGCGGTCCGGTTCGGCCTTGGCCAGCCAGATCGCCAGGTTCAACGATTCGTCGCGTGCCGCATCGCAGAGGCCCGGCCATTTTGCGGCGAGGTTCGCCGTGGTGAGCGTGACGGCCTCGGGCGTCGGTGTGCTGGCCTGCTGAACGGGCACCTCGCGCTTGGGCGCGGGGGCGGGCTTCGCGGGACGCTGGGCCGTCTGCGGTATGGACGCGACCGCGGTGCCGCCCGCGGGCGGCGCGCCCAGCGCAAGCAGTCGTTCAATCACCGCGTCGGCGGACACTTCCAGCGATACTTTGCACAGCCGCACCAGCAGCGCCTCGAGCGCCACGCGCTGGCTGAGCTGCGAATCAAAGCCTTTCATCAGCTCCGCGAAGGCCTCCACCAGACGGATGATGTCCGTCAGGCGGAACTGCCCGGCCCGGCTCTCGAGTTCCGCGACCTCCGCCTCGGGAAGATTCAGCAGATCCGAGGCATCGGCCGCCTTGCACACGAGCAGATTGCGGACGTACCGCAGGATGTCCTCGACAAACTGCGCCAGATCCTTGCCGTGCACGACGACATCTTCCACGATTCGCAGGGCCTGGCCGACGTCGTGCGTCAGGATCGCGTCACACAGCGCGTGAAGCGTCCGCCAGTCCACCAGCCCCAGCACGTCGAAGACGTCCTCGAAGCGGATCTCGCCGTCGCAGTATGACACGAGCTGATCAAGAATACTCTCGGCATCACGCACGCCGCCGTCGGCCGCGCGGGCGATTGCGCGCAGGGCGTCGTCGTTGTAGCGGATGCCGTCGCTGTCGAGGATGCGCTGGAGCAGTTCGACGACCTTTTCCTGGCTGACCCGGCGGAAATCGAAGCGCTGGCAGCGCGAGATGATGGTCGCGGGGACCTTGTGGGCCTCGGTGGTGGCCAGGATGAACACGGCGTGGGGCGGCGGCTCCTCGAGGGTCTTCAGCAACGCGTTGAAGGCCTCGCGGGTGAGCTGGTGCACCTCGTCGATGATGTAGACCTTGTAGCGCGACTGGGACGGGGCCAGGCGGACGTTCTCGCGGATCTCGCGGGCGTCGTCGATGCCGCGGTTCGAGGCGCCGTCGATCTCGATGACGTCGATGTTGGTGCCCGCGGCGATGGTGCGGCAGTTGTCGCATTCACCGCAGGGGCTGGCGGTCGGCCCGTCAGCCGCGTGGCAGTTGAGCGCCTTGGCCAGGATGCGGGCAGTCGTTGTCTTGCCGATGCCGCGCGAGCCGATGAAGAGAAAGGCGTGGCCGACCCGGCCGTTGGCCAGCGCGTTCTGCAGGGTCCGCGTGATGTGCTCCTGGCCAACGACCTCGTCGAAGGCCTGGGGCCGCCATTTGCGGGCGATTACCTGGTAGTTTGGGCTTGCCATCGATCCTCGCCGGCCGCCGCGCCATGTCCCGCGCACACGTTCTGCGCGGCTATGGACCGCGAACGCGCAAAAGGGGTGAAAAAGAAAAACTGCCCGCGCACCCACCGTCGAACAGCGGTCCAGCGTGGAAACGGAGCCGTTAGCTCGGGCCAGGCACTCCTACAGCACACGGAATGGCCACCTGCGGCTGCTTCCTTCCGGACCTGACCGGGTTCGGCGGTGTTCCGTTGAGTAGGACCCAGCCTTCAACACCACGTGCTCCGCGCCAACAAAGAGCCGCACGCCCTCGGGCGGGAATTCAACCTCGCTAAAGCGGATTGCGAGTGCAGGACACCGCTAGTTTCCCGTCTAGCGCGGGCAAAGTCTGATCACTGCTCAAGCACCCCTAACGCTACCATATGCCCGCGGGCAAGTCAACGTCGCGCCCCGCCGCGCAACCAGGCGCCCCCGTCTGCCTAGGCGGCTGGCGGCAAAGCACTTGCGCGCCGGAACCGGCGCCGGGGCCGCGCTTGCATCTTTCCCCGGCGTGCCGCATCATGTAGGAATGAACACGCCGCTGCCGCATGATCGCGCCTACACGTACATCGACCGGGGGCGCGCCCTCGCGGGCAACCGCTGGCTCGAACGGCGCTGGTCGGCGTTTCTGGGCACCACAAGCGGCCTGTGGCACAAGACCGCCCAGCGGGTATGGACCAACGTGCCCGGGGACGAAGTGTGCCTGTCGGTGGATGGGGAGGCGCAACCGGCCCTGGCGCTCGGAGAGGTCGCCTGGACGGAGGAGGCCGACAGCCACGGCGTCTCCCTCGTGCAGGAACGGAGCGGGGCGGGACTGCGTATCGAAGTGCGGACCTTTGTCTTTCATGCGTTGCCCGCGATGGCGCGGTGCGTGACCGTTCGCAGCCGTCCTTCGGGGGCGGTGCTCGGGCCCGGTCTGCTGGATGACCTCCGGCTCGAGGTTGCGGGGGGCGAGGATCCGGCCCCCACGCCGTGTTGCCTTCCAGCCGACGAGCTGGACGGCGAGATCGGCGGTGCGGTGGCCCTCGAGCGGGCCGGGAGCGGACTCGTGATGGCGGTCGAGGCGGGCGGCGGGATTGATTTGGATGCCTGGGACCAGAAGCGCGTGCGCGCCGTGTATACCGTCGCGGACGACGCGGCCGTGGGGCGCGTGACACTGCCGGTCTGCTGGCTGTGTCTTTATTCGGGCAGCGCGGCGGCCGACGGCGCGCGGGTCTTGCGCCGCGCGCGGGATGTCTGGCGCGAACGGCAGGTGGAACAGGACGAACGGGCGGCCGAAATCCGCCGCGGGAAGGACGTGGAGGAGTGACGGAGGACGCAGCGGTGACGGTCGAAATTGAGAGTGTGGTGCACGGAGGCCACGGCCTCGCGCGAATCGAGGGGCAAGTGTGGTTTGTGCCCGGCGGGCTGCCGGGGGATGTCGCGGTGCTGCGCCTGCTCGATCGCCGCAAGGGTGTGGGATGGGCGCAGATCGAAACGATCGTCACGCCGTCGCCTCACCGGTGCGAGGCCGGGTGCGGCGCATTTGGGCGTTGTGGCGGGTGCAACTGGCTGGATTTTGCGTACCCGGCGCAGGCCGAGTGGAAGGCGCGCATGGTCGGTGAGACCTTGCAGCGCCTTGGAGGCGTGACGGTCGCGCTGGAGCGGGTCGAGGACCCCGCGCTGCGCCTGGGCTACCGCACCCGTGCGCGCTTCCATTGCCGGGGTGGCGGAAAAGCGGGCTATTACGCCCCGCGCTCGCACGACGTGGTGCCTATCGAGGCCTGTCCGCTGTGCCACCCCCGCCTGAATGCGGTGTTGGCGCGCTTGTGCGAGGCCGATTTCCAGGGCGATGTCGAGGTCGTGGTGAATCCCGAATCGGACGACGTGCTGGCGTGGACCTCGCGGCCCGCGCCCCGGCTCGCGGACGTGTTGCCGCCGCCGGACAACGAAGTGGCTGGGCGTCCGTGCTTCCAGTTCGACGGCCGCCCGGTGCTCGCGGGCACATTCAGCCAGTCGAGCCTGTTGCTGAACCGGTTGCTGGTGCGGGAAGTCGAGCAGTTGCTCAACGGGGCGAAATCGGTGCTGGATCTTTATTGCGGCAACGGCAACCTTTCCTTGGGGCTCGCGCCGGACGTCGAGGTTGTCGGAATGGACCAGGACCGCGCGGCGGTGGGGGCGGCGGCGTCCATGGGGAGGGGAACCTACCGGGCCTGCCAGGAACCGCATTTTCTGCCTGTGATCGGGCGCGGGGGATGGGATGCCATCGTGCTCGACCCGCCGAGGCTGGGGGCAAAGCTGCTGACGGCGGCGCTCGCGGGGTGTCAGGCGGGGAAGATCGTGTATGTCTCGTGCAATGCCGCGACGCTCGCGCGGGACCTTCGGGAACTCGCCCGGGGCAACTGGGCCGTCACACGGGGCGTGGTGGTGGATCTGTTTCCGCAGACCCCGCACGTCGAGACCGTGATCCAGCTCGAGCGCGTCTGACCGGGCGCATGGCCCGTGCGGGCATCAGGCCGTCGTGTTCAGGAGCCGCACCGCGACGCGCAGCACGGCCTCGTGGACGCGGTACGTGCCTTCCTCGATGCTCTTCTTGGCTTCCGCGACGCGTTCGGCGCGGATTTCCTCGCCCTGTTCGCTGAGCCTGATGATGCGGGCCGCTGCGGCGGCTTGCCGGGCGTCGTCGCTGACGGCCAGCGAATCCTTGGCCGGCGGGGGCGTTTCGGTGCGCGGGTCGCGCGTCTCGGGTCTCCGCGTTGCGGAAGGATCGAGCGCGCCGGTGATGAGTGACACGCCGTACATGAGTTCCATCTCCTCTTCCAGCGTAGCTGGTGCATCCTTGCATTCCGAGTATCGGCAGGGGGCAGGGAATTCTTTAGCGGGCGGCAGGACCTGGCCGAGGCGCGCGCAGCATTGGGCCATTGGTTGGACAAGGGGCTTCAGCCCCTTGCACCGGCGTCGGTGGGGGCAGGCATTGGCGCGGGGTAGGGATGGCCGCAAGGGGCTAAAGCCCCTTGTCTGGGAGCAGGCGGGGGGCGCTGGGCGGCCACACAAAGCGAGAGCCCCCGCGGAACCGGAGTCCCGCGGGGGCCTATCTACGCTGTACTGGTTGCTAGGTCAGCAACTTAGAAAGCGATCTTGGTCTCGACGAACAGGTAGTCGGCATCGTCGTTGCTGGTGCCGCCCATGAAGCCGAGGCCGTTGTTCGAGATGAAGTTGCCGTCTTTCAGGCCGTCGTTGACGAACAGGTGCGCATAACCAACCTGGAAGCTCAGGTCTTCACTGTAGTTATACGTGCCGTACAGGGCCAGCTCCCAGCCAAGCGAATCGTCGTTCTCGCGGGTCCAGAAGGACGCGGCGGGAAGCCAGGGGATCCGCATGCCAAGGAAGCGGAAGGACGGCGGAGCCTGGAAGGGCTCGTCGGCCATGTAGTAGCTACCGGCGAGCAGCAGCTCGATCTTCTCCGTGACCATGGCGCTGACGCCGGCACGAAGGATGATCGCGTTGCTCAGGTCACTGTTCTCGAGAACATCGCTGTACTCCCAGTCGGAGAACAGGCGGTTGAAGCTGACACTGGCTTTGGGCTCATAGTACGGCCAGAACTGCGCGGCCAGCCACTGCCCGAAGCTGATGTCACGGTCGTCGTTGCCTTCGAAGTACGCGGCGCCCAGGTAGACCCGGGGGCTGTACTGCATGTCGAAGGTGTAACCGAGCTCAAGGTTCGCGCCGATGTTGTCGAACTCGGCGTCGTCGCTGCCGTAAGCGCCCGTGCGGAAACCGATACCGATCGAGTCGGCATCGCCGAACTGGTAAGCAACTTCAGCTTCGTAGTCAAAGGCACCAAACGTGCCGGCTCCGCGGAGGCCGATGGTGTGCAGGTTGGTCACGCCGTAGTTGTCCACACCAAATGCACCTTCAAGGATCTCATTCAGCGTCCAGTTGAACAGACCGTAGGTGTCGTTGCCATAGTCAATCGCGTCGCGCAGGTACAGGTAGTACGCGTCGATTGTCATGTCTTCGATACCCAGCCAGCTCGCATACACGCCGTAGAAGTCGATGTCGCCATCTTCTTCGATCGGGCTGCGCTCGGCAAGCTTGGAGCCGAAGGCGGCAACGCTGAACACATCGGTCGTGTAGTCCAGACGGATGGCGTCAAACGACAGACCCTGGAAATACGAACCGGTGTTGTTGTTGCCAACGAGCCACTCGCTGCCGAACTGGAGCTCCTGACGGCCAACGCGAAGGCGAAGCGGGAAACCCCACATCTCTTCGGCCTGGATGTACGCCTGGTACAGGTTCACATTGTCGATACCGCGGAAGTCGTTTCCGCTAATGTAGTCGGAGCGGAAGTCCTCGCCCCACCAATCATAGCTGTCGAGTTCGATGAACGCGGAGACTTCGTTCGTGAAGTCGGCGCGGACATTGAGGAGCGTACGCTGCTCGACAAAACTGTGGCTCGATCCGGCGCTGTCGAAATCGTAGCTGCCGAAAATGTTGCCGGTGGGACGGAACGGAAGCTGGCCGGCGCTCCAACGGAGGCCGCCAAGCGGGTTGATGAACGGAGCCGTGCTCGGGGTCCAAGGCGGCTGGAACAGCGGGTTGCGGTTCGTCAGGCCGTCCACGGACCATTCACTGGAGTGCCAGTTGCCGCGGATGCGAAGCTCGCCGCCGACAACCACGTTCTGCAGCTCGGCAAACGCCGAGGTCGCAGCGATGAGCGCGACAAGCGCGATCATGATGAATTTACGCATTTTCTATCCCCTTCCAAAAAGATAGTGGGCGACACGTACCGCCCTAACTGGCGCTGTACGGGCGAAATTGAATGCCCGCCATGCGCTTGGAGTTCAAACTGTATCTATCGTTCACATCGTGTCTCAACGGTCACTGGAGAAGGCTTGCGCTCGCTTTCATCCCTCCTTTCCGCTCCAGATTGAGGACCATTGATGATGGAATTAGTCGATCCCGATACGAAATCCGGTACTACCCCATGCATAACCCCATAGGTTGGATGAGAGTATACCCATCTATCCTTCCCTTGTCAACTAGGAAACAATTGACAAGATGTTGCTGTACCCAAGGCTCCCAAGGCTACACTCATCCCTGCAAAATGTCAAGCATTTCGGCGATCCGGGTGAATTTTTCGCGCGGCTTGCCCGCTTCCGCGCCCCGGGCCACCTCGGCCGCGTCAATCCGGCGCCACTGCTCCCACCCGACCACGCGCACGCCGCGCGACGCCAGCAAGGCACTGACGGCGTGGGGCGCGGATTCAGGACAGGCAGGCAAAACGGCCCGGTCTTCCACAAGCGCTGCGGCCGTCTCGTAGCTGTCGGGCTTATTTGTTCCAATAACGCCAGAGGGGCCGCGCTTAATCCATCCGGCGACGTACAGGCCCGGAACCGGGACGCCGTCCTGGAGGACGCGTCCCCGGTCGTTGGGCACGATGCCGCGGGCCGCGTCGAAGGGCACGCCCGGCAGCGCCACCCCGCGGTACCCGACACTCCGGAAGACCAGCCCGCAGGGAATGGCCTCGACCAGGCCCGTGCCCTCGGCGCGGGTCCGGAACGGCGCGCCCGAGAGGACGGTCTTCTCCAGCACGACCTGTTCCACCCGCGTGGCGCCCTGAATGGCCACTGGATTCCGGAAGAACCGGATGTGGCAGGTCCGGGCGGCGCCGGCGCGGTCCATCGCCGCCAGCTCCTCAAGCACGGCCATGTTGCGCTGGCTGTGCAGGTTGTCCTTGTCGGCCAGCTCCGCCTCGCTGAGGGGGTCGAGCGCCAGATCCTCGTTGGACACCTCGGGCCGGGTCGCCTCGAGCCGGCCCAGCTCGCGCAGTTCCTGCGGGGTGAAGCGCGCCTGGACGGGTCCGCGCCGTCCCACGACGTAGACGTGGCGGATCCGGCTCTGCGCCAGCGCTTCGAGGGCATGCGCGGCGATGTCCGTGCCGCGCAGTTCGTCCGGGGTCTTGCAGAGGATGCGTGCGACGTCCACGGCGACGTTGCCCTGTCCGATAACGACGGCCGTTTCGTGGCTGAGGTCGAAGACGCGGTCGCGGTAGTCCGGATGGCCGTTGTACCAGCCGACGAACTCGGTGGCGGTGTGGCTGCCGGGCAGGTCTTCGCCGGGGATGCCGAGACGGCGGTCGGAACTCGCGCCGTAGGCCAGGAGGATGGCGTCGTAATGGCGGCGAAGCTCGTCGATCGAGATGTCCTCGCCCACCGTGACGTTCCCGAGGAGGCGGAAGTCCGGCCGGTCCGCGATCTTCTCGTAGACCCGCACGGCCGTCTTGATCTTCGGATGATCCGGCGCCACCCCGCCGCGGACCAGTCCAAACGGGGTCGGCAGGCGGTCAAACATGTCCACGGTGACCGCGGGGACGGTCTTGAAAAGCGCCTCGGCGGCATAGAAGCCGCTCGGCCCGCTGCCGATGATGGCGACCCGGAGGGGTCGCTGTTCGCTGCCCGGTTCGTTCATTACCTTGCTGTGCTTTCCATTGGTCTTGAGGCAAGGGGCTAAAGCCCCTTGTCCGGTATATGACAAGGGGCTTTAGCCCCTTGCCTTGCCAGTATCCGGCCACTTGCCTTGCCCATATTCGGACAAGGGGCTTTCAGCCCCTTGCCTCGTCGGCCTGTGCCCATTCCTATTCACCCATAACCTTTATAAGGATGCGCTTGCGGCGCTGCCCGTCGAATTCGGCATAGTACACCTGTTGCCAGGGGCCCAGGTCAAGCTTCCCGCGCGTCACCGGGACGATGACCTCGTGGTGAAGGAGCAGGCTCTTCAGATGGGCATCGCCGTTGGTCTCGCCGGTGGCGTGGTGGCGGTAATCGCCGCGGAACGGCGCCAGGTGTTCGAGCCAGGCGTCGATGTCGGCGATCAGCCCCGACTCGGCGTCATTCACGTAGACGGCGGCCGTGATGTGCATCGCGCTCACCAGCGCCATGCCTTCCCCGATGCCGCTGCGCTGGACCACCTCCGCGACCGTGTCCGTGATGTTGATGTACTCACGCTTCCGTTGCGTGGTGAACCAGAAATACTCGGTGGTACATTTCACGACCCAGAATCCCTCCGCTGCGGTCCGCCGGGCACCGTGCCCGCGTGGAAGTGTAGCAACATTGCCCCACGCGGCCAACATTCCTCTTGGTTCCCCCTTTGACAGTGCTGCCGGTGTTGCCGTTTTGCACGCCTTGCATAACTTGGTCAACTTTGACAAACCCTTTACGCGACAGGCGGGGTGATCAGGCGCCGATCGGCCTCGGCTTTCCGGTTCAAACCCGCTTTACGGGGTTTTGTATCCCGCAGACAGCGAACCTGCCCGCTTGGCAGGCGTTGGCATACGTCTTGCTCCTATGCTCTCGTCTGGTTTCTCCCGGGTCAGCTGCCAGGGAGATGAGGAAAACCGCGAAGCGTGTGCCGACAGCGTCAGGGACCCTTCGCTCCCCTCATAAAGAGTTGAAAAAATGGAAATGACGGGACGCACTGAAAGAAGGAGGAGACACATGAGGCTCAAGGGACTTTTTGTTACCGCGATTGCGCTGGCGATCTTTGCGGCGCCGGCCATGGGGCTGGCGGTGCGCGATGACATCAACTTCAGCGGTGAGCTGGATCTCTACGAGATCTACAACACCCTGTACAACACGTCGTACGGCAGCACCTCGGGTGTTGGCGGCGTCGATCCGTCGGATTCTTTGGAGGCCGCTGGCCTTCGCATCGCGCTGGACGAGGTGTTCGCGCTGCTGAACAACGGCAACGTGTCGTTCATGGCCCGTTACGCTGGCAACGACCAGCGCTTCGGCTACTACACCAATCCGTGGGGCATCCCTACGGGCGATTCCGCCACCCTGGGCACCGATGGGAATTTCAATCATCTGTTTGACGTGAACGCGCCGGCCAACCAGATCCTTGGCGGCCCGGGCTTCACCCCGCAATTCGCCTCGATCCCGGCGGCTGATTCCCCCGTTGGCTTCTACCTGAACTCGCCGGCCGGCTCCGCGACCACGTGGTTCTCGCAGGCCGCCCTGAACAGCGACGGCACCGACCACATGGTTGCCTTCTTCGCAACCGATGCGGTTACCGGCGACGTCCTGTATGACCGCTTCATCATCGCGTTCGAAGACCGTGACGCCTACGACGGCAAGTATGACCAGGACTTCAATGACCTCGTCGTCGAAGTCGTTATCGAAGGCTACCGCCCCTTCGACCCGATTCCCGAGCCCGCGACGGTCAGCCTGCTGCTGCTTGGCCTGACGGCAGCGGTCGTTCGTCGCCGCTTCGGCGCCTAATCCTCCCCGTTGACATGCAAACGCCGGAGGCTCCCGTGGAGCCTCCGGCGTATCGTTTTGTGTCAGACGTATCGAAGCTAGTCGGTGTGCGCCAGGTCCCGCTCGAACCCGTGAAGACGGCGGGCAGGCGTCGCGCCGACATTGCGCAGCGCGTGCCGGGTCCCCGCAGGAATGACCACTTCCTCACCACGGCGGGGGCGGAGAGTTCTCCCGGCCACGTAAATCTCCATGTCACCCTCCAGCACCACGACCAGCTCGTCATGGTCGAAGGCGTGTCGCGGCACCGTCTGTCCAGGCGCCGTCGTCCGTTCTTCGCAACTGAATCCCCGGGCATCCCAGTGTCTGGTCAAGCCTCTCACATCCACTGCAGTGCTCATGCAACGTCTCCTTTGGGGGCCGCGCCCCCTCAATTTCCGACAGGTTCGCAATTCCTGTAACTCAATTATACCGGGAAATTATTGACAAGACAACCAGTTCGCCGCCGTCGCGCTTGGGGTCTTCGCGGACGCGCGGACCGTGCGTTTGCCGGGCCGGATCTGGCATACTAATGGGCATCGGGTAAGGCATGGAAAAGGGTTAAGGACACAATGGAACACGACAGGACCGGATATTCGCGTCCCATGGTGACCGTGGACGCGGTGGTATTCACGGTGCGCGAGCGCGGGATGGAAGTGCTGCTGGTGGCACGGAAGTATCCGCCCTTCGCCGGCAGTTACGCCCTGCCGGGCGGATTTGTGGAGCCCGAGGAACCCTTGGCGGTGGCCGCGACCCGCGAGCTGTACGAGGAGACGGGCGCGAAGGGGATCTACCTCGACCAGTTCCACGCCTTTGGCGATCCGGGCCGGGATCCCCGGGGGCACAGCGTCTCCATCGCCTTTATGGCCCTCGTGGACTGGCGCAAGGTCGCACTCCGGGCCTCGGACGACGCCGCCGAGGCGCGCTGGTTCCCGCTCGGCCAACTCCCGAAGCTTGCCTTTGACCATAACGCCATTATCGAGTACGCGCTCGAGCGCCTGCGCGCGCTGGTCCGTTACCGGGCCGTCGGCGTGCAGATCATGCCCGAACGCTTCACCTTGTCCGAACTCCAGGAACTCTACGAGATCATCCTGGATGAGACCCTCAAGCCCGGCGCGTTCCAGAAGCGTCTGCGGGCGATGGACATCCTGGAAAACGCCGGGACCCAGGACGACGGCGAGGCGGAGCCGTACTACACCTTCCGCGCGGGGCGCGTCGAGCGGCTGTGACCGCGCAGGCCGCCGCACCGGCGCCGGCCCCCCGGTATACCTCGAAAGGACGATGCCATGGATATCGCACACACGGACGCATTGATCGTGGTGGACGTGCAGCAGGATTTCTGCCCCGGCGGGGCGTTGGCGGTGGCCGGCGCGGACGCGATTATCCCGGTCATCAACCGACTCTCGCCCCACTTCGCGCACGTGGTCTTTACGCGCGACTGGCACCCGGAGCACCATTGCAGTTTTGTGGAGACCCCCCAGTTCGTCGACAAGAGCTGGCCGCCGCACTGCATTGCCGGGACGCCCGGGGCGGCCCTGCATCCGGACCTGATTGTCTCCGAATGTGCGCTCGTCGTGGACACCGGCCAGGATCCCGCGCACGAGGCCTACAGCGGCTTTGACGGCACCGATCTGGCGACGATTCTGGATGCCCGCGGGGTCAAGCGCGTGTTCATCTGCGGGCTGGCCACGGATTACTGCGTCAGGGCGACCGCGCTCGACGCGCTCAAGGCGCGTTTTCAGGTGGTGCTGCTGACCGACGCGTGCCGGGGCGTGGACGTGCCGGCGGGCAACGCCGATGCCACCTTGGAGGAAATGAAGGAGGCGGGCGTCGTCTGCATGACCGCCGCGGACCTCGTGCCATGAGTCCTGGGGACGACACGTGGCGCCGTCGCGATGGGCTGGCCCTGCTGACGGATTACTACGAGCTTACGATGCTCGCCGGTTACTGGAAGGCCGATCGCGCGCAGGAACAGGCCGCGTTCGAATACTTCTTCCGCTCACTGCCGCCGCATGCCGGATTCGCCGTCGCCGCCGGGTTGCACCCCTTTCTGGACTACCTCGAGCATCTGCGCTTCACCAGCGCCGACCTGGCCTATCTGCGCTCGCTTAACGCCTTCGAAGACGGCTTTCTCGAGTTCCTTGCCGGATTCCGCCCGCGCTGCACCGTGCGCGCCGTCCCGGAAGGCACGCTGGTGTTTCCGCACGAGCCGGTGGTGCAAGTCCAAGGGACCCTCATGGAGGCGCAGTTTCTCGAGACGGCCCTGCTGAATTTCCTGAACTACCAGACGCTGATCGCGACCAAGGCCGCCCGGGTCTGCCAGGCTGCCGAGGGCCAGCCCGTGCTGGAATTCGGCCTGCGGCGTGCCCACGGACCCGATGGCGGGCTGAGCGGGAGCCGCGCGGCCTACATCGGCGGATGCCACAGCACCTCCAACGTGCTGGCGGGCAAGGTCTATGGCCTTCCCGTGGCCGGAACCCATGCCCACAGCTGGGTGATGAGTTTCCAGAGCGAACTCGAGGCGTTTCGCGAGTTCGCGCGGCAATATCCGGAAAAATGTGTGCTCCTGGTCGATACCTACGACACCATCGAGAGCGGCGTCCCGAACGCGGTCACCGTGTTCAAGGAGATGCGCGACCAGGGTCACGCCGTGCGGCCCGCCATCCGGCTCGACAGCGGCGACCTCGCCAAGCTCAGCAAGCAGGCCCACAAACTGATGACCGATGCGGGCTTCGACGACCCGCTCATCGTCGCGTCCAACGACCTCGACGAGGACCTCATCGCCGACCTGAAGCGGCAGGGCGCGAAGATCAACGCGTGGGGCGTCGGCACCAAGCTGATTACGGCCTTCGATTATCCCGCGCTCAACGGCGTGTACAAGCTGGTCGCCGTCGAGATCAACGGACAATGGCATTCGCGCATCAAGCTGTCGTCCAATCTGGAAAAGGCGACGGACCCCGGCCGCAAGGAGATCGTCCGCTGTTACGCCGCAACCGGCGAGCCACTGGGGGACGTGCTGTGCGAGGCGGGCGAGCACCTGGGCGCCGACGGGCGCCTCAATGGCCGCCACCGTCTGCAGCCGCACCTCGAGGCGCGCATCCGGAACGTGGCGCGGACCGAACGCCTGTTTGAGACCGTGTTCGAGGACGGCGCGCGCACGCGGCCGGCGCCGGACATTCACGCGATCCGCGACTACGCGCAACGGCAGATCGCGGCCATGCCGGAGGAGTACAAACGGCTGCGGAACCCGCAGGTCTACGAGGTCATCCTGTCGCCCGCCATCGGCGCGATCAAGGAGCGGCTGCTCGCGCAGCCGGATTTGTTGTAGCATTACCGCGGCCATCCGAGAAGGAGGACCAGGAGGCACCATGCGACTTGTGCGAATCGGCGTTGGGGGATTGTCGGTCAAGGTCGGCGACTTTTCGGGCAACACGGCCCGTCTGCGCGAACTCATCGCGGCCGCGCGCGACGAGGGCGTCCACCTGCTCGTGACCCCGGAGCTCGGACTGTCCGGCTACAGCCTCGAGGACCGCGTCTGGTGGCCCGACATCAGCCGCCGGAGCTGGGACGCGCTCCACGCGCTCGCCCCGGACTGCACAGGCATCAGCGTGTTCGTAGGGTTGCCTGTGCGCCTCAATTCAATGATGCACAATGCCGTCGCGCTCATCCACGACGGACAGATCCTCGGTCTGGTCCTCAAGAAGTTTCTCCCGACCTACAGCATTTTCTACGAGGGACGCAACTGGACCGCCTGGAGCGAGGGCGTCACCGAGATCGACGGCGTGCCTGCGGGCGACCTTGTTTTTCAGTTGCCCTACGGGACCGTCAGCGCCGAGATCTGCGAAGACATGTGGTCGCGCGGATCGCCCGCGCGCGAGCGGGTCCAGGCCGGGGCCGAGATCATCTGCAACAGCAGCGCTTCGCCGTTTACCCCGCGCAAGAACGAGCAGCGCCGCCGCCTGGTCCTGGGCGCGGCGGGCAGCCTCGCGTGCGTGTACGCGTACTCGAACCTGCTGGGGTGCGACAACAGCCGGCTGGTGTTCGACGGCGGCGGGTTCGTCGCCACCCCGGACACGATCGTCGCCGAAGGGCCGATCCTGTCGCCCAGGAGCTGGACGCTTGCCAGCGGCGTGGTCGACCTCGACGACATCGGCCGGGTCCGGGGCGAGAACTCGACCTGGCGTCAGGAGGCCACACGGCGCTACACAGGCGTCGTGCAGACCATCGTGGCCAGCGAACCCGAATTCACGCCCGCGTCCGTTGCCGAGTATGCCGCGCAGCTTCCGAAGAGCTTCTACGTGCCCGAGGGCGCCGCGGTCGATCATGACGAAGTGAAGGCCTACCTCGACGAGTTGTTCGATGCGCTCGTGCTGGGCCTGCGCGATTACTTCGAGAAGGTGGGGGCATTCCGGCGCTTTCTGATTGCGCTGTCCGGCGGCCGCGACAGCGCCCTGTGTCTGTTGATGGCTGTCCACGCCGCCAAGGCCCTCAACGAGGGGCGCGACGCCGGGGCGTACCGCGACAAGGTGAAGACCGTCTACCTGCCCAACGCGGCCTTCAGCAGCAGCGCCACCGAGAACGCGGCGCGGACGCTCGCCGAGTCCCTGGGCGTGCCGTTCCAGGTGGTGTCGATCGCCGACGAGGCCGGGATCGCGCTCGAGAAGGCCGCCGAAATGGCCGGCGGCATCGAGAACGTCACCCCGCTCGCGCGGCAGAACCTCCAGGCCCGCGTGCGCGGCAACATGATGCTCAACTGGGCCAACAACGAGCACGCGCTGCTGCTCGTGACCTCGAACCTCAGCGAGGCGGCCGTCGGCTACACCACCACCGGCGGCGACAACCAGGGCGGCTACTCGCCCATCGCCAACGTGCCCAAGACCCTTGTGAGCCGCCTGCTCGAACACCTCGCCGAACGCGACGGCCTGCCCAGCCTGCGCGGTGTGCTCGCGATTCCGCCCAGCGCCGAACTCGCGGCCGACCAGGAAGACGAGAAGGACCTGATGCCCTACGCCGTGCTGGACGACCTGCTGTACCTGTTTGCCCGGCGGCGCATGTCCCTGCCCGACTGCTGGCGCGTGCTCGTCGCACGGCATCCAGGCCGGCATGTAGAACAACTGCGCGGCTGGACGGCCCTCTTCGGTCACCTGTTCATGGCCAGTCAATGGAAACGCGACCAGCACCCCGTGGCGCTCAAGGTGCTCGACCTCGACCTCGACCCGAAGACCGGTTTTCGGTTCCCCGTGACACAGAGCATCGAACACGAACTGGATGAACTGGCCGCGGCGGAGTTGTGAAGGGCTGGGCACCGGGGGCCGGAAGGTGAGTACCCCCTCAGCGCATGCGTGACGCGACGTGTCTTCGAGGAGTCCGTCGGTCGCGCACTGCGTCTTGGCTGTGACCGTCATACTCACCGATGGGGTGTTCTCCCCGGCGTTTGCGATGGCTTGCGGGACGGCGGGCGCTTCCTCCCCATACGCATCGGAGAACGACGGCGGTGTCAGCAGCCCGGCCAGCAGCACGGGCGCGGCGACGAGTGTGAAACGCGACAGGTCATGCGATTCCCCATCTCCCCGGCGCAGCCGGCCCCACCTCCAATGCTTGGGACACAGCCAATACTGTGGCGCAAGCCCCGCGTTGGCGCGATGCCCGGCGCGCGCCATATGCCGCTGGCACTCGATGGCGGCGCGTGCTGATAGTTTGCCGTTTTGGCATGAATGGGGCGGTCGGCGGGCGTTCCGGTGGGGCCGGGATGGCGGAGTCCACGTCGCGCCTCGGGCCTGTTGATCGGCGTAACTCGCTTAACAAACATGTTTTATGTGGTGTTGACAGGGAACGTCGCAGCTTGCTATGATACGGCCATGGCTGTTGGCATTGCGGCGGACAGTTCATTGCCAAAATGGCATACTTCAAACGGTGGCCCTGACGGGCTCCGAGGTGGACAACTCAGAAGGAGAACCCCCATGAAAGTGCAACCTCTTGCTGATCGGATCCTGGTGAAGCGCGAAGAGGCGAGTGAGACGGTTCGCGGCGGGATCATCATCCCGGACACCGCGAAAGAGAAGCCGCAGGAAGGCCGCGTCGTGGCGGTGGGCCCGGGCCGGCTGGATGAGAACGGCAAGCGTGTGCCGCTCGAGGTCAAGAAGGGCGACCGGATCCTCATGGGCAAGTACGCGGGCACGGAAGTGAAGATCGATGGTGAAGACCACCTGATCATGCGCGAAGACGATGTGCTTGCGGTGATCGAGTAAGAAACAGGGCTGATCTCACGCGACGACGCGTTTGACTGGAGGATTTTACGATGAGTGCAAAGATGCTTGAATTCGGTGAAGACGCACGCCGGGGCATCCTGTCGGGTGTCCAGAAGCTGAGCCGCGCCGTGAAGGCGACGCTGGGCCCGAAGGGCCGCAACGTGGTGCTCGACAAGAAGTGGGGCGCCCCGACGGTGACCAAGGACGGCGTCACGGTCGCCAAGGAAATCGAGCTCGAAGACAAATACGAGAACATGGGCGCGCAGATGGTCAAGGAAGTCGCCTCGAAGACGTCGGACGTGGCCGGTGATGGCACGACGACGGCGACGATCCTGGCCGAGGCGATCTATCGCGAAGGCCTGCGCAACGTGACGGCCGGCGCCAATCCGATGGCGGTGAAGCGCGGCATCGACAAGGCCGTGTCGGGCGTGGTGGCGGAGCTGGCCAAGATGAGCAAGCACGTCAAGGACAACGCCGTGATGAAGAGCGTGGCCGCGATCTCGGCGAACAACGACAACGAGATCGGCCAGATCATCGCGGACGCGATGGAAAAGGTCGGCAACGACGGCACGATCACGGTGGAAGAGGCCAAGGGCATCGAGACGACGCTCGAAGTCGTCGAGGGCATGCAGTTCGACAAGGGCTATCTGTCGCCGTATTTCGTGACGGATTCCGAGTCGATGGAAGTCGTGCTCGAGGACGCGTACGTACTGATCCACGAGAAGAAGATCAGCAACCTCAAGGACCTGCTGCCGCTGCTCGAGCAGGTTGCCAAGGGCGGCAAGCCGTTGCTCATCATCGCCGAGGACGTCGAGGGCGAGGCGCTGGCGACGCTGGTCGTGAACAAGATTCGCGGCACCTTCCAGGCGTGCGCCGTCAAGGCCCCGGGGTTTGGCGACCGCCGCAAGGCGATGTTGCAGGACATCGCGGTGCTGACGGGCGGCATGGCGATCACCGAGGATCTCGGGCGCACCCTTGAGAGCCTGACGCTGGCCGACCTGGGCCGCGCCAAGCGCGTCACGGTGGACAAGGACTCCACCACGATCGTCGAGGGCGCGGGGTCGAGCGGCGACATCATGGGCCGCATCAACCTGATCCGCCGCCAGATCGAAGAGACGACCTCCGACTACGACCGCGAGAAGCTCCAGGAGCGTCTGGCGAAGCTCGCGGGCGGCGTGGCCGTCATCAATGTTGGTGCGGCGACCGAGCTGGAGATGAAGGAGAAGAAGGCCCGCGTCGAGGACGCGCTGCACGCCACGCGCGCGGCGGTCGAGGAAGGCATCGTGCCGGGCGGCGGGGTGGCCCTGCTGCGCACGCAGGAAGGCCTTGAGAAGCTGGTCGGCGAGCTGAGCGGCGACGAAGCCGTTGGCGCGAAGATCGTGCTCCGGGCCGTCGAGGAGCCGCTGCGGCAGCTCGCGTACAACGCGGGCGAAGAAGGCGCCACGGTCGTGCAGAACGTCAAGGCCAAGAAGGGCAGCGTCGGGTACAACGCCGCGACGGGCGAGTACGAGGACCTGCTGAAGGCCGGCGTCATCGACCCGACCAAGGTGACCCGCACCGCGCTGCAGAATGCCGCGAGTGTCGCGGGCATGCTGCTGACGACCGAGGTGCTCATTGCCGAGAAGCCGGAGAAGAGCAAGCCGGCGGCGCCTCAGGGCGGCGGCATGGAAGACATGTACTAGGCCGTTTTCAATTGAACTGTAGCCAATCCTGGCCGCAGACTGCGAGAATTCGCGCCAGAAACGCGGCGGAACGCGGCTATGGAACTATTGAAGACGCTGTAGACCGCTGCGATTTGCGCAGCCAAAAAGATTCCGGCCGCCGGTGGTGTCACCGGCGGCCGGGTCTTTTTCGTTTGCACATACGGTACGCCGCGCGGCGCGGGGGCGACCTCAGGCCGGGTCCAGGGCGAGCGGCCCGCGGGCCTCGACCCGGCGGCGGATTTCGGCGAAGGCCGCGTCGGCGCAGGGCGGGCAGTACGCGTGACTGGCTTCCGGGGCGGCGCCCGCCGGGAGAGCGTCGTGCTTCCATTGCCCCGACTGACACCGGACTTTCCTGCAGACGCAGCACTGAACGACCATGGACGACCTCGCTTTCGGTTGAATCCGCGCACCGGGCGCAGGGGAGCATACGTCATGCCAAGGAGTTGCGCGGCGGGCCCGGATGTTGTAAGTGCCTATCTTCGAACCGGTTGCGTGGGGACTAGGGGCTGGGCGCGGGTGCGGGGGATCCGGCGGAAATCGCCGTTCATTGGGAACAAGCTGCCGGATTGGATTGACATCTTGTGGTCATTTTTGCGATTTTCTGTGGGACATTTTCGCCGGGTGCCGAACTGTTGCGGGGCGGTGTATCCCCGTATTCTCCGAGGTTGATCCACCGCGCGACGCAGGAGGCAGCGCCATGATCGAGGCCATTGGCCTGACGAAGTACTACGGACCGGTTCCCGCCATAGACGGCGTGTCGTTCCGGGTCGAGCAGGGGGAGATCCTGGGGTTCCTGGGACCCAACGGGGCCGGCAAGACCACCACCATGCGGATTCTCACCGGGTTCATGCCGCCCAGCGCCGGGACGGCCATCGTCGCCGGACACGACATTTCCATCAACCCGCTCGAGGTCAAGCGCCGGGTCGGGTATATGCCCGAGAACGTGCCGCTCTACACCGAGATGACCGTGCGGCGCTTCTTGCTGCACGTGGCGGAGATCAAGGGCGTGCCGCGTGCGGCGCGTGCGGCCGAGGTGGACGATGCCGTCGAGCGGTGCGGGCTGACCGCCGTTGCCGGCCGCGTCATCCGCAACCTGTCCAAGGGATACCGGCAGCGGGTGGGCCTGGCGCAGGCACTGGTCGGCAAGCCGCCCGTGCTCATCCTCGATGAGCCGACGGTGGGCCTGGACCCGGCGCAGATTGTCGAGATTCGCGAACTGATCCGGCGTCTCGCGAGCGAACACACGGTATTGTTGAGCACGCACATCCTGCCCGAGGTGGCGATGCTGTGCCAGCGGGTGCTGATCATCAACCGCGGGCGGGTGGTGGCCGAAGACAGCATGGCCAATCTGGCCGGGGCGGCCGGGATCGACCTCGAAATCGAGGGGGACCGGTCCGCCGTCGAACAGGTGCTCCGCGGGGTGCCCGGCGTGACCGAGGTGCATCACCAGAGCGGCCGCCATTACGTGGTGCGCCCGGCGGGCACGGAAGACGTGAGTGCCGCGGCGGCCCGCGCGGTGGTCGCGGCCGGTTTGGGACTCATCGCCCTGCGGCGGCGTTCGCGCAGCCTCGAGGACGTGTTCATGGAAGCAGTAGCCGTCGACGCGGGAGAAGTCCGATGAGGAACACGTGGGCCGTCTGCAAGCGCGAATTCGCGGCGTACTTCACGAGTCCGATCGGCTACGTCGTGGTGGGCGTCTTCGCGCTCATCTCGGGACTCGGGTTCACGGCGTCGTTCCTGTTCTTCGCCAAGATCACCGAGTCGCCGGCGATGTACGCCTATTCGGGCATCCCTGACTTCGAAGAGACCTTTCTGAGCCAGTTCCTCGTGTTCTGCGCGATGCTCATCATGTTCATCGGCCCGCTGGTGACGATGCGGCTGCTGGCCGAAGAGAAGAACCGGGGCACCATCGAGCTGTTGCTGACCTATCCGCTGCGGGACCGCGAGATCGTCTTCGGGAAATACCTGGCGGCGCTGGGCATGGTGGTCCTCATGCTGGGGGTGGTGACCGTGTACCTGGTCATCATCCGTCTGCACGTTCCCGTCGAGCCGGTGGTGCTGGGGTTTGGACTGTTCGCGGTGTTTCTGGCCGCGGCGGCGTTTTTCAGCATGGGGCTGTTCATCTCCGCGCTCACCAGCAACCAGATCACCGCCGGCACCCTCACCTTTGGCCTCTGGTTTGTCATGTGGATTCTCGGCAAGCTGGGCGCCGACCTGCCGGTTGCCAACCCGGCGCCGGCCGGGTGGAGCGAGGGGGTGCGGGCCGCCGCGGGCTTTGCCTATGCCCTGCTGCGCGGGGTCATCGTCGAGTTGCCGCTCGATGCCCACGCGGGTTCCATGGCGCAGGGGGTGTTGCAGCCGCGCGATGTGGCCTACTACGTGCTGGTGACGGCCTTCTTCCTGTTTCTGACCTTCCGCGCGCTCGAAAGCCGCAAATGGAGAGCCTGACGTGATGAAGCGACTGGGATTTTTTGCGGGCGCGACGGCCGTGGTGGCGCTGGTTCTCGCACTTGATGCGGCGATGCTGACCAAGGCGCTGTCTCACTGGGCGGTCCTGACGCTGTTGACGGCGAGCGCCGGGGCCGCGCTGGTCTGGGCGGGGGCGTGTCTGGCGGGCCTGTGGTCGCCCGGCAGGGTCCACCGGGCACATGGACGGGGCGCGGCGATTGCCGGGTCGGTGGTCTTCTTTCTCATCTGCGTGGTGCTCTATGCCATGGTCCAGCGGTGGGACCGCGAGTGGGACCTGACCCGCGAGGGGCGCCGCGGTCTGTCCGAACAGACGGTGCAGGTACTGGAGAATCTCGACCGCGACACGCAGGTCATCGCGTTCTTCGTGATCACCGGCGACAGTCTGACCGACGCGGTCCGGGACAAGACGCGGCGTTTCCTCGATCGGGTGCAGCGCCATACCAGCCGGTTGCAGGTCGAGTTTGTCGATCCGCAGCGGTCGCCGGAGCGGGTCGAAGCGTTGGGCTTGGGTCAGATACCGCCGACGGGTCTGGTGGTCGTGAAGTCGGGCACCAAACAGCGGACGATCCCGTTGTCGGACGTGACGTCGCGGCTCGAGGAGCGCGACTTCACCAATGCCCTGATCAACGTCATCCGCGAGTCGGAACCCAACATCTGTTTTCTGACCGGGCACAGCGAAGTACGCATCATCTCCGACGATCCCCGCCGGGGCGGCGCACAACTGGCCCTCGCGCTGCAGCATGAGTCCTACCGCGTGCAGGAAATTGCCATTCCGCTCTCCAACCCGCAGGTTCCGGCCGAGTGCGACGTGCTGGTGATGTTCGGCCCGCAATCGGACCTGTACCCGCAGGAGATCCAGGCCATCGATGCGTTCCTGGCCCGGGGCGGGCGCATGCTGGTCCTGCTCGATCCGGCCTATGTGCTTCCGGGACAGGTCAACATGGCCGAGCATTTCCGGCCGTGGTTGCAGCAGCGTCTGGGCGTGCAGGTTGGCGCGGATGCCATCGTGTCGCCGTCGTCCCAGTCGCCGCTCGAGATCCTGCTGGTCACCGATTTCGCCCTTCTGGGCGCGGCTCAGGAGGCCCGGGGGCCGGTTCCGGAGGCGTTTCGCGGCTCGTTCAGCATGAGCCATCCGATCACGCGCGGCCTCGACAGCAGCATGGTCCTGTCGGCCGCGCGGACGGTCGACCTGGCGGAGCCGCGTCCGGAAGGGGTCGCGCGCGCCCAGCTGTTGCGCACCGCGCCGGATACCTGGGCCGAGCGCGACCTGAGACTGCTCTACGAGTCCGGTGAGGTCGCCCACGATTCCGAGGAGCCGGGTGGGCCGTTGTCGGTCGCGGTGGCGGTGACGCTCGAGGCGCCGGAGGCACCCGGGCAGCGTGACGCACGGGTGGTCGTGATCGGCGATTCGGATTTCGCCACGAACGAGAAGATGGCGTACGTGGGCCACCGCAATTTCCTGCTCAACACGGCGGCGTGGCTGACCGAGAGCGAGGACCTGATCGCCATCCGCCCGACCGGTGAAGAGGGCCAGCCGATCAAGCTGTCGCCGCGCCAACAGCAGGCGATCGGCTGGGTCGCGTCCCTGGGGCCGCTTCACGTTATCATTCTGGCGGGCATCGTGGTGTACGCGAGGCGGCGCAAGCATGCCTGAACCTGTCATTGCCGCTACATACCGGAGAACCCGATGAGTACACGCAGCGTGTGGGCGTTGGTCATGGTGCTGGTCGTGCTGGTGGGTGCGTACTGGCTGCTGGTCACCGGAGAACAGCGGGCCGTTCGCCACGACCAGCAGGCGCGGCAACTGCTGGAGGTGCAGCCCGATGACGTCACGGCGCTGGCGATACGGCGTGCGGGGGACCGCGCGGTGCGTGCCGTGCGCGCCGGGGCGGAATGGGAGATCGTGGCCCCGCAGGAGGGCATCCCCGCGAACCAGGCGGTCTGGAACCGCATCGCGGGGCAGACCCAGGAGCTGCGCCGCGAGCGGACGGTGTCCGAGCGCGCCGACGACCTGGCCCGCTTCGGACTGGACGCCCCGTCGCTGGAACTCGAGGTCGAGGCCCGCGATGGCGCGTCGCACCGGATTGTTTTCGGCGCCCTCGAACCGACACAGACCCGCCGCTACGCGCTGGTGGACGGGGAAGCGGTCGTGCTGGTGCCGGACCGGGTCTACCGCGAATTCGACCGGTCACTGCTTGATTTGCGCGAGCGCCATCTGGCCGATATCGGCGCCGACGGGATAACCTGGCTGCGCTACGTGCGCATGCGGTCCGTGGACGGTGAGAGCGCAGCGGCCGCGCCACTCGTCGCCCCCGAGAGCCCCGCGTCCGCAGAGGAATCGCTGGCGGTTGTAGTCGAACGCGATGCGCAGGGCGTGTGGCGCATGACGGAACCCGTGGAGGCCGCCGCGGACGCCGATCTCGTCGAGGCATTGGTCAACGAAGTGCAGTACGTGACGGCGCGTTCCTTCATCGACCAGCCCGCGGCGCTGGCGGACTACGGACTGAATCCGCCGGGCGCGCGGATCAGCGTGCGCAGCGGCGACGGGCCGGTGCAGTCCTTCGCGCTGGGGTGGATTGCCTCGTCGGGCGAGGAGGGCGGCATGTATGCGTTGCGGGAGGGCTATCCGTCGGTCTACGTGCTTGATGGCCACATCCTCACGCTGCTGCCCAAGGAGCCGTACAGCTTCCGCGACCAACGGCTGTTCACCGGGCTGGCAGCGGAGATTGCGCAGATACGCTACCGCCACGGGGATGAGGAGCTGGTGCTCCGCAACGATGACGTTGCGGGGTGGCAGGTGGGCCGCATCGAAGGCGGCGCGCCGCAGTGGTTCGACGACGTGGACCAGACGGCCGTGTCCGCGTTCATCGGTGCGCTGAAGGTAATCACGATCGCGTCCTTCGTCGAGGACGAGGCGCAGGCGGACTTCGCTGATCCGCTGGTGGCCATGACGATAACGATGAAGGACGGAACGGAGCGCGAGATCCGCATCGGCGCGGACGCAACGAATGCGTCGGGGGCGCCGCAGCGCTACGCGCGGCAGGATGCGGGGGCCGCCGGGCTGATCGGGGTCTTTCAGGCGGGCATGCTCTCGAAGACGGGGGCCGATTTCCGTGATACCCGGCTCCTGCGTTTCGACGCGGCGGCGGTGGCCACGGTCACGCTGCGACTCGATGGCGCCGACTACGGGCTGGCCCGGACGGACGGGGCGTGGCGGCTTCAGGGCCCTGACGAGCGTCCGCTGGACGATGCCACGCCCGTGGAGACCCTGCTCAAGCGGCTTCAGGGCCTGCGGGCCACGGGCGTCGCGACGCTCGACGCTGGCGCGGAGACCGGGCTGGACGCGCCCGTGCTCGATGTTGCGCTTACGATGGGCACGGGCGAGACGGTGGGTCCGCTGCGGCTGGGGGCGCTGGCCGGGGACGGACTCCGGTATGCGACGGTGGCGGGACGCCCGGAAGTCTTTACGCTGGAGCATGATATGCTCGAGGGTGTCCGGGACGCCGTGTTGGGCCTGCAGGGGGCGGGGGCCGGATGACCTGTGGATCGACAATGCCGCCGCCGTGCGGCGCCAAAGGGTCTCAACCTGCTTAAAGTCATGTAGCTGCAAGAATTAAGCCCCCCATCCTCCGTTGACAGTCCTTGGCGACTGTGCTATAAGAAGAAGGATTCTCATGCCCGAGTGTGGGGAGTGGCGGCGGGTCTTTGCCATCGTGGCCATCGGCGTCAGCCATACCTGAGGGGCGGGTGATCCGGGAAAGGAGCGCGGTGTCCGAGGGCGTCATCAGCACGACCGATCCGGTGGTTGCGCCGCAGACCGCGTTCGTTGTCCCTGTCCAGACCAATTCGTATACATGCCCTGCGCGCGCGGGGCTGGTGCATGGGGTGTCTCTGCCGGCAGAACGCCGGGGGAGCGGCCTTTTTTGGTGCGGGGTGCGGGCGTGTGGCGGCGCTGGCCCCGTCTTCCGGAGGTTCACATCGTGAGATACGCACTCGCTGCAGTCCTGGGTGTCGTGGCGGTTCTTGGTGGGGCGGGCCTTTGGACGGCCAACGACGCGGCGCAGCTGGATGCGTTGCCCGAGCAGGCGCTGAGTCCAGTGGCTATCGGACGGCTTTACGAAGCGACCGCGGCCCCGGACGTGGACCTGGCCCAGCCTGAGACGGCGCCCACCGCGGCCCTGCAGGTTGTCACTCAGGATCCGGTCACCAAGGCCCTGGTTTCCACCCCCGCCGCCACCGACGGCACCGTGACCGTCGCCGAAAACAGCCCGCTTGTCATCCAGGAGACCACCCCGAACCCGGCCAACGGCCGGCGCTGGTCCGTGTACACCGCCGGCGGAGTGGATCTGGTGGATCCCGGCATTCTCACGTGGGTACCGGCGTCGGACCTGGCGAATCCGCTCTTTGGCGGCACCGTCAATTCCGTGACGCTGCGTATCGCTGAGGTCGGCGAGTACACCCTCATTGTCACCGTGAATCCGAACACCCCCGGCGCAGTGGACTACCCCCTTAACATCAACGTGGTCGAGAAAGTCAATCCACCGGCCGCCACGCTGGAAATCACCGCTGGTCCCGAGACGCCGGGTGCAGGGTTGTTGCCCCTTAACGACTGGGCGCCGCTGGGCGCGATCACCATGACGGCGGCCGAGATCGAGGGCAACGTGGCCGTGCGTGGTCTTGGGCGTCTGGACTATTGTATCGCAGGGCTCGGAGACCGGGAGGAAGTGCTGGAGTTTGGTTTGTATGACGTCCAGGCTGGTATTGTCCGCTGGACTTGGGACAACACCGGTTCTCCCTACGGCACGGCCTCCGGCCTGTGCTACTCGATGGATTTCTACACCAACGGCTATCGGCTCGAGCCAACTTTGAGCCTTTGGCCGAGCGTTACGGCCCCTGACCAACCCACAACGTATTACCTGCTATTCCGGACGTCGAGCGTGTTCACCTCCGGCAGGGCGCTGTCCGCGCAGTTCAATTTCCTGACAATGTATGCGCCCACCGTTGAGCCTGAGGACAAGGATGGATTCGGCCGTCCGCGTGATGTCGAGAACTTCAGCGTCTTCATCGACGAGTATCCGGTGGAGGTTCCGGACGACATCCCGTGGGAGGTCATTGGCAACAACTATCGCACCGCATTCAGCGTGATTGATGCCACGGGGGCGACCTCCATTGCCGACGCGCGCACCATCCCCGGCATCGCGCCGCAATACCTGAATCACCGTTTCCAGGAGAATCTGTGGGCGTATCCAAAGTACCTGTATACGCCGACGGCGGCCCACGTGCGGCCCCGGTGGGACGGCGTGGCCCAAGCCTTCGACATGGCCTTGGGCGAGTGGCTGGATCTCCGGAACCTCTTCTCGATCGAGGATTTTGTGCCGATGCTCGGCATCAATATCCATCAGGGTGCCGGGCTTGCCGGCGACACCAGTGACCCGCCGCATATTCGCGAGATCAACATCATCATGACCGATATCGGGGCCGACCCCGCCGGGCCGCGCGGCAATGGCGGCTTCGACCCGAATTTGGCCCTGGACGGCTTCACGGGACGGTACGGCGACCTCACCAACACGCCGGTCGCTGTCAAGGGCCGCCATTTTGCGTTCAACGGCGTGTGGCTGTGGCACGACGGCAACAACAACGGCCTGTTTGAGGAGCCTATCAAGTCCAACAGCAACGGCATCGCGTACGACGGCGACCGCCCGATGATTCCTGACCCCAGTCCCTCCTATCCCGTCTTGAACGACGCCTACGAGCCCAAATGGGAGTACATCCCCTACCCGCCGTGGGGCGGCGATCCTGCCTGGAAGATTCGGCTGCGTTTTGGCCCGTACCGCGACACCTACGGTGGAGAACCGCTGATAGGAAACATCTAGCCGGTGCCTGACTTATGGACGACGCCTGTACCGCCGGCCAATGAAGACGAGATGATGGACTACTGGGTCGTGGTGCGCGCGGACAGCGGGTACAACGACGTCAGCCTGATGACGGGCGACGGCATCGGCATGGGGCCCGGCACGGATTTCCGCATCTTCGTCGAGCCGCGGCGCTGGAATCCGGAGCTTCGTGTCTACGAGAACGGCATCTTCGCGCGCCAGGGCGGATGGGACGGCGGCATCATCACCTCGCACCAGATGGTCGCTCCCGGGGACATCCTCGGGCCGATGGAGGTGAACAACCCGTGGCAGAACCATCCGCTCTGGGACTATCCGAACTCTGGCGAGCCATGGTGGCCCGAGCGCACGCTGAACCCGACCAACGCCAAGCCGCAGCGCACCACGATAGATGTCCATGACCTGGTGCTGACCTACGAGACGGACCGTCGGGGTGTGCCGGTGATCACGGACATCGGCTACTGGACCGGCGGCTGGGATCTGGGCCGTGGGGAGTTCCGGACGGTATTTTCACGCTGGCTCGATCCCTTCGGGATCGTGAGCGGGGCGTTTTATTACGGCCATACGGTTGGCACCGAGTATGCCTTTGCGGTTGCCCAGATCAACGCTCAGAATGTCGCGGTGATCAGTGAAGACGAGCTCGACGCCAAGCAGGTGCCCTACGAGACCGCGCCGTTCCGGAATCCGGCCACCGAGCCGCGTCCCGGCCAGGAACGCGCCCCCGGTGTGTATCCGTATAACGCGATGCGGCCGCTGCCGACGCTGCCGCGCTACGCGACCTGGCCGCCGGCCCTGCTGCAGGCCAACGCGCTGCCTCCCGGACGCTATCCGCACATCAGTGACTGGCCCAAGACGCAGCGCGCCGCGAGGCTGTTGACGCAGAAGGTGGACATCAACAGCAAACCGACGGCGATGCTTGGATTCAATCTGGTCGGTGTGGACGATCCGGTGACCAACCGTGTGATCGGCGGCATCAACCTGACCGAGATCACCGTCGCCTTCTGGGGACCGAACTTCCATCCGAGCGACCTCATGGCACTCGATGCCAATGGCGTCAACCGCGCCTCGGGCGTGCTGTTGTACGAGGACTCAAACAGCTCCGGCATGTTCGAGGACGGGTTTCTGGGGGTGGATACGCCGGTCGCCCTGAAGGAACTCCGGTGGCGTAATGCGCCCGAACCCGTCGACCTGGATGGCGACTTCATTGCCGACGATCTGGATGGCGACGGGGTCGTGACCGCGGCGGATCATGCGTGGGTGCTGACGCTGGTGCCGCGGCAGCCGTGGCGCATCCCCGAGTCGGATTTCCGCAGCGGCAACCCGAATATCACGCTGCTGGCGAAGTCCGCATCGGAGTCGGACGAGTTCGGATTTGGCGACAGCGAGACTTACGTGACGCAGCACGAGGTCAAGATCAATATCACCGTGGATGAAAACGGGAACGCGGTGGGGCAGCCCGTGCCGATGGAGAAGGCCCTCGCGCCCGGCGGCCACGTCGGCGATGACCTCTTTCTCGTGGTCACCACATCGGACAAGATCAGCGCGTTCGAGAGCTTCCGCGCGTTCGTGCCGTGGTCCCTGCCGAGCCGTCCGGACCCGGTGCAGAACCGGCGCGCGGGCGTCGTGCTGGATGCGGGCAGCATGGATTTCCTGCGGCTTCCGCCAGAGGCGCTCGTCAAGATCAGTCCCGAGGAGAACCCGGTCCAGGACTTCTACAGCCACGACATGCTCGAGGCGAACGTACCCGCGACGATCGTCGATCTGACGGCCAATCTGTCGGCCGCGGAGCGCATTATCAGTCCGGATGATGGCCCGCGCGCTCTCCTGGGTCTTGACGTCACGACCAACCGTCCGCAGAGCGTGCTGCTGAAAGGCGCGGCGGGCACAGGCGGCAACGCGTCGTTCAACGTGGCCGGGGCCGCGTGGACCACGAACCAGTATCAGGGCAAGTGGCTGATCGACAGCCTCTACCACGGATATGAGATCATCGGGAACACCGCAAGCACGCTGCAACTGCGCTACGGCCAACCGGCCAGCGGCGGGTTCCGTATTGTGCAGGACCCGACTTTCCTCGAACAGGTAATCATAGAGTTCTATGGCGTCGTGGATGGCGGCGGCATCGGCGATGACAACGAGTTCAACCCGGACCGCAACCTGCTGCCGATGAACCACGAAGACCCCGCCGCGGGCACCGTCAGCGGACTCTCGCTCTACCGCGACAACGAGTTCCATCCCAGCAACCGGCCGGGGGTCTTCGATCCGGGTATCGACATCCCGGTACGGCTGAACGAGGCGCCCTACAAGGTCGGGGCGACGGGCGAACCCAAGCACCAGTACATGATGGTGTTCTCGAGCCCCGGCACGGACAACTGGCCGGTTGCCGAGAGCAGCCAGCCGAGTCTGCGCCAGTGGGTGCCCGACACCTGGGGCGGCACGACCAACGTGGCGGGCGGCAGCCCGGACTTCTTCGCCGTGGTGCGCCTGGCGCGCAACGTCGAGGACGGCGACGATTTTCGCATGGGCATCGTTTCGTGGGGGCCGGACACGCCCACCGCGCCGGATCCCGACACCTTTGTGGTGACGCAGGATTCGCGACAGAACCCGAATCTGTATGACCTGTTCACGGAATTCCCGTGGGGCTCGCGCGCCTTGGGGTTCATCACCTTCTACCAGACGCATCCGCTCTACTACTATCTAGACGGCACGACCGCGCGCCAGGAGCGCGACGCGACCGGTATCCCGTGGGTGCGCAGCACCTCCAATGTGCAGCAGCGCACGGGCGTCATGACGACGAGCGCGGTGCCGCGCGACCTCGAGATCTTCTCGGTGAACCGCAACTTCCTGCCCGAGGTGATCCCCCCGGGCGGTCTGCGCCTCATCATTACCGGCATCAGTTTTGGCGAGAACCCGGTGGTCACGGTCGGCGGGGTAACCCTGACAATCGTGACCTCCTCGGATACGTATATCGAGGCCATCATCCCGGCCGGGACCACCTTCCCGGCGGGCACGACGGTGGATCTGGTCGTGACCAATCCGGTCACCGCGCAGTCCGACGCGTGGCCGCTCGAAGTGTTCGCGGCGGGGCAGTTGCTGATTGACGCCGCGACGCCCAATGTGATACCGGCCGTCGCGCCGCCCGAGGGCACAAACATCATTCTGACGGGTATCGGCTTCGGCAACCAGCCGGAGGTGACCTTCGACGGTTACCCGGTGATTGTCAACGCGGCGAATGACATCGAGATCTCGCTGACGATTCCCGGCGGGACGCTTCTCACGGAGCCTGTTGACGTCGAGGTGTTCAACCCGGTCACCGGCCAGAGCGATTTCCGGAACGACCTGTTCACGCTGTTCCGGGTGACCATCGAGAGCGCCAGCACGGGCGTGTTGCCCGAGAACGTGCCGCCCTCGGGGCTGCGGCTGTTCCTGTATGGCCGCGGGTTCGGCACGCAGCCGGTGGTGACGTTCAACGGGCTGCCCGTTACGGTCATCTCGTCGACCGACACGGCCATCGACATCCTGATCCCCGGCAATCGCTTCTTCCCGGTGGGGCAGCCCGTGAATGTGCGCGTTGTGAATCCCATCAGCGGCGGCGAGGACGAGCGCGACGATCTGTTCGTGGTCATCGGAGCGGGCACAGACGCCCCGGCGGGCACCATTGAATTCACCGACCTGATCAAGAACGAGGAGGCGCTGGTACCGCTCATCGACTGGGTGCCGCTGGTGCGCGTCGTCATGAGCCACGGCGAGGACGATCCGGTGTACCGTGCGCTCAAGTCCATGCGTCTGCTGATCAAGCCCGATCCCCGGGACACGGCGGCCTACGGCCGTGTACCGGCGATCGAGATCACGGACCTGCTCGAGTTTGGCGTGTTCGTCGAGGGCGGGACCGAGCTGATCGGTCAGTTGGATGCGGCGAACGACCGGCTGGTCACCTACTCGGCCGGGCAGTTCGGCGGCCGGTTGCCCTTGACGTGGGATCCGACCGGCGCACCGGTGGGCCAGTTGATAGATTACCGGCCGGGCACGCTGCTCTATGACCTGAACTTCCTCGGCAGCGGGACGCCGGGCAATCCGCAGTTCCCGTTGACGAGCGCGCCGGGCGACGGCAACTCCTACATCATCGCGTTCCGCACGTCGGCGACGTGGCGCAGCATGTTGACCCTGAGCTACGAAGTGCTGGGGGCCGAGATTGTCGACGCCGCGGGCAATTTCCCGCGTAACGAAGACGGCGACGTGATTGACAGCTACACGCCGGACTTCTACGCCGACGAGCCGGAGACCTTGGATCCGGAAACGGCGTACAGTTCCAGCTTTGCGGTCTGGGACATCACGGGTTCGCCGCGCGACACCTTCCAGCCGGCCCACGTGAACGCGTGGAACTGGTCGCGGCACCTCTACACGCCGGTGGCGGAGCACTCGCGGCCGCGCTGGGACAGTACGACGCCGGTCATGGACTTCGTCACCGGCGAATGGCTTGACCTGCGTCGCCTGTTCAGCCTGGAAGAATTCGTGCCGCTTATCGGCATCAACCTGCATTCGACGTTGTCGGTCAACGTTCCGGACGTCTTGCGCTCGGCGTGGCATCCGTATACCGGCGAGAACCCGAGTCCCGCGCAGCCGGAGCTGATGGAGGTCAACGTCGTCCTGACGGACATCGGCGCGGATCCGGCGAAACAGCCCGGCAACGGCGGCTTCGATCCGCGCGAGGGGTTGCACCGGTTTACGAACGAGACCTGGCCTCCTTCGGGTTTCATCGACCCAGAGAACGCCTACGCGCCGGATTTCAGCTTCAACGGGCTGTGGGTGTGGCATGATACCAACGGCGACGGCGTCTTCAACCCCCCCACCAAGAATGCCGGCGGCGGGTTGACCTACAACGGCGACTATCCGATGTTCCCGCGTCTGCTGTATTCATTGGACAGCGAAATTGGGATCAACCTGAACCAGTGGGAGAGTATCATGTATCCCCCGGGCGGGGGCGATCCCTGGTGGAAGATCAAGCTCCAGTTCCAGCAGGGCCGGCGGCGGTTCATCACCGAGGGCGATGCCAGCGGCTACGTCACGGCGGTGCCGAACAACGTGCTCTCTGTTGATCCTCCGATTCCGACCGCGAGTGATTATTCGGCGGACTTCTTCGTCGTGATGCACACGGACAGCGGCTTCAGGAACGCCTCGCTGGGCATTCCGGACGGCGAAGGACTGCAACTGGGCGCCGACACGCGCGCCTTCATCGAGCCGCGCCGCTTCAACCCGCTGACGGGCAACTACGACGGCGGCATCTACGTCAGCAGCATGATCCCGGGGCCAGGCGATCCGGTGCTCAGCGATTTCGGGCTGGGCAGCGCGTGGCAGAACGACGTCCGCTGGGGCAGCGAAGAACCATGGTGGAACCAGCGCACGCTGAACGCGAACAACGCGAAACCTGTTCGCGGCGCGGTCGAAGTGCATGACTTGGTCATGACCTACACATCGAGCAGCCTCTTCGCGCCGCAGAACAACCTTGACATCGGTCTGGGAGGCGGCGATGCCGTTTGCTTCGGCTTCAGCGCCTACTACGCGAGTCCGACGTGGTTTGACATGTGGCTCGATCCCTTCGGGCTGTTGCAGAACCAGTTCCTGAACCGCCACAGCGTCGAGAGCTTCAGTTGGACCACGTGGGGCCTGGTGTCGTACAGCTTCACCACCGAGTCCGGGGTGACGTACCAGATCAACACCCAGTATGACGATTGGTTCGATCCCGGGCAGTATGCGTTTGAAACCGTTCCGTTCTTCATCCCGTTTGTGGACGGCCTGACCTACGGGCCGCGCTCGTACGCGTATCCGAATCCGCCGGCCCAGCCGAGGCTGCCCGTGTACGCCACGTGGCCGGCCGCGCTGGCGCCGGGCGAGTACCCGCGGTTCAGCGACTGGGCGCCGCAGGACCGCAAGGCGCGGCTGCTCAAGCAGCGCGTGGACGTGTTGAGTGATCATACCGCCATGCTGGGCATCAATCTCGCCGGTGTGGTGGACCCGGTCACCAACGAGGCCAACAGCATGCGGCTCAACGAGTTGACCGTGGCCTTCTGGGGACCGGACTTCCATCCGCGTCATCTGATGCCGCTCGATCCCAACGGGGCGAACATCACCTCGGGCGTGCTCCTCTGGGAGGACATCGACGGCGACGGCGTCTTCTACGGGCGCCCGTTCGGCAGCTTCGGCCGCGTCAACGACCCGGTCTTGGGTTATGACCAGATCGTGCCGCTCCAGAACCTCCGGTGGGGCAGTCGGCCGGAACCCGTCGATCTCAATGGCGACGGTCTCCCGGACGACATGAACGGCGACGGCATCGTTGACAGCCGTGACGAAGCGTGGGTCCTGACGATTCGCCCACAGCAGATCTGGCCGATACCCTACGCGGACGGCGCCGGAACGACCACGTTCACCGGCGAGGATCGGTTTGGGTGCTATCCCAGCCTGATCTTCTTCGAGAAGAACGGTCTGGGCGGTGACGTGTCCTTGGCGGGCGGCGGACTGCTCGCTCCGCTGCCTGACGGGCTTCCCACGCCCAAGGCACTCGAGCCCACACAGCCGCAGATTGGCGACGACCTGTTTATCAGCGTGCGGACCTCGGACGAGGCCCCGGCGTTGTCGTCGTTCCGCGCGGTGATCCCGGCGACGCTGCCGGCGCGTGCGGAGAGCCTGCGTCAGGCCGGTATCCGGATCTTCCCGCAGGGTCAAGTGCATCCGGGCGCGCTCGCCAAGCACGATCCCGAGGAAGGCGCCGTGCAGGGATTCTTCGGGCATGACATGCTCGAGATGAACGTGGGCGTAAAGATCATCGACCTGACCATGCCGAGCCAGCAGGTGTTCGCGAACAGCGGCGAGTTCGCCATTCTTGGCGTGGATGTGTCGACCAACCGGCCGGAGAACCTGGTGGCCTCGGGCAGCAACGGTCTCGCGGGGCCGGGGACCTTCACGGTGGCCAGCGCGGGCTGGCAGCGCGATGCCTTCGTGCGGTACTGGCTGATCGACCGGGCGAACAAGGCCTTCCGCATCACGGCCAACGGTCCGCAGCATCTCGAACTCGAGCACGGCCGCGAACCGCAGTCGGGCGCGTGGAAAATCGTGCGCGACGCCACGTTCCTTGAGGAATTGGTGGTCGAGTTCTACGGCGAAGTGGCCGAGTCGCGGTTCAATGTCCTGACCGACCTGCTGCCGCTTTCGCGCGACCTGCGGGTCAGCGGCGTGGCCCTGTACCGCGACAACGACGGCCATCCGGAGAATCGCAACGGCGTGTACGACCCGGGCATCGACGTTCCGGTCGAGTTGAACGAAGCGCCGCGCTACTTCGGCGTTTCGGGCGGTCCGGACGCGCGGGTGCGCTTCATCTTCTCGTCGCCGGGTACGGACGATCTGCCGGTCGCGCGGGCCGAGCAGCCTAATCTACGCCAGTGGGTTCCGTTGACGTGGGGCGCGAGCGGGACGAGTCCCGATACAGGCCCCGAGTTCTTCGTGGTGGTGCGCCCGTCCGGCGACCTCGAAGAAGGCGACATATTCAGCGCGGGCATCGTCTCGTGGGGTCCGGCCACACCGACCGAGCCCGATCCGGAGAACTTCCTGGGCCAGAAGGTATCGCCTGTGGAGATCAAGGCGTTCCGTGAGTTCCCGTTTGCCGATCGCGGCCTGGGGTTCATCACGTATCACGCCCAGTCCCCGCAGTACTACCTGCTCGAAGGCTTCAAGGCGCGGCAGTACACGGACACCAGCGGGTACGACTGGATCCGCACCTCGACCAGCAAGCACCGCCGAACGCAGACCATGACGGCAACCCGGGTAATCGCCGGGCCCGATACCATCACCATCGACTCGGCGTCGATCGACGAGCTGCCGGCCACGATACTGCCCGGTCAGACCGTGTCGGTCATCTTCTACGGGAAGAATTTCGGCACGGCGCCTACGGTGGATGTGGGCGGCTACGAGGCGACGGTCCGGTCCGCGTCCAACACGCAAATAGAGTGTGTCCTGACGAATCGCGCGGGCATGGTGCCCGAGGAGCCGGTCACGGTCATCGTGCGTAACCCGAGGACGCAGCAACAGGGCACGCGCAGCGACCTGTTCCGCATCACGGGCACGGCCAACCAGGGCAACCTGCGCATTCTGTCCTGCCGTCCGGGCGAGGGCGCGCGTGAGGACTTCCCGGTGGCGGTGCGCGGCGCAGGCTTCGAGGAAGGCATGGAGATCTACTTCGGCCAGACGCGGATGCCGATCCGGCAGATCAATCCTGCGGGCACCGAGGCCATCGTGGACTTCCCCGTGGGCGGTCTGCCGCAGACGGGATGGCTCGATGTGACGGTGCGGACCATGGCTTGGGACCAGCGCACGGTCCTGGATCAGAGCATCCAGCCGCGCGCGTTCAAGTACATCAACCAGCCGTCGGGCGTGGGCTGCGGTTCAAGCGGCGGCGCCGGTGGTGGCATGGGCGGTGGCGACATGCTGCTGCTCGCGGGACTCGGGCTTGCAATGGGGGCGTTTGGCCTTCGCCGCAACCGTTCGGCCCGTCACGGTGCATGAGCCAGAGAAAGGAGCTTCCGCTGTGAACCGAATGACACGGGCAATCCTGTGCGGGGCCGTTGTGGCGGCCATGGCCGGGTTATCGCTTCCCGCCGCGGCGTTCTTTCCGGTCGGCGCATGGAACGCCAACGGGCAACTGATCTTCATCAAGTGGCCGTTCGCGTTGATGGACACCAATGGCGACGGCGATATCGCCGGGGCCAATGAGGGCATTCCCTATTTCATAGAGGAAGGCAACCTGGGCTGGCGTGAGAGTGAGATCGTGACGATTCGCGAAGCGCTGGACCTGTGGCAAAACGTGCCGACGGCCTACGTCGCCTTTCGAGAACAGGGACGGCTGGTCAATCCGAGGCCCGGTACCGATGGCGACAGATTGAACACGATCAGCTTGGCGTTTGACGGCGAAACCGAGGCGGGTCTGATCCCTGCCGGCAATCTGGGCATCATCATTTACACGGTAGCGGTCGATGACCAGATCATCGATCCAGGCGTGCAGGTGAGCGGCGGCCAGTTCATCCAGGCGGACATCATTGTCAACGCCGCGGCAATCCGTCCCGAACTCAGCGACGGGAGCACGACCTTCGACCTGAAATCGATCATCGCCCACTCGGCGGGCCGGTTCATCGGGCTGCACCTGACGCCCCTCAACAATCTGAGGAACGTCGGCACGGACGACAACCCGGTCTATATTGAGCCGCCCGCGGTGTCCATGCGGAACGCCATGGGGCAGCTCGTGCACGTCGGGGCGACGCCCACCATGTTCCCCGTCTATTTCGAGACGGAGACAGACCTGGGTCTGCGGGGCGGCTGGGCTACTCTGGCACCGGACGACGTGGCGGGCGTGAGTTTTCTGTATCCGCGCGGGAGTCAGAGCGAGTTTTTCGGGATCTACCAGGAGGTCCGCGATCAATCCAGTTTTGTGTTGCCCTCGGTCCCGGTGGCGGGGTCCCATATCGTGGCGTGGGCGGACACGGACAACAGTCCGGGCACGCCGCGCGTGCCGCTCATCAGCACCATGTCCGGTCTGTACGCGGACAATACTGACGTGAGCGTGCGGGGGCGCTTCCGGTTGACGGGTCTGCCCAAGCAACTCGAAACGTTCGGATCACCCGAGCCGTTCCAGGTTTCGTACACATTTACCAGTGGACCGCTTGACGGTTCCGGGGTTGTGCGGCAGGCGCCTCCGGGCTACGGGCCGGATGATTTCGACAGTACCCATCTTGCCGAAGTCGGCGGCGCGGGGCGCGGGTATGTGCTCCAAACGGCCTTCTACGGCGAGACCTTCCATGAGAGGGAGAACGTCCTCGGTGTGGACAAGTACAGCGTCGGAACGCCGCTGGTCTTCGACACTGACCGCCAAAAACCTGTGAGCACCGTAACCGGCCTGACCCTCGACTCGATTCTCGCCGGTTACAACCCGATGTTCGGCGATCAGGTCGGTGTCTGCCCGTTGAACGTGGCGGCGGCCGGCCTGAAGACCGTTCACGGCAACGACGCCCTGCGCGGCCTGCGGGACACGTGGCTGCGGCGCAGTGACGCGGGCAGATGGGTGATCAACACCTACTACGCCGCCGCCCCGGCCGCTACGGCCTATCTGGTGGCCCATCCGAAGGCCCTGGGGGCCGCTCGGGGCGCCATGTGGCTGGTCGAAACGACGATCGTCCACGCGAAGACAATCGCCCTGGTAGTGTTGGCTTCCGCTTTGGGTGGGTGGGCCCTTGTTCGGCGTCGCCGCAAGGCCGCGGCCGCCGCGCTGCTTGTTCTGGCCTGTCTGGCGGCGCCTCTGTCCGCCGAGGCCCTGACGTACGTTCGCACGACCAGCGATCTCGTTGGTCTCTCGGATGAGGTCGTGTTCGGGCGGGTGCAGGCCGTGGAGGTCAAACTCAACGCGTCCGGCCAGCCGGTCACATGTGTCCAGTTCGCCGTGGCGGATGCGGCCTTCCGGGGTCTGAACCGGGGCAGCGTCCTGTATCTCGAACAGCTTGGCGGACGCGTGGGAGATGTCATCACGCACGTCAGCGATTATCCGGCGTGGCAGGAAGGCGAGGAGTGCGTGCTCTACCTCCGCTGGCAGGCCGGCGAGGGCCGCTATACGGTGACGGCGGGCGTGCGCGGCAAGCTGGAAGTGGTCCGGCAGGCCCAGACCGGGCAGCCGGTTGTCTTGGGTGTCCAGAATGCAGCGCTTGATCGCGTGAAGACCTCCGCCTCCGGCGATGCGCGCGAAGGCGTGGCGCTGGACCAGTACCTGGACTATGTGCGTAAGCTTGCCCAAGATGAGGAGATGCGCTGACACCGGCGCGCCGTCGCCATACGCGGGGCCACTTGGTCATTGACCGGGCCGGCGGCAGACCATGCGTCGGCCCGGTTCTTTTTCCCGCCGGTTTCCGCTCCGTCAACCTGATCGGTTGGGGTGGCGTTTAGCATGTAAGCAGCGGCGTGTCTTGTAGTATGCTATGCAGGCCCGCCATTGGCAGGGGCACCTGGCGCGGGCACGCACCGCCCCGAGAGGGGGAGTCGACGGGTGAGAAGACGGAAAGACCTGTGACGAATGCTGAAAAGCCTGCAGATACGCCGCCTTTTTCTGGCGATTGACATTGTTCTGGCGCTGAGCTTGGCCTACGTGGGGTATCTGGTGGTCGCGGAGGTGCTCAGCACCGACGGGGCGTCCGTGGTGCGGGCAAGCCTGCCCGAGGTCGGGCCCGCCGCGGAACCGCAACTGGCTCGTGTCGAGTCGCGCGACGCCTACGACGCCATCGTCAACAGCCAACTGTTTGGGACGGCGGGAAGTACCAAGGGAAGCGAGCCGCCGCCCCCACCCTCGGCACCGGTCGAGGTCGAGACGACACTGCCCCTCCAACTCGTGGGCACCTCGACGGCGGGCGGGCCAACATCGCCCTTCTCGTCGGCCATAATCCGGCACAATGACAGCCGCAAGACGGAGACCTACTTCATCGGGCAGGAGATTTTGCCGCAGGTGGCGCTGAAGGAGGTCCACGATCGCAACGTGCTCCTCAATAACCAGCGTACCAGTCAGATCGAGCGTCTCTTCATGGAGGGCGAGCGGGACGGCGGTGCCGCGACGGGTTTGATGGCCCCCGAGTCCGCGCCGCCGCCAACCGCGTCGTTTTCGACCCGGGTGAATCTGGACAAGCAGGAGGTGCTGGACGATCTGTTCACGAACTACGCCGAGTTGTCGACGAAACTGCAGGCCACGCTGTACATGGACGAACGCGGCAATACGGCCGGGGTCGTGGCGCCCAACTGGAGCGCGATTCCCTTGGCCCGCAAACTCGGCCTTCAAGACGGCGACGTAATCCAGTCGGTGAACAACGAGGTCATCGACGGTGAACACAAAATCATGGAACTGATGACCAAGTATCGTGACTCGTCGACCTTTCGACTCGGCATTCTCCGAGAGGGCAAGCCGCGCGTGATGACCGTGACGTTGCGCTAGGCCGAGCGGCAGGGCAGAGGCAAGAGACGGGCGGGAAGCCTGGAGGGAACCAGCGGCTGTGAAGAGCAAACTCGTTGCACTGGTGCTGACAGGGGGCGTGCTGTTCGGGGGCCTGGCGGCGCCTGCTGCAGGGCAGGTGCGCCCGCAGGGGATGATCGAGCAGATGCCGGCGGAGGAAATGCAGAACGAAGTTCCCGCGGAGGAACCGGCCAGCGAGGTCCCCGTGGAAGAGCAGTATGTTGAGGAAGAGCCGGCGCAGGAGCCGCCGCCCCCGCCCCCGCCCGCGCCGGTACGGCCCGTGCCGCGACCGACGCCTCCCCCGAGCCGCCCGATGCCGGGTCTGGCGCCCCCTCCCGTCACGACTGGACAGGTGGTGCAGCCGGCCAACGAGTACCGGCCTGTCGGGGGGCAAACCGTCGGCGAGCCCACGGCCTTCAACTTCGAAAATGCCGATTTGCTCACCGTGATCAAGGCCGTCGCGGCGATGACGGGCCAGAACTTCGACATCGACCCGCAGGTGGCTTCGGGACAGCAGGTAACCCTGATCACGCACGACAAGATTCCTCCGGAGCTGGCCTATCAGGTATTGGAGTCCATTCTGATGTCGCGCGGCTACGCCATGCAGCCGACCCTCGACGGTCACCTGATCAAGATTGTCCCGGTGGGCAGCCTCGCCGAGAAGCGCGAGCTGGCCATTGGCGCCCAAATCCCGCCTCCGACAGGCTACGACACCTTCTTGACGCATGTCGTGCCGGTGCAGTACGGGGACGCCTCGGAAATCTCGAATCTCGTCAAGAATGTCGGGTCCCAGCATGCCCGCGTCGATGTGTATGTCAAGACCAACAGCATCATTCTCAGTGATACGGCCGACGGCGTCCGCAAGATGCTCCAGTTGCTGGAGGCATTGGACGAGCCGGGCTACGACACACGGCTCGAGATCTTCACGCTCGAATACACCCGCGCCGAGGTGCTCGCCCAACAGGTGGATCAGGTCTTGGTGAGCGGCCAGTCGGCATCGGAGGGTCCGATGCCGCCCCGGCCGGCAACACCAACCCGGGCCGTGCGGCCCGCGGTGCTGGCACAGGCCCAGAGCACCGTCGCGGGCAGCCGCGAGGAGGTGTTGCGCATGGTGCCGGACGAGCGCCTGAACGCGCTGATCGTCGTGGCAACAGATGGCCTGATGGAACAGGTGCGCCAGTTGATCGCGCGGCTGGACACCCCGACGCCGTCGGACGCGAATAACATGCACGTCTATCCGCTGCTCAATGCCGACGCCGAGGAAGTTGAAGCGGCACTGAATGCACTGACGAGCGGTACGGTGGCGCAGCGCGGCACCCAGGCCGCGCCGGGCGGGCCTCAGGGCGAGCAGTTGCAGCCCTTCGAGCGCAACGTCCTGATTACCCGCTTTGAGCAGACCAATTCACTGCTCATCGTGGCATCGCCGCAAGACTACAAGCTGCTCAAGGAGATCATCGCTCAGCTCGACCTGCCGCAGCGGCAGGTGCATGTTGAAGCGATGATCCTCGAAGTGGCCATCACAGATGCCTATGACCTGCGAGTCGAGACGACCGCGCTGGATGACAGCGGGTTCTTTGGCCTGAGCAACGTCGTGCAGCTCGCCAACATCATCACGCGCGGTCCCTTGGCCGGGGCCGGATTGGGCGGGACCTTGGGCTATATCGACGGAACGACGGAAGTCATCGTGCCCGAGAGCGTGGACGCCGACGGCAACCCGACCGGCGCGTTCACCCGAGTGCGCATCCCCAACGTGCCGCTCCTGATCAAAGCCATCGAGTCGCTCACGGACCTCGACGTTCTCTCGAAACCCAGTCTTACGACTATCGATAACGAAGAAGCGAAGATCATTGTCGGGCAGGAAGTGCCGGTGGTGCGTTCGCTCGCGGATACCGACGACCGCACGGGATTCCAGTCCCGCAGCCAGGTGGACCGCCAGGACGTCGGCGTCAAGCTGACCGTAACGCCGCAGATCAACGAAGGCGACTATGTCGCCATGAATGTCGCAGTCGAGGTGTCGCAGCCAGTGGCCAGCACGGTGGGTATTGATCCCAACCAGGTGGGCGCGACGTTCCAGAAGAGCCAGGTGACCAACCGCGTCGTAATCAAGGACGGCACGACCGGGGTGATCGGCGGCCTCATCAGTGCGAGCCGCGACAGCACACGCAACCAGACCCCCATCCTGGGCGATGTTCCGCTGGTGGGTTTTCTGTTCCGCAACAAGGCCACCTCGCGCCTCAAGCGCAATCTGGTCGTACTGCTGACGCCGCACATCGTGAAGGAAGGGATGGACCTCGACCGGCAGACGCGGCACCGCATCCAGGAGTTCTCGGATGCCAACATTGATGCCCTGTTCGAGAAGGGATTCATCAATCGCATCAAGAGCAAGAGCGATCTGCGCAACAAGCGGAGTCCGAGCGGCGAGGCGATAGAGAGTCTGAATGAGGGCAGCTTTGGTCGCGGCAGTATAACGAGGTAGGTATGGCCCAGGACACGGAACAGCAACTGTGCGAGATCCTCCTGCGGCTGGGCTACGTCCATCGCGATCAGGTGGACGAGGCACTCGAGTTGCAGAAGGTGCGCTACCGCCGCATCGGCCAGATCTTGCTGGACTTGGGCTATATCGAAGAGGATCATCTGCTCGAGGCGCTCAGCGAGCAGTTCGACCTGCCGTTTGAGCGCGATGTCCAGCGGGATCTGGATCCGGCGCTGACCGTAAAGGTGCCGATCAGCTTCATTCGCGAGTACCGGATGGTGCCCTACCGGCAGAATGGATCATCGTACTACGTCGCCCTCAACGATCCGGTGAATCTTCTCCCGCTCGAGGACTTGCGCCTTCTGCTCGATGGGCCGGTGACTCCGGTGCTCTGCCGGGAACGCGACATCGAGTCGATCATCGATGCCTACTTCGAGCGCCAAGGCGAAAGCGCCGCCGACATGATCGGCAGCATCGCCATGGGTGAGGGCGAGGACGAGGACATCAGTTCGCTGTACACGTCGGAGAGCGACCGCGACCTGCTGGACCTGGCGAACGAAGCGCCCATCATCAAGCTTCTGAACCTGCTGATCTCGGGCGCGGTCAAGGAGCGCGCGTCGGATATTCACGTGGAGCCGTTCGAGCGCGACGTCCGCGTGCGGTACCGCATCGACGGTGTGCTGTACGAGAAAGTGACGATCCCCAAGGGGCAGCAGGCCGCGGTGGTCTCGCGCGTGAAGATCATGGCGAATCTGAACATCGCGGAACACCGTTTGCCGCAGGACGGGCGCATCAAGATCCGTCTGAGCGGCAAAGAGATCGACATCCGCGTGTCGGTTATCCCTGTGCAGCACGGCGAGCGCGTCGTGATGCGTATCCTCGAGAAAGGGACGTTTCTCTTCGGTCTTGAAGAGCTTGGCATGCAGCGGCGCGACTACGAGCTGGTCGACCACATCCTGAAGAGCGCGCATGGCATCGTGCTGGTGACGGGACCGACGGGTTCGGGCAAGTCGACGACGCTGTACGCGGCCCTCCAACGCATCAACCGGCCGGACGTGAACGTGATCACCGTCGAGGACCCGGTCGAATACCAGATGTTGGGCGTGGGCCAGATCGAGGTGCGGCCAAAGATCGGCCTGACCTTCGCCGCGGCGTTGCGCAGTATTCTGCGACAGGACCCGGACGTGATCCTGGTGGGCGAGATTCGCGACATGGAGACGGCCGAGATGGCCGTTCACGCCTCGCTCACGGGCCACGTGGTGTTCTCGACGTTGCATACCAACGACAGCGCGGGCGCGATCACGCGGCTGATCAACATGGGCATCGAGCCCTTCCTGGTCACGTCATCGACCATCGCCATCTTGGCGCAGCGCCTGGTCCGGCGCGTATGCGACCAGTGCAAGAAGCCGTACCTCCCGGAGCGGGAAAGCCTGATCGAACTGGGCGTGCTGCCCGAGGAGCACGTGGGGGAGATGGTGTACCGCGGGGAAGGGTGTGACCACTGCATGGGGCGCGGCTACCACGGCCGGACGGGCATTTTCGAACTGCTCGTGATGACGCCGCGTATCCAGGATCTTGTCCTGCAGGGCGCCGACTCGAACGCGATCAAGCGCGAAGCACGGCGGTACGGCATGCGCACCCTGCGCGAAGACGGGGCATCCAAGGTGTTCCTTGGACATACCACGATAGAAGAAGTCCTGCGGGTGACGCGCGATGACCTGCAGGAGGAGGTGCTGGACTAACCCATGCCCATCTTCGAGTACGAAGCCCTTGCGCGCTCGGGCAAAAAGGTGAAGGGCGTCATGGACGCCGATACACCGTCCGCGGCCCGCCGCAAGATCCGCGAGCAGGACATGTTCCCGACGGGCATCCGCGAGACGGTGTCAACGGCTTCGGACAAGGAGCCCTCGCGTGGCATCGCGCTGGGGCGGGTTTCATATCGTGACGTGGCGATGATGACGCGCCAGCTGGCGGTGCTGTTGCAGGCCGGGATGCCGGTCGTGGACAGCCTGACGGCGCTGCTCAACGAGACCTCCAAGCCCCGGCTCAAACAGGCCATTTTCGACGTGCGGGACAAGGTCAAATCCGGCAAGACGCTGTCCGACGCGCTGGCGGATCATCCCCGGATCTTCTCGCGCCTCTACGTTAACTTGGTGGCGGCGGGCGAGGCGAGCGGATCGCTCGAAAGCGTTCTGTTCCGGCTGGCGGACATGATGGAGCGGCAGGCCCAGCTTGGCGCGCAGATCAAGGCGGCCCTGGCCTATCCGGCGTTCATGGTTATCCTTGCGGTGGGCATCATCGTTTTCCTGATGACGTTCATCGTGCCTCGCATCAAGGCCATATTCGAGAAACAGCAGACCGAGCTGCCCGCGATTACACGATACGTGTTTGGAACGTGCGATACGCTTGCCCACTACTGGTGGCTGGTCCTCCTCGTGATCGTGGCGGCGTTCGGCATCTGGCGGTTGTGGATTGCGCGGCCCAAGGGCCGGATAACGTGGGACCGCATGCGGCTGCGTATCCCGGTGTACGGCCCGCTGCACCAGAAGGTGATTTCAGCGCGGTTCGCGCGCACCTTGGGCACGATGCTGACGAGCGGTCTCACGATGCTGCGTGCGATCGACGTGGTCACTGCAGTGATTGAGAACAGTTTTGTCGAAGATCAGATGAAAGAGGTGCGCGCGGGCATCCGGCGCGGCCGGGATCTGGCGGTTCCGCTTCGCGAGGCCAACCTATTTCCTTCGTTAATGATCAACATGATTGACCTGGGCCAGCGAAGCGGCGAGCTGGAGGGGATGCTGCTCAAGGTGGCTGACACCTATGAAGACGACGTGCGCCTGTCGGTGCAGGCGATGGTCAGCCTGCTCGAACCGGCCATTATCGTGGTGATGGGCCTGTTTGTGGGCACCCTCGTGCTGGCGGTGCTGTTGCCCATTCTGAACATGAGCCAGAATTTCTAGGAGGAACCTGAACAGATGAATGAACAACGTACAGACGCGCGGCGCCGCGCACAGGCAGGCTTCACCCTGGTCGAACTGATGGTGGTCATCGCGATCATCGCGATCCTGGCCGGCATTGTCGGGATCAACGTCTTCCGGTCGCTGGACGAGGCCAACGTGTCCAACGCCAAGGCGCAGATCAAGAACTTCAAGACCGCGCTGGTCGCCTACAAGATCAAGCACAAGAAATTCCCGACGACGAGCGAGGGTCTCGAGGCAATCGCGCCGTTCCTGGATCCCGCGCGCGTCCCGCTCGATCCGTGGAACAACCCGTATGTCTATACCGCTGATGGCAACAACTACAAGATTGTGTCCTACGGTGCCGATGGCGTGCCGGGGGGCGACGGTATTAACGCCGACATCAGCAGCGATGCCCTCGACGAAGAGTCTCTGTAGGCCGACGCGGCCGGCCGGCTTCACGCTTATCGAGCTGGCGGTCGTATTGGCGATGATCGCGCTCGTGCTGGCCATCGCGCTGCCCCAGTTTGCCCCGCTCCTGGTGTTCAGCCGGAGTGAGGGCGCGGCGCGGCATCTCGCGGCCTACGGTCGCGAGGTCATGACCTACTGTGCGCTCGGCCAGCGGCATCTGACCGTTCAGATCGACCTGGATGCGCAGGAAATGTGGTGTCTCGAGTGGCCGGATGTGCCTATTGAGGACCTGCTGTCGGAAGTACAACAGGACTTCTTGCGATCCATGGGTACCACGAGCCAGTTGCTGACGCAGCCGGACAGCGGCGACAGCGAGGCGACACAGGGGGCCTTCGAGGCAGTCGTCCGGTTCAACGAGCGGCGGGAGCGCAGCATGGCGCGGCGCGTCGAGAAACTGAAAGAGAACGAGGAGAAGGGACTGCTGGACGAGATCGGCCCGCTTTTTGAACAGGACTTCACGCTGGACGACGCCACGGCGATGGAGCCTGAAGAGGTCACGGAACTGTTGTTGCGGCGCGTGCGCCTCCGGGACGGACTGGCCATCACGCGCGTGGATGTGGGTGCGGAGAGCTTTGTCGATGGGATCGTCGAAGTCGACGCGGCGCCCACTGGGCTGATGTCACAAGTGGCGCTGCAACTGGAGAGCGACGCGGGGGACGCATACACCATCACGTGGGATCCTGCCATGAACGAGGGCCGTTTTGAATCGGGCTGGTTACCGCAGATAGCGAGCGATCCATGAGCCTGAGGTGCGAACGCCCAGACGCGGGTTTCACGCTGATCGAGATCGTGGCGGCGCTGGCCATCCTTGGGAGCGGGCTGCTGGTGCTGGTGGAAAGTCACTATAACGGCATGAGTCTGTTTGCCACGGCCCGCGACGAGGCCGAATCGCAGCGCTTCCTGCGCAATGCCGTGGACATGGCCGAGGCCGAGGTGCTTACGGGCAAGCTCACGGGCGAGGGGGATTTCGGCCGGCGGCACCCCGAGTTCAAGTACCGTTTCGAGGCGGTACGTCCCGACGACCAGATTCCGTTGTATCAGGTGCAGGTGACCGTGACGGGGCCGGCCGGAGAGAGCGCGGTGGAGTTTCGAACCTTCTCCGTGGCGAAACGATGAACAGCAAGGGCTTCACATTGCTGGAAGTGCTGGCCGCCATGGCGGTGCTGACCGTGGTGCTGGCTATTGTCTACGGCACCTTTGATGCGGTCACGAAGACCATGGAGATCGGACGCGACGAGGCGGAGGCCTTGCGCAAACAACAGTATCTGCTGCGGACGATCCGTGGCGCGCTGGAAAGTGCGGCGGTCTACACGGGAGGCGACAGCAGTTGGGTGATTTTCGACGGGGTGGATGGATCGGACCGCGAGGGGGACGCGGATTCGTTGACGCTCCTGGCGGCCACTCCGGCGCGGGGCGGGGCGGGGCTGCCGGGCGACCTCACCCAGGTGCGCATCAGCGTGAGCGGCGCGGAGACCGGCGAGGCCCCGACGCAGCTCCCGGTCGAGACCGGTGAACCCGAGCGGCGGCTGGTCATCTCGCAGGTGCCGGTGTTGTCCATCCCCGCCTCCGACGTCGAGGAAGTCCTCGAGGTGGACCGGGACAAACTGGACGAGGGCCTGACGGAGATGGCCCCGGAGTTTTCGATTCCGGTTCAGAGCGCCAACATTGACTACTATGACGGATCCGTGGACGAGTGGCTGGACGACTGGAGTTACGAGGATCTGCAACGGCTTCCGTGGGCGGTGCGTTTCCGGATCTCGTTCCCCCGCACCGAAGAGGAACGCGCAGAGGACCGGCAGGCGCGGCTGGACCCCAAGGAAGACGCGGACGTGGAGGTCTTCATCGCCCTTCCCCCGGGCCTTGGCCTCTTCGAGGATTCAACCCTGGTGGGAGCACTTCGATGACGGCGCGGGATGGCCAGCGGCGCGGCGCACGTTCCGGCGAGGAAGGCGTGGCCTTGATTCTGGCGCTGGTATTCGTGGTGCTGCTGACGGTGCTCGTGGTGAGCTACCTCTACGAGACGCAGGTGGACGCCTCGGTGGTCGGCAACATGGGGGTCGAATTCCAGTGCCTGCTGGCGGCGAAGTCGGGCGTGGCGGATGCGCTGAAGCTGCTGAGCGAGGACCTCATCGAGGAACAGGCGTCCGGCGGCGAGCCGCCCTTTGACGACGCCAAGCTCGATGTCTGGTACATCACGGAAGACGAGCCCGCGCGGCTGGCCCCGGTCAAGGTGAACGAGGCCTTGGCGGTCGTCTTCATCGACGACGAGTACGGCAAGCTCAATCTCAACACGCTCATTCGGGACGACGGCGAGGTCAACCGGCCTGTCGCGGATGTGCTGCGTTTCCTTCTGGAGTCCCGGACGGACCAGGAGGTGTCGGTGGACGCGATCATCGACTGGATCGATGCCGACAGCGAGCCCACCGGGCAGTATGGCGCCGAATACGACTACTATGAGGGGCAGGGGCTGCCCTACACCAGCAAAGACGGTCCCTTCGACAGCGTCGAGGAATTACTGCTGGTAGCGGGGATTACGCCGGAGATTTTCTACGGGCGGTTCGAGGACCAATCCGGCCGCCGGTTTGCTCCCTTGACCGACCTGCTGACCGTCCACGGCCACCCCAACGGCGCCGTCAACCTCAACACCGCCCGCGAGGACCTCGTGCAGGCCATCCTGTGGCAACGCGACTTGCCCGAGTCGCTCGTGGAAAGCATAATGGACCGGCAGAACAATGATCCGTTCCGGAGCGCCGAGGACCTGGAGCATTTTGGCATCGTGCGACGTCAGCAGCAGGGCGGGCAGGCCCCGCCGTCGCAAGTCGAGGAACTGCCGCTGGTCACCTTCAGTCGCGTCTTCCGCGTATACTCCTACGGGGTGCTGGGGGACGCCGTGCAGCGCATCGAGGCGTATGTCTGGCGGGACAAGGATCCCATGAATAGCGACAACACGGAATTTTTCCGGTTTCTAAAGTGGAGTGTGACGCGATGAACGCTGCGGCGAGAGTGGCTGCCCTGGAGATTGACACACACGAGGTGCGCGCGGTGCTCGTGAAGACCGGCAAGAAGCCGGTCCTTTTGGAGCGTGCCGTTGCGGCGATACGCGTGGACGATTCCGGTGAACGGGGCGAGGCCGTGGCGGCCGCTGTCCGCGAGGCCGCAGGCGGCCTCAAGAGCCGGCCGTCGTCGTTTGTCCTGAGTGCGCCGATGCAGTGGGCCGTGGTGCGAAACCTCACGCTGCCATTCAAGGGGCGCGCGCGCGTGGTCGCGGCGGTGCCCTTCGAGTTGGAGCCGTTTCTCGCGGTGCCGATTGACGAACTGGTGATCGACAGCGTCACGGTCAGTGAGCAGGGCAGCGAGACGCAGGTGCTCGTCGTGGGCGTGCGCCAGGCACCCTTGGCCGAGCAGTTGGCGGCCTGCGACGCGGCCGGAATCTATGTGGAGAGCATCGGGCTGGATGCGGCAGGGCTGACCGCCCTGTGGCAGCGCGCGCACCGCTCGGCCGAGCCGCTGCAGGCGGCGGTGCATATTCGCGAGCACGGGTCGTATCTGGCCGTTGTACACCACAAGCGTCTGGCCTATCTGCGCGTCCTCCCTCTGACGCGCGCCGACGTGAGGGCGAACCCGGCCGCGGCGGGACGCGCGTTGCGGACGGCATTGCGGGCCTTTCAGGCGTCCTGGCAGGGCGACGAGGGCATCGCTGGCCTGACCACGACGGGCATTTCGCTGGACGATGCCGGGCGGGAGGCCTTGCAGGACGCCGCGGCCATCCCGATTGCCTGGATTCCTGCGGAGGCCCTGGCTGCCGGGGCGGGCGACCACATCGATGCGCCGGACACGGAACGCGGCGCGGTGGAGGACCGGTGGACCGGCGCCGCAGGGGTGGCCGTGGCCGCACTGGGCGCGGCCGCCGACCGCTTTGAGTTCCGGGCGGGGCCGCTCCATGCCGATCGCCCGCTGCCGGGCCTGATTTCGCACCTGGTCTTTTCGGCGGCGCTGCTGCTCATCGTTGTGGGCGGTTTTGGCGCGTATTCGCTGATGGCCTACCGCAGCAACGTGCAGGCTACCGAAGCCCTGGCCCAGGAAATCTGGCAGACCTACGCGGAGGTCTTCCCCGAGGCGGCCGCGGAAGGGAGGCCGTCCAACGACGCCGGCGGCGCGCGCACCTTTGCGATGATGGAGGAGACGATGAGCAAGCGGGCGGGCGACACCGGGGCCTTTTCGCCCGAGCTGTTCGCCAAGCCGCCCTTCATCGAACTGCTGCGCGAAGTGGCCCGGATACTCCCGGACAGCCAGGTCACCGTCACCGAAGTGCAGCTTCTTCAGGGGGTTCGAAACGAGCTTCGCATTCGCGGGATCGTCAAGGAATCCGGCGTCTTCGGCGAGCTGATGACGCAGCTCGAGGCCTCCGAGCTGCTGGACTTCGACGCGGCTACCGGTGTACAGCGGAATTTTCAGGAAGGCAGCGAGACGTTCACGATCACCGCGGGCGTCTGAGGAGCAGGTATGTCTACGAGTTCTCTGGATAATCGGCAGCGCCTTCTGATTGGAGGGCTGCTCGTGGCCCTGGTGCTCATTGCGGGCTATCTCCTCGTCGTGCGCGACCTGAAAGCCGGCTACGAGGCCTCCGAACGCACGCTCGGCCTCACGCGCCAGCGGCTGCAGACCGCCCGGCTCTGGGCCAGCGAGGTTCAGGCCGAACAGCAGAGCCACGCCGCCCTGGACGACCTGCTCGCGCAGCGCGGTCCCTTCGACCTGTTCTCGTTTGCCAACGATGCGCTGCAGGCGCTCAACCTCAAAGAGCAGGCGACGCTCAGCAATACGACCCGCCCCAGCGCGCTGGCCGAGATCGACGTCACCGTGCGCGGCGCCACCCTCGAGGAAATCGTGAATCTGCTCCACCACGTCCAGTCTTCCGGCAAACTGGTGGCCGTGCGGAGCGCCACCCTGTCTCCCGCCCCCGACAACCGCGGCCTGATCTGCCGGATGACGCTGGCGTCGCCCCGCGGTTGATCAGCGCGCGCCTGCGCGTCGCCATGCCTGTTGCCGTAGGAACGAAATCGGGCTACAATGGACCGTAAGGCCGTAATGAGGCGGCCGGGCGCTTCCGTGAGGCAAGAGATCGGCTCCGGATAAACACTTGACAACAGTCGTCGTAAGTCAAGTGTTTGCAGTGTCTAGTAGCAGTATTGGCATTGACAAGATCCCGGTATTCTGGTACAGTTTAACTGTAGCAACGCGAGGCAATTACAGTGCAGGAGAAGGGATATCGACCATTTGGCCAGCGTCTGGTTGAGCGCGGGATAATCACCCAGCAGCAACTGGACGAGGCCACCCATAAGCAGCAGACGTCGATGAGCCAGAAGCGAATCGGCGAAGTGCTGGTACGGCTTGGTTTTATCAGCAAGAGCCACGTCACCGAAGCACTTTCCGACCAGTTGGGCATCGAGATCGTCAAGCTGTCGGATCGTGATATTCCAGAGCGCATCCGCAACATGATGGATGTGGGTGTGGCGCAGCTCTACCGTGTCATCCCGATTGACGAGCAGGGCAACAAGCTGATTATTGCCACGGCGGATCCGACCAACATCAGTCAGCTCGACAATCTGGAGCGGCTGCTGGACCGGCCGGTCGAGCCGCGCCTCGCCACCCCCGAGGAGATTACCCAGGCACTGGGCAAGTACTACGGGGTTTCCGAGACGACCGTCGAGTCCATGCTCACCAGTGTCAGCAGCGCGAGCAGCCTGAGCACGCTGAGCACGATGTCCAACCTGAGTTCATTGGGTTCGTCGATGAGCAGCCTGGGCAGTCTCAGCGCCAGCGACATGAGCATGAGCAGCATGAGCATGGACAGCGTTGGGCTGGACGATGCCATGGCCGGGGCGGACAACGACGAAGAGGACGACAGCCCGGTTGTGCGCTATGTGCACAATCTGATCCTCGAGGCCTTCCGGCTGCGGGCGAGCGATATTCACATCGAGCCGGGGAAGTTCGACCTCAAGGTGCGATTCCGCATTGACGGCGTGCTGCACCCGATGCCGGTGCCGCCCAAGCGCGCCCAGCCGAGCATCATTTCGCGGCTCAAACTCATGGCCGGCATGGACATTGCCGAAAGACGCGTCCCGCAGGACGGCCGCATCAAGCTGGCCCTGGGCGGCAAGATGGTGGACCTGCGCGTGAGCAGTCTGCCGTCGGTCCACGGCGAGAGCATCGTGATGCGTATCCTGGACAAGAGCGGTCTGCTGCTCGGCCTGGGTCAGTTGGGCTTCACACCCGAAGACCAGCGCATCTGGGAGCGGCTCCTGCACCAGGGCACGGGCGTCATCCTGGTCACCGGACCGACAGGGTCGGGCAAGACCACCTCGCTCTATGCGTCGCTGCACACGCTCAACACCGTAGACACCAAGCTGATCACCGTGGAAGACCCGGTCGAATACCAGTTGGCCGGCATCAACCAGGTTCAGATTCATCACGAGATTGGCTGGAACTTCTCGCGGGCACTGCGCGCGATCTTCCGTCAGGACCCGGACGTGGTGATGGTGGGTGAGATTCGCGACGTGGAGACCGCCGAGATCGCGATCAAGGCGGCCCTCACGGGGCACCTGGTATTCTCGACGCTGCACACCAACGACGCGGCGAGTTCGTTCGTGCGCCTGATTGATATTGGAATCAAACCCTTCCTCGTGGCTTCCGGCGTCAAGGCCGTGCTGGCCCAGCGTCTGGTGCGCACCATCTGCACCACCTGCAAGGAGCCGTACCGGCCCCCGGACATCGAGATCGAGCGTCTGGGTTTTCCGGTCGATCTGGACAAGGTGGAGGTCTTTCACGGGGCCGGTTGTGACAACTGCAACCATACGGGGTACTCCGGGCGCCTTGGCGTATACGAGTTGATGGTGACAACGGACGATCTGCGCACGATGATCATGGAAGGCGCCTCCGGCGGGGCATTGCGCCGTGCGGCGCGCCTGGCCGGTATGCCGACGATGCGCGAGGACGCCTGGAAAAAGGTGTTGAACGGCATCACCACGGTGGAAGAAGTGAACCGCAAGACGAAGGTCGACGAGCCGCTTGAAGAAGCGCTGGCTGTCTAGGAGGACGCGTTGTGGCCTATGAGATGGTGAGTTTGCTGCGCATGTTGATCGACCGTGACGGGTCGGACTTGCACCTGGCCGTCGACAACCCGCCGGTGGGCCGGGTGCACGGCCATTTGCAGTATTTCGGCGACAGTCCGATGACGGCGGAAGACACCGAGCGGTTGATGAAGAGCATCGCGTCGGTCGACAACCAGCAGGAACTCCAGGAGGTAGGCGGCGCGGACTTCGGGTTTGCCTTCGAGGACGTGGCCCGGTTCCGCGTGTCGCTGTTCAAGCAGCGCGGGAACGTGGGACTGGTGTTGCGTCTGATCCCGCGGACGATCCTGACCTTCGAGCAGATCGGTCTGCCCAATCACCTCAAGAAAGTCATCAACCAGCCGCGCGGCCTCATTCTGGTGACAGGGCCCACCGGTTCGGGCAAGAGTACCAGTCTGGCCACGATGATCGATTGGCTGAACACGGAGATGGATCACCATATCATCACCATCGAGGATCCGATCGAGTATTACCACAACCACAAGAAGAGCATTATCACCCAGCGCGAGGTGGGCGTGGACGTGCCCACCTTCGCCGAAGCGCTTCGCCGCGCGCTGCGTCAGGACCCGGACGTGATTCTCGTGGGCGAAATGCGCGACCTCGAGACGATCAACGCGGCCATTACCGCGGCCGAGACGGGGCACCTGGTGTTTGGTACGCTGCACACCACGGGCGCGGTGCGTACCATTGACCGTATCGTGGACGCGTTTCCGACCAACCAGCAAGAACAGATCCGGACCCAGCTCGCGGGCAACCTGAAGTCGGTTATCTCGCAGGCGCTGATTCCGCGCAAGAGCGGTTTTGGCCGTGTCGCGGCCTTCGAAATCATGATCACCACGCCCGCCATCTCCAACCTGATTCGCGAGAACAAGTCCTTCCGCATCACGTCGGCGATTCAGACCGGGCACAAGTTTGGCATGAACCTGCTTGATGAACACCTCCTGAGCCTGTATCGCAAGGGATTGGTAAAGTACGAGGACGCGCTGGCCAAGTGCCAGGCACCCGAGGAATTCGAGCAGAATGCCCGGGCTTTTGGTCTCGAAGACGGCCCGAAGGCGGCGGTCGCGGAAAAGTAACCCAAGGTAGGCCGTCATGGCGCAGGCACAGGTGAAAGAACGCAGGAGGCTGCTGGGCGAGCTGCTCGTGGAGCAGGGCGTCATCAGTCCGCTGGAACTCGACGAGGCGCTTCAGCGTCAGCGGCTGACGGGCGACCTGTTGGGCCGCGTGCTCGTGGGCATGGGCCTGTGCCAGGAACAGGATGTCGTCGAGGCCCTGGCCGTTCAGGCGGGCATGGAGCGTGTCGACCTCACCAAGCTCAAGATCAAGGACGAGGTCCTGCGCCGCGTGACCCCCGAGGTGGCGCGCTTCTACAGCATCGTTCCGGTGCGCGAGGACAACGGCTCGCTGGTGGTGGCAATGGCCGATCCGCTCAACATGAGCGTATTGGACGACCTGCGCCAGATCCTCGGCACGGATGTTCGCGGCGCCGTGAGCAATCCGCAGGACATCGGCAGCGCGATCAAGAACAACTATTCCTACGAGGCCGACAGCATTCAGGAGACCCTGGACGACCTCGTGGAGCGCGTGGGTTCCGAGGAATACAGCTCGGCCGAAGCAGGGATGATCGAGATCGGCGATCCCGACAACCTCACGCAGCTTGCGCAACTGCCCGAGATCATCCGGATCGTCAATCTCGTGCTCCTGCAGGCCGTGAAGAAGCGGGCATCGGATATTCACTTCGAAGTGTACGAGGAGGACTTCCGCATCCGCATCCGTGTGGACGGCATCCTGCAGGAAGTATCGAGTCCGCCCAAGGCGCTGAACATCGCCGTGATCAGCCGCGTGAAGGTCATGTGCAACATGGACATCGGCGAGCGGCGCCTGCCCCAGGACCAGCGGATCGAGCTGCGCATCGGCGATTCGGAAGTGGACGTCCGCGTGGCGAGTCTCCCGACGCTGTACGGCGAGTGCATCGTGATGCGTATCCTCGACCGCACGGCCGTGCAGGTCGACCTGCGCAAGCTCGGCCTCGACCAGCCCACCCTGCGCAAGCTCGACACCGTGATCCACAAGCCCAACGGCATCCTGCTGGTGACCGGGCCGACGGGTTCGGGCAAGACGACGTCGCTGTACGCCTGCCTGAACGACCTGAATCAGGTCTCGGAAAAGATCATCACGGTCGAGGACCCCGTCGAACTCCAGATCGACCGGTTGGTACAGGTGCAGGTGCGCGAGGAGGTCGGCATGACCTTCGCCGCGGCCCTGCGCGCGATTCTCCGTCAGGACCCGGACATTGTGATGATTGGTGAAATCCGCGACCTCGAGACGGCCCAGATCGCCGTGGAGGTCTCGCTCACCGGTCACCTGGTGCTCAGCACCCTGCACACCAACAGCGCCCCCGAGACCATTACGCGTCTGCTGGACATGGACGTCGAGCCGTTCCTGATCACCTCGTCGCTCGAGGCCGTGCTGGCGCAGCGGCTGGTGCGCACGCTGTGCCGCCACTGCCGCGATCCGTACAAGCCCAGCGAAGAAGAGATGGACGAACTCGGTCTGCCGCCCAAGTGGCGGCGCGATCCCGCGCTCCAGTTGTTCCGGGCGAAAGGGTGCCCGGCGTGCGATTACTCGGGTTATATGGGCCGAAACGGCATTTTCGAGCTGCTGGTGGTGGACGAGGCGATTCGCGAGATGATTCTCGCGCGTGCGATGGCCTTCGAACTGCGCCGCTACGCGCGCAAGGCGCAGGGGATGCTCACGCTGCGCGAGCAGGGACTGATAAAGTGTGTCAAGGGCATTACCAGCCCCGACGAGATCAAGGCGCATACCGACAAGTTTGACGACTAGACAGGGAACCGTCGATGCCCAAATTTTTCTATCTGGCCTACGACAAGGCAGGCAAAGAGCGCTACGGCATCGTTGACGCCGACAGCCAGACGCTGGCGGTCAACGAAGTCCGCGGCATGGGCCTTTTCCCGCGCAAGGTCAACGAGGCAACGAAGGCCGACGAACGGCGCGTGCGCAAGCTCCAGTCGGGCCCCAAAGGGCTCAACGAGTTCTACATCGGCGGCGTCAAGCTCAAGCAACTGGTGGTCACGATTCGCCAGTTGGCCACGCTGATCGACGCGGGCCTGCCCCTGCTGCGCAGCATCAACGTCCTGATCGTCCAGCTCAAACCCTGCAAGCTGCGCGACACGCTGCGCGAGATTTCGACCGACATCCAGAGCGGCGCCACCTTTTCGGAGTCCCTCGCCAAGCACCCGAAGGTCTTTGACCGCCTGTTCGTGAACATGGTTCGCGCCGGCGAGGTCGGCGGTATGCTCGAGGTGGTCCTCAGCCGCCTGGCCGACTACATGGAACGCCGCCAGGCCCTGATCCGGCGCGTGCGCGGCGCCATGGTGTATCCCATCTTCGTTATCGTCATCGCCATCGCGATCGTGACCTTCCTGCTGGTCAAGGTGGTGCCGGTGTTCGCCGAGATCTTCACCGAATTCGGCGGCGCGCTGCCGTGGCCCACGCAGTTCCTCGTGGATATGTCGGCCTTCATTCAGTACCAGTGGTGGAAGATACTCATCGGCGTCAGCATCGCGGGCATTACGCTCAAGGTGATGACCAAGATTCACACCGTCAAGCGGGTCATGGACCGCGTTGTGCTCAAGGTGTGGCTGCTGGGCGATCTCGTGACCAAGGTGGCCGTGGCGCGGTTCGCGCGGACCCTTGGCACGCTGATTTCCTCCGGCGTGCCCATCCTGCAGGCGCTCAAGATTACCAAGGACACCATCGGCAACGAGGTGATCCAGAACGCCGTGCAGAAGGTCCACGACAGCATCAAGGAAGGCGACACCATCGCCGCGCCGCTGGACGAGGCCAAGGTGTTCCCCGCCATGGTCGTGAACATGATCGACGTCGGCGAGGAGACCGGCAGCCTCGATGCGATGCTCATCAAGGTGGCCGACATCTACGACGAAGAGGTGAAGGCCGCCGTCGAGGCGATGCTGTCCATGATGGAACCGGCCATCATTATTCTCCTGGGCGGTGTTATCGGGTTTATCGTGATCGCGTTGTACATGCCCATCTTCACGTTGGGCGATGCCATTTCAGGTGTGTAGGGCCGGCGCCCGGTGGCGCGGGACAGACAGGAGCACGGACATGAACGCACGAAAAGGCTTTACACTGGTCGAGCTGCTGGTGGTGATCGCCATCATCGCCATCCTGGCCGGCATTATCCTGCCGCGGGTAACCAACTACATTTCCCGCAGCCGCGCCGTGAAGGCCAAGGCCGAGATCAACGGGATCTCGCTGGCCCTCACCGCGATGCTCGGCGACAGCGGCCGGGGCAGTTTCGCCCATTTCGGACCCAAATCGGAGAATGCGGCGCTCTTCGCCAACAATGTACGCACGCTGCAGGCGGCGGAGATTTTTTACCAGAATCTCTTCTACGACCTGCTGCGCAATGGGCGGTCTGCGAACGGCTATGAGGCGAATTTGTTTGTGCGAGATGACGTCAAACGGCGTCTGGCGGAGACCTATATGGATCTTCAGCGCGACTCCTGGGGCCAGCTCTATCGCTTCTGGCCCGGACCGTGGAGTGCCGCGCAGGTGGCCTCGACCATGGGCAGCAATGCGCCCACGGCCATTCCCTTCCGGGTCTACAAGGTCGATACCGAGATACCCGGTGGTCCTTCCGGGGACGCATTCAGTCTTCCCAATGCGGAGTGGCCGGATGGGACTATCGAGCCGTTGATTGGGTATCCGGCCCCGCGGGACATACCGGTGTATGTCTATTCGACCGGAAACGATCTCCAGTCGGCCCAGGCCATGTATCAGGCCGGTGCGACAGCGCCCATACAGGCTTATGACCCCCAGATTCTCGAGCGCTATCTGATGGGCGGCGGCGATGACGTGAACAACTGGGATACCGGCGAGACCTGGTCGATCTTCTATTGATAACGACTGACAACCGCCAGAAGGCGTAGCGGATGAACGTGTCCCGGCCATACCGGCGGCAGGCGGCGGGCTTTTCGCTCACCGAACTGCTTGTCGTCCTGGGCGTGATCGCCCTCATGGCGGGGATCATTGTGCCCACGGCACTCAGCCGCCGGAATCTGAGCACGGCCAACATGCGCACCGCGTCGCGCGAACTCTATGCGCTGCTCGCGGCCACCAAGGTCTACGCCGCGACGCACAACGTGCCCACGGCGGTCGTCTACGGCATCCGCGAGATGGGCGACAGCCATCTGGGCAAGCGGATCCAGGTCATCGATTCGGTGGCCGTGGTCCGCGGGTTCAAGGATCCCGACGAGGTGGCGGCGCTCCAGCGCGACCTCGGCGTGGCGGGGAAGGCTGCCGCGGATTATTTCCGCCCGATCACGCACGAGCAGGGCAATTTCAACCGGCTGTCGAACAACGTGGCGCTGCTGCCGCTGGTCTACGACGAACCGGACTGGGTGTTCGACGAGCACGAGATGAGCATCAGCGCCAAGGAAACCGGTTTTGTGCCGGTGCGGCTCACTCGGGTCGAGGAAGGCGGGGTCGTGGTGTTTGACCCCAACCATGATTTCAACGGGGCCCGCTCCTTCCCGGGACTGGCCTTTCCGGCGCACGTGTTTCTGCCCTCGGGCATCATGCGGAAACCCGCGGAGGCCTCGGAACGGCTGAAGCTGCACGTGGGGCCGATGCCCGACGAGGCCCTGTCGCTGCGCTTCGAGACGACGGACGGCGCGGTGAACACGGGGCGGCCCCGGTTCATGCAGCTTTTTCTGTTCCCTTCGACCGGGCGGGTGGCGATAGCGGAGCGCGACGCCCGATGAGGGCCGCGCGCATGACGTGGCGGCCAAGCCGGCCACGGAGACGGACCATGAAGCGGACGCACGGTTTTACCCTGCTCGAGGTCATCGTGGCGCTCACGATCCTGCTGGTGGGCATCCTGGGCGCGATGCAGCTCGTGCCGCGGGCCATGCGCAACGCGCGCACCGCCACCGAACGCGAGGCCGCGGCCCTCGCCGTGCAGTCGCGGCATGAAACCCTGCGGGCGCAGGGCGCCGAACGCCTCTTCCGGGACACCGAGTGGGCCGCGGGCGGCGTGTCGGACATGACCCTCCAGACGCTGCTGCAGTTGGGCACGGCCGGGGGGCTTTACGGCGCCGGCGATCCCAGCCGCGACGTGCGCACGCTCCATGACCGCTATCTGACGACCGTCACGCACCTGCGCGGCGCCAACGAGGTGTATCTCCAGCGCGTCGTCATGCGCGTGAAGATGATGGATGGAGACTACGAAGAGTTTGTTACCTACGTGAGCCGGGATTGAAGGACACGGACCCATCGTGAACCGACGACAGACACATAGGCGCGCGGGATTCACCCTCGTGGAACTGCTCATCGCCGTGGCGGTATTCGGCGCGCTCATGGCGGGCGTGTCGCTGCTGATGACGTCGGCGGTGCGCACCGTGCGCCAGGCCGAACAGACCCGCGAGGCCTTTGACCTGGCCCGCGGCGCGATGCGCGTGCTCCAGGACGACCTCGTCTCCGCCTACAGCGCCCGCGAACGCGGCGACGTGTTCCAGTTCTACGGCACGCCCATCGGCATGACCTTTGTCGCCCTCGTCGAGACCGAAGAACGCATCCCGCAGCTCGCGCGCATCACCTACGCGCTGCACGTCAGCGAGGAAGTGCCGGCGCGCGAGGTCAAGGTGGCCCGGATCGATGAGAACGGCGACGAAGTCCTCGAGACCCAGTGGCTGGTGTCGCTCGTGCGCTTCGTCGAGCCGGGGGTGTCCGACCTCGAGAGTTTTCCCGTGCCCTGGAGTACGGTCTCGGTGACCGGACCCGGTGAGCGCGTGTATACCCTCGATGAACTCGTGGACATCCGCATGGCCGATCTGGTGGCCTCGCCCGGTTCGAACCATGTCGCGGGCGACGAACGCCTGCGCGAGCGCATCGAGCGTGTGACCAAGCGGCAGCTCTGGATCCAGATGCTCGCCAACCAGGCCGGTGCCTTCTGGAGCGACAACAACAAGAATCCGCGGGACTATGTGCTGCTCGACAACGTGCTCAGCGCCACTCCGATTCCGCGCCTGTCCTTCGGCGACGCGGACAACATTCCGCAGCCGGTCGAGGTGCCCTATCAGCTCGACCCGAACAGCGACGGCTTCCTGTATACGGCCTACTACCCGGATGTTTTCTTCCAGTACGGGATCACCGACCGCTACGAGGGCAGCGCCCCGGTGGACGGCGAGGACGTGGCGCGCGCGTACATGGCGCGCTGGACGATCTACTGGCAGGACTACATCAACATGCTTCAGGAGCAGGACACACAGACGGGCAAGCCGGTGGCGGTCGCGCCGGGGCTGGGCGAGCGTCCCGACGTCGGTTCGCCGATGTTTCCGCGCCTGCCCGAGCTGGTGCGGACGCGGTTCGCGCTGTTTTTCGACAGTCCCTACGTCGGCGTGCCGCCCTTCCTGCGCGTGTTCGAGCAGGAGGTGAACCTGCGGTCCGGCTACACCCGGCAGAACATCAAAGAGCTGTAATCCCGGCGGACGCGGGTGAGGAAAGGAGTGCCATGAGCACGGTTGTGGACGCTGCGACGAGGCGCCGGCGCCGGCAGGGCCGGGAAGGGGCGGCGCTGCCCATCGTCCTGGGCATTCTGGCCGTCCTGCTGGTGATTGTGGCGTGGTTCTACACCAACACCCAGCTCCACCTCCGCCAGGCCACCAACGTCATCAACCAGACCCGCGCCGAACTCATCGCCGACGGCGGCGTGGCCACGGCCGTGGCCTTCCTCAACCAGGACCGCTTCCTCCATCCGACCGTCACCTCGATCGACCACGCCTGGCGCGTGTATTTCAACGGCGCGTGGGCCGTCGGCAAGCAGGAATTCTGGCGCGCGTCGCGGCCGCTGGAGGCGGGCGGGCTGCCCCAGGTCGACCAGGCCACCATCGAGGCCGCCGTGCAGGCCGGGCTCGCCGCCCGCGGACCCGACAAGCTCGATCCCTTCAACTGGAACCTGTGGGATACGCTCGACGCCGCCGCGATCGGGCAGCGCACGCCCCAGGCCGTGCATGCCTTCCTGCCGTGGATCTACGTGCCGCGGCGCGCCGACAGCCTCGCGGCCTTCGCCTCCGCGACGCAGGAAGCGATCCTCGATTCCGGCCCGTTCCCCTTTGTGCTGCCGCACGACCTCGACAACAACGGTCAGCTTCCCTCCGAGCTGGTCAGTCGGTTCACCGACGTCGACAATACGGGCGATGGCCTGAACGACTCGATCTGGCTGCCCGTGCCGCGCGAGATCGATGCCAGTAAGGACGGTCTGGACAACGACCTCAACGGGCTGATCGACGAGGAGGGCGAACTGGCGCTCTTCGTGTACTGGGGCGGCAACGACGGGCTCGACAACACCGGCGACGGCGTCGTGGACGGTCCCGACGAGCAGCGGCCCTTCTTGACGATGCCGCTGGATATCTATTACCTCGACCTGAACCAGGGCGTGATCGTCAAGGACACCGCGTTCGGCGACAGCGCGGAGATCACCGTGCGGCGGCGCGACCCCGAGACGGGCGCAGAGCAGGTGTACACGATGTACCTGCGCCGGCCGGCCCGAGGCGACGCTGCCACGCGCGCCGACGGTCAACCTTGGCCAGTCAATGCGGTCACCTGGCAACAGGGCGGCGGCTACGACGCGATCGACAACGACTACAGCCTGATCGTCAACGAGGGCGGCCAGACGCGCTATTGGGCCCGGCAGGATCTGGACGACCCCGGCACGGGGCTGATCATGCCCGGCCTGCGCGAAGAGGCCCTCGGCGGTTCGCAGGACTACGACACGCTGCACAGCCGGTTGAACACGCTGCGCCAGATGCACGCCGCGGCATGGATCTACGCCGAACCCATGTGCGAGATCGTCGGACGCATGGCCATCCACGTCACCGACGAGGCCTCGAAACCCAACATGAACGTCGCCGGGGCCCGCTACTTCGAGTCCCTGGACGGGTCGACCAACCCGATGCGGGTCGCGATCAACCAGGGCCTCGCGCCGCATGAATACGACCTGCGCACGCTCCCCGGCATCGGCGTGGCCATCGGCGACCGCCTGTGGAACTTCCGCATGGGCGCGCCCGGCGGCAACGGTTTCGGAACCGGCGCATGGGCCAACCAGGCCACGCCCGGCGGCAATCCCCTCGATTACGACATCAGCCTGCCCGGCTACGGGCGCGTGGACGACAGCGGCTCGCTCCTCTACATGCTGCTCGATGGGCTCGACAACAACGCCGACGGCCTCATCGACACCGGCCTGCGGCCCGTCGACGGACGCTACCCCGCCTTCGAAGGCATGGACGACCCCTTCGAATACCGCCTCTTTGAGCCCCTGCGCAACCGCCTCGCCGAGCGGGACGGCGCGGACAATGACGCCGCCTATGGCGCGCGATTCGCCAATGGGGCCGACGAGATCGGCGAACTCGGCGACCGCGCCTTCCGCAGCATCGAACAGATGCGCCTGCTGGACCAGGTGGGCACTACCACGTACGAAAACCTGCGCAACTTCCTGACGCCGCACTCGACCGACAAGAACCTGCGGTACCTGCATTCGTACGGCGGCGGGGTGCGGCTGGCCCTGCGCGACCGTCGCATCACCGGCACCAAGCTCGACTACAACTACGCCCCCGCCGACGCCATCTACCGCATGCTCAAGGACGACTGGGGCTACGAAAACCAGTACCTCGACCTCCCCGGCGCCGACCCCGATATGCGGGCGCACCTGTGGGACTTCGGGCTGGACCAGAATGGTATAGATACCTTCGTGCAGAGCGGGGACGGGTACGTGCCCGCCGGCCTCGCCGGGGCCTTCGGGCTGGGCCTGCGCCTGCCCGACCTCGCCTACACGACCCTTGGTAACGCCACCCTCGCAGGTTTGTTCACCGGGCAGCAGGCCGATCCCGAACTGCGCGCCATGCAGCTCGCCGTCAATGCCCGCGACTTCGCCGACCCCGACCACGCCCGCAGCGAACTCACCGTCACCACCCCCGACCTCTGGTGGAAAGCCCTTGGTGGCGACGAAGCGCAGGAGCGCACGATTGCCTACACCCGCGCGGGCGTCGAGAACATCCGCATCAACGAGATCATGGTCCGCCCCGTGCGCCGCATCGAGGCGGAAGCAAGCCCAGATCCAACTTCGCCATTCTATCCGAATCATTTTAGCGACGGATCGGGCTTTCCGGTTCCCGATTTCCGGATAGAGGCGCCGGCCACGTCCTCTTCGATCTTTGCACCGCCGCAGCCGGAGCCTTCATGGGAGATCGAGGGGACTGTGCTTGGAGCGTCAACGGCGTACACGACCGCCAATGCATGGCATCCAAGCGACACCCAAATACCCCCCACGGTGCCGAATGTGGTCGAGTTCTACTTCCGCGCGAGTCCCAAGCTTCCGGCTGGACGATACTATCTGCTCCTGAACTCGATGTTTGAGGGGGAGGCAACAGTCGATGGCGCGGACGACATCATGTACGCGATCAAGTACTTGGACGCCGCAGCGGCGCCGAGTCAGTACGTGGGCCAGACTTCCGTGCTTACGGACCTGCTGAATGATCCATCAAATATCCCGTGGCAATCGCTGCAGTCCGATTACATCGGACGGGACGCCGCAGACCAGCCGACCGGGTTTGTATTTCTCCCAAACCAATTCAGCCCGGATAACCCTCCCATCGCTGGCTATAACCAGACCGGCCTTTCTGCGGCGACGAGCACGACCGATCAGTGGGGCACAGTTATCATTGATCCCGACGTCTACCTGGTTGTGGCCGTGCGGATCAACCCGCTTGCGTCGTCGCCTCCGGCTAAACTCGCGGTCAATTTCTTCGATTTCAGTCAGGAGCCGGACCACGAGTGGATCGAGGTGGTGAACACGGCGCCGCTGGAGCCGGGGCGGACGGCGCAGGAGCAGGCGGTGGACCTGAGTGGCTGGGAGTTGCAGGTGGAACATGACCACCTGATGACGCCCACCGGGCGGCCGCTGGTCATGCGCATCCCCGAGGGCACCTTCATTGCGCCGGGCGGGTCGCTGCTGCTCGGGGTGACCAAGTACGACCACGCCTTTGATCCGAACGCGCCCCTCGGCACGCATCCTTTCCAGAGGAACGGCATCGGGCTGGCAAAGAGCTGGGACGACGCGCCCCCGGGCATCGCGCCCCTGCGCCATGTCACCGTGCCGCCGCTGCAGCAGGCCTACGAGATCTTCATCGGCACCGGCGCGACCACCGCCACGGTGTTCGACCCGCGGGCCGCCGTCGATCTGGTGGCGCTGGACGAGTATCCCTACGAACAGGCGGTCACCTCGACCCTCACGGACCGCTATTTTGCCAACGACCCGGACAAGCCGTGGGATCGCATCGTGCAGTTGGAGATTCCGGCGCTCGAGTCGGGCGGCATCGCGCAGTGGGTGCTGGCGGGCGGCATTTTCCCGAACTATCCCGAGTACGACGGGATCGACAACGACGGCGACAACCACATCCTGATGACGGATGGGGTGAACAGCACTGGTTACGTGGATGAGAGCGGCGGGAGCGGTGGGAACGGCAGGTGGCGGCTGCCGACTATGCCGGCCGATGTATATGTTGACGCGGGCATTGATGAAGGCCGCTACAGGCGGGAAGTGCCGCCGACGGAGGCACAGTCTGCGGTGCCGGGATCTTTCTCGCTGTGGCCTGTCCGCTACGAAATGGAGCCTGCCGATTTCGGTCCTTTAGACAGCGACTATCCGCCGTACCTTGGCGTTGGCACCGATCCCGCGGATTGGAAGGCTTTCGTTGAGCGGCGGTTCTTCCCCGGTGATTGCGTGGTCGTGACGCTGTACGAAGGTCCGGCCTTCCGCGGCAAGATCGCGGATCGCATCACCTACACCCAGCAGGACGTCGAAAACCGAGCGATCGATGATGTCCGGTCGGTACCCAACGACCTCAATGTGTGGGACTACACCTTTCCCAATTCCCCAACTGGGCCAGATGTCCCGAGCATCTACCTGTACCCCATAAACCCCTTCTACCCGACGACGTGGCCGGACAACACGATGGCGGTGGATTTCTACCGTTCGCTGGAACGTTGGCATCCGCTGTATCCGGGGGATCGCTTTGGGACGTCGAACCGGTGGGAGGCGACCGACGGCAATTACGACGACTGGGCCCCGAGCACGTCGGTGTGGGAGCGGCGCCTGGATGAACTCGGCAACGTGTTGTCACCGGTTTCCCGGGTGACCGACGCGACCATGAACCACGCCTTCAGCGGGTCGCCGTTGCGGATGAACCTGCCGCAACGCGTGCTGGAGTCCAGCAATGCGGGCTACGCGGACCGGTTCCTGGACTACACGGACGTGGACGCGGCGCGTTTCAGGGACGAGATTCGTCCCGCGTTGCGCGTGGCGGGCGTGGCGGACAAGACGCTCACGTCGCCGGGGGATCTGCTGCTGACGCCGCTGTTCCACCGGGAGTGGAAGCTGTTTGCGCCGACCTCGGGGTATCCGTCGCTGCAAGGCTCGCAGATCATCAATGAGATACGGGGGGGCGTTCCTGCATTGCAGGATCTGACGGTAAAGGGCGTGCTGGCGGGGCAGGCCTTCGGTCAGGATCGCGCTGCGCTGGTGGGCAGCGGCGGGGTGACGGCGTCGCTGTCGCTGACGGCGGCCCAGGCCGACATGGCGCCGCTGGCGCCGCTGTTCGAGGACGTGGAGGGTTCGCAGAGCGCGGTGAGTCCCGATCTCATCTATTCGTGGGACCAGGGGCCGCCGCCCGCGTGGACGCCCATGGTGGCCTTCTCGATTCCCGGCGAGGATCGGCCCATTGTCGTGGATCCGGGCGCATCGCTCGCGTTTGATCCGTTGCCGCTGTTTGACTGGAACGCGCTGCGGAGTCCGGCAATTTCGGCGGTATTCCCCGCGGCGCTGGGCGACGACGCCATCCGGGATCGCTGGCCGCTGACGGCTCCGGTGGCGCACCCGTATACGTTGAACGTGCCGCGCGCGGTGATGTACGTGTCGGGCAGCCACCCGCGCTTCCCGCGCGACTACGCGCCCGAGGCGCTGTTCATGTGGAACGAGGAAGACGGCCTGGCCAACGGCGAATACGACGTGTACGTGCAGACCGCGGTCAATCTCGAGGAACTGCGTAACCATGGTCTGGTAGCAAATACTGCGACGGCACCGCATTCGCTGTTCCAGGCGCTGCCGGGCCGGGCGGACGAGAACCTTCAGGAGATGCGCGTCGACCTGACCTTCTACAGCGATCGCAACGAGAACAACGTGTTTGGGATCACGCGGGAGACCGTTGGCGGGATCACGCGGAACGCGGTGGCCGACGGCGCGAACGATTCGTTTGGCGACGTGCGCAACGTGTATCCGGGCGCGGACGGGGTGATTCACTACGGTCTGGTGCGGGTGTCGAACAACTACCTGGCGCTGAAGCTGGCCAACCGCGCGCCCGCGGGCCGGGTGAACCGTTTCGTGCGGGTCATCCTCGCCCCGCACAACCGCACGGCGGGCCGCATCAACATCAATACGACCGAGACGAACGTGGTGGGCACGGCCGCCGACCCGCCGGTATTCAGCGGACTGTACGGCATACCCGGCGTGCTGTTGACGATCGCGAACAACGGTGCGTTGTCCTACGCGGCGGACGTCGCGCCGCCCACGGCCGCCAACTACCGGACAGGCAACTTCGGGGACAAGACCTTCGCCTGGCGCGGGCGGCTGATTCACGAGGGCCGCACGGAGCATCTCGACGGGCGGTACTATGAACTGCCGACGGACATGCTCGATGCGCGCCTGGGCGAGTATGACGCGGTGACCGGGCTGAGCATGGCGAACGAGGAAGCGAGGAAAGTGTTGCACGACCGGACGCTGCGTTACCGGCGGATGGCGAACCTGATCACGACGCGGTCGGACGTGTTCGAGATCCGCGTGACGGCCCAGTCGGGCTATGGCGTGGACGGCAACGGCGACGGATATATCGATTACCGCAGCGACACCGAGTTTTCCCCGACCGCCGAGACGCGGGTGCGGACGGTGTACGAGCGTTAGCAGCCGGGCCGTTCCCGGCGGAGGTGCAGTGACATGAGATACGCAACGCTATGCATGGCGCTGGCAGTGTGGGCCGCCGTGTGCACGACCGCGACGGCGCAAGAGACGGTCATCGTGTGTCAGGATGAAGCGTGCAGCATCGCGCGGTCGATCTATCCGGGCGTGCGCCTGGTCGAAGGGACGACGGCCCTGGAAGAGGTGATAGCCGACGCGCGGCGGGAGTCCATCGACCGCATCATCGTGACGCGGGGTACGTGGGAGGCCGCCACGCTGAACGGTCTGCGCGGCCCGCTGCGCATCGAGGCCTTCGTCGAGGATGCGCCGTGGGACATCGTCATTTCCGGGGCGGGCGGCGGCGCGCTCGAGGTCATCAACGAGCACGTCGTCATCGAAGGCGTTACGCTGACGGGCAGCGGCGGCGCGCTCAAGGTCCAAGGCGGCGCCCTGGTGGATGTGAACCGCGTTCTGTTCCAGAACGTCGGGACTGGACCGGTGATCGACGTGCAGAACGGCAAACTGCTGCTGGTCAACTCTGTCGCGCGCGGCAGCGGGGCGCCGTTCCTGCGCGCACAGGCCGGGACCGAGGTGCGTGCCTTCTTCAACACCTGGCGGGACAACGCGGGGCCGATCATCGAGGCCGCCGCGACGGCCACGGTGAGCGTGACCAACAGCATTTTCCACAACACCACCCCGGCGACGGACATTTTTGGCGGCGCGGGGACGGTCACCGGCACGCACAACCGCTTCTGGCCCCATCCGGGCGACCCGTTGCCCACGCCGGACGCGGGGAGCGCGGTGGCGCAGCCATTTTTCGACAGCAGCTCGCCCAATCCGTCGCGGCTGGACTTCGCGGCGGTGATCGCCGGTGACGACTCGCCGTTCATCGACAAGGCGGTCGAGGTGCCCGTGAAGGGCTTTGCCGACCCGGACGGCGCGTACCTGCGGACCGATTTTGGCCGCGGCGCGCGCCGGGTGCCGTGGGCGGTCACAACGAACCGCGTGAGCCTGTACGACATCGGCGCCGACGAAGTCAGCCTCTTCGGCGGCGAACCCCAGCCGTGCCTGCTCGACATGGAGTGGTCGCACAACCCGATTGGCAAACTCCCGGCGCGGGCGTTGACGATCAACCTGTGGTTCCTGAATGCGCCCGTGCTGCACAGTCCGGGCGCGCCCGGCTACAACGCGGGCGCCAAGGCCGTGCTCGTGCCCGAGCGGCCGCGCGCACAGGGGCTGTTCAACGGTGCGAATCCGGCCACCCTGCGGTATGCGATCCCCCTCGAGGTGACCTTTGCCAGCAGCGACTTCATCAGACTGACCAATCCGAACCCGATTGAGACGCAGTTGCCGGGGACCAATGAGTTCGCCGACGGCCTGGCCGAACTGTGGATCATGTCGGGCTCGGGCACGCGCATCGAGTTTTGCCTCTGGAGCGACCTGACGTTGCGCGATCTCGAGGCCGTCATCGACACGACCCCGCCGCGCCTTGTGTTCCCCCAGGCGCCGTCCGAGTGGCAGGACGACACCACGGGCAACGACACGCTGGCAGTCCCTGGGGAGACCTACCTGCCCAGCGCGCCCACCGTGACCGTTCCCGTGCCCCTTGTGACTTCCGTGCCGCAGACGGAGCTGGTCCCGGCGGGCGGCGGCTCGATGTCGGCGCCGCCGAACGGGTCCGGGCCGCACCTGTTCTTCAATCCCGGCGCGGTCATCACACCGGGCGCGGCTCCCACGCCCCTGGATTTCCAGGTCAAGGCAACCTTCGAGGACCGCGGACCTGCGGGCGCGGAGACGGTGATGGTCTCGGGATTCAATCCGGCGCTGCCGGGGACCGTGACCGGTCCGGCGTCACGTATTCTTCGCAACGACGCCGCCGTAGCCGACCGGCTGCCGCAACCGCCGCTGTGGGTGTTCGACGCGGGCTACGGCTCGGCCATCCGCGCGGACGACGTGTTCACGGCGAGCTTCACCGCGAGGGACGAGGACGGTGACTGGGCAGGCAGCTACGAGGTGCTGGACGCGACCTGGTCGAGCAACGACTCGGCCGGCACACCGTCGATCCCGTGGGAGCGCGTGGGCAATGCGGCCGGGAACATGGCGGGTCCCTTCGCCAACGCCTGGCACGTGGCGGTGCGCTTCAGCGCCGAAGACGTGGCGGGCAACCGCGCCGAGCAGGATGTCCTGCTTGATCCGCTTCATCTCTGGTGGTTCATCACGACGGGCGCCACGCTTCAACCGGGCAACGACCAGCGTTTCGCGCCCGAGTCGCTGGTGTTCTCGTGGCAGTTGCAGCGCGCCCTTGAACCCGAGGACGCCGCCAAGCGGGACGTGCCGCCGCTGTTCGCGTTCCGGCTCTACGAGAACGTGAGCGCGCCGCAGTCGCGCGCGGGCCGGTATGAACCGGTGGCCTGGAGCGAGGGCGGGTCGGGGCCGGCCGGGTGGAGCGCGTGGCGCGCGTGGACCGGCGCGTCTCCCAACTACTTCCTGGACCAGGGCATTGTGGAGAACTACAGCGGCCGGTGGCTGATGCTGGTCGTGCTGGGCATCGACGAGGCCGGCAACCTGCAGCCGTGGCCTTTTGCGGGCGACCCGGACGGGCTCGTCCTGTACGACCACGACGGCGGTCCGAGCTGGGTGCGCTTCTACATCGAGCCGTCCGAGACCGTCGTGACGCTCGGGCTCAACGCGACCTTCTGGTGGGACGACGTCTTGCAGACTCACCCCAATGGCCAGTGGAACTTGGACGTGGGTCGGCACCTGCAGGGGGAAACGGTGTTCCCGAACGCGACGGTCGTCCCGATGGAACCCGACCCGCTCAACCGCCAGCTCATGGCGCTGTTTGATCTCGACGTGACGGGCGGCGTGGACGGCGACAGCGACTACGTGGAGTGGGAACTCGAGGAGGCGGGCGTGCCGCGCCCAGCGCCGGTGGCCGGACGGATCGCGCTTTCGGAGGACGGCGGCACGGTCATCGGGGACCTGTCGCGCGAGCTGTACGTGCGCGTGCCGCTGATCCGGATGGATCCAGCGGTCCACCATATGCCCGAATGGCAGATGCTCGATGCGGCTGACTTGGATCCCGCCGACTACGAGGACTTCTTCGCCCTGGGCGACCGCACGGCGTACCTGCTGCGACTGCAGCAGGGGCTGTACCCCGGCACGGAGCGGGTGATCAGTACCGTGGGCGAGGCCAACAACATTCTGCGGGAGGCATGGAGAATTCTGTACCCGAGACGGGTCGAGGACGCGCCGGTTCTCAGGCCGGACATTCTGCATTTTCGACAGCCCCAGGCGCCGGTCCTCACCGAGTTCGGCTACCTCGACCGCAACGGGGACGGCAAACTGACCACCGAGGACCTGGTGGACGCGGTGCAGTACGTGTTCCGGGCGCGGGTGATCCTCGACGACGGCGACGTCGTCAGCCCGTGGCGCAACTACTACTTCACGGTGGTCCGCGAGGCGGGGCGGTTTCTGGAGCCACGCGGGAGCGCGGACGAGCAGGTGTACAAGATCTTCGAGCGGTGATGCGGCTATTGCGGCGGAAGCGCGCATAGTGTTAAATAATGGTGCGACGCGCCCGCGGCATTCGTGAATATCGGAGCTGCCCGGGCGGTTCCCTGTATCGGCCGCGACCGAAAGGAGATCATGCGCACCATCCGCCCATGCTTGGCTGTTTTCCTGCTGGCGGTGACGCTGTGCGCAACCCCCGGCTGCCACCGTGCCCCGGAGCAGCGCCCGGAGGTGACGGTGGTGACGGAGCCCGTCGAGGGAGCGGTGGTGCGCGCGGGCGAGACCGTGCTGGGGGAGACACCGCTGACCTTTACGCCAACCCGCGCCGGCACGCTCGTGCTGACCCTGCAGCACGAGGGCTACAAGGAGGCCGTGGAACTCGTGGAGGTGCCCCGCGAGGGGGACGTGGTCCTGCAGGTCACCTTGGTGCCGCGGGTGGGGTTCGTGACGCTGACCAGCGAGCCGAGCGGCGCCGCGGTCATGCTGGACGGGCGCCAGCTCATCGGGCGGACGCCGCTGGTCGAATACAGCGTGCCGATCGGGCGGCACGTGTTCACGATTCAAAAGCAGATGTACCGGTCTGCGACCCAGGAAGTCGTCGTCGAGGAGGACTTTCGCTACTCCTTCCGGCACGATCTGGTGGCCGAGCCGAGCCGGTTGACGATCTTCTCGCGGCCGACAGGGGCGCAGATCTGGATCGATGGCGTCGAGCAGGACAAGCTGGCCCCCGCCGTGTTTGAGCTGCCGCCCGGGACCTACAGCGTTGCGCTCTCGGCGCAGGGCTATCTGCCCTACGAACAGGTGGTCATCCTCGACGTCGGCCAGGCGGCGAGCGTCGACGCGGCCCTCGTCGAAGGGCAGGCGCCGCCGGGCATGGTGCTCGTGCCGGCGGGCGAGTTCCTCTTCGGGATGGACGGCGGGTCGCCGGACCAGCGTCCGCAGCAGAAGATCCATCTGGAGGCGTTCTACATCGATCGGACCGAGGTCACCAACAAGGAGTATCAGACGGTATTTCCGAGGCATCAGTATCCCGAAGGACACGATGCCTTTCCGGTCACCGGGGTAACCTACCGCCAGGCCGAGGCCTATGCGGTGGCCGTGGGCAAGCGGCTGCCGACGGAGATGGAGTGGGAGAAGGCCGCGCGCGGCACGGATGGCCGCCTGTACCCGTGGGGCAACACCTGGGAGCCTGCGTGGTGCAACGGCGGGGCGGTGCCCGGGGCGGTGCTGCGGCGGGTGGGACTCTATCGCGAGGGGGTGTCGCCCTATGGGTGCTTCGACATGGCGGGGAACGTGCACGAGTGGACCTCGTCGTGGTACCAGGCCTATCCGGGCAACACGGGCATCGTGGCCGAGTACGGGCAGGTGTTCAAGGTGCTGCGGGGCGGGGCGTATACGTCGCCGCCGCTGGACGTGCGGACCACGTCGCGGTTCTACGACCGGCTGGATGCGGCCCGCAGCGACTAGGGGTTCGGGTGCGCGGTGAGGGTGGGTGCGGCGCGCGCCGGGCTGGGCTGTTAAACTCAACGACGCGTGATTGCGGGCAAAAATGCAGCGGCCGGTGAGGTGGAAACGCAGGAACCGGTTGTCGCCCAAGCTTTTAGCTTGACAAGAGTTTTTCCCGGGTCTAGAATGAGGCAACGTGGAGAACACGTCTATTCCTGTGGTTTTCCGGTGTCGTGTAGCTCGTTTTTTCCGCCGTCATGCGCGTCACGGGCGCGCCTGAACTGGGTGGTGGGCCGTCATGGCGAGATTTAAGAATATATCCAAGCGTCTGGTGCTGGACATCGGGTCCAGTGCGATACGCCTCTGTGAGCTGAGTCAGACCAAGACGGGCTATCAGCTCACCCGGTATTTGCAGCGCGACGTGCTGATCGAGCCGGGGGTCGATCAGGTCGAGCGAACGGCTTTGCGCGCCGAAGCGTTGCGCAGTCTCCTCAAAGAGGCCAAGGTGCGCCGGCACAAATGCGTGTTCGGTGTGCCGGGCCAGTCCGTATTCGTCCGCAACCGCCAATTGCCGCCCGTTCCCGAGCACAAGCTCACGCAGATCGTCCGCTATGAGGTCCAGCAGCAGATTCCGTTCGCGCTCGATCAGATCGCGCTGGACTATGCGGTCCTGGACCGCACGGAGGCGGGCGGCTATGAAGTGATGATGGCGGCGATCAAGGTGGATGTGGTCGAGAAGCACCTCGATGTGCTGCGTCAGGCCAAAGTGGCGGTCGAGATCGTCGACATCTGTCCGATGGCGGCCTACAACTGGCTTAAACACACGGGCGAGTTCGGCGACCAAGGCGAATGCGTGGCGCTGGTCGACCTGGGCGCCGCCACGACCGATATCGTGATCGAGCGCGGCAACAAGCTGCGCTTCACCCGCAGCCTGAACAGCGGCGGCAACGACATCACGTCCGCGATCAGCAGTGCCTTCAACGTGGATTTCGCCGAAGCGGAAAAGCTCAAGCGGGAGCGGGGCTTTGCCCCCAGCGGCGATCCGCAGCGCGATGGCAAGGGCGGCGAGGTCATTGGCGGCGTGCTCGGCGGGCTGGTGCGCGACATCTCGCAGTCCTTCCGGTATTTCCGCAGCCAGCCCGGCGGCGGCCCGGTCAGCCGGGTCATCCTGACGGGCGGCGGCGCGTGCCTGCGCAATGTGGTGCCCTATCTTCAGCGCGAGCTGGGCATGGAAGTGCGGATCGCCCAGCCGCTGGCAGGGCTGGCCGTCGGACCCAACGCGCAGGATGTCAGCAATCATCCCGAACAGGCGTCCGTGGTCCTGGGGCTGGCATTGCGCACGCGCGAACCGGTGGAACTTGCGCTCAATCTCATTCCCCCGCGTGTACGGCAGGCCGCCTTGCGCCGCGAGCAGGCCGCGTACTGGGCCATGTCCTTCGCGACCCTTGGGCTGATCCTGGCTTCGGTCATTCCCATCACCGCCGCGCAGGACAAGAACGTCCGCGAGCAGATCACCAGTCTCGAAGACGTGATGCGCATCTACGATCCGGCCTTGGTCACCAATCCCCGGCAGACACCCCAGACGCAGGACGAGCTCAACCAGGCCAAGGGCTCCGTGAGAAATCTGAGCGACCGTGTCAAGATGCTTGACCAGGTGCGCGACCAGCGAGAGAACTGGTTGGAGTATCTGCTGGCGATCAATCAGGCGCGTCCGGAGGAACGGAGCATCTGGATCAGCTCGATCGCGTCCACGAGGATTTCGCAAGGTGGCGGCGAAGTTGCTCGCAGCGGCCGGGGGCAGAACACCCGTGGTTGGCAGAGCACCGGCTTGTTGGCTCTGACGCCCTCCGGTGGCACGTCGCGGCGGGGAGAAGCCCCCGCTGAGACGAGCGTCCGGCCCAATGGTCTCAGCATCGTTGGCTATGGGTTGACGCCGGATGCGGTCACGCGATTTGTAAACCGGCTCCGCGAATCAAAGGTCTTCACCGAGGTGTATTTCGACGATGCCTACGCGAGCCTCGTACCCATCTCCCGACTTGGCGACGCGGCAGCGGGCAGCGGCGGTACCGGGGGGCTCACGGCGAGTCCGTATGAGCAGCAAGTGACCACTTTCCGTGTGGACGTCCGCTTCGAAGCACTTGAGCCGGCGCCTGCGGTCCCAGCGCCCGGTGCGGCACCCGCCGCCGCGGCTTCGCCCGAAGCGGGGGCCGGCACGGCAACGCCCCCTGCTCCAAGCGCGGACGAATGGGCGGATGAACCATGAAGCGTGAGCAAGCATACATAGTGGTGGGCGTCCTGCTCGTGCTGTTGACGATTGGCGGGATATACCAGTTCTACTTCAAAGGTCTTCTCGATCAGTACAGTCAGAATATCGCGCGACGCGAGCTGTTGCGTACACGGCTGGTCGAGTTGGCCAGCACCGACGGGTTCAGCGGATACAGGCCGGCATCGCTGGTCAGCGCCTGGCGGGGCTATATCCAGCCGTGGACCGATGCACTGGAGTCCCGGGCGTCCTACTACCGGATTGACGAGGTCGTGGTGGACCCCGTGCCAGAAGGCAAGATCCCGAAGTTCCATTATGCCGAGGAGTTTGACAAGCGGGTCCTTAACCTCCGGACCTATGCCTACAGCCGCAATCCTCCCTGCCAGATTCCCGCCGACCTGTATGGGTACTTCGGTGTGCCGACCCCAGACAGTATCGTGGCCCGCAGTGTAACGAGCCAGGAGGTGGTCACGTGGCTGCAGCAGTTCGAGAGGGGCGCCCAGTTGCTGCGCCTCTTCATCGACGCCGGTGCCGAGACCATTCAGGAATTCCACATCTGGCCGGTCCGGACTGAACACGACGGAACGCTGGAAATGTACACCGTGGGCGCGCTCATCAGCATTCGCATGGAGCGGTTGGCGCAGTTTCTCGACGATCTGCAGCGGGCGAATCGCTACATCAGCGTCGATGGCCTGAGCATTGAGAACAGCAATCTGATATCGTGGTATGATCCCTCGTTGCAGGTGCGTATGCTATTGACGCAGGCAAAACTGCCCGCAGGGGTTGTGCCGGATTCGCAGGCGGCCACGGCGGCCGCGGAACCAGGGCGCGGCGGGCCGCCCCCCGGCATGAGTCTGAGAGAATACATGCGGCAGACCTTGGGGGCGACCGAGCAGAGTGCGCCACCCGTTCCCGAGGGAAGCGGCTTCTCACGGTGGTGGAAGGATTTCCGCAGGGCATGGCTGCCGTTCTAGGAAACGACACGGACCCGGGATAGACGCGAACTCGTGGAAAAGCTTCGTAAGATAGGACAGCGATTGTGGTTGGCCAAAGAGCGCATGGTCTTGGCCATCATGGTGGCGGTCTTTGCCTGGCAGGTGTACAAGGTGCAGAATCCTCCCGACGTGGTGGAAGAAGCCGCGCCACCCATTCCCAGGGTCGTTCAGCCAGAGGATTTGGCGGAACTGGGCATCCCCGTGCCGCCGCCGCCGCCGCCCCCGCCACCCTTGACGGACTACCGGACGCTCGGCCGGCAGAACATGTTCTGGTATTTCGCGGGACAGAGTGCACAGCCCACTGCGGTGGAAGAGGCGCCGCCCCTCACGCTGGTCAACATCATGGCCTGGCCGGACGGTAGCCATCGGGCGCAGATACAGACCGCCGCGAGCCGGCAGTGGATTGGCGAAGGCGAGGACTTCGAGGACTATACGTTGGTGAGTATTGACGCCGCGGCCGGGACGGTCGAGGTCTATGATGCGAAGAGAAACCGGACAGTCGTCTTGGAGCGGCAATGAGTTGCGCGCAGCCAGCGATTGCGGTTATAGTGGCCCGGGAACAGCGGGAGGAAGCCTGCACAATGGGTAGCAAGACAACGTGGGCAATGGGGACAGCGCCGTGGGGCCGATGGGGCGTGACGGCGGCGTTGGTTATTGCCAGTGCCATGGCGGTGGCGCAACCGGCGGACACCGGCTTCGAGGTGTTGGAGCCGGAGGAAGCGGAGACCGTGCTTCTCGAGGCGCCGCCTGCCGCAGCCTCGGCCGGGGAAGCAGGGCTGTCCGAGGCACAGCGCTTCCTGCGCCAGGGCGTTGATCTGTACACACGCGACCTGTACGCCGAGGCGTTGAGCGCGTTCAACCGCGCCCTCGCACTCGACCCGGATCTCGAAGAGGCCAAGGTGTTCCGCGATCGCGCGCAGGCCCGGCTACAGATCCGCGCCGCGGGCGGCGACCCGACCGAGGTGCCGGTCTTTGAGACCTTTGAGCCGGAAACGGTGGGCGACGCGAGCGAGACCGCGCTGCTGTCCGCCGAAGAACTCAAGATTCAGCGCGTGCGCCAGTTGCTGGACATGGGCGAACTCTATCTTGAAAACCGCCGCTTCGGCGACGCCCTGAAGTATTTCGAGCAGGCCGTCCTGATCGCCCCTGACAACAAGCGCGCGCAGGAGGGCCTCCATCAGGCCACCATCGGCGCCCAGGGCGAAGCGATCGCCGATTCCGAAAAGCAGGTGCGCGAGGACCGCGCCCGGATCCGCCAGTTCACGGAGGGTCGCAAAACCCTTCCGGAGGGCGCCGATCCCACGGGCATCAAGCCATTCCGGATTGCGGTGCCGCTCGTCGCCGAGGAGGCAGCTCCGGTCCGCGAGCGTTCGGAGATCGAGCGGGCCTTGGACGAGACACCCGTCACCATCGAGTTCGAGAATTCGCACATCAGCACCATCGTGGATTTCTTCAGCGAGTTCCTCGGCATCAATTTCATGATTGACTCGCGCGTTGTGGCGCCGCCGCCCCGTGCGCAGGCGGCTGCGACGCCCGGCGCCCCGGCGGGTGTAGGTGTTCCCGGCGCGCCAGGCGTTCCCGGCGCCCCCTTCCCCGGTGCGGTTCCGGGTGCTCCCGGCGCCCCGGGTGTCCCCGGCGCCCCCGGCGCGTTCCCGACAGCCCCGGGGCAGCCCGGGCAGGCGGCCCAGGCGACGGGAGCGCCGCAGGACTATGTGACCGACGGCATTGTCCACTATATCGGCCTCAAGAGCGTCAGTCTGCGCGACGCGCTGACGGCGATGCTCCGCGGCCTGAATCTGGACTACAGCATCGAGCGGAATTTCATTTGGATCAGCACGCCGGAACGCATCCGACAGGAGACCTTCCAGCGTGTCGAGACGCGTTACTACGACCTGCTGATCACAGCCGCCGAGACCCTGTTCAAGCTTGAAACAAATCTTGGTGGCGGTACCGTGGGCGGCACGGGCGGCGGCACCATTGGTGGCGGAGTTGGTGGCGGCAACTTTGGCGGCACGGGTGGCACCGGCGGTAATTTTGGCGGCACGGGCGGCACC
>JBPOJD010000069.1:0-34866 GCA_052033955.1 Candidatus Hydrogenedentota bacterium
CTTCAGCGCCTTCTCCAACCGCTCCCCAGCCATCTTGCGACCTCCCTTGACCTTCTTGGTCCGGTAAGATCGCAAATGTCTTGACGATATGTCCTCCGGTAAGATTTTAGATGGCGCGATTCGCTCCTTTTGCGCCGCCAGACGTCGTCGACTATAATGGCGGGCATTCAGCATCGCCACACCCCATGCGTGAACCCAACGCGAAGGAGAGTATCATGGGCAACCTCAAGGAACTCACGACCGCAAGCTTCCAGAACGACGTCGCCACCGGCGTGGCTCTCGTGGACTTTTGGGCCGAATGGTGCCCGCCGTGCCGTGCCATCGCGCCAGTCGTCGAGCAGTTGGCCGCCGAGTACGACGGCAAGGCCCTCATCGCCAAGGTCAACGTCGACAACGAACGCGACCTGGCCGAGAAATTCAGCGTCATGAACATCCCGACACTTATCGTTCTCAAGAACGGCGAAGAGGTCGACCGCATCATCGGCGCCACCAGCAAAGACAACCTCATTCGCGCGCTGGACAAGGCCCTCGCCTGACACGCGGATCCGCTCAGCCTCAGCGTCTGCCCGATTTCCGTCGGCAGGCGCTTTTTTGTGCGAAAAGCACCCAAAACTCCCGATTGTTTGCTTTTTTGCCCCCCTTTGTGTAGCATCACGCCTTCGGCGCGCCTGCTCCGCACTCCTGAATCAGGCGATCAAACCCATGACAGCAAGGAAGGAAAAGTAGCATGAGTCCCAAGGTTGTGGCCGTGGCCGGTGCGACCGGTCTTGTCGGCACCCAGATGCTCCGTGTCCTCGAACAACGCAATTTCCCCGTCAAGGCGCTCAAACCGCTGGCGTCGGAGCGATCCAAAGGCCGCACGGTCACATTTCGCGGGGAAGAAGTTCCCGTCGAGGTGCTGAGCGAGGATTCCTTCAAGGGCGTCGACGTGGCCCTGTTCAGCGCGGGCGGCGGCACCAGCAAGAAGTTCGCTCCCTGCGCCGCCAAGGACGGCTGCGTGGTCGTGGACAACTCCAGTGCCTGGCGCATGGACCCCAAAGTGCCGCTCGTTGTGCCCGAGGTCAATGCGCACGACATCAAGTGGAACGAAGGCATCATCGCCAATCCGAACTGCTCGACCATCCAGATGGTGGTCGTGCTCAAGCCCCTGCATGACGCCGCGACGATCACCCGGGTTGTCGTGTCGACCTATCAGGCAGTGTCCGGCGCCGGCATCAAAGCCCTCGACGAGTTGTATGCGCAGACGCGTGCGGTCCTCGCCGGCGAAGAGCCCGTGTGCAACGTGTTTCCGCATCCCATCGCGTTCAACTGCATTCCCCAGATCCCGCAGAGCGACGCCTTCGTGGAGAACGGCTATACCTCGGAAGAAATGAAGATGGTCAATGAGACCAAGAAGATCATGGGCGATGACTCGATCCGGGTCACGGCGACCACGGTCCGCGTGCCCGTGCATACCGGCCACAGCGAGTCGGTTAACGTCGAGACGAAGACCAAGCTGACCGCGCGCCAGGCGCGGGAGCTGTTGGCCAAGGCCCCGGGCGTGATCGTTCAGGACGACGTGGCCAACCAGCTCTATCCGCTGGCGGCCCGGTGCAGCGGCAAGGGCGAGACCTTCGTCGGCCGCATCCGCGAAGACGTGTCCCACCCGTCTGCCTTGGACATGTGGATCGTCTCCGACAACCTGCTCAAGGGCGCGGCCCTGAACGCCGTACAGATCGCCGAACTGCTCTAGTACCCACGACGCAAGACGCTACACAGGAGAGCGGGTCAGGTGGCCCGCTCTCCTGTCTCTTGAGCGCCCTTCACGCCGAATCGGGCACGCACACCTCGACGGTGAACGGCCGGCCGTCCTGCGTCTCGAAGACGACGGTGATGCACCGGGTGCCGGTGCGACGGTAGAGTTCGTGGCCGCGGCCGGTCACGATGGTTGGCAAGGTCAGGTTGCATGCGCCCGACACGGCGGACAGGGCCGCCTTGGCATGCCCCGCTATCAGATTGATCAGTTCGCCGACGCCGTCGCGCACCGTCTCGTCGGCCACGCCGCCGTGTACCGGTTCGCCGATCAGCCGCTCGATGAGGTCAACCGCGGTGTCGTCGGGCAGACTGACGGCGGCGGTGCCGGAAATGGCGCCCGAAATGCCGATCACGCCGCTGATGCCGCCAAACATGACGTAGTTGGTCTTCTCGTACACCTCGACCCGCCGCAGCGTTATTCCGAGCATGTCCGCGAACACCTTTTCGGTGGCGCTCATGAAGGGTGCAATGAAGGCAACGTTGATCCTGCCCATCTCAGCCGCGACCTTGGTGCCGTGCGCGGTACCACGCGATGGTCTGTTTGAGCCCCGGGATCACACCCACCTCGGGCTCATATCCCAGCAGGGCGCGCGCCTTCCCGATGTCCGCCCAGGACCGTTCGATTTCGCCCGGCCGGGCGGCGTCATGCACGGCGGTCAGATTCGAGCCGAGTTCCTGGCAGACGGATTCGGCAAGCTGCGACACGGTCCACTCTTCACCGCCCGCGATGTTGTACACGCCCGCGACGTTCCCGGGCGCCATGCAGGCCTGGAGGTTGGCTGCAACGACATTTCCAACAAACACGAAGTCGCGCGACTGGCGGCCGCTCCCGTAAATAACGGGTGGGTGACCTTCGAGCACGCGCGTGATGAACTTCGGCACGACGGCCGCATATTCGGATGCCGGATTCTGGCGCGGGCCAAACACGTTGAAGTACCGCAGCGCCACGATATCGAGTCCATAGAGCTGAGTGAAGGCCGCGCCGTAGAGTTCATCCACCGCCTTGCTGACCCCGTAGGGCGACAACGGGCGTAGTGGGAGGTCCTCATTGACCGGAGCCGTGTCTGTCTCGCCGTATACGGCGGAGGAGGAGGCCACCACCACGCGCCGCACCCCGGCGTCCCGCGCCGCCAGGTACACATTGAGCGTACCCTCTACATTCACCCGGTTGGTCTCGATGGGGTCTGCGACGGATCGCGTTACGGAGGCGATTGCGGCGTGGTGCAGGCAGAAGGTAGCACCCTTCATGGCGCGGTCAACGGTGGCACGGTCGCAGACGCTGCCCTCGATCACCTCGACGCGGTGGGCCACGGCAGCAAGATTGTCGCGGTGGCCCGTGGAAAAGTCGTCGAGTACCACGACTTCATGGCGTTGGTTCACCAAGGTCTCGACGAGATGCCCGCCAATGAATCCGGCGCCACCCGTGACGACAAAACGTGCCATGCATTCCTCCTGGCCCGTGCGCCGGTGGAGAGCTTTCCCTATATCTTGGGATAGTCTCCTGACCGAGTTATCCACAGGCGTTCTTTAACTCTTGACGGCTATTCTGGACGCTCTCAATTATCCGGAATTACGAGAATCCGGTTGCAGGTCATTTCATAAGTCATTTTACACAAATGAATTATGAAATATTGTGTAATCTGTCTTCGGGAAAGAGGAACCGCCGGCCAATCTGACCGGCGGCGGTTCCAACAACTTATCCCCAAGTTATCCACCGTTTCGTTCGCGCTCCGGAGTGGGGAATTTTCCTATATCTTGTGGTCAGATCCGGATAGGCATGACGACGTTGAGGTAGTTGTCCTGCGGGGCCTCGGTGAAGGGTTTGAGGACCCCAGGACTCATCCCGTCCTTGAGCATGACGGTGACACTTTCGCAGTCAACCCGGCGAAGGACATCCAGGACAAAATCGGGATTAAAGGCAATTTCGAGGTCCTCGCCCTTGTAGTCAACCGGAAAGTCCTCCTCGTATTCGCCGACCTCGGGCGTGACGACCCGCAGGATGGCCTTGCCGTCCACAAAACGGAGCCGGACGGAGTTGAACTTCTCGTTGGTCATGGTGCGGGTACGGCGGATGGCTTCGAGGAATAGCGCAGTGTTGGCGACGGCCTCCTTGTCGTGCTTCTTGGGAATGACCATCTCATAGTTGGGGAAGGTCCCCTCGATCAGCGCCGTAACGAGGCGGATGGACCCGAAAGCAAAGGCTGCCTGGGCTTCATCAATGTAGACATTGACGTCCCCGTCTCCGTCGAGCAGCCGTTCGAGTTCCCCGATCATCTTTCCAGGAATAATGACCTTCATCGAGATACCTGTGGGGATACCCTCGGTTTCGCGGTACAGACTCATGCGCCGGCCATCGGTGGCCACGACCGTCAATGCGCCGTCCTCAAGTTCAAAGAGGAGCCCGGTCAGATTGTAGCGTGCCTGGTCGCTGCAAATAGCAAAAGAGGTCTTGCTGAAAAGGTTTTTGAGTGTCTTTTGCGGTAACACGAGCGGTTCCACGCCTTCGAAGGCCCGGATCGGGGGAAACTCTTCCGGCGACATACTGAACAGCTTCATCTGGACCCGGCCGCATTCGATGTCGATGACGTTGTTCTCGCCCAAGGACAGGGTCACGTCTCCGTCAGGCAACTCGGAGAGGATACTGGCCAAGCGCTGGGAACTCACGGTCATCGCACCAGCTTGCTTGACCGTGCAATCCGCAGTGCATTCGATGCTCACCTTAAGATCGGTTGCAGACAAGCGGACAAACTGGTCCCCTGTTTCCACGAGAATGTGCGACAGAATAGGCAGAGCCGATTTTGCCGACACGACCGTCTTGACCTTATTGACGGCATCGAGGAGTTCTTGACGGGGAATGGTGATCTTCATGCTGGCCTCTCCGTGCGTTCCTGTTGAGTTGCTAACACTCGTGCATGCATTGCATTAGTCTCTTTTTGATCTAGAAATCAGTAGTCATAGTATCAGGGCTTGGGGAAAACCGGTAAAAGCTCCTAACCCCTTTTTGCAGCGTTGCTTAGCTTGTGGATAACCTTTGGTATAACCTGTGCGGGTTTTCCACGCCTTTCCACACGCTCGCGCCTGGTCAAAAAATGCTCCTGAAAACCCATTGGGCGCTGGGGAAAGGTCTCCATGGTTTTCCGCACGATGGCCCTGTTCTTTCCACAGTGCCCTCATCCCGGCTGTTCCACGATAATCGAACTTATCCACAAGCCGATTTGAAGGGCTTTTCGCCGTCATTGGTCCTTATTGGCGGCTCTGCGTGGAACGATCCCACATCCACCATCCCGGCTGCCCAATTTATCGTTCTTTGTCAACGTAACTCAAATGATTTCAGTATGTTATGAGTAGATCCAGTCGACAGACAATTGTTCCTGACACGTTACTAAACCGTTAAGAAACGGGTTGTTACAGAAAAATAGCGCCGATTGCAGACGCTACCCTTGTCAAGCTCATCCCCACTTTTCCACATGTTTTCCACAGGATTTCATTCCCGGCCCCATTTCCGTGCGCGTCATGCTAGCAACGGTGCTGCCCAAAAGCAACTGGCGCGCCTACACACGCGTGACCCGCAAGTACTCTTCTGCGGTGCATTCCCCACGTTTGACCTTGAGGCGGCAGCGCTCGTCCAGACTCTTGAGATTGGCTGCCTTGCCGATATCCTCGGCGGACGCACCGTCCGCAATCAGGCGGCGGATATCAGGGGTCATTTCAAGCACCTCGAAGACACCGGTCCGGCCGCGTGTGCCGGTGTGGTAGCAGGCCGGGCATCCTGCGCCGCGGTAGAGCCGCTTGGTGGTCGTCGGCAACCCCAGGGTTTGAAGGAGTTCCTTGCTCGGTTTGTAGTGAACCTTGCAGCCGTCGCAGATCTTCCGGACAAGGCGCTGACCCACGACGGCGGTCAGGGCGCTGGCCAGGAGGAAGGAAGGCACCCCCATGTTGCGCAGCGTGCTGATGGCTTCCGGGGCGTCGTTCGTGTGCAGGGTGCTGAACATGAGGTGGCCCGTCATCGCCGCGCGCACACCGATGTGCGCGGTCTCGGGATCGCGGATCTCGCCGACGAGAATGACGTCGATGTCTTGGCGCAGCGCCGCACGGAGCGTCGTGGCGAAGGTCATGTTGATGTCTGGATCTATTTGCACTTGGTTGATCCCGGACAGTTGGTATTCGACCGGGTCCTCGAGCGTCACGATACTCTCGGTCATGACGTTCTTCTGGTTCAGGGCCGCATACAACGTCGTGGTCTTGCCACTGCCGGTCGGACCGGTTACGAGGATCATACCGTAGGGCTGGTTGATCGCGCGGATAACCTTGAGTTCATCATCGGATTCGAGCCCGAGGTCCTTGATGCCCGCGAGCACGGCGGTCTGATCGAGCAGGCGCAGGACGATGCGCTCGCCGAGGAAGGTGGGTAGCGTGGCCACCCGCACATCGTAGTCGCCCTCGCCGATTTCCATGCTGATATGGCCGTCCTGCGGGCGGCGCGTTTCGGTGATATCCATGTCCGCCATGATCTTGAGACGCGACACCACGGCGGTTTCTATCTCTGGCGGAATGCTCATCACGTCATGCAGGGTGCCGTCGATGCGGTAGCGGACGCGCATCTCGGGATCCTGCGGATCCAGATGGACGTCGGTGGCCCCGGAGTTGACGGCTCCCTCGATGATGGTGGTGACCAGTCTGACGACGGGCAGTCCCGATGCTTGACGCGCGATCTCATCAAACCGCGTTTTTTCCGCGCCCGCGGCTGGCGTTGCGTCCTCGTTCTCGGCCACAGTCTGCGTCTCCTTGCGTTTGCGTTCCGCGGTCTTTTCTTTGCGCACGGTTTCGGGCTGGCCGCCCGCTGGCGGGGCAGCCTTGTCTTCCTTGCCCTTGAATATCTCGACCACCTTTTTGATCGTCCGGCCGCCCCGGATCACGTTGTGGCCGCGGTATCGCGCGGCTATCTCGGCGCGGATGTCGTCCGTGGTGGTGAGGATGGGCTGAATGCGTTTCCCAAGGAGGACGGACACATCCCGCAGGGTGTGTTGTGCCTGGGGCGAGTTGATGAGCACTGTGATGCGGTCGCCTTCGATCTTGACGGGAATCATGAGATTCTTGCGCGCCATGCTCTCGGCCACTGCGTCCAGAGCCTCCTGTTCACTGGGCGTCTCGTCGAGTTCGGCATATTCGAGACCGTATTGCTTGCTCAAGGCGCGCGTGATGATCTGGCGCGTGACCAGCCCGCGATCGAGCAGGACGTTGCCGAGGAGGCGTCCATTTCGCTGTTGCTCGGCGAGCGCATCCTTGAGTTGTGCCGGGGTGATGGCATGCATCTCGACCAGTGTCTTGCCGAGGCTCTGATGCTCGTCCCGCAACGAGCGCGGATGAAATTCGTAACGCAGGACATCCTCGAGGACGCCGAAGTTGACCTTCTTCATCTGGATGAGCTGGCGGTACCACGGGGTTCCCGTCAGCCGCTCGCGTTCCTGCGCCTTGGCGAGTTCTTCGCGGGTAATGAGGTCCTGCCGGACCAGTTCCTCGCCCAAGTCAATCCGTTCCCGATCGTCGGTCATTTGTCCTATATCTCCCTATTCGTGGCTTTGCCGCCAAGCGATTATAGGCCTGTTCCGGAGCCGTTACAACGGCGTCCGTGCAGATGGCTACGGCTGGCCGAAGTACTGCACAAACGCGGCGTACATGGCCTCGGCCATCCGGCGGCGGACGCCGGCCTCCTGCATGGGGCTGGCAGCACCCGCGCGGCCGAGATCGGCAGGTTGCACAATTACCGCAGGCGCGCTGGTCTGTTGAACGATGAAGGCCACCGATGGGGCAAGCTGCTCGATGCCCAGTTCGCCGGCGAGCGCCCGGGCGAGCCGTTCGCCGTTGGCACTGCCGGGGTAGTGGCCCACAAAGGCCGCCGCATCGGCCACCCGCGTCCCGGCGTTGTTGAGGAGCCGGGACGCGCCGCCGGGCGAGCCGAAGGTGATCGCCAGCACTACATCGGCCTTGGCCGTCTCCGCGCGCCACAACCGCTCGAGGTCCGATGGGTTGACGTCGCTCGCGCGCGTGAGTTCAACCTCGGCGCCTGCCTCGGTCAGCAGCGCCGCCAGCCGGCGTGCTACATCCAGGGACGCGTCGCTGGCGCGCCCGCCAAAATTATCCACAGCGCCCGGCTGATAGCCCCCAAACCACGGATCGAGCACGATGCGTTTGCGGTGCAGGACCCCGCCCGCAGCGGGCCGAAGTGCGACAGTCTGTTGGCCGCCCTGCAAGGGAGCCGTCTTCTCGTCGAAACCGTGACGCCGGATCTGCAGGTTGAAGGAAGCGCCCGGCAGGTCGGTCCAGCCTTCGGGTGTCGTGATGCCGAGCACCTGGCCGCTTTCCTCGACCACGGCCCCCGCGACCGGCGCGCCCGCGGCGTCGACCACGCGCAAGGTCGGCACGGATGTCCCGCCGGTCGCGTATTCAAAGGTTGTCTGGAGGCCGCCAGCCGTCACCGCGAACGGACCGGTGTGATCCTTGGGGAAGAAATAGAACCGGGCGATACCGCCGGCGGTGTGTGCGCGCTGGTCGGTGGTCCGGGATTGCAGCCCCACGGGCGTGCCGTCTTTCACGGGGTAGCCGAAGACATCGAGGACCCGGACCTCAAGGCACAACTCGCCCGGCCACCCTGCGGGAATGGTCTCGGGCCGCTGCCGCAGGAGCACGCGCCGGGCCGGCCGGTCGATTTCCGCGTGTACCACATGCTGGAAGGCCGCGCCCGCGTGATTCCTGCCCCGCAGGGTGAGGGCACTCGCGCCGTTGGGCAACGGCTCGGAAAGAGTACAAAAGAACCCGCCCTCGGAAGGCCGGACCAAACCCTTGAGCGGCGTTCCGTCGCACGTCAAGCTGATGGTTGCGGGTTCGAGGCCCTGGGGCGGCGCAACCTCAAAAAACACCGTGGACACGGCGACGTCACCCGTGTCGGCAACGTAGGCACGGGTCACGCGGGGAGGATTCAGGGCGAAATAGCGCGCCAGGCCCGCGGCAATGGCGGCTGCCTCGCGTTGAACACCCCCGTCCGTGGCGAGCACGGCGGCGTTTTCGGCGTTCGTCATGTACGACGACTCGAGCAGGACAGCGGGCATGGCGGCGTCGCGCAGCACCTTGTAGTTCCCCGGCAGCAGCCTCTTGGCCGCGGCATCCGCGCGCAGACGGCGCGCCAGTTCATAGGTCAGGGTCTGGGCGAGATCCAGGCTCGCCCACTCGTCCGTGATCCGGTAGTAGACCTCGAGGTCATTCTTGCCGGAAACGTCGATATCGGCGTTGTGATGGATGCTGACGAAGATCTCGGCGCCGCGGTCATTGGCCAGTTGCGTCCGGGCCGCGAGGTCCTGCGACAGGGTGTCCGCGAGCGCGGTGTCCGTTTCACGCGTCAGCACAACCTGCGCGCCCGCGGTGTGCAGCATGTCGCGCAACGCAAGGGCTACCCGCAGGTTGACGTCACTCTCGCGGAGCCCGGTGCCGGGCGCGACCGCGCCGGGCCAGCGGCCGCCGTGGCCGGGATCGAGCACGATCAAGCGCCCGGCGACCGACGACAAGTCAGCGGTGGGTACCGGCTCGGGGGGCGGGATGGGCCGGGTTTCCACGGGTGTGGGGAGGGGCGCGGTGGCACAACCTCCGGCCAGAAAGACGGTTGCGCCTGCGGCAAAGAGAACGACAACGTGTAGCAGTCGATGCATATCCACCTCGGTTGTGGTTTGGGCGGCGGTCACGTGGTCCGGCGCTATCCGGCCCCGGCCAGTATAGCCCACACCGTGCCTCAAGTCAGGTTCGGCGCTGAAACCGCCGCCGTCTGCTGGTGCCGTCTGGAGACCATCGGCAGATCACTGGCGGCGTGCGCCCCGGACCGCGTCGCGTGGGCGTGGGGGATCAGTGGATGGGGCGGCAGCCCCGGGAACCTGGATCCGTAGAAACCGGGAAGCCAAAGCGGGACAACGATGTACGTAGAGGCGCCCTTGACGGGGGACATTGACTTCCAAGGGTAGGAATTCTATAATCCGGGCGTTACAGAAGCAACTGGGAGACCAGTGGCACACGAGGCAACGGCCATGCACCGGGATCGTTTCCTAGCTCTCGCCCGTAGGCGAGTTTCCTATATGCGATGCGAGATTTGCCTGGTATTAGCCATGCGTCGCAGGGCATCAACAGGATTTTCACCCCTGTTGTAAGGGCTAGCAGTACCCGCCTCGTACACGGCTGTCCTCCGTGCCACCCCCCGGTTAATATAGCCCCCGTGGGGGGTGGAGGAAACCCAAATGCCAGAAATGAACGCATGGCACATGCTCATGCTGCTCGGCGGCGTCGCCGCCGGCATCATCTGCGCTGTCGTACTGGCCCGTCTGGTCGGACGCAGCCTGCTGGGCCGCGCGCGCCGTGAAGCCGCGCAAACGATCTCGAACGCCGAACGCGAAGCCGCGACGATCCTCAAAGAAGCCGACACCAGTATCCGCGAAAAACAGATCGACCTGCGCGCCCAGATAGAGAAGGAAGCGCGGGAACAGCGCAAAGAGCTGGTCGATCTCGAAAAACGCATCCTGGCCAAGGAAGAAAGCATCGACAAACGTGTCGAAGTGCTGGAAACCAAGGCCTCCGACCTCACCGCCAAGGAACGCGACCTGCTGCGCCGCGAGAAGGCGCTGGCCGAAGACAAAGAGAAGATGTCCGAGCTCATCGCACAGCAGACGGCCATGTTGGAGCGCATCTCCGGCATGAGTGCGGAAGATGCCAAAAAAGAGATGTTCAATAAGCTCGAACAGGAAGTCCGGCGCGATTCGGCCCACCGGCTCAAGCGCATCGAGGACGAGCTGGTCCAGAATTCGGACAAGAAGGCCAAGTGGATCATCACCGAGGCCATCCAGCGCTGCGCTGCGGACCACGTGGCCGAATCCACCGTGACGGTGGTGGCGCTGCCGAACGACGAGATGAAGGGCCGTATTATCGGCCGCGAGGGCCGCAACATCCGCGCCCTCGAAAGCGCCACGGGCATCAATATCATCATTGACGACACCCCTGAGGCGGTGATTTTGTCCGGGTTCGATCCGGTGCGCCGCGAGATCGCCCGGTTGACCCTCGAGCGCCTGATCCAGGACGGGCGGATTCATCCCGCGCGGATCGAGGAGATGGTCAAGAAGGTCACCGAGGAGCTGAACAAGACGATCTACGAGATGGGCGAGGAAGCGTGTCTGGCGTGCGACGTGCACGGCCTGCACCCGGAGCTGATCCGGCTTCTGGGGCGCCTGAACTACCGTACGTCCTACGGCCAGAACGTGTTACGGCACAGCCAGGAAGTCTGTCACTTGGCGGGCATCATGGCGGCCGAACTCGGGATGAACGTACAGGAGGCCAAGCGGGCGGCCCTGCTCCATGACGCGGGCAAGGCCATCGACCACGAGATGGAAGGCTCGCACGCGAGTGTGGGCTACGACATGGTGCGCAAGTTTGGTGAGAACGAGACCATCGCCAACGCGGTGGGGGCGCACCACAACGAGATGGAGCAGTCTTCGCTGACCGCCGTGTTGGTGCAGGCGGCGGATGCGCTGTCGGCGGCGCGGCCCGGTGCGCGGCGCGAGACGATCGAGACCTACATCAAGCGGCTCCAGAAGCTCGAGGAGCTTGCGGACGCATTCCCGGGCGTGGAAAAGAGTTACGCCATCCAGGCCGGCCGCGAGGTGCGGGTGGTGGTGTTGCCCGACCAGGTCGACGACGGTCAGGCGACGATGCTTGCGCGGGACATCGCGCGCAAGGTCGAGGCGGAGATGGTGTACCCGGGGCAGATCCGGGTCACCGTGGTGCGGGAAACGCGCGCCGTGGAGACCGCGAAATAGCAGTTGCCAACGGGCAGGGCGTCGGCTAGAATGCCGGTGTGGGGCCCGCAGGCAGGCACAACGTTCACTTCCGGCAAGCAGCCCGGTCCTCACAATGGGTTGCTTGCCGCGTTGTTTGAAGGGGTTGCCGGTGACAAGAATCCTCTTTATTGGCGATGTGGTGGGCAAGCCGGGCCGGGACGCCGTGAGCCGCTGGCTGCCCGGGATCGTTGCCACCCGCCAGGTGGACCTGGTGATCGCCAATGGCGAGAACGCCGCCGGCGGACTGGGCGCCACGAAGGCCGTCCTCAAGGAATTGTTCGCCGCCGGGGTGCACGGCGTGACCATGGGCAACCATACCTGGCGTCAGCGCGAATTCGCCCAGTCCATCGACTCGATGGACAACGTGGCGCGGCCGGCGAATTACCCGCCGGGGCAGCCGGGACGCGGGGCGATCATTCTCGAGACCGCAGGGCGCCAGAAGGTGGCCGTGCTGAACCTGCTGGGCCGGGTGTTCATGGATGCGGTGGACTGTCCGTTCCGGACGGCCATGCACCAGCTCGAGACACTGCGCGCGCAGACGCCTCTGGTGCTGGTGGACATGCACGCGGAGGCCACGTCGGAGAAGGTGGCGCTTGGCTGGTACCTGGACGGCCGGTGCACGGCGGTCGTGGGCACGCACACCCACGTGCAGACAGCGGACGAGCGGGTGTTGCCCGAAGGGACCGCGTACATCACCGATGTGGGGATGACCGGACCCTTTGATTCGTGTATTGGTGTGGAGTACGAGCGGGTCATCACCCGGTTTGTGACCGGTATGCCCACGGAATTCCGGACCGCAAAGAAACGCCCCGGCATGTCGGCGGTGCTCATTACCGCCGACCCGGAGACCGGCAAGGCCCACGCCATCGAGCGCGTGGTGTGCGTGGCCGAGTCCTGAGTCCCCGCGGCGGGCGGTCGCCGCGGCAGCAGCCAACGGTAGAGGCGCGACAGGCATGCACTTCAAACAGATAGAACTGACCGGCTTCAAATCCTTCGCGGACCGCACCACCGTGCGGCTGGAGAAGGGGATTACCGCGATTGTCGGCCCGAACGGGTGCGGCAAGAGCAACATACTCGATGCGCTGCGCTGGAGTCTGGGCGAACAGAGCGCCAAGGCGCTGCGCGGCAGTCATATGCAGGACGTCATCTTCAATGGCAGCGACACCCGCCAGCCGACCGGCATGGCCGAGGTGTCGCTGACCTTCGACAACTCGGACAACCGGCTGCCGGTGGATTTCGCCGAGGTGCAGGTGACGCGCCGCGTGTACCGCTCGGGCGAGAGCGAGTACCTCATGAATAAGGCCCCGTGCCGGCTCAAGGACATCCAGGAGCTGTTCATGGACACGGGCATTGGCACCAATGCCTATTCGCTTATCGGACAGGGCAAGATCAGCATGGTGCTGAGTTCGAAGCCCGAGGACCGGCGGTTCCTTTTCGAAGAGGCCGCCGGGATCATCCGGTACAAGACCCGCAAGCGCGTGGCGATGCGCAAGCTCGAATCCGCCGACCAGAACATCGTCCGTCTGAACGACATCATCGCGGAAGTGCAGCGGCAGATGCGCTCGCTCAAGCGCCAGGTCAACGCGGCCATCCGCTATCGCGAGATGAGCGACGAGCTGCGGGGTCTCGAGATCCGTGCGGCCTGGCTCAAGTTCACGATGCTCCGGGAACGCGTGACGGCGCTGCGCGGGCAGTTCGCGGGCGCGCAGGACCGCTTCGAGAAGCTGAGTGCCGAATTGAGCGAGCAGGAGGCGGCCTACGAGGCGCTTGGCCTGAAGAAGCTCGAGACCGACCGGCTCCTGATGACGCGGCGCGAGGGCATGCACGAGATCGAGACGGAAATGGAGAAGCTGGAGCGGCAGATGGCCCTGCTCAACCAGCAGATCGACTTCAGCAAGTCACAGCAGGCCCAGGCCGAACAGGAGCGCGCGGAATTCCTCCAGCGTGCCGAGGACATCAAGAACACCATTACCGATACCGGCGAGCGGTCGGATACGCTGAGCGGCGACATTGCGCGTGCGCGTGCAGCCCTCGACGAGAAGCAGCAGGCCCATGCAGCGGCCGTGCAGCGGTTGACCGAGGCCGAGACCCAGGTGGAAGCGCTGCGGGCCCTGGCGATGGAACGGATGAATTCGCGCGCCCGCACGCATACGGAACTGGAAAAGCTCGGCGTCGCCATCGAGAACATCGACGCGCAGCTCAAGGCCATCTTCGAGCGCGAACAGGGTTCGAACGAACGCCGCCACACCTTGGCCATGGCGCTCGAGCAGGCCCGCAACGAGGAAACGGCGCGGCAGCAGGCGCTGCACGAGGCCGAACAGCGGCGTGACCAGGCCGAACAAGAGCAGACACTGGCCGGCCAGCAGTTGCGCGAGGTGAACGAGAAGTGGCAGGCGCTGCGCGAGCAAAAGAGCAGCCTCGAGGCGCGCCTCAATTCCCTCCGCGAGCTGCGTGACAACTACGAGGGCTTCGCCATCGGCGTGCGGGCCGTCATGCGCGCCAAGCAGGAGAATATGCCCGAGGCCGACGGCGTGATCGGTCCGGCGGGCGACCTGCTGAGCACCGAGAAGACCTACGAGCGCGCCATCGAGGCGGCCCTTGGCGGCAACATCAACAATGTCGTGGTGAAGAACTCGGATTCCGCCAAGGCGGCCGTCGACTTTCTCAAACGGCACAAGGCGGGGCGGGTCACCTTCCTGCCGCTCGACATCATCCGGGGCGGCAACGACCGTTCGGCGGACGGATTCACGCGGGAACGCGGCGTGATTGGCCCGGCCATCGATTTTGTGCAGTACGAGCCCTTCCTGCAACGGGCCGTCGAGTACCTGCTGCACAGCACGCTCATTGTCGAGACGCTGGACGACGCGATCCGCATCGCGCGGGGACGCAATCAGTATCCGCGCATGGTGACGCTGGAGGGCGAGATGGTTTCGTCGTCCGGCGCGGTAACCGGCGGACGCACCCAGCGCGACAGCGGCGGCCTGCTGGGCCGCAGCGCGGAGATTGACGAGCTCGAGGACAAGGTCGCGCAGACGGAGAAGCAGGCGGCGTGGCAGGCGAAGGAAGGCCAGCAACTCACCGAACGCATCCAGCAGTTGCGCGCGGCGCAGCAGGAGGCCGAGAAATCGGCGGTTCAGTTGCGGCGCGAGGTGCAGGAGCTGAATGTGCAGATCGGGCGCCAGGCCACGGAACTGGACAGCCTGAACCGGTCCGCGGACGCCATGAACCAGGAACGCGACGAGCTTACCCGGCGGCGGGACGAGTTCGAAGTGCAGCGGCGGGATGCCAGCACCCGGGCGGACTCGATGGTGGACGATGAGGAGGTGCAGCAGCAGCGCGTGGCGGCGGCCCAGGAAGCGGCGTCGGATGCGCGGCAAGCCGTGGCTGCATGCGGCGCGGAGTTGGCCGACCTTCGGGTGCAGCTGGCGGAACTGAACCAGAGTCTCGAAGAGGCGAACCGCAACCAGCAACGCGAAAACCGTGACCATGCGATGGCGCTCGAGGAAGCGGAACGCCGCAAGATACAGATGGCGGATCTCGAGGCCAACCAGCATCGCCTCCGGGAGCAGATTGCCGGGCACATCGACGAAGCGAAGGGATTGTCGGAGCGCAAGGAAGCCGCGCACGTTCAGGTCGTCGAGGCCGAGAATGAACGGAAGATCCTGCTCGACCAGTCCGATGCGATCGAGAAGCGGCTGCGCGGCCTGCGCGATGAGAGCCGCGGTGCGCAGGCGGAGGTGCACAAGCTCGAGATGGCCTTGCGGCATGACGAGGACCAGATCGGCTACTTCACGGAACGTGCACTCCAGGAGTACCGGGTGGCCCTCGCATCGCTCACGGCGGACGAGGTGGGCACGGATGAGTATGACGAGGAGACCCGCGACGCCCTGGTGGCGGATCTGCGCACGAAGATTGAACGCATGGGGCCGGTCAACCTCACCGCGATCGAGGAGTATGACGCGCTGACCGAGCGCAACGACTTCCTCGTCGCGCAGGCGGAGGATCTCCAGAAGGCCCGGCAGACGCTCCAGAACGTGGTCGACCGCATCGACAAGACGATCCGCGAGATGTTCATGGCGACCTTCGAGGAGGTGGCCAACCACTTCCGCGAGTACTTCCGCAGGCTGTTCAACGGCGGCCATGCGCGGATCTACCTGTTGAACGAAGACGATCCGCTCGAGAGCGGGATCGAGATCGAAGCGCGGCCTCCGGGAAAGAAGCCGACGTCCATCTCGTTGCTGTCCGGCGGCGAGAGCGCGATGACGGCCATCGCGCTGCTGTTCAGTATCTTCCGCGCGAAGCCGAGTCCGTTCTGCGTGCTCGACGAAGTGGATGCGCCCCTGGACGACGCCAATATCGGGCGGTTCCTGTCGATGGTCGAGGAGTTCACGGCGGAGAGCCAGTTCATCATCATCACGCACAGCAAGATGACGATGGCGCGCGCCGAGGCGCTGTATGGCGTTACCATGCAGGAAAAAGGCGTGTCGAAACTGGTCTCGGTCCGTTTTTCCGAGACGGATGACTCCGAAAGCGCTGCATGAGGGCGCTCCACCTTTTCAGCAATGCGAAGTGGACGGGACCCGCGGAACCGGCGCTGAATTTGTGCGTGGCGTTGCGCCGTGCGGGGGTCGAGGCCGATTTTGCATGCACGCCGGAGACGGCGGGTGGCCCGCACAAGATCCTGATGACCGCGCGCGACCGGGGCATCGAGCCGGTGCTCGCCTTTTCGTTGCCGAAACACCGCAACCCCGTGGTCAACTGGCTCGACGCCCGCAAGCTGCGCGCGTACCTGAGCAGTCACCCATGCGATATCGTCCACTGCCACCTCGACAACGATCACCGCATTGCCGCAGGCGCCCTGCGCGGACTCGACATCCCGCTGGTCCGGTCGAACTATGGCGGCGAGGGATTTTCGCCCGGGATGAAGGCGCTCTTCGACCGCACGGCATTGGTACTGGAACCCTCGCGTCTGGCGCTCACACACGACGTGGCGCTGGGACTGCCTGCCGAGAAGGCGGTCGTCGTGCCCGGCGCTGTCGATGTGGTGCGCTTCGATCCATCACGCGAGGTGCCCGACCAGCGCGCGTGGCTCCAGATCCCCCGCGATGCCTTTGTCGTTGGGATTGTCGCCCGCATGCAAACGCACCGCCGCTACGAGGACTTCTTCGACGCCATCAAACTGCTGGCGGGCAAGCACGGAAACGTCCACGCGATCGTCGTGGGACGCGGCACGAAGCAAGAGCAGGTGGGATTCGAGCCGGTCACCGAACGCGGACTCGATAGTGTGGTGCATTTCCCCGGCTATGTTGACGGTGAAGACTATGTGGGGATGCTGAAGGCGTTTGACGTGCTGGTGTACCTGGTGCCGGGCAGCGACGGGACGTGCCGTACGGTACGCGAGGCCATGGCGATGGGCAAACCGGTCGTTGCGGCGAAGCGGGGCATGCTGCCCGAGCTTGTCGAAGACGGCCGCACCGGTTACGTGTTCAATGAAACGGGCCGCGATTTGTACGAGGCGCTGGACCGGCTGGCGACGAACCGCAAGCTCGCGCGGCGTCTGGGTGCGGCCGCGCGGGAGACGGCGCAGGAGACCTTTGCGCTGGACGTGCAGGCGCGGACGGTTCACGGCATCTACCGGGAACTCGTGACGAGAAGGTGACGGCTACGGCGTGCGGCCGGAACCGGCGAAGGACACAGGTGAACAGCAAGCAGTTTATCCACCTCTTGACGCGCTTTCTGGCGCCGGGCACGGCCCGCGAGATGGAGCGCGATGGCTCGCTCGACCCGTCACAGTACCTGCTCGTGCAGGACAACGGCGCGGACACGACGCTCTTCATTTTCGGTGGTCTGGCGGCGTTGTTTGCCGGATTGCCCGCTTTCGAGTTCAAGAAGCTGCTTGCCGAGACGGATCGGCCCCTCAATCTGGTGTTCCTGCGGGATATTCAGCGCATGTACTACACCGCAACGCCAGACGGCCGCCCGAACGGACTCGGGTTCTACGAGGATGTGATCAACGAGCAGAAGCGGGCGCTGGGCGCCCGGTACCATGCGGCGATGGGGGCGTCGGGAGGCGGGGCCGCGGCACTCTACTTCGGTGCGCGGTGTGGACTGGACCAGGTCATCGCCTTCAGTCCGGTCAGCGATCTGCGTCCGTACACACGGGCCGGAAACCGTCTGCGGGTACTCTGTGACGTGAAGAAGGCCGTCACGGATTTTCCGGCGTATCTGGAGCTGGTGACGCTGGCGTATCTGGTTGGGCCGTGGGTGCGGCGGCGCGTGGCACGCTTGCAGCCGGACGGACAGTGGCCGGATCTGCTGATCCCCTACCGTAACGCCGAGCGGCGTCCGCGCACCACGCTGGTCTATGGCAACAACTGTCCCCCGGACATCGAGCACGCGCGTCTCTTTGATGCGATTGCGGAGGTGCGGCATCGGCCTGTCGCGTCGAACCGGCACAACTGCGGCGGCGACCTCAAGAAACGGGGCGAACTCGGACCGCTCGTGCTGGACGAGATCGCGGCCGCGTTGCGCGATCGCGATGAAAGAGGGGAGCGGCCGTGACCCCGAAGAAATACATCTTCTTTCCGCTGAGCTGGCTGCTCGCACACGTAAGCCGGTCCGTCGAGATCGCCAAGGTGTTGCGCGATCGGGGCCACGAGGTCGTGTTCGCGGGAGAAGACCCGGATCATCCGCGATCGAAATTGGGTCTCGCGCGCGACGCGGGCTTCCGCATTGCCTTTGCGCGCGAACCGGATCACCCGTACGCGTGGGACCGCTTCGTGCGCTACGGGTGGCTCGTGACGGCGTGGGACCTCGCGTGGCACCAGCAGTGGGCGCCGCTGGACGCGATCCTGGACAGTCAGGTGCAGCTCATCCTGCGCGAGAGGCCGTCGATGGTCATCGGGGATGGCACGATCAGCGTGAGCACGGCCGCGCACATCACGGGAGTTCCGGCAGCGGGCATCATGAACCGTTACGGGTCGCGGTTCGAGGCGCGCGGGTCGATCTTTCGCCCGATGATGCATACGTGGGACCGCCTGCGGCTGGCGCCGATCCGGAGACGGGTCTACCGGAAGTATGGCGTGGCGCCGGTGAATGCCATGGAGCTGTTGCACCAGATCCCGCTGCTGTCGCCCGACCTCGAGGAGCTGGACCGTCCCGCGCCGGACTGGCCGCATTGGCACTCGGTGGGGCCGATCCTCGCCGAGCCGAAGGTGCCGCTGCCGGCGTGGTACGATGAACTCGGCGACGGCACGCCCAACATCTACATCACCATGGGATCGACGGGCCTGCTCGATCCCGTGCTGCGCCGGAGCTACGCGGCCCTTGCGCAGATGCCCTACCGTTTCGTGGTCACGACGGGGGGCCAGGTGACGCCGGAGACCGAAGCGGCGGCGCCCGGGAACTTCCGCTTCGCGCGGCTCGCGCCCGGGTCCAAGCTGATGCAGCGCTGTGAGGCACTGGTCTTCCACGGCGGCAATGGCACCATGTACCAGGCCCTCGCCGAAGGCCTGCCGATGATTGCGCTCCCGAGCCATCTCGAACAGGAAATCTGCGCCGATACCGCTGTTTCCAAAGGGTTCGGGCTCAAACTCTCGCCCAGACGCCTCAAGGGCGAAGACCTGCGACACGCGCTGGAACGCATCCTGAGCGAACCCGGTTACCGGGCCGCCGCCGCACGCTACCGCGCGGCCGTCAACGCCACCAACGGCCCCGCCAACGCCGCGGACATCCTCGAGGCCGCCGCGGAAGAGGGAAGACCTGCCGGCTCGGAGCGGGGACACCGCTAGATCGCATCGGGATCGTGGCCGAAGGGTGCGTGGCAATCCGGGCGGTGTTCAGGCCATAATGAGGCGGACAGATCTCTGGACCCGGGCAATGGAAACCTACCTCGGATATGACTGATTCTTCGATCATTCTGCTTGTTGCGGGCGGCCTTGTGTACATCAGTGTGCTGGCGAGCCATGTGTCGGACAAGTTTGGCGTGCCGGCGCTGATCGCATTCCTGGCCATAGGCATGCTGGCGGGATCGGATGGACCCGGCGGCATCCGTTTCGACAATGCCGAGGCCGCGAATCTCTTGGGGACGATGGCGCTTGCCTTCATCCTGTTCTCGGGCGGTTTGGACACGAACTGGCGCGTCGTACGCTCTGTGTTGGGGCGTGGCCTGGTGCTGGCGACGGCTGGCGTTGCGATCACGGCCGGACTCGTGGGCGTGTTTGGATGGCTCGTGCTTGGTCTGGATCCGGTCGTGGCCTTCCTGCTTGGCGCGATTGTATCTTCGACCGACGCGGCGGCGGTGTTTTCCGTGCTTCGGCGCCGGGGAGTAAGTCTGAAGGGCCAGTTGAAGCCGCTCCTGGAGTTTGAATCGGGCAGCAACGATCCGATGGCCGTCTTCCTGACGATCAGCATGACGCAACTGCTGACGGAGCCCACGTTCACGTGGATGAGCTTGGTTCCGGCCTTTCTGGTGAACATGGTTGGCGGCGTCGTGGTGGGGTTGGCGGCCGGCAAGTTTGCCAAGATGGTTTTCAACCGGATTCGGCTGGACTACGAAGGACTCTATCCGGTGCTGAGCACGAGCACGGTGCTGCTCACCTTCGGGCTCGCGGAATACCTCGGGTGCAACGGCTTTCTGGCCGTGTATGTGTGCGGCATCATGCTCAACGCGTCCGACTTCGCGTACCAGCGCTATGTGGTGAAGTTTCACGATGGTACCGCGTGGCTCATGCAGATCATCCTGTTCCTGGTTCTCGGCTTGCTGGTGTTTCCCACCCAACTGCCGTCCATCGCCCCCACCGCGCTGGCCGCGGCGCTGTTTCTCATGTTCGTTGCGCGTCCGGTTGCCGTGGCGATCGGGTTGTGGGGCAGTCAGTTCTCGTTGGCGGAACGTGTGCTGACGGCGTGGACGGGCCTTCGCGGGGCGGTGCCGATCGTGTTGGCGACGTTTCCTCTGATGGCGGGCTACGAGGGCTCGGACACGTTGTTCCACATGGTCTTCTTCATCGTGGTGGCGTCGGTCCTGTGCCAGGGAACGTTGTTGATGCCCCTTGCGCGCTGGCTCAAGGTGGATGAACCGCTGCCGCGGCGCCCTCGGTTCTCATTCGACCTGCAGCGTGGCGGTGAAGCCCAGGGCGATACCCGCGAGATTGAGGTATTGCCCAACACGGCGGCCGTGGGACACACCATCGCCGATCTCGACATCCCGCCCAGCGTGCTCGTCCTGCTGATCGGACGCGGCAACGGGTTTGTCATCCCCCGCGGGCAGACCCGCATCGAGCCCTATGACACGCTGTTGATGCTGGGTGACCCGGCGGGACTGCGCGAGGCGGGCGACGCGGTGCTGGCGCCGGAACCACGCCGGCGTCACCGGCAGGTGAGCGAGGATCCCCTGGCGGTGCTCCCCCAGTCCACCGACCGGAAATATCTGTCCAAGCAGATCGTGGTCGTGGGATATGGGCGGATCGGGCGGCGTGTCTGCGATGACCTTGCGGCGAAGGGGGTGCCGTTCGTGGTGGTGGATCAGAACAGGGAGATCGTTGAGGGACTCCGGGGCCGTGGCATTCCGGCGGTGCTGGGGGACGGCTGCACCGCGATGGCATTGGCGCAGGCCCACATTGTCCGCGCGGCCATGCTGATCATCGCTACGCCCGACACCCTCAAAGTGCGGCAGATGGCGGAGATCGCCACCATGCTGAATCCGGGGGTCCAGATTGTCATCCGTGCGGACAGCGAGATGGAAGCCAACCTGCTGAAACGGGAAAAGGTCGGCGCGGTGTTTCTTGCCGAGGACGAACTCGCCAGGAGCATCGCGGAGTATGCCTTGCAGCATACCGCGCGGTGAGCGCGGTCAGCGCTGGACGTGTGCCCCCGTTGCGGGCGGGGGCGCGTGGACTTCGCAGGCGACGGCGTGGCCCGGGGTGGTCTCGATGAGCTGTTGAGGGTTGCGGGCACAGGAAGGCCGGGCATCGGGGCAGCGGGGGTGGAAGGGGCATCCGGAGGGCGGATTGATTGGGCTGGGGACGTCGCCCTCGAGACAGATGCGGGCTTTCGAAAGGCCGGGGTCGGGTACGGGCACGGCGGACAGCAGCGCCCGGGTATAGGGGTGCGTGGCGTTGCCAAACAGCGCGCCGGCCGGCGCTATCTCCATCAACTTGCCCAGGTACATGACGGCGACGGTGTCGGAGATGTGCTGCACGACGCTGAGGTCGTGCCCGATGAACAGGTAGGTCAGGCCGAGCTTGGCCTGGAGGTCTTCCATCAGGTTCAGGATCTGCGCCTGGATGGAGACATCAAGCGCGGACACGGGTTCGTCGGCGACGATGAGGTCGGGTTCGACGGCGAGCGCGCGGGCGACGCCAATGCGCTGGCGCTGGCCGCCGCTGAATTCGTGGGGGTAGCGGTCGGCGGCTTCCGGGGGCAGTCCCACGAGGTCGAGGAGCTCGAGGACGCGGGCGCGCCGTTGCGCGCGTGGCGCCAGGCGATGCACTTTGAGCGCCTCGGAAAGCACCGACGCGACGGTCATGCGGGGGTTGAGGGATCCATAGGGGTCTTGGAAGACGATCTGCATGCGGCGGCGCAGGCGGCGGAGATCGCCCGGATGGAGCTGGGTTACTTCCACACCGTCGAACTGCACCGTGCCTGAAGTGGGCTCGATGAGGCGCAGGATGGCCCGCGCGGCGGTGGTCTTGCCGCTGCCGCTCTCGCCGACGAGACTGAGTGTCTGCCCGCGCGGGATGGAGAAGGAGATCCCGTCTACCGCGCGCACATGGCCGACGGTTTTCGAAAACACGCCTTTGCGCACGGGAAAATGGACGACGAGGTCCTGCACCTGCACGAGACCGGCGGTGGAGACATGCGGCGTGTCGGGCATCACGGGTTCTCCTTGTTCGGGATGCCGGCGGCTTGGCCTCTGGCGGCCATGGTGGGCGCGTCATGGAGCCAGCACGCGACGGGATGCGCGGGGTCGGGCGGATCGAAGGCAGGGAAACGTTCGCGGCAAATGTCCATCGCATAGGGGCACCGGTCGTGGAAGCGGCACGCGTCCGCGAAATGGGTGGCCGCGGGGACCTGCCCGGTGATGGTGTGCAGCCGCTGGCGGCGCTCGTGGAGTCTCGGGAGCGATTCAAAGAGGCCGAGGGTATACGGGTGCTTGGGGCCCGCGAAGAGATCCCGCACGGCGGCCCGTTCAACAATCTGCCCGGCGTACATCACGGCGACGACATCGGCGGTTTCAGCGACGACGCCGAGATCGTGGGTGATCAGGAGGATGGCGAGCCCGGTCTCGGCCTGGATGGCTTTGAGAAGGTCGAGGATCTGCGCCTGAACGGTGACGTCGAGGGCGGTGGTGGGCTCGTCGGCGATCAGCAGCGCCGGGTCACAGGCGAGGGCCATCGCGATCATAGCGCGCTGGCGCATGCCGCCGGACATCTGGTGCGGGTAGTCGTCCACGCGTTCCTCGGGGGCGGGAATGCCGACCTTTCGCAGCAGATCGATCGCGCGGCGGCGGGCTTCGTCGCGTGTGAGGCGCCGGTGGAGCCGCATGACGTCGATCAACTGGCTGCCGACGCGGAACACGGGGTTGAGCGAGGTGGTGGGTTCCTGAAAAATCATGCTGATGGCGTTGCCGCGGAGCGCGCGCATCGCGGCGTGACTCAGGGTGAGCAGGTTCTGGCCGTTGAACAGGACTTCGCCACCGACGATCCTGCCCGGCGGCTCGGGAATGAGACGCAGGACGCTCAGTGCCGTCACGCTTTTGCCGCAGCCGCTCTCGCCGACCAGCGCGACCGTCTTGCCGGCGGGGAGGTCGATCGACACCCCGTCCACGGCCCGCGCCACCCCGACGTCGAGGTAGAAATAGGTGCGCAGGTCGCGGATTTGCAGGACATTGCCGTGCTGTTCGCCGTGTTCGGGCACAAAGCCTCTCCTATTGCCGCAAGCGCGGGTCCATGGCGTCCCGCAGGCCATCGCCGACCAGGTTAAAGGCGGTCACGGTGATGAAAACCGCCGCGCCGGGAAACACGACAAGCCACCAGGCGAAGTCGACGTATTGCTGGGACTGCTTGAGCACCTCGCCCCAGCTTGCCGTGGGCGGCGGCACGCCGAACCCGAGAAAACTGAGGCCGGACTCGGTCAGGATGGCGCCGGCCACGCCGAAGGTCGCGCTCACGAGGACGGGCGCGACGGCGTTCGGGAGTATGTGCCGGAACATGACGCGGGAATCGCGCAGGCCGGTGGCGCGGGCCGCGAGGGCGTAGTCGCTGCTGCCATGTTTGAGGAATTCACCGCGGACCAGGCGCGCGACGCCGGTCCAGCCGAACAGGCCGAGGATGACCATGATGTTCCAGATGCTGGGCGGCAAGAAGGCCATGATCGCGAGGATGAGGAAGAAGGTCGGGAAACACATGAAGATCTCGATGATGCGCAGGACGATCGCGTCGGCGATGCCGCGGTAGTACCCGGCGATGGCGCCGACGATGATGCCGATGACGACGGCAATGCCCACGGCGACGAAGCCGATGCTCATCGAGATGCGCGTGCCCCAGATGATGCGGCTGAGCACGTCGCGGCCGCGGTCATCGGTGCCGAAGAGGTGGCGGGCACTGGGTTCCTGGAGCCGGTCGCGCAGACGGATGCTCAGCGGCGAAAAGGGAACCGGAGCGAAGACGGCGAACTCGCCGGCCTCGGGCTGCCAGTCTTCCCAGTTTGCCTTGGGGAGATCCGGGTAGGCGATGACATTCGCGAGCCAGTACGTGTCCTCGGCGGTGCGCAGATAGATCGGGCGGTCATTGGCCAGGAACGGGGCGCACACCGCGACGAGAAAGAGGATGACGAGGACGGCGAGGCCCGCCACGGCGGGCCGGTTGCGGCGGAACTGCCGCCAGACCAGTCGCCAGTAGTTCTGTTTGCGTGTGTGGCTGCGTGCGGTCATCAGTCGAATTTTATCCGTGGATCGGCCATGGCATAGAGAATGTCGCCCAGAATCAGCCCGATCAGGGTCAGGTAGGCCGAGATCGTGGCGGTGCCCATGATGAGCGGGTAGTCTCGCGAAAGGACGGCCTCGAAACCAAGCAGGCCGATGCCGGGAATGCTGAAGATGCTCTCGATGATGACGCTGCCGCCGATCATCGCGGGCAGGAGCGTTGCCAGCAGGGTGATGATCGGGATCAGCGAGTTGCGCATCGCGTATTTGAAGATGACCGTCTTTTCCGAGAAGCCGTAGGCCCGGGCGGTGCGGATGTAGTCCTGGCGGATCGTATCGAGCATGCCCGCGCGGCTGTACCGCGACAGGGCGGCGAGCCCGGCGTAGGTCAGGCAGACGACCGGCAGCACCAGGTGCCAGATGCGGTCGACAAGCCAGCGTCCGAAGGGCCAGTGCTCGGCGCCGATGGAGCTGACGCCGTGAACGGGAAACCAGTTGAACCATTCGCCGCCGCCGAAGAAATAGATCAGGAGCATCGCCACCCAGAAACTGGGCAGACTGTACAGGACGAACAGGAGGATTGTGATGGCGCTGTCCGGCCAGGTGTTCTGGTGCGTGGCGGAGTAGACCCCGAGCGGCACGGCGATGAGGTAGACCAGGAGCAGCGAGATGATGTTGAGCTGGAGCGTGACGGGCAGCCGTTCGACGATTTTCTCGGTGACCGGGCGCCAATCCTTGTACGACAGGCCAAAGTCAAAGGTGACGAGCCGGCCGAGCCACTGGAGATATTGCCGCCAGACGGGCTTGTCGAGGCCGTAGAGCTTCTTGGTCTCTTCGATGATCTGCTGCGTCTCGGTGTTGGCACGCATGCCCTCGGTCTGACGCAGACGGTTGTAGACGGGGCTGCCGGGCGCGAGCTGGATGATGGAGAAGGTGATGATGCTGATGCCGATGAAGGTCGGAATCGTCAGCAGCAGCCGGCGCAGGATGTAGGCTTTCATGGATTATCCCGTGTTGATCGCGCGCCCACTCACGGATAGCGCTGCATGTCCGCGGGCACATACCACTCGATGGATTCGGGACCGAAGGGGTACATGATGACGCCCTTGACGCGTTTATCGACGGCGAGGAGCGCCTTGCTGCAGAAGAGGAAGGTGTAGGGCTGTTCCTCGTGGACGATGGCATGGAACTGGCGATAGAGCGCGTTGCGTTCGTCGGCGTCAAAGGTGATGCGGGCCTGGTCGATGAGGGCATCGGCCTGCGGGTTGGCATAGCCGACATAGTTGGAACCTTCATCGGCCTGGGACGAGTGCCACACCTGGTACGGGTCGGGATCGGGCGGCATGGACCAGCCCAGCATGACGCCGTCGAAATTGCGCGTGTGGGTGCGCTCGAGCAGGGTGGCCCACTCGAGGGGCCGGATCGCCATGCGGATGCCGATCTTGGCCAAGCCGTCCTGGAAGGTGGTCGCGACCTGTTCGGCGACCGGGCTTTCGTTGGTGATGAGCAGCTCGAAGCTGAACGGCGCGCCGTCTTTGTCCAGGATCCCGTCGCGGTTGCTGTCGGACCATCCCGCCTCGTGCAGGAGGGCCAGGGCGGCCTGGGGGTCATAGGGCCAAGGCGCGATCTCGTGGTCGTAGGCGGGGCTGTCGAAGAAGAAGTTGCCGCTGACCACGACGCCGAGGCCATGGTAGAGCGTCTGCAGGATCGTGTCGCGGTCGAGCAGCATGGTGAGGGCGCGGCGCACGCGGGGATCCTCGAACATCCCGCGGCGGCCGTTCCAGCCGATGTAGCTGTAGAAGGGTGTGTAGTACTCGTAGCGGTCGAAGCGTTCGGTGAAGCGATCGGTATTGGCGCGTCCGACCCACTGCTCGGCCGTGAGGCCCATGAAATCCATGTCGCCGCGGGTGAGTTCCATCAGTGCGGCGTTGTCGTTGGTGATGATCTTCGAGATCCGCTTGTCGAAATGGCCCATGCGGTCCGGGTTCCAGTAGTTCGTGTTGCGATCGAGCACGACTTGGCGGCCTGTCGCCCATTCGCCGAGCACGTAGGGGCCGGAGCCGACCGGATTGCGATTGTTGGGGTGCTGGTTGAAGTCGCCCGTGCCGTAGATGTGCCGGGGCAGGATCTCGAAGCTGCCCAGGACGGCCAGGTGAAGGTAGTAGGGCTCGTCGCAGATGAACCGCACGGTGTGCGGGTCGAGAACCTCGCACGACACGACGCTCTGGAAGTAGTTGCGCAGGTGCGGCGCATCCACGGCGGGATTTTTGATGGTGTCGAAGCTGAACTTGACGTCCTCGCCGGTCAGCGGTTGCCCGTCCGAGAAGCGGACGTCGTCCCGCAGCATGAAGGTGTAGGTGAGGTGGTCGTCGGAGACCTCCCAGGCCTTCGCGACGTGCGGCTCGAACTCGAGGGTCTCGGGGTTGCGGTAGAGCAGGCCGTCGAAGATAAGCTGGTTGATGCGGGAGGCGTAGGCGTCCGAGCTGGTGTAGGGGTTGAGGTGGCTGGGTTCGGCGGGCATGCGGCCAATCAGCCAGTCGCCCTGCTCGGGGGCGTAGGCGGCTTTGGCGGCAGCGCGGTCCTGGGGAGTGACCACCGGGGTCTGGGACGCGCCGTCTCCGGACTGCGGGGCACGGCTGCAGCCGGTCCCGGCGAGGATCGAGGCGCATATCAGACCGGCCACGAGTGTTCCTGCGGCATGCTTCATAACAGGCTCCCTCATCGCGTCGTGCGATGTCCCCATACTAGCAAAATCCGTCCGGTTCCAGAAAGGGGTTCTGGTAAAACCGGTAGCGGCGTGGTTATCATGATGCCGAAGCGGTTCGCCGGGCGGCGAGCCGGGCGGAGGACCTCCGGTTACCCATGCGTGTCATCAGTCTGAACCATCTGAAGCCAGGCATGGTGGTGGCGCGTCCCATCCTGGACAAGGAAGGACGCACGCTGCTGCACCAGAACGTGACGCTCACGCGCGAATACATTGCGGCGTTGCGGGCCAAGGGCTTCGACAAGCTCTACGTGCGCGACCCGGATGTCAAGGTGGCTGTGCCGACCGACGACGACATCACTCCGGCCACGCGGACCCGGGCGTTGCAGTCGCTTCGGGCGGTGTACGACGGGATCGCGAAGGAGATTGGGGCGCTCAAGGCGCAGAGCTATCAGGAGATCCAGCGGGCCTTCGAGAGCGACGCCATCCGGCAGATCATCAGTCGGCGGGGGCCGATGGCGCGGGTGCACGACGCCATCACCAGTATGCTGGACGAGGTGCTGAGCCGCCAGACGCTTGCCGGGCTGTCGTCTATACGGTCGCACGACACCAAACTTTTCGAGCACTCGATAGATGTCTGCGTGGTGAGCGTCATGGTGGGCCGGGCCACCGGACTTGACCAACACTGGCTGCGCCAGCTTGCCACGGGCGCGCTGTTGCACGACATCGGCAAGATCTTCCTCGACGCGCCGGGCGACCGCGCGCGGGAGATCCGCCAGCACACGCAACTGGGCTACGAACTGCTCAAACACGGCGAGGACTCGGATATCCTGTCGCCGCATGTCGCGCTCGAGCATCACGAGCATCAGGACGGCACGGGGCTGCCGCGCGGCACGATCAGCAGCAACGCCATTGACCGCAACCGGTCGCTGCCCGCGCCGATCCCGACGCTGGTCGGGGAGATCTGCGCGGTTGCCAACTTCTACGACAACGCCCTGAACGGCATCGACCATCCCCAGGCCCTGAGTGTCGAGGGGGCCCTCGGGGCCGTGCGCGAGGCCGCGGGCAGCCAACTGAACCTGGCCGTCGTCAACGCGTTCCTCCGGGTCGTGCCGGTCTACCCGGTCGGCACGGAGGTCACGCTCAGTGGTAAGGACTACAACAACTTCCGGGGCATTGTCTGCGAGGTGAATCCGCGTCAGCTTGACCGGCCTTGTGTGGTGGTGGTCCGCGACAATGCTGGCAACGCGCTGAACCAGCCCGTGGAGCTGGATCTCGGCAAACGCGAGGACGTGGGCATCCGCTGACGGCGCGCAAGCACGTGCTGACATTGTTTTCCGTTTGGCGTGTATATATCCGCAGGGCTGCCGGGCATCGGCCCGGTAATTTTCATTCCACCGCGGACATAATCGTCCCAGAAGGAGATCCCGAGATGAACATACGATCCTGCGTGACGGTTGTTGCGCTGCTGTCCATGGCCATGGCGGCTCCCGCAGGCGAAGTCGAAGTCAGCAGCGTCTATCCCTTGGCCACGTGCCCGGTTACGGGCGAGGCGCTGGGGAGCATGGGCGATCCCGCGATCGCCGTCTATGACGGGCAGGAGGTTCGCTTCTGCTGTGGCGAATGCCAGGGGAAATTCGAGGCGGACGAGGCGGGCAACATCGCGAAGGTGAGGAAGGCCATCGCCGACGGCCAGCGCGAAGGCTACGCCTTGTCCACGTGCCCGGTCAGCGGCCAGGCGCTGGGGTCGATGGGCGAACCGGTCGAGGCGGTGGTGTCGAGCCAGCTCGTGAAGCTGTGCTGCGCGGGATGCGAGAAGCCGCTGCGCGAGGACCCGGCGAAGCACGTGTCCAAGGTGGCGGAGGCCGTAGCCGCGGCGCAACGCGACGCCTATCCGGCGGATACTTGCCCGGTCTCGGGTCAGCGCCTTGACAGCATGGGCGGTCCGCATGAGGTGATCGTGGGCGGGCGTCTGGTGCGGCTGTGCTGCGCGGGATGCGTCAAGGGCGTCGAGAAAGACCCGGCGGCGGTGCTGAAAGGTCTGGAAGAGAAACGCAAAGGCGGCTGATCCGCCGTTACACGTTTGATTGCTGGCCCTGTCACCGCGACGGGGCCTTTTTTGTTGGGGTTGCATCCCATGCGGCGCGCCCTTAAGATTGGGGCGTTTGGTGGACGGCAACCGCGCGCGAAGGAGCTGCACATGACGATCACCCTGCTTCCGGAGCCCAAGACCGTGTCCTATGAGCGGGGCCGCTTCCGGCTTCCCGTGCGGCCAGTGATTGCCATCGGCGACCACACCATGGCGGCCGCGGCGGAGGACGTGCGCGGGGCGCTGGGGGCGAAGGCGGCGGTGCATGTCGCGGCGCCGGGCCTGCCCGCGACCGTGTCGCTTCGTGTCAGGAGCGGCGGGCGGCCCCAAGGGTACCGGCTCGTGATTGGCGAAGGGGGCGTTGACGTCACGGGCAGCGACCTGGACGGACTGCACTACGGCGTGCAGACGCTGCGGCAGATCGTGGCGCAGTCGCCGGGCGGCGCGCTTCCGTTCCTCAGGATCACCGACTGGCCTGACCTTCGCGAACGCGGGGTCTACTACGACATCTGCCGCGGGCGCGTGCCGAAGCGCGAGCGCCTGATCGAATTGGTCGATCATCTTTCGCGGTACAAGATCAACCACTTCCAGCTCTACATCGAGCACACCTTCCAGTTCCGGCGTCATCCGGACATCGGAACCGGCGCGTCGCCGCTCAGCCCGGAGGATATCCTGGCCGTGGATGCGCACTGCCGCGCGCGCCGGATCGAGATGGTGCCGTCGCTGGCCTCGTTCGGGCACATGGCCCCGATCCTGAAGCATCCGCAGTACCACCATCTGGCCGAGGACTGGGGTACGAACACCTACGTGGATCCGGCGGTGCTCGACAACCCGCATATTCGGCGCCTGAAGGCATGGTCCCTCTCACCGGCCAATCCGGGCGTCTACACGTTTCTGGATGAGCTGTTTGCGGAGTTTCTGCCGCTGTTTTCGAGCGATCGCTTCAACGTCTGCTGTGACGAGACGTGGACGCTCGGCCTGGGGCAGACGCACGCGCTCTGTGAGAAGATCGGCAAGGGACGGGTTTATCTCAATCACCTGCTCAAACTGCGAGAACTCGCCGGCAAGTACGGCAAACGCATCATGTTCTGGGGCGACATCATCCGCAATCATCCGGAACTCATCCCGGAGATTCCGGCCGACGTGACGGTGCTCGACTGGGGTTACGACGCGGAGATGCCCTACGACGCGGTTCGGGACTTCAAAAAGGCCGGTCTGCCCTTTCACGCGTGTCCCGGCACCTCAAGCTGGGTATCGCTCTTTCCTCGCCTTCCTGAGTCGCGCACGAACATCGCGCGCTTTGCCGCCGCCGCGAAGAAGCATGGCGCGGATGGACTGCTGAACACCGATTGGGGTGACGGCGGCCAGCAGAATTTCATGGAGTACTCGTGGTATGGCTATCTGTTCGGCGCCGAGCAGGGGTGGAACGTCGCGGCGGATCAGGCGACGTTTACGGAGCGGTTCTGCCGGGTGTTTCTGAATAGCGCGGACAAGGGACTGATGCGGGCCATTGACGAGTTGGGCGACATTGCCCATATGCGGGTGTTGCCGCATTATCAGGGCATCTGGCGGCACGTGTATTTCTCGGCGCCGGGTGACCCCGTGTTTGTGCAGGGCAGCGGCGATGGCTTCGTATCGCGCAAGGGCGTGTTGCGCCGCCAACGGGTGCGTCTCGACGCGGACCTTGGTGAGAAGACTCTGGCGCGACTCGACGCGCTGCGACCCGTTTTCGCGGAACATGCCCGGCGGCTGGGCGAAGATCCGCTCGGGGTGCTGCCGTACTGGCTCTTCGCGGTCGATACGCTCCGGCATGCCGCGCGCAAGCTGACCGTGCTCGGTCCGGGAGGACGGGATACCGCCGCGGCCCGCAAGGGACTTCGTCGCGAGATGAGCCGGTTGCAGGGGCGCTTTGAGAAGCTGTGGGCTGACCGGAACGAGCCATCGGAGATCCGCATCACCCGCGGGTTCTACCGCAAGGTGTTGAAAGCGCTCGAACGCACGCCGTGAATGGACATGTGCCGCGGCAGGCGTCAGGATGAATCACCGGAAACCGCAACGGAAAGGAGAAACGGGCATGCTGCGTATCGTGCAGGCTGGCATGGGCGCCATGGGAGCAGGCTGGTCGGACTGTGTGGCGGCGTCGCCGGACTTTCAGGCGGTAGCCTATGTGGATCCAAACCGCAAACAGATGCTTGCCGTGGCTGGACGCCACGGGATGCCCCGGAACCGGTGCTTCTCGAGTCTTCAGGAGGCGCTTCAAAAAGTCGAAGCCGACGCCGTGCTCGATGTCACGCCGCAGGAGGTCCGCAAGGAGATCTGCACGACCGCCTTCGACCACGGTCTGCATGTGCTGGCGGAAAAGCCGCTGGCCGACAACGTGCGCACGGCGTGCAGTCTCGTGAACCGGGCACGGCGCAGCAATTGCCGCTTCGTCATTGCGCAGAATTACCGCTACCAGGCTGAAACGCAGACCGTCCGGTCGATCATTGAGAAGAACAAACTCGGCACGATCGGGTACTTCGGCGTCGAGTTCCACAAAGGCCCCCGTTTTGGCGGTTTCCGCGAGAAGATGGCCTATCCGTTGATCCTGGACATGGCGATCCACCACGTTGACCTCATGCGCTTCTTCCTGGGGCGCGACATCGTCGCCGTGCAGGCGCGCAGCATCGCGGCCCCGTGGAACTGGTTCAAGGGCGACGCGGCGGTGTCCGCGAATCTCGAGTTCGAGGGCGGGGCAACCGGGAACTATTTTTCTTCCTGGGTGGCCCGCGGTGCGGAGACCACGTGGAACGGTACGTGGCGGATTGAAGGGAGCGAGGGGGTTCTCGTGTGGGACGGGACGGGCATCTATCTTTCGGACCATCCGGACCGCCGCCGCAAACAGCGGCTGGTCGCTTGGAGCGGCGGGTCACAGGCGCACCTGCTGGCGGCTTTCGCGCGTTCCATTGCAACGGGTGAGGAGGCCGAGACCTGCGGCGCGCGTAATCTGAACAGCCTGGGCGCTACCTGGGCCATGGTGCGTGCCGCCAAGACGGCCGCGCAGGTGCGGGTGGCCGACGTGCTGCGCTGATGGCGCGGCCGTTCCGGGATAGACGCTACGCTGTCGAACCGCTGTTCGTCATCGCGGTCCTGTTTGCGATGGCCGCGCCGCTCTTCTGGCTTCGGGGCGAGGTCGAGCACGCCACCGTGGGTGCGGCGTACGAGAACGCGCGCCTGTATCAGTGGACCTATCCGCAGGCCCACTATCTCCAGCAGCGGTTTCATCAGGGCGAGGCCCCGCTCTGGAACCCGCAACAGCTCAGCGGAACGGCGCTGCTTGCCGATCCGCGCACGGCACTGTTTCAGCCCCTGACCGCTGTGCTGCTGTTTGCGCCGGAAGGGAGGGCGCTTGCGGTGCATGCGTTCCTGTGTCTATTCCTCATGGGCAGCTTTTTCAGCCTGTTTGCGCGGTCGCTCGGGGCGGGTTATCTGCCCGCATTTCTCGGGGGGCTGGCGTACGCCTTCTCCGGGGCGTCCTCGGCGGCGATGTCGCGGCCGGGGATGGCAGCGGCCCTGGCTTGGGCGCCCGCGGTCTGGTGGGGGGTCCACGAGTTTTCGCAGCGTCCGACCCGGGCTCGCGCCACACTGGCGGGTCTTCTGACGGCGGTGCTGCTCCTCAGCGGGGGAACGGCGCTGGCAGCCGTCTTCGTGCTGACTGCGGCGGCATGGGTCGTCGTCCTGACTGCGCGGACGCGGCCACCCGTTACCGCAATCGCGCTTCTTGTCGCGACGGCGGCCGCAGTGTCGTCCGTGCAGTGGCTTCCAAGCTTGGGATGGGCGGCCTGGGTGCAGTACAACAACGGGCTGCTCTGGGATTTCGAAGTGGCAGGCCGTCACCCCAGCGGACTCGGCGACGCGATCCAGCAACTGCTGATTGCCCAGCGGTCGACGCTTCCGGCCGTCGTGTATGTGGGGGTGGTTGGCCTGCTGACCGTTCCTGCTGCCTTCGCAAACCGCCCGCAACGGAGCACGGCAGCGTTCTTCGCAGGCGTGGCCTTGGTGGGCGGTCTGGCGGGCACGCTGGCGCGCGGGCCGTGGTGGTTTCGCTTCCCGCCGCAGGCGCTGCTGTTCCCGGCGGTCTTCGCCGTGGCCGTGCTGGTGGCCTTGGGGTTTGACGCGCTGTTGAAGGCAGGACCGGAGGCCGGTGCGTCGCGCAGGCGGCTGTATGCTCTGTATATCCTGCCCGCGCTGCTTGTCTTCTATCTGGCGCCGGGCGGAACGCGGGGGTACGTCATCGCGGCGATTGTGGTCTTGGCGCCGGTGCTTGTCTTCCGCCACACGTGGGCGCGCGGGGTCTCCGGGGCGCTGGCCGCGCTGCTGGTGTTCTCCGAACTCTTCTATTCGACGGGCAACAGCTACCGCCATCCCTACGCCGATGCCCCGGGCGTGTACCAGACCCACGCGGGCCTGTTTGATGTTGCGGAAGAGCAGACGCTTGGCGGCAGGCTGCTCGTGGACGCACAGGCGCTGAACTTCGCGCTACCAGGGAATGCCGGGTTATTGCAGCCGGTACAGGTTGCGGGCGGGGCGTTCCTGCCCCTCTCGGAGGCCCAGGCCGAGTGGTGGCGGCGGGCCTGGGGGCGGACATCGCCGCCGCTCGGGCCGCTCGAGCCGACCCCGCCGTTTGGACCGTCTCCGGCATTGATGAACCTCATCGGCGCGCGCGTGATCCTTGAGGGGCCGAGTGTGCCGTCCCTCGCGGGCGCCTTCGAGGGGGCCGGTATGCCGCTGCGGCTGATACGCGAGGAGAACGGCGTGCGGTGCTACGAGAACCGCGCGGCCCTGCCCCGGGCATACTGGGTGCCTGCGTGGCGTCCGGGAGCGGACGCCGTCGAAGCGGTGCACCGGGTCGCGGAGGCGGACTTCGACGCCGAACGCGAATGCGTGGTCACCGGCAGCTCGGCTGGGCTGGAGGCGGTCCGCGCGTTGAACGTGCCCGAGGCGCCGCTGGCGCCGGGTTACTTCCCGACCCGTAGCGGTGTTCCCTGCCGGATTACGGAAGACCTGCCGGAACGGGTCACCGTCGAGGTGGCGGCGCCGACACCCGGCATCCTGGTGCTGGCGGACAGCTATGCACCGGGCTGGCGCGCGCGGGTGAATGGCGAGGACGCGGCGCTCGTGCAGGCGAACGGGATCTTCCGGGGCGTCCCGCTGGCCGCAGGGTCCAGCCAGGTCACCTTCGTGTACAGGCCGGTGCTGTATCCGATCGGGCTGGGCATTTCGCTGGGCGCACTGGCGCTGATCATCCTGTTCGGACTCAGCGCGCTGTGCCGACCGGCTACTCCCACTCGATGGTTCCGGGCGGCTTCGAGGTGACGTCGTAGAGCACGCGGTTGATGTGCTTGACCTCGTTGCAGATGCGGTTGGCGCTCCGTTGCAGCACCTCGGGCGGGAAACGGAACCAGTCCGCGGTCATGGCGTCCTCGCTCGTTACCGCGCGGAGGCTGCACAC
>JBPOJD010000051.1:0-4625 GCA_052033955.1 Candidatus Hydrogenedentota bacterium
CCATGCCATTCTGGACCGCGAGGCCCCCGGCCTGTTTTTGGGTCGCCTGGCGGGGGGCCGCCCCGACGGGGCCCGGGGGCACCGCCAGGGGGGCCCGGGCTGGCTTCGGTGCGGTCGCGACCGCCTCCGGTCCGGGGGCGGCATCGGGCTTCGAGGTGCCCGTCGCGCATCCCGCCACAACGAGCAGCAGCAAGGTCTGGGTAAGGTGTCTCAAGGCGGTCTCCAATGCGTTGGGTACGGGTTCTCCATTCGCCCTGGCCGCGAATGGTTCCATCAGAAATGATACACCCGGTCCACGGGCCCGCGAAAACAGCGGGGGCAGAGAAACGAGCCGTCCTGGGTGCGGTTCCGGGTGGCCTTGCGGCAGCACGCGACGCACGAGACGCCGCCGCAGCGCGAACAGATAAGGCCGATGTCCGGGGGCAGGGACGCGGCGCCCGGATTGCCGGGGTCGCGGTCCGGGGGCCAGCCGGGCCGCGCGAGGGGTTGGCCACAATCGAGGCACTTCGACGTCCGGGTCTGCGGCGCGAAGATATCGGTGCCCACGTAGTGCGTCTGCTTGCCGCGGACGACGAAGCAGTGCAGGGCGCCACATGCGGGACAGGCGAGTTCCGCCAGCGGCGCGCCGGACAGTTCGGGATGCTCGCACACAATCAGGCCGCGCTCCTGGGCGGTCATCGGGCGGAGGTGCCCGGACCGGGCCGGAAGCGCGGTGCCGCAGGTGACGCAGATAAAGGCCCCCGGGGCCGTCGTGGCCACTGCGCTGCGGGCATTGCGCCGCCTTCGGGCCAGGATGAACGCGGCCGCCAGCGCGGCCAGTGCCGCGACCGCCAAGGCCGCCGCCACTACGATGGTCATGTCGTGCCCCCTGGGTTCTTTTGCTGTTGTCACCGGATGCCCGAGCACTTATACTAACGCATCATGGTACTCGGAATCCTGATCATGGCCACGGCCACACTGGCACAGGGCAACGCGCCGGCCCGGGGGGTGGTGTACGAGGTCTACTACACCGCCGACGGCCGCGATCTCACCGTCTATGGCGCCGTGCGCGAGGTGAGCGCCGGTCATTTCGAGGTAACCGTCGACGAACCGTGGCAGGCCAACCCGCGCCGGTTCTTCGTGACGGCCCGGGACATGGTCGGATTCGAGGAAGAGGACCCGGCGCACCGTCAACGCCGCCACGAGCGCGGGTGGGAAGAGGCCGGCTACGTACTGGTTAACACCGCGTACGGTCCGAAGCCCGTACCCCGCAACGATGTCGAGCTCGCCCAACGCGCCCAGGCGATGGCCGATGCCGTCGCGGCGGAACAGCCCGCGCTGACGCCGGCGCCCGAGACCTCCGCCCCCGAACCCGTTGCCGGTCCCGGCTTCTGGGAGCAGTGGTGGGCGCACCTGACGATGGCCACCGGCGCGCTCGTCCTGGCGGCCGCCGTCACGTATGGACTCATCCTGCGCTGACGATCGTTGCCGTGCGCGAGCGCTTGACCTGCGTTGGAATGGCGGTATACGCTCGCGCCATGGATAGGCCCTTGGAGCAGTTCATTCGCCATCTCGCCTCGGAACGCGAGCTTTCGCCGCATACAGTCCGGGCATATGAGAACGATATCCAGCAGTTTCACGACTATCTGGTGACGGGTCCCGCGGCGTTTCACCGGGAACCGGGCGAGGAGCGTCCGGCGGTGGGGCTGGGGGCTTTGGCGGCGGCGGACCGCAACGATGTGCGCGCGTTCCTGGCCCATGTGCAGACCTGCGGCGGCACGTCGCGCACGTCCGCGAGGAAGCTGGCCGCATTGCGCGCGCTGTACGGGTTCCTGCGCAAGATGGGGGCGGCCGGGCAGAGCCCGGCGGAACTGGTGCGTTCGCCCAAGCTGGCCCGTGATCTGCCCGATGTCCTGACGATCCCGGAAGTGACGGCGCTCATCGAGGCGCCCGATACCGCGGACGCGCTGGGCAAGCGTGATCGCGCGGTGCTTGAGACGTTCTACAGCAGCGGGATCCGTTGCGCGGAGTTGACGGGGCTGGCGCTGGCGGACCTCGACCTGGTCGGCGGGACGATCCTGGTCACAGGCAAGCGGCGCAAGCAGCGGATTGCGCACTTGGGGTCGTACGCGGTGCGGGCAGTGCGCGACTATCTGACCGTGCGTGACGGCTTCGGCCCCAACCACACGCGGGTCTTTGTGAATTTCCGGGGCGGTCCGCTCACGACGCGCAGTGTGCAGCGCATCATCGAGCGGTACGCCCGTGCGGTGCTGCCGGGCCGCACCGAGGTGACGCCGCACACCCTTCGCCACACCTTCGCGACGCACATGCTCAATGCGGGCGCGGATCTGCGCGTGGTGCAGGAAATGCTCGGCCATGCCAGCCTGTCTTCGACGCAGATCTACACCCATGTGAGCATTGACCGCCTCAAGCAGGTCTACAAGGACGCCCATCCGCACGCGTAAGGTCCTACAACGACCGCACGTACTCCTCGCGCTCGCGCCAGCAGGCGACCGTTCGAGACACGAGCGCGTCCAGCAGCGCCGGATCGGGCGTGCCGAACATCGCCGGGTAAGGGTCGCCACCGGGACCGAGGGGCTCCGGGGTGCAGAAACAGTGCGGGTTGTTGTAGCCGATCTGGTACAGGGCCATCATGACGGCGTCGACATCGAGGCTGCCGTCGCCCAACGCGCCGCGGTTGGTATCTGCGAGGTGGAGATTGGTGAGACGGTTGCCGTGATCGACGAGCGTCTGGGGGATGTGGCTCTCTTCGACGAGCATGTGGTAGACGTCCCCGTTGATGTGCTGCACGCCGGGATGATCCACCGCGGCGATGTAGCGCTCGGCATCGGCGAAGGTGTGGACGATGCTGACCTCCGCGGAGCGGATAGGCTCCACCGCGGCACGCACGCCCGCATCGACGAAGAGGTGTGCCACGCTTCGCAGGGTCTCGACCGAACGCGCGAATTCCATGTTGTCGTCCGGCACGGGCTGGCCTACTGCGGCGGGCACGACGAGGATGTAGGCGGCCTGAAGCTCGTGGGCCTGCTCCACGGTTCGCTTGAGGTAGTCAATGGCACGCTGCCGCACCACGCCGCGGTTGCTGGCCAGGCTGTTGTCGGTCGAGAACATCCCGCAGATGCCCGCGACGCGCACGCCGTGGTCATCCAGAATCCGCCGCACCTCGGGCGACTTGTAGCCCAGGTCGTCGCCGTAGCGGTTGCCGTGCAACTCGATATACTCGATGCCGTGCGTTGCCAGCCGTTTCGCGGAGACCTCCAGCGGCTCCATCCCAAAGCCCCAGTTGCTCCACGAGAGATTGAGGCGAGGCCCATGTTTCTCCGGATTGGCCTTCTTGTCCGCCAGATAGGCATCCCGCACTTGTTTCGTTTTGCTTTCCCAATGCTGGAGCTTCACGGCAGTTCCTCCTGTGAGTTGTCTCTCGAACACCGCACCGGCGACGTCACATCTCCGGCAGACCGTGACCGGTGGGTCAGGTTGCTGTCTGGCAGGGAGCGGGCGGTGTGTCGGGATGGTTGGGGCCAAAATGTTTGAGCACGACCATCGGTTCCCAACGGCTTGCATTGAGGAAGACCACGCCCTGCCGGGCGGCGCCCTCACTTACGAAGTACTCGTCGCCGCTGGACTGTCCGTAACGCAACATGACCGCCGCCTCGGCGTCGTACACGCCTATTTTGCCGTGGCCCTGAATCAGGATACAGCCGTAGGCGACGGGGCCGGCGACGACGGCCGTGGTGTTGGGCGGGATGGTCAGCTCCTGCGCGGCGATGTAATCGTTTCCGTAGGCAATCCACTTCTCCGTGAACGTTTCGCCGTTGTGGGACACGATCGGCGGACGGAAGTAGTGCTTCCTGTAATGGGGATCCACATTCTTCTCCCAGTCCATCAGCCCCATGACATAATCGACGTCACGCTTCTTGTCGTCGGGGCAGTTTTCCACCAGAAACTCGTGGGGATACACCTCGCCCGCGGTGACGTTCTCGTAGACGGAATTCACGTCGCTGTTCCATTGCGGCTCATAGGTCAAGTATGACCCCGGCGCGTGCACCACGCCCGGCGGCGTGTACCAGCCTGTGCCCAGCTCGATGCGGTATGCCCGCGACAGCTCCGTGATCCGGTTGTCCTTGCGCTCGTAGGCCAGCAGCCGTTCCCGTACCTGTTCACGCGTCACGTCGGGATCAAATCCGAAGTAGGTGTGTGGAAACCGGCCGGCGTGGTTGTTCATCTGAGGCGGATAGTAGTAGGCCTCGGGTTTGCCCACGCGCCCGACACGGCCGGCCGCCGTGTCGTCAAGATGGAGATGGTGGAACAGTGGTTCGTCGTAGTCGAAAAACTTGGAATACATGGGCCACGTTCCGTAGCGGTTCATCAGGTCGTTGCCGATGATCTCCGCGCCCAGTGTCTCCACGGCAGCTCGTAGTGTAAACCGTTGTGAGAGATCGCCGCCCGCCGCTTCCACGTAGCTCATTCCCTCGTCCGGTGGCGCGAGTGGCCCGTTCTGGGCGGCGATGACCGACGAGAACCACCGCTCCTTTATTGCCCCCCGGGCGGTCCCGAGCGCGAAATAATCCTCGGGATGCAGGCGGAGACGCCGGCCTGGCTGGCTGAAGCGCCGGGGCACAAAC
>JBPOJD010000048.1:0-14528 GCA_052033955.1 Candidatus Hydrogenedentota bacterium
GTAAATGGTGCGGTGCGCGTAGGTTGTGTTGGGCGGTGAATTGTTCTTTCTCACGGCGGTACGCGGGGGCGGTACGGGGACGGGCGCCACGCCCGTCGTGGCCGAGGTCGCCCGCGAAACCAACGCGCTGACCGTGGCCATCGTCACCCTTCCGTTCCAATTCGAAGGCGTCGAGCGCATGCGGAATGCCCTCGACGGGCTGCGCGAACTCGAGGAACATGTCGATACGCTGATCGTCGTGCCCAATGACCGCGTCGCCGAACTGTGCAGCGCGAGCAACATTACCTTGCTCAACGCCTTCCGCCAGGCCGACGAAGTACTCTACAACGGCGTACGCGCCATCTCGGAACTCATTACAGTGCCCGGGCTGATCCACCGGGACTTCGCGGATGTGCGCACCATCATGCAGGCCCGGGGCCGTGCGCTGATGGGAATTGGCACGGCCGAGGGCGACAAGCGCGCCGTCCGCGCCGCCGAGGAGGCCATTGTCTGCCCGCTCCTGGCGCAATCCAGCATTAACGGCGCCCGCGGCGTCATCGTCAATATCAAGGGCGGATGCGACATCGGCATGCGCGAGGTCCAGGAGGCCGTAACCGCCGTCCAGAAAGCAGCCCACCCGAACGCGAATATTATCTTCGGCGCCGTCGTTGACGAAGAAGAGCGGCCCGAACTCCAGGTGACCGTCATCGCCGCCGGTTTCCCGAAGGAAGACACCATCCCCGAGGAATACCAGCGGTTCGTGGACGGCGCGGCCGCGCGTGAAACCGTCGAGACCGTTTCGCAGGTGCCGCCCGCGCCCCCAGTGCGCGAGGCCGCGCCCATCGAGATTCGCACCGCGGCCCCGGTTGAGCCCGCAAGCGCCCCCGAACCCGCGCGCGCGACGCCGTCGGAAGGGAAGGCGCCCAGTGGCGAGCCGGAACAGTTCCTCTTCCCGGACAGCGAGGACGAGGACACGGTGCAGACAGCGGACCGGGGGCTGGCCAACAGTCCGGCCGAGGCCGAAGAGGATTTGGGCATACCCGCGTTCATGCGGCGGAGAAAGAAGACGTGAGCGATTCCACGCGCCAGGATTTTCTGAAGCTCCTCCAGCGCGCCGTGCAGAAAGACGCGTCGGATATCCATCTAAAAACCGGGAGCAAGCCCTACTTCCGCGTGGATGGCGATATCCATCCGCAAGAGGGCGAGCCGCTGCGCTCGGAAGAAATGGAAGGCATCCTGCGCGTCCTGCTCACCGACACCCAGTACAGCCACTTCGGCAAGAAGGGCGATATTGACCTCGCCTTCACCGAAAAAGGCGTCGGCCGCTTCCGTGTCAACGTGTTCCGTCAGCGCGGCACGGTATCCATCGTCATGCGCCGCATCAAGTCCAAGATCCTTTCCTTCGACGAACTGAATCTGCCGTCATCGGTTCGGCGCTTCGCGGAGATGCGGCGCGGGCTGGTGTTGATCACCGGCACGACCGGCAGCGGCAAATCGACCACCCTGGCAGGCATCATCGACTACATCAACGACCATCGGCCTTGCCACGTGGTGACGATTGAAGACCCGATCGAGTACGTCCACTACGACCGCAAGGCTGTCATCAACCAGCGCGAAGTGACCATCGACACCGCCGACTTCAAGTCCGCGCTCAAGGCCGTGATGCGCCAGGACCCCGACGTGATTCTGGTCGGCGAGATGCGCGATCTGGAAACCTTTCAGGCCGCGATCAGCGCCACGGAAACCGGGCACCTGGTGTTCAGCACGCTCCACACGACGAACGTCATGCAGACCATTGACCGCATCATCGACCTGTTCCCGCCCGACCAGCACGACCAGGTCCGCTCGCAGTTGTCGCTCAACCTTGCGGCCGTGATGTGCATGCGCCTCCTGCCGCGGGCCGATGGGGTCGGGCGCGTGCCGGCCTGCGAGATCATGTTCTCATCGCCGGCTGTGCAGAAGCTCATCAAGGAAAATCGCATCAACCAGCTCACCAACGCGATCGTCCAGGGGCGGGAAGACGGCATGCAGACCTTCAATGACAGTCTGTACAGTCTGCTCAAGCGCAGCCTCATCACCGTCGAAGAGGCGCGCATGGTGTCAGACAATCCCGAAGAGCTGGCCATGATGCTGCAGGGCATCCGCCTGAGTTCGCAGCGCGGCGGCATCCTCAAGTAGCCGGCCTCCGGCGGGCTGTCCGGTTGGGTTCGGGGGTCACGGTGTCTTGTCCGCGTCCAGTCCCTGTTTCATGGCCCGGTGCATGAGCGTCGCCACCGTGCTCCGCGGCAGGATGCGTGCAAGCAGCGCCTTGGATGACGTGTAGAAGGGGGCCGCAACGGGTTTTCTGCCCAGCGCGTCGAGCGTGATTGCCACGATGCGCGCGGGATCGTCCGCGTGGCGCGTCAGGGGTTCGCTCTGGGCCGCGGTCCGGCCCTCGGTCGCGAAAAACTCCGTGCGTGTCGGGCCAGGACATACGGTGACGACATCGACGCCGGTCCCGCGCAACTCCGCCCACAACGCTTCCCCCAGAAACAGGTCAAAGGCCTTCGATGCGCTGTACACGCTGTCATACGGGGCGGGCAACAAGCCCAGGATGGACGACACCATGATGAGGGCGCCCCGGCCCTGCTCGATCATGGCGGGCAGGTACGCGTGCGTCAGCGCGACCGGTATGCGGCAGTTGAGCGTGATGAGGTCGTCCATGCGTTGCGCATCACGCGTAGCAAAGGCCCCGGCGTATCCCACCCCGGCGTTGTTGACGAGGATCCCCACGGGGGTGTCCCGGGTCGCCTCGACCAGCGCCTCGGCTGCACCGGGCCGGACGAGGTCCAGTTCGATGACGCGCGTCTTCACGCGGTGCTGCGTCTGAAGCGCGGCGGCGAGTACGTCCAGGCGTTCGCGGCGGCGGGCGACGAGGATGCAGTCCACGCCGTGCGCTGCGACAGCCTCGGCGAAGTGCCGGCCGATGCCGGACGATGCGCCCGTCACCAGAGCCCACCCGCCGTATGCTTTCAACGATCCCATTGATACCTCCTGCCGTTGCCGATGGCACCGCCCATCATACGGCTTTTGCCGCGCGATAGAAACCACCCGGAAGGTCTCCGGTCCGCCAAACACAGGTCCGCCGGATAATCGCCGTTTACGCAGCTTGGGCGACCCGGTTGCAACCTTTTGGACCGCGCAGGCATAATACTACGTCAGATACGCCCCGCTGGATGGTTTAACGACAGTCTCCCCAACGCGTTAAGGAGCAGGCACTCATGACAGGCAAGGTAATGTGGCTCGCCATGGCGGTGGCCGTGGCGGTGACGGCGCTCATGGCCGTACCGGCGGTCGCGCAGGAGTCCAGCGATCCGCTGATTACCCCTCCGCAGACCACCCCCGAGGTCTATACGCTGCAGGACATGCTGCACGACGGCGGGGTGATTCTGTGGGTCATCATGGTCCTGGGTTTTCTGACCTTGGTGCTGGCGATCTACCTGTTCCTGACGGTCACGCCGCGTCGAGAGACCTCCGATAGCCTGTTCAAGCGGCTGGTAGCGCAACTTCGCGGGGGCGACCTGCGTGGCGCGTATCAGATGTGCGAAGGCCGCCGCGAGCTGTTGCCCCGGGTGGTGTTTGCCGGGCTGAAGGTCCACGGCCACGACCGGTACGTGATCCAGGAAGCCATGGAGAGCGAGGGGGAGCGCGGGGCGACGGCGCTGTGGCAGCGCATCTCCTACCTCAACAATGTGGGGGTTATCGCGCCGCTGCTCGGGCTGCTCGGCACCGTGTGGGGCATGATCGGCGCCTTCACCGCCATCGCGTCGGACAACGCCCAGGTCAAGGGCATTGCGATGGCGTCCAAGGTGTCGCAGGCCATGATTACGACTGCCGCGGGGCTGGTGCTGGCGATTCCCGCCATGGTGGCGTACTTCTACCTGCGCGGCCAGGTGACGCGCATTGTGGCGGACGTCGAGGCGCAGGCGAGCGAGATCGTTGAGCTGCTCTCGCGGGGAGACCAGGCGTGAAATTCGGCCAGCGCATACAGCAGGAGCCGGAAGGCATTCCGATGGCCCCGTTGATCGATATCGTCTTTCTGACGCTGGTTTTCTTCATGGTGACCTCGGTGTATACGACCCTCGAAAGCGAGATCGACATCACGCTCCCCACCGCCAAGAACGTGGCCGACATGGAGCGTACACGCGGCGAGATCTACATCAACATCCGCCAGGATGGCAGCATCGTACTCAATGACCGCGAGATGGACCTGCCCGAGCTTCAGGAAGTGCTGTACCGGGTTGCCGAGTATTTCCCCGGCGGCGCGGTGATCATCCGGGGCGACCGGGACGCCTACCTCGGGCGGGCGGTCGCGGTACTGGATGCCTGCAAGAATGCCGATATTCAGAACATTTCCATCGCGGCGCTCCCGGAGCAGCCGGGCGGAGATCAGTAGCATGACACGGACGATCTTGGGCGCGTTGGCGTTGGTGTGCATGGCGGCGGCCGCGGAGACACCTGGGCAGGGCCAGATGGACTTCGCCAACGGTTTGTTCCAGCGCGGATTCCACGAGGAAGCCGCCGAGGAGTACCAGAAGTATCTCGCCGAGTATCCGCAAGGCGACCAGGCGGCCACCGCGCAGTACCGTCTGGGGGAGTCGCTGTTTGCGCTGAAACGCCATGACGCGGCGCTCGCGGCCTTGACCGCGGCCCTCGCTGCGCCGGGACTGTCCGGTGAGATGCGCGAGCGCGCGGCCTTGCGGAAAGGCGAGGCGTTGTATTTCCTGAAGAAGTATGACTTGGCGCAGACGGCGCTCGAAGCCCTTGCCGGCGAGGATTCCGCCGAAGGGATCCGGGCCGAGGCCCTGTACTTTCTCGGCAAGGTCCAGTTTGATGCGAAGAACCCGGAAGCGGCGCTGAAGACGTTGCGCACGTTGGCGGACACCCTGCCTGACAGCCATTTCGCCCCCTTTGCGCGGTATCAGTTGGGGTTTGTTTACCTCGGGCTGGACCGCCCGGAGGACGCCGCAAGCGAGTTCTCCGCGGTGGCGTCGTCGTCTGCGGGCGAGTCCTTGCGCATGGAGAGCCGGTTTCGCGCGGCCGAGATCTACGACAAGATGGGCTGGTTTGACGCCGCCGCCGAGGCCTATGACCAGTTGAAGCAGGGATTCCCGGGTTCGGACTATGCCCGGCGCGCGGACTATGGCCTCGCCTGGGCCCTGTACCACGCCGGCGATTATGCGCGGGCTGCCGAGGCCGCGAAGACCTTCCTGGCCGCCAATCCGGACGCGTCCGAGGCGCCCGGCATGATGTACCTCCAGGCCAACGCCCTCCAGCAGCAGGGGGCCTTCGACCAGGCCATTGGGCTGTACGAGGCCATTCGTTCGAAACACCCGAATACCGATTTCGCCGGCCGCTCGCAGTACAAGATCGGCTGGGCGCAGTACCTGAAGGGTGACGCGGCCGCGGCCAAGGCCACCATCGGCGCGTACCTGAGCGACGCGCATGACAGCCCCCTTCGAGGGGACGCGGCCTTCCTGCGGGGCAACATCCTGCTGGGCGAGGGCAACCTTGCCGAGGCCTGCCAGGAGTTTCAGCTTGTCGCGGAGAAGTATCCGCAGAGCGAATTTGCCGCCGAGGCCCTCTACAAGTCCGGCGAATGCCTCGCCAAGCTTGGTCGCGACGACGAGGCGGTTGCTGTGTTTGAGACCTTCGCGCAGCGTTACCCGGACCACGCATTGACCGAGCAAGCCATCCTGCGCGCGGGCGATGCGGAGTTCTTTGGCGCGGCCTTTGGCGATGCGGTGGCCAAGTACACGCAGATCCTCGAGGGAACCCCGTCGCCGCAGGTCGAGCAGGAAACGCTGTACCGGCTGGCCTTGACCTACCACAACATGACCGACTACGTGGCCAGCGGCAAGACGTTTCAGAAACTTCTGGAGAAGTATCCCACCTCGACCTATGCCAGCGAGGCGCATTTCCGCGTGGGAGACTATCTGCTCAAGGAGGCCAATGACGCCGTCAAGGCCATCGAGCATTTTCAGGCCGCGTACGATACTGCCGCGGATCCGGGGCTGAAGGGAAAGGCCCTGCGGGGGCTGGCGCTCGCGCGATACGAGGGCAAGGATCTCGATGGCGCGGCGGACCTCTTCTTGCAGTTGATGCGCGAGTATCCGGCGGTGACGCTGAACGAAACGACCTATGCCTGGGTTGGGCAGCGACTGTTTGACCAGGGCCGTTTCGCGGAAGCGGTCGCTGGATTCGAGGCGCTGCTCCAGGGCAATCCGTCGTATCCCAATCCCGAACGGGTGGTATTCAAGATCGCCGAGGCTCAGGAGCAGGCCGGACAGGCGGATGCCGCGCGGGCGAGTTTCCAGCGCGTGAAGGAAACGGCCCCCGCCAGCACGCTGGCCATCGAGGCGACCTACCGGATCGGGCGCTTGCTCGAGGCCAGGAAGGAGATGGACCAGGCCTTGGCGATGTACGAGCAGGCGGCCAATGCCAACGTCAGCGACGCCGCGGCGCGCGCCCGGTTTCGCATTGGCGAGATCCATGAGGAACGCGGCGAGCATGACGAAGCGGCCCGCAGTTTCATGCGTGTGGCCATCCTGTTTCTCCATGAGGAGCTTTCGCCCGAGTCGCTTTGGCGTGCCGGACAGAATTTCGAGAAGGCCAACGGCGTGAGCCAGGCCATTCAAGCCTACAAGGAGGCCATCGAGGCCTATCCCGACAGCGCGCAGGCTGCCAAGGCCCAGGAACGGCTGTCCGGGCTCGCAGTCAACACGGCGGCGCCTTCGGGACCGGCCTCGTGATCACGCCATGTTTTCAGTAAGCCGCAGAGTTCTGCTGACCGTCAGCATCGTGATTGCGGTAGTCCTCTATGGGCTGCTGCTGATCATGGCGTCCCGCATCACATTGCTGCGCGCCGGCGCCGCCACGGAGCATGCGCGCAGGATCTTCCCGGTGCAGCTTGCGGAGGACCTGCCGGAACCCTACGAGGACACCCTGCCGCAGGCCGCCGAACTGATTACCCGTCCCGGGTCTGTGCAAGACCTGCTGAACCGGGAGACGGAGATGCTGACCCCCGCAGAGTCACTCCTTGCGCAGGCCGCCGAGGTGCCCCGGATGGCCGAGCGCGCGGCCATTGACCCTTTGGAGCGCGAGCATGAACTGGCGCCGGAGACGGAGCTTGTCGAGCGTCTGGATGCGCAGATCATCGAGATCTCGGAAGATCGCGCGCGCAACGAGGTCGAGGTGGCGCGTCGGCTGGTGCATCCAAGCGCCAACCGAGTTCTCGAGGAGGGGGAACTGCCCGTCATGCGCGGGACCGTTGATCCGGCGACGCGCGACGTGCTGGCCTTTGCGCCCCAGCCCCTGTCGCCTCCCGTCGACCTGACCGCAGGTCCGGGGGATGCCCCGCCGCAGGAATCCATCCTGGAGATCGACCTCGCCCAGGAACAGCTCCCCGTGCTCGAAAGCGAGGAAATCGTTGCCCAGGCCCGTGCCATCGAGGAGGCGGGCGCAGAGAATCCGTACGTCTTCATGGACGACCTGGTCGATATCGAACTCGCGACCTATTTCGCGCCGGACGAGCCGCAGGGCTTCTTCCGCCTCCGGATTGTGCCCAAGGCCGGTGCCGACCACGAGGTCCTCGGCAAGGACATCACCTTTGTGGTCGATGCGTCGAACAGCATCCTGCAGCGCAAGTTGGACCTCACGGCGCGCGGTCTGCGCGATGCATTGTCCCAATTGCGTCCCGACGATCGCTTCAATGTGGTGGTGTTCCGCGATACCGCCGCCCATTTCCAGCCGGAGCCTGTTCTCGCCACGCCCGAAAACCGGCAGGCGGCCCTGAACTTCCTGTCGAGTCTTCAGTCCCGGGGCGCAACGGACGTCTACCAGGGCATCCTGCCGGTGGTGCAGCAGGCGCCGCGCCCAGGGCTTCCCGGGGTGGTCGTCGTCATCACCGACGGGCGCGCCACGACCGGCGTGCGCGACAGCCGGGTGATCATCAACGCGCTGAGCCAGCAGAACGAACATCGCAACACGATCCTCGCCTACGGCGGCGGCAACACGGTCAACACCCCCCTGCTCGACCTGCTTGCCTACCGGAACAAGGGGGAGGCGTTTGTCTCGGGCAGCGTCGAGAGCATGAACCAGGATCTGCCGCTGTTCGTGAATCGTGTCAGCGATCCCTTGCTGGTGAATCTCCAGGCGGATTACGGGCGGATCAGCAAGGCCGGCGTGTACCCCAAGGAACTGCCCGATTTCTTCAAGAACCGCGTGGTGACTGTCTATGGCCGCTTCGATCCCGGTGCCGACGACATCTTCTCGATGCGCCTGACGGGCGAGGCCGGGCCCAAGAGCAAGGAAGTAGTGTTTCGATCGAGCCTGCGCGAGGCCGCCAAGGGAGACGCGGACATCGCGCGCCGCTGGGCCTTTGAGCGCATCTATTACCTGATTGGCGAAGTGGTTCAACAGGGCGAAAAGCCTGAGCTGGTTCGGGAGATCCGCGAACTCAGCCGCAAACACGGCATCAAGACGACCTACGACTTTGGCTGATTCCAACCCCGTGATTGACTTCCCGCCGCGCCGATCCTAGACTTACTCGCAAGCAGTGACCGTTTTCACTCAGACGAAGGGAAAGGAGACAGGCCCTCCGTGAGTCTCTGGCACATCGCTTGGAACTACATCTGGAACCGAAAACTCCCCAGTGCCGTGACGATCGTGTGCGTCGCGCTCGGTGTGGGCCTGATCGCGGCCGTGCTGACCCTGCGCGACGAGACCCAGCGGCGCTTCGAGGAGGAAGGCCAGGCCTTCGATATCGTCGTCGGCGCCAAAGGGAGCAAGCTTCAGCTTGTGCTCAGCACCGTTTATTTCATGGATATCCCGACGGGAAATATCTCGTACGCCGACTATGAGCGCCTTAAGGAACACGAGGACGTCAAGGCGGCCTTTCCTATTGGACTGGGCGACACCTACCGCGGGTTCCGCATCGTGGGGACCACGCCGGATCTCATGGAGCACACGTGGCAGTCGTCGTATGGTGAGCCGCGCGACCCGTTTCAACTGGCCGAGGGACGTTTCTTCTCCGAGCCCATGGAGGCGGTGATCGGCAGCGTGGTCGCCGCCCAGGAAGGCTTGACGGTAGGGGATACCTTCATCGGGACGCACGGGTTCATGGAGGGATTCGGTGACGATCACGACGACATGCCCTACACCGTAGTGGGCGTGCTCAAGCCCTCGGCGACCCCCTACGACCGCGTACTCTTTACATCCCTGGAGTCCGTCTGGGCGTCACATGCCGAGCATGACGATCACGATGATCATGCCGACCACGATGACCACGATCACGCGGAGATGCCCGAGGTGACCGCAGTGCTCGTCGATCTCGAGAGTGCGGGACTGCGTTTCAGCTTCCGGACCTATGTGGAAGACAACATGAGCGCGATGGCCGCGACGCCTGTCGACGAAATCATGAAGCTGTATCAGCAGATTCTGGGGCCGGTGAAGACGGTGCTGTTGGCAGTCGGTTATCTGGTGGTGGTTGTGTCGGCCCTGTCGATTCTCGCGAGCCTGTATCTGTCCATCATGCAGCGGCGGCGCGACCTCGCCGTCATGCGGGCACTGGGGGCTTCGCCCATCGATATCTTCGGGGCCGTGGTGCTCGAGGCGTTTTGGGTGACGCTGCTGGGCATCGGTCTGGGGTGGTTTCTCGGCAGTCTGCTTACGTGGGCCGTCGGGATCTACTTGGAACAGCGTATTGGCATGGGCATCACCGCATTCCGGCTGACTGCGGGGCACATCAACGCGTTCGCCGCCGTGGCGCTGATCGGTATGCTGTCCGGGTTGCTGCCCGCCTACCAGGCTTACCGCACGGACGTCGCGCGGCACTTGGCGGAGCATGGATGATGCGGCCGTAATGAGCGTCTATGATCAGTGGGCGGACTACTACGACATGGTTCACCAGGGGCTCCCCGGTGAGGCGGAATTCTACGTCGGGCAGGCCGTTCGCATTCGCGGCCGCACGCTGGAGTTGGGCTGCGGAACCGGCCGTATCGCGATTCCCATGGCCATGTGCGGCGTCGACGTCATCGGCGTGGACAACTCAGTGTCGATGCTGGCCATCTGTGACGAGAAGCGCCGCCATATGGAGCCCTTGAAGGGGAGGTTGCGGCTTGTCCAGGCCGACATCACGGCGTTGGGTTTCGCGGCCGTCTTCGACTACATCGCCATGCCCTACCGGACCTTCATGCATCTGCTGACGCCAAGTGATCAGCGGACCTGCCTCGAAGGGGTGCGAGATCTTCTCGCCGACGACGGGCTGTTCATCTTCAACACGTGGGTTCCACGCATACCTGAGGCCGCCGCCGCCCAAGCCGACGCGAGCCTGCACCGGGTGGATTGTTACACCTTCGACGGCGGCCGGGTCGAACACGATTTTGCGGTCACCTATGACCGTGAACAGCAGTGGATGCATGAGCAACACCAGCTCACCGAGCGGGAAGATTGTGACGGAACCGTGAAGACCTCGACGCTTGAACTCGTGCGGCGCTGGTCGGGTCCGGTAGAGATTCAGGAACAGGTGAACGCGGCAGGACTGGCCGTCGAAGCGCTCTTCGGTGATTTTGACTGCAATCCGTTCGACCGCTACAGCACCGAAATGATCTGGGTGTTGCGCCGGGCCTGACGCCTTACCCGGTCACGCGGAATCCCGTATGCCTTGGCGGGCCCTCGTCCCAGCGCGTCTCCACCTGCGTGACATGGGCGAAGGCAGGCCCGCTCCAGCACCATTCGAGCATCTGCTCCAGCACGGCGCGGTCACCTTCGAACTCCGCCTCAACACGGCCGTCCTCGCGATTGCGCACCCACCCCGTCAGTCCCAGTGACTGCGCCTGCCGCGATGTGCTGTACCGGAATCCCACGCCCTGCACGCGCCCCCCGATTACTACGTGCAGGCGCGCCACGCGTCAGTTCCCCCAGATGCTCACCAGCCGGTCGCGATAGGCCGTGTCCGCCATCGCGAACGCCGCCTGAACCGCCTCGGCCGTAATCACGCGGTTCGTCCGCTGCAACACGGGCTGCACCACAAGCAGCAACCTGGAGTTGCCGGTTTCCGCCATCAAGCGCAGCAGGGCGATGTTCAGCGCATCGACGACCTGTTGGCGCGCGCGCTCCTCCATGCCCGGCGCGATGACTTCCGAAGGCTGGGTCCGCAGCAGGCGCTGCATCTCCGTGATGGCCGTCGGCTGGCCGCCCTGGAACAGGGCAACCACGGCGCGCGCGCGATAGGTCAGGTTTTCCAGGTTCGGGTCGGCGCGCTCATCCAGTCTGCGCATGAGCCACTGCGTCGCTTCCCAGTCGTTACGCTGGGTGAGGAGGATGCCCGCCTCCTTCTGGTATATCCGGTGCTCCATGCCTTGCGTCTTGAGCAGTTCGATCGCCCGGGGATCTTCGAGGTTGTACAGGACGCGCACGAAGGGCAGCCAGCGGCCGGTCATTCCCTCCATCTTCTGGAGTTCATCCCAGCACGCCTGCTTCACCTTGTCGCCACCGATAATGCTCAGTGCGGTCACTGCGGCGGCCGCGCGTTCCTCGCTGAGGCCCTTGATGTCCGCGACCAGCGCATCCACGTCCTTCGGGGCGCCCATGCGCGCAAGAGCGACGTTCGCCGCGGCATTCACGTCGTCCAGCCGGTGGTTGCTGTAATCGCGGAGTGGCCCCTGCACCGCCTTGTAGTCAAGGAGCCCTGCCAGGCGCGCGCCGGCGACGCGCAGGTAGCGGTTGCCGCTGGCCACCGCGCGTTCAATGACAGCGCGGTCGATATCCGTCTCGCCGCCGAGATACAGGGCCGTGGCGGCATCAATCGCGATCTGGAGATCGTCTGTCTTCAGAAACGACTGGAGGTATTCGAGGGCCTGTTGCCTTGCTTCGAGGGCCTGCGGGCTCCACCGGTTGTCCCGCGCGGTCACGAGCACCGACGCGGCGCTCATTTTGATCGGCTGGTTGTCGTTTGCCCCGTCAAAGAGGACCTTGGCCTGCTGCCAGGCCGCGGACATGATCATCTCCTCTTCCTGGGTGAGGAAGCGTTCGGACGGCGTTTCCGCCTGGCGCACTTCGACCACCCCGTTCTGCACAATGATCCGCTCGATGGCCGAGAAGAGATAGGTATAGCGTTCGCCTTGCTCGGTGAGTACCACCACCGAATCGCCGTGAAGGTCCGCGACCCGCAAGTTGGCGTCGCGCGCGCCGGCCTTGAGCACCACCGTGACGAGCGTGGGGGTGTCTTTGAGCTGCGGGAGCGTGGCGCCGGCGGCGCCGTCCACGGGTACCTGCGCCCAGACGGGCGTCCAGATCAGCACCAAGGCCATGGCGATCAGCGTGCGTTTCATCTCTGTTCCTTCTGTTTCCCGGCCAACTCACGGCCGGACCCCTGTCAGGCGCCCGTTGCACCTGTCAGACACGTATAGTATACCCGACCGATCAGACGCAAGACACCGTCCGCCCATTCATTCCCCCGGCATGCCTCACCGCAATTCGAGGTGCTCGTCGCGGACCAGACGATCGAGAAACTTCCTGGCCGCATCCACGGAAGGCACCAGCGGATTGACCGTCAAGGCCTGGAGCGCACAGTCATAGGATTTGTGCAGGAACGCCTCGACGGTGAGGCGGTCGCTCTCCTTGATGCTCTGAACCAGGCCCAGCAGGAAGTGGGGCATGTTGCCCACCCGGCGGGCATTGATGCCCTGGCTGCTGACGCGGACGGGGACCTCGACGCTGCATCCGTCCGGCAGGTCGCGCACCGCACCATCGTTCCTTACCGTCAGCACGATTTCACGCTCGACGGGGGACTCCATCGCCTCCAGGAGCGGCACGATGACCTGGTCATACCACACCGCGTTGCGTTCGCGGGTCAGATCCGGGATGTCGCAGAGGTGTTTCTGCTGGTAGAGCTTGAGGATCTGCTGTTCCGCCTCATGCAGCGCTTCCGCGCGATACCGCGCCTGGGCCTGCTGGTGCCGGAGCACCTGGTCCGTGTGGAAAAACAGCGCGACCGTCTGTGTCGGGATCATGTGGAACAGACTGATCAGATCGCGGTCGAACCCGTCTTCGTCACTCTTGTCGAGCTTCTCCAGCACATAGCCCATGAAGCTCCGGCCTTCGACCTTCACGTCCTGGATCCAGCCGAGGTGGTTGATGCCGATGTAATCGACGAGCAGGTCCGACGGTGGGCGATTCAGGATCTGCGCGATGCGGCGGATGCACGTGCTCGGAAGGTCGCATACGCCCAGCACATTGAGCTTGGTGTGGCGCGACAGCGCCTCGACCAGCAGCCCCATCGGATTGGTCAGCATGATCACGGTCGCTTCCGGATTGACCTCCTCGATGATGCGGGCCTGTTCAAATACGACCGGCAGCGTGCGCATGGCATTGGCGAAACCGCCCGCCCCCAGGCTCTCATCGCCAATCATGCCGTGGCGGGGCGGCAGCTTCTCGTCGCGCAGCCGCGCCTTCATGCCTCCTACGCGAATGTGGTCGATGATGTATTTCGCGCCCTGCACGGCCTCGGCCGCGTTCAGGGTGCTCGTGACCGTGGTGGGGTAGCCGCTCTTGTGCAACAGCCGTTGGGTGAACCGTGTCACAATCTCCAGCTTCTTGCTGGAGCGCCCCTGCAGCACGACTTCCCTCACGTTGACGTTATGCGAAATGAGCGAGAGGATGAACTCCGGCGCGTAAACGCTGCTTCCCCCCAGGATCGCGATGCGATCGATCATGGCGGCGATACCTCCTGACGGCCTCCGCAAGCGCGGTACTCCTGAAGGGCCTTGCCTGCGGCGAAGGCGAACATGTGCAGCGCGTTGGCAAGCGGCCGCGGTCGCGTGGCCACCTCGACGTCTCCCGCGCGCACGGCGGCAACCACGCCCGCGACCGTCGGTTCCGCCGTCATCCAGGTGAAGGTGCTGTCTCCATAGGGCAGCACATGTGTGTCCGAAGTGCCCACCATGGGGAGACGACAACGGCGGGCCGCGAGGCGTGCGGGGAGGTTGAAGTTCGCGCCGGGGAACCAGAGCGTACAATATTCAATGGCGTCGAAGAGGTCGATGTTGCGCAGCAGTTGCCAGCCGAGCGCGCTCCGTGACGGGTAGAAGGGGTGCGGGGCGATAAACGCGGCGTTCCGTCGTCCGAGCCGCCGCAGCTCCGCGAAGGTAGTCGCGGCGGCCTGTTCCCGGTCAGGGTTGAGAATGAGGACATGCTTGCCCTCGATGATGCTTTCCTGTGCCGGGACGAGGAGCACCCCGCGGTCGCGGGCATAGCGGGCCAGGCCGTCGCAATAGACGTTTGCGTCGTGGCACGAGATGGCAAGTACCTCGATGCCCCGCTCCGCCGCCGCTGCAATCAGCATCTCTTCGGAGTAGGCGAGGGGATCGCGGGGATCACCTGCCGCATGTGTATGGAAATCCGCTTTAAGCCGACGTTTCATCACTACGGATGCACCCGTGGGGGGGGGGTTTGGGGGCCCTCGGCCCCCCCCGGGGTTTGGGGGCGCCCGCCCCCCCGGGCCGGGGTGG
>JBPOJD010000045.1:0-9645 GCA_052033955.1 Candidatus Hydrogenedentota bacterium
CTTATGCGGGAGATCTTCCGGCAGTCGGGCGCGCATATCTACAACGAGAAGAACGACGTGGTGAGCGCGGGCGGCGGGGTGGTGTGGATCCACACCGAGACCGGCGGGAAACGGACCCTGACCCTGCGCAACGGGGTGCTGAAAAAACTTGAGCTTGCCCCCTGGTCCACGGTTATTCTGAACGGCGAGACCGGTGACGTCTTGCTCAAGTAGGTCAACCGTATCGGAGGCGTGATGAAGAAACGAATGTGGCTGTCGGCGTTTGCAGTGGCGGCGCTGGTGTTGGCGTGTGCGGGCGAGGCCTCCGCTGAAGCGGCCAAGGGAACCCCCGAAAACCCGTGGATCATCGGCATGAGCCAGTCCACCCGCACCCATCCTTGGCGGGCACAGATGGACGACGACATCGACACGGCCGCCAAGGCGAAGGGCACGATCAAGGTCATCTTCAAGGATGCCCAGGACGACTCGCTGCGGCAGCGTGCGCACGTCGAGGAGTTCATCAGTGCCGGGGTCGATCTCATCATGATCATGCCCAACGAGGCCGTACCGCTTGCGGCGCCGGTGGAAAAGGCCATGGACGCCGGTATCCCCGTCATCGTGATGGGGTCGCGGGTGGCCACGGACCGTTACACCACATTTGTCTGCGGCGACAACTACCGGATCGGGAAAGCGGTGGGCGAGTGGGTCGTGAGGCAGCTTGGCGGTACGGGCCGGGTGGTTGAGCTGAAAGGGTTGATGACCAGCACGCCGGGACAGGAGCGTCACCAGGGATTCCGTGACGCGATCGCCGGGACCGGGATTGAGGTGATATTCGAGGCGGACATGAAGTGGCTCGGGCCGAACGCGCGCAAGGAGATGGAGTCGGCCTTGGCCCGCTACGAGGACATCGACCTTGTCTATGCGCACAATGATCCGGCGGCCTTCGGCGCCTACGTGGCCGCGCAGGCGGCGGGCCGCTCCGATGACATGATGTTTGTCGGCATCGATTCCATGCCGCAGGAGGGCATTGCCTATGTGCTTCAGGGGATGATCGACGCGACCTTCGAATATCCCAACGGCGCCCGCGAGGCCGTCGCCCTGGCGGAGAAGATACTGCGCGGCGAGGAGGTGCCCAAGGACGTGCTGATCCCGTCGCGGATCTACACGAAGGAGAACGCTGCGGAGGGCGGCGAGTACCTGTGGGAAGCGCCCGAGGCGCTGAAGGGCCTCCAGGATAGTTCCGCGGAGTCCGCTGACGGGGCGTAGGTGCTTTCGGAGCTGGTCACGAGTCGCCGGTGATCTCGAAGACGGCCTCCTCCGCGAACAGGTTCGGCAACGCGGTGCAGAGCCATGCAGGGCTCTGCGTGGAAAGCGGTATCTCCCGCTCGACGCGTGCGTTGTGCGTTTCGCAGAAGTGGCGGAAATCCTTGATGGACAGCACGTGCCGGTTCGGGCTGATGTACCACGCATAGGGGAGGCTGCGCGTGACGGGTGCGCGGCCCAGCACGGCCACCTTTGCCCGCACCTTCCAGAATCCGAAGTTCGGGAAACTCACTATGCAGCGGCGGCCAACCCGCAGCATTTCCCTGATGGCCACCTCCGGGTGCCGGATGACTTGGAGCGTCATGCTCAGGATGACATAGTCGAAGCTTTGGTCGGGCAGCGCGCTCAGGCCGCGGTCGATGTCGGCCTGAACGACGGAAATGCCGCGTTGCATGCAGGCGACGATCTGGTCTTCGGCCACTTCCAGCCCCATTCCCTGCACCTGTTTCGCGTTGATGAGGCGCGACAACAGCTCGCCGTCGCCGCAACCGACATCGAGGACCCGGCTGCCCTGCTCGACAAGGTCCACGATCAGGTCGTAGTCCACGCGGCGGCCCTCGTAGATGCTTTCGTGGGCTTGGGGCGTCTTGTGCGCCTTCTTGATCTCGGTTGGGAAAGGGTCGCCAACCTTTTCCGGGTGGTACACGTGCTCGATGTAGCCGCTGATCATCTTGGTCATAATCGTGTCTTCGAGAAGGAACGCGTCATGACCGTAGTCCGACCGGATGTTGCAGTAAGTGACGTCCTTCTTCTGCCGGGTCAGTGAATAGACCATCTCCTCGGATTGATAGGGCGGATAGAGCCAGTCCGAGGTATACGAAATGACGAGCATTTTCCCCTGCACGCGCCCCATCGCGTTGTCCAGCGATCCGTAGGCCGCGCTCACGTCGAAGTAGTTGATCGCCTTGGTCAGGTACAGATAGCTGTTGGCGTCGAAGCGGTTGACAAACTGTTCGCCTTGGTAATCGAGGTACGTTTCAACAGAGAACTCGCTGTTGAAGTCGTAGCTGTACTCGGTGGCGCTTCGCAGGGTGCGGCCAAACTTGATGCGCATCGACTCGTCGGACAGATAGGTGATGTGCCCCAGCATGCGGGCGATGCTCAGACCCTGCGCCGGGACACCATTGCCGTAGTAGTTGCCGCCCTGGAAGGCGTTGTCCGCCTGGATGGCGTGCCGACCGACGGCGTCGAAGGCGATGGCTTGCGCGGTGAGACGCGGGGTCGACGCGATGACAATGGCGCTGCGCACCATTTCGGGGTAGCGGATGGCCCATTCGAGCGTCTGCATGCCTCCCATCGAGCCGCCGGCCACACAGAGCAGTTGCCCGATCCCCAGATGGTCGATCAATTGCCGCTGTGCGCGGACCATGTCGCCGATGGTGATAATGGGGAACGTCAGACCATAGGGACGGCCCGTTTCGGGGTTGACGGACGCGGGGCCGGTCGACCCCGAGCATCCCCCGAGCACGTTCGAGCAGATCACGAAATACTTGTCCGTGTCGAACCCCTTGCCGGGTCCGACCATCATGTCCCACCAGCCCGGTTTGCGGTCCTGAGGCGTGTGGTAGCCGGCGACATGGGCATCACCGCTCAGGGCGTGGACGATCAGGATGGCATTGGACCGGTCCGCGTTCAGGCGGCCGTAGGTTTCGTAGGACAGCGTGATGGGGCCGAGCTTGCGGCCGCAGTCCAGCACCATCTCGTTGGGCGGTTCCGCAAACGTGAAGAACTGTGTTTCGACCAGACCGACGTCGCCTTCTTTGACCTCGGGCACCTTACAACGCTCCTTCCGTCACCGTGCCCGCCGCGGCGGCCCATTCGTTCGACCACGCCACGGCGCGCCGGATGCCTTCGCGCAGGGGAGTTGCGGGATTGTAGCCAAGGATAGCCCGGGCTTTTCCGATGTTGGCGACGTAATGGGTAACCTCGCCCACGCGACTGGGCTCGATGGTGATCTTCGGCGGCACTCCGAGCATCTCTCCGACGTAGTGGGCCATTGTGACGAGTGTCTCGCCCTGGCCATAGGCCAGGTTGATCGTCTGATCCGCGTCGCCCCCGCCCGTGACCAGGTGGATGCCGCGCACAATTCCGTCCACGCAATCGTCCACGTACGTGAAGTCCAGCACCTTCTTCTCGCCGAAAACGGTGACCGGTTCGCCATTGCCGATCTTGCGGATGAAGAGGGGGATGACCCGCTCCATGCGCTCGATGTCGTTGTCGTAGCGGCCGTAGACGTTGCTGAACCGGAAAACGAGGTACCGCAGGCCGTAGCACTGGGCGTAGGAGTAGACGAGGGCCTCGCCGGATATCTTGCTCGCCGAGTAGGGACTCTCCGTAAAGGCGAAATCGGCGTAGGACTCCTCGGTGATATAGCGGTGGATGTCGCCGTAGACCTCCCGGGAACTGCTGAAGAGGACGGGAAGCCCGTGGTGGCGGCAGTATTCGAGGACGTTGAAGGTCATGGTGATGTTTTCGAGCGCGCGATCGGGCTGCTCGACCAGCTCGTGCACCTTGGCGTGCGCGGCCAGATGGACCACGGCGTCGATGTCCTTGGGGTACTTCGCGTGGCCGATGCCCTCATCGAAATTCTGCTGGGGCGTGCTGATGTCCTGGAGGAGGGTCTCGATGCGGTCTGTCCACGTGTTCGGGCGGACGTCGACGCCAAAGACACGATGGCCCTCGTCGAGCAGACGCAGGGCGAGGTTGGTCCCGATTTGTCCGCTTGAACCGGTGATAAGGATATGCATGCTACAGCAAGTCCTCCAGATTGGGTTGTCTGTCGCGCGTATCGTCCATCCTCGTGCCGTCTCCGGGGCGAGGGTCATCCGCTTGTCCGGCCGGCCACTCGGGGATGGGCATGCCCTGCTCGTACTCCTCGATCGAGATGCTGCCGATGAGCTGCACCGTGAGCCGTGTCTCCATACAGGTGAACTTGACGCCCGTGCCCTGTGGAAGCAACTCCGGATACTGCAGACACTTCCACTTTTTGCTCGGACGGCCGCCCGACCACATCGTCACCAAATATACCTTGGAGAAATCGGCCACGGTCCCTCTCCCGGCGCCCATGTGCGCAACCGGCCTGCAGAAACAAATCCGGCGCGGAAACGGGTCCTCCCGTCTCCGCGCCGGACAAGAATAGCACTATCGGGTGGCCGAGGCCAAGGCCTGCTCGATGTCCGCGATGATGTCGTCGGCATCTTCCAGGCCGATGCTCATGCGCAGCATGTTGGGGCTGACGCCGGCCGACTTCTGCTCCGCGGGCGAAAGCTGCTGGTGCGTCGTCGAAGCCGGGTGGATGACGAGCGTCTTGGCATCGAGGACGTTGGCCAGATGGCTGCACAACTGCACGCTGTCGATGAATTTCTTCGCGGCCTCGTAACCGGCCTTGATGCCGAAGCCGAGGATCGCGCCCTGGCCCTGGGGCAGGTACTTCCGCGCACGGTCGTAGTCCTTGTGGCTCTTGAGGCCGGGGTAGTTCACCCATTCGACGGCGTCGTGCTTGTCAAGGTACTCGGCTACCTTGAGCGCGTTTTCGCAGTGGCGCGGTACCCGCAGGTGCAGCGTCTCGATCCCCTGGAGCAGCAGGAACGCGTTGAACGGCGACAGGCACGGACCCATGTCGCGCAGGAGCGTTACCCGCGCCTTGATGATGTACGAGATATTCCCGATGGGCTTGAGCGCCTCGTAGAATTTCAGGCCGTGGTAGCTGTCGCAGGGCTCGGTCAACTCCGGGAACTTCCCGTTGTTCCAGTCGAAGGTGCCGCCGTCCACGATCACGCCGCCGATCGATGTGCCGTGGCCGCCGATGACCTTGGTGGCCGAGTGGACCACGATGTCCGCGCCATGCTCAAAGGGCCGGAACAGCAGGGGCGAGGTGACGGTATTGTCCACGATGAACGGAATGCCGTGCTTGTGTGCGATGTCCGCGATGGCCTTGAAATCCACCACGTCGTTCGCGGGATTGCCGATCGACTCGACGTACAGGAAGCGCGTCCTGTCGTCGATGGCCTTCTCGTAGTTCTTCGGGTCGCTGGCGTCGACGAAGCGGGCCTCGATGCCGAATTCCTTGAGCGTGTGGTGGAACAGGTTGTAGGTGCCGCCGTACAGAGTGGACGACGTGACGAAATTCTGTCCGGCCCGGCAGATATTCAGGACCGCCAGTGTGATGGCCGACGATCCCGACGAGACGCCCAGCGCGGCCACACCGCCCTCGAGCGCCGCCATACGCTTCTCGAAGACATCCACCGTCGGGTTCATGATACGCGAGTAGATATTGCCAAACTCCTTCAGCGCGAAGAGATTGGCCGCGTGTTCACTGCTGTCGAACACGTAGGAGGTCGTCTGATAGATCGGCACCGCACGCGCCTTGGTGGTGGGATCCGGTTCCTGGCCGGCGTGCAGCGCCAGTGTCCCCAAACGATACTTGTTCTCACTCATGGTAACGCTCCTGCTTCGTCGTGCGGTTAACCCTCAAACAGCGGTGTCGACAAGTAGCGCTCCCCGGAGTCGGGAAGAACTACGACAATGTTCTTGCCTTCAAACTGATCTTCCGCGGCAACCCGCAGGGCCACGGCCGTGGCCGCGCCGCAGCTTATTCCGCTGATCAACCCCTCTTCACGCGTGAGACGGCGGGCCGTCTCGAACGCCTCCTCGTCAGTGACTGTCTCGATGCGGTCCACGAGGTCCAGGTCCAGGACGTCCGGCTTGAATCCCGCGCCGATGCCCTGAATCTTGTGCGGGCTTGGGCTGCCGCCCGACAGCACCGGCGACTTGGCCGGTTCCACGGCGATGCTCACCACGTCGCGCCCCATCTCCTTTTTGAGGAAACGGCTCACGCCGGTAATGGTGCCGCCGGTGCCCACACCCGCCACAAACACATCCACCTGGCCGTCCGTGTCGTTCCAAATCTCGGGACCTGTCGTCCGGAAATGGATGTCCGGGTTGGCCGGATTCTTGAATTGCTGGGGCAGGTAGTAATCCGGGTGCTCCCGCAGAATGGATTCAGCCTCCGCGATTGCCCCGGGCATGCCGGCGCTGCCCGGCGTCAGCACCAGGTGCGCTCCGAAAGCCTTCAGCATGTTCCGCCGCTCCATGCTCATCGTCTCGGGCATGGCGAGCACGAGCTTGTAGCCGCGTGCCGCGCAAACGTATGCCAGCGCGATGCCGGTGTTTCCGGAAGTCGGCTCGACGATCGTGCCGCCGGGCTTCAACAGCCCCTGCTTCTCGGCCGCCCACACCATCGAGGCGCCGATGCGACATTTCACCGAATACGCGGGATTGCGCCCCTCGACCTTGGCAAACACGTTTGCCTTCAGTCCCGCGCCCAGCTTGTGGAGCTTTACGAGCGGGGTATTTCCAATGCTTTCGCTGGCGTCTTGGTAGATCCGCATGGTCGCCACCTCCGGTTGCGCGGACCGCCGGGCCCGCTGGATTCATTTGCACCGGCACCTCGGAGAACAGTGTCAACGCCAAAAGTTGACTAAACTAATCAGTTTGGTCAAGCAGGAGATTACCACGTGGTAACATCCTCCGTCAACTTTTCGTTCTGACCCCGTGCAACGCTTGCGTAACCCCCGCTGTGCCTTGCTTTTGTCTGAAGAGCACCAACAACTTTGCCAGTCTAAATGATTCCCGACCAAGGTGCAATGCTTTCGCGCCGTGGCGGGGTACTCGTTTCTGCCGCGCTGACCGGACGCGTTGCGGGCGGTCCCGGGGCGTGCTAGTATGGGCGCAGTTCTTCGGCGAGGGAGCGGCAGTGACCACCATCAGCGGCAGCATTTCGGAATCGGGCAGCGTGTTGCTGCGCATGGACGGTATTGGCAAGTGCTTTGGCCGCCAACAGGTCCTGCAGGATGTCCAGTTCGATCTGCGGGCAGGCGAGGTGCATGTGCTCGCGGGGGAGAACGGCGCGGGCAAGAGCACCCTGATCAAGATTCTGGCTGGGGTACACCGCGATCACGACGGCGCCATCTTGGTCCAGGGCGCCCCGGTGGCCTTCTCGTCTCCCCAGGATGCGGCCCGGCGCGGCATCTCGTGTATCCATCAGGAGTTGTCACTGATTCCGGCGATGTCGGTGGCCGACAACATCTTTCTGGGGCGCGAGCGGAGCGGTCTGGCCGGATGGATGCGCTACGGTGATCAGGCCGCGGCATGTCAGCGGCTGTTGGACCGGCTTGGCCTGCAGATCAACGCGCGCCGGAGCGTGGAGGAGTACCCGATCGGCGTCCAGCAGACCATCGAGATCGCCAAGGCCTTGGCGTTCAACGCGCGCATCATCATCATGGACGAACCCACGAGCGCACTGACGGAGCCCGAGGTGGAGCGCCTTTTCGCCATCATTGAGGATCTCAAGCAGAGCGGCTGCGGCATCATCTATATCTCGCACAAGATGGAGGAGATCTACCGGATTGCCGACCGGATCACGGTGTTGCGCGACGGGCGCTACGTGGGCACGAGCCGCGCCCCGGACCTGCCCCGCGCGGACCTGATCCGTTGGATGGTCGGCCGCGACGTGGACGAGCAGTTTCCGCGTCACGCCCCGGCGCCCCGCGAAGAGCGGTTGCGCGTGAATGGTTTTGTGGTGCCGGACCCCGGCGGCCTGCCGCGCCCAGCGGTGGACAAGGTGGTCTTCAGTGTGCGCGCGGGGGAGATCCTCGGGATTGGCGGATTGCAGGGTTCGGGCGCAAGCGAACTCCTCGGGGGGCTCTTTGGCCGGTACGGGAAGGGTGTGCACGGGGAGGTGTGGCTGAACGGACACCCGTACCATCCCAGGAGTCCTGGGCACGCGATCCGGAACGGCCTCGCGCTGTTGACCAACGATCGCAAGACGAGCGGTCTCGTGCTCCCGATGAGCGTGGCGGAGAATGTGACGCTGGCGTCGGTGCCGGCCTTCTCGCCCGGACTCTGGATGCGCTTCGGCTTGGAGAACCAGCGTGCGCAAGCCCAGCGCGAGGCCTTCGGCATCCGCATAGCCGGCCTGGAGCAGCCTGTGGACGCCTTGTCGGGCGGGAACCAGCAGAAGGTGGTGCTGGCGAAGTGGCTGGAGACCGGTCCCAAGGTGCTGTTGCTGGACGAGCCGACGCGTGGGGTGGACGTGGGCGCGAAGCACGAGATCTACGAACTCATGAACCGGTGGACCAGCGAGGGCATCGCCATTGTGCTTATCACCTCGGAGATGCCGGAGTTGCTGGCGCTGAGCGACCGGATTGTCGTGATGCATCGCGGCCGGATTACGGCCGAGTTTACCCGGGAAGAGGCCACGCAGGAGAAGGTATTGGACGCGGCCATGGGCCAGGAGACTGCAAGGTGAGGAACTTTCTGCGCATACCGCTGGTGCGCGCACTGTTGGCGTTGGCGGTTATTGTACTGCTAGGGGCGATCTTCAACGCCGACGGCGCCTTCTTCAAGTGGGGTACGCACCGGGACATGCTTCGCCAGACGAGCGTGTTTGGCATTCTTGCCTGCGGCATGACGCTGGTGATCATCACGGCGGGCATTGATCTGTCCGTGGGCAGCGTCCTGGGGCTGTCGGCCGTGGCTTTTGCCATCCTGACCATCCACTGGCAATGGTCCGCGTGGGTGGCCGTTCCGGCGGTGATGCTGCTGGGAGTTGGCTGCGGGGCGGCTTCCGGAACCCTGATATCACGGTTCAGTCTTCAGCCATTTATCGCCACGCTCGCCATGATGGTGTTCGCGCGGGGATTGGGCAAGTACATCTCCGGGGGGCGGAAGATATCAACCTATATGCAGGAACCCGGGGGCGCGTTCAAGATGCTCGAACTGCCGCCGGTCTTCAACCAGATCGACAGCCGCGTCCTGGGCGGCAACGTCTCGGTGGTGACGCTCATTTTCCTTGCATGCCTGGCCGTATCGTGGCTGCTGCTGTCGCGGCTGCGCGCGGGCAGGTACATCTACGCCGTGGGCGGCAATGAGGAGGCGGCCCGGCTTTCGGGCGTGCCGGTAGCGCGGACGAAGGTCCTCGCATACAGCCTGGCCGGGCTTTTCGCGGCGGTGGCGGGGATTTGTCAGGCGGCCCAGGAGCGCCAGGGGGACCCGGAAGCGGGTGCAACATACGAGCTTAGCGCCATTGCGATCGTGGTGATTGGCGGCACCAGTCTCATGGGAGGCAGGGGCAGCATCCTGCTGACCTTGTTCGGTACCCTGACCATTGGGTATCTTGAGAAGATCCTCAGCATCAACGCGGTCGGCGAGGCCAGCCGCCTGATGTTGACCGGCGCGATTATCGTGGGCGCTGTCCTGTTGCAGCGTACGCGCAAGCATTAGCACCTTACCTGGGTGCATCAGAAAGGAAGATTGCGATGAAGACCTCGATGCTGTTCGCCG
>JBPOJD010000062.1:0-19467 GCA_052033955.1 Candidatus Hydrogenedentota bacterium
GTCTGAGACCCGCCCCTGGGGTGCGTGATGTGGTGGTTGTGCGGGGGCGGGTCTGAGACCCGCCCCGTACGGTGGGCAACGTGATGGGGTGGGGTATGTAGGGGCGGGTTTCCAACCCGCCCTTGCCGTAGCACCAATGAAGGAAACTTGTTGATCATGATTCCTCCCAAAATATTCAAGAAGTGTGACCAGCGCGTGCAGCGCCTGAATGGGTGGCGGTACCGGGCTGTGGGCCACGTGGCGCTTGAGATGGCCGAGACACGCGACCATTTCCGGACGCCTCCGGAACACCTGGTGTACGCGCCGGTCCCGATGGGGTTGCGGTGGGGTCAGGACTGGATGACGTACTGGTTTCGCGGGACGGTGACCTTGCCGGACGAGTGCTCGGGCAGGACCGTCTATTACCGGCTTGGCACGGTGGCCGAGATGCTGGTGTTCATCGACGGCGCGCCCGTTACCGGCATGTGCCCGTCGCGTCCCGAGGCGCGCTTGCTGGGTGACGCGCAGGGCGGCGCGTCGTTCCCGATATACGTCGAGGCCTACGCGGGCCACCACTACCCCGGCGGCCACCCCTTTCCGGGCGCGATGAAGCTGCACCAGTGCTGTCACCACTGGGCGGACAAGGAATTTCCGCACACGGTCACGTGCAGCGACCTGCTTTTGAAGCGGGACACGGTAGACGCCCTGTATTACGACCTCACCGTGCTCATCGACACGGCCAAGACCCTTGATGACACCTCGCTGCGGCGCGCCCGGATCCTGGATGCCGTAAACCGCGCGCTCGATCTCGTGCCCTGGCACTGGAGCGCCGAAGAGGATCTCGAGTCCGGATGCCAAGCGGCGCGGGATCTCCTCGCCCCGGTGCTGTCCAAACAGAACGGGCCGACGACGCCCTTCATCGGCATCACCGGGCACGCCCACATGGACATTGCCTGGCTCTGGCCGCTCAAGGAGACCATCCGCAAATCCGCGCGGACCTTCTCGAACATGCTGAATCTCATGGAAGACTACCCGGAAATGACCTTCATGCAGAGCGAGCCGATCCTCTGCCAGATGATTGAGGATCACTATCCGGACCTGCTCCCCAGGGTAAAGGCCGCGGTCGCGCGCGGCGCCTGGCAGCCCAACGGCGGCATGTGGGTCGAGTCCGACTGCAACATTCCTAGCGGCGAGTCCTTCGTGCGGCAGTTCCTCGAAGGGCGAAAAAAGACGATGGAGCTGTTCGGCTACGCCGGGGACACCCTGTGGCTCCCGGATGTGTTCGGCTACATGCCGTCACTGCCGCAGATCATGAAGGGGTGCGGCATCGAGTATTTCGTGACGGCCAAGCTGAACGGGAACGACACGAATCCCTTCCCACACGCGACCTTCGACTGGGAAGGCATCGACGGCACGCGCGTGTTCGCGCACCGCCTGGTGTGCCAGCAGCGCGGTTACAACGCCCATGTGACGCCGTCCACCCACAAGGACTGCTGGGACCATGTGACGCGCAAGGAATTGCAGGATCGCACGCTCTCGGCAGTCGGATACGGCGACGGCGGCGGCGGGGTCACGCGCGAGATGTGCGAATACGCCCGCCGCATGGCCGACCTCGAAGGGTGCGTGAAGACCGGCTGGGTGAACGTGTCGGCATTCCTGCGTGAGCTGCGCGACAGCACCCCCGGACGGCCCCGGTGGGTCGGCGAGATGTACTTCGAGGAGCATCGCGGCACCTACACGACGCAGGCGCGCGCCAAACGGTACAACCGCAAGCTGGAATTCCTCCTGCGCGAGGTCGAGATGCTGTACGCGATGGATCCCGGCGCGGGGCTGATCTATCCCGCCGAGGCGCTCCAGCGTTGCTGGCGGACGCTGCTTACCAACCAGTTCCACGACATCCTGGCCGGATCGTCCATTCGCACGGTGCATGAGACGGCGGAAGCGGAGTACGCGGCGATGGAGGAGGAACTGACCGGTCTCAAGACCCGCGCCCTGCACGCCCTGAGTCCGGCCCATGACGCGACGGGAGATGGTGTCCCAGTCGTCGTGTTCAATTCGCTCCCGTGGACGCGTACGGAGACCATCGAGATAAGCGGCGTGCATGGTCAGGCTGTCGATAGCACGGGCGCCGCGCTGCCGACTCAGGCCCTCGGAGACGGCGGGCCGCTCGCGGTGCAGGTCACGTTGCCGCCGCTGTCGCTGACGCCCCTCGCGGTCCGCGGCGCCATCAAGGGGATACCGTCGCCGTTTGTGCTGGCGGATGACGTGCTCGATACGCCCGTCTACACTGTTCACTTCGATGCCGCGGGCAAGATGGTGCGCCTGTATGACAAGGCCGCGCAGCGCGAAGTCGTGCAGGCTGGCCGCAAGCTCAATGACCTCTACACCGCCGAGGACATCCCGACGGATCTCGATGCGTGGAACATCGACCGGTTCTACCGCGACCAGATACAGCCGGAAGATCGCCTGATGTCCCGGGAGGTGACCGCGGATGGTCCGCTGATGTTCGTCCTGACATCGCGCTATGCCATCGGCGAGCGGTCGACGCTCGTGCAGGACATGATCTTCCACGCCGACAGCCGCCGCATCGATTTCCGCACCGAGGTGGACTGGCAAGAGACCCATCGCCTGCTCAAGACCGGGTTCGCGGTCGATGTCCACGCCGAGACCTGCCGTGGGGAGATCCAGTTTGGCCACATCCAGCGGCCGCTGCACGCGAACACCTCGTTCGAGCAGGCCCGCTTCGAAGTCTGTGCCCACAAATGGATGGATATTTCCGAGGGAGACTATGGGGTCGCACTCCTCAATGACTGCAAGTACGGGCACGACGTACTGGACGACATGCTGTCGCTCACCCTGCTCCGGTCGGCGTGGGCGCCGGATGAATTGGCCGACAAGGGCCGCCACGTGTTTATCTATGCGCTGCTCCCGCACGAAGGCGGCTTCGCCGCCGAGACGGTTGTGCGGGAGGCATACCAGTTGAACGTGCCCGCAACCACCGTGACGGCCCCGGCCGGTGCGGGGCGCGCTGGTTCACCTTCGTTCTGCACGGTGTCGAATCCGAACGTGGTCCTGGAGACCATCAAGAAGGCCGAGGAAGGCGACGCCATCGTGCTGCGCCTCTACGAGGCCGGCAATACGCGCGGTCCGGTCACGCTCGATTTCGGCCGCCCGATCCGGAAGGCGGCCACGTGTTCCATGCTCGAGCTGGACGACGCCCCGATCGCGGCCACCGGCAGCACGCTGACCTTCACCACGCGGCCCTTCCAGGTGACCACCCTCAAGGTATGGCTGTAACGCCAGGAACCTGACCGCTGCCATACGCTTTTTCGGCATGTGGCAACGTTGACAGAACTGGCCGCCTGTGCTATGGTTTCTGCCGCATACAGGGGCACATCGCCCCGGACGGGAGCGTATTCATGGCATCGATGGCGGACGTCGCGCGCGCGTGCGGAGTGTCCATTCGCACGGTCAGCAGGGCCTTCTCCAAGGGCGAGTACATTCACCCGGCGACGCGCGAGCGCGTCATGGCCGCCGCGCAGAAGCTCGGATTCGAACCCAATCTTGCCGCGCGTTCGCTGCGCACCGGGCTCAGCTACGAAATCCTTGCCCTCGCGGGCGACATGGACGAACTCCACACGCGCAAGATGGCGGCCTTCGAGGCGGCGGTCCGTGCCGCGGGCTATGCGATGCACATTCTGTTTCCCCCCAGGGATCCGGGCGACGCCGCGTCGCTGCTCCAGATGGTGGGGCGCGTGCGGCCCGCGGCCGTGGCGTTGTTTCCGGGCTGCGGCATCGACGAGGGCCGTTCGGCCAAGATGCTGCGGGACAAAGGCATTGCCTTCGTGACCATTGACGCGCCGGGCGGCAAGGGCGACGCAGTGCTGATCGACCGGGCCCAGGGCGTCTACGACGCGGTGACCTATCTGGCGGAGAAGGGCCACCGGTTCGTGGCCTATGCCGGGCCATCGGCATCACGATCGCGGCTCGACGGATTCGAGCGGGCCGTGGCGGAACACGGTCTGAAGCCGGTCATGCTGCCGTGTGACGACCCGGCCGCCTCGGCGGCGGACGGCAGGGTGGCCGCGCGGCGTTGGCTTGCGTGTGCGCACCGGCCGACGGCAGTGCAGACGTTTTCCGATGCCTTCGCGATGGGGTTTCTGGCGGAGCTTCATGAGGCGGGCGTGCGGGTGCCGGACGATGTCGCCGTGGTGGGATTTGACGACCGCTTCTTTGCCGCGCTGGCGTATCCCGCGCTGACGACCGTCGCGCAGCCGAATGCGCGGGTGGGCGAGGCGGCCGCGGAGATGGTGTTGAAAAGGTTGTCAGGAGACGATGCGCCGCGCGGGCGCTGGGAATGCGTGGTGCCGACGCGGCTGGTGGTTCGCGCGTCGGCCTAGACACACAACAGGACGAGGAAGTGCCATGTCGTACAAACGTTATGTGCAGGTGGGTGTTGGCGGCCGGAGCATGGACTATCGCCGGGCGTTGTTCGAACCGCCCCACAACGAGGACGGACGGATCGTCGCATTCTGCGACGCGAATCCGGGACGGCTCGAGCTGGCCGCGCGCATCGAGCGCGAGGTGGGCGACCGCGATGTCGTCATCTATCTCGACCGCGATTTCGACCGCATGATTGCCGAGCAGAAGCCCGATTGCGTCATTGTCACGTCCAAGGACGTCACGCACGACCACTACATCTGCCGCGCCATGGAACTCGGTTGCGACGTTATCACCGAGAAACCTATGACGATCGATGCGGCGCGCTGCCAGCGCATCCTGGATACGCAGAAGAAGACCGGCCGCTCCTGCACCGTGACTTTCAACTACCGCTACTCGCCGGTCCGGGCGCAGGTCAAGGACCTGCTGATGTCCGGCGCGATCGGCGAGGTGCAGTCGGTCGTCTTTGAATGGATGCTGGACATCCGGCACGGCGCGGACTACTTCCGGCGCTGGCACCGGAACAAGGCCAACTCGGGCGGACTTCTGGTGCACAAGGCCACGCATCACTTCGATCTCGTCAACTGGTGGCTGTCGACCGTGCCCGAGCGGGTATCGGCCTCGGGACACCGGCATTTCTACACCCCGAAGACCGCCGACGCGCGCGGGTGGACCAATCGCGGCGAGCGCTGCCACGGCTGCCCGGAGAGCGCCTGCACCTTCCGGCTCGATATGGCCTCCATCGAGCCGATGAGACTGCTTTACCTCGAGTGCGAGAAGCACGACGGCTATTACCGCGACCGCTGCGTGTTCAGTCCGGACATCGATATCGAGGATTCGATGCATGTGTGGGTGGACTACCGCAACGGCGTCAAGATGACCTATTCGCTCAATGCCTTCTGCCCGCAGGAGGGATACCTGATCACCTTCTACGGCAGCCGGGGCGCCCTCGAGCACCGCTGCGTCGAGTCGTCCTATGTCAATTCCGACGGGACCGTTCCCGGTGTGACCACGACGGGCACCCATATTCGGGTGATTCCCCACGACGCGCCGGACTACATGCCGGAGATCTGGACGGGTGAAGGCGGCCACGGCGGCGGCGATCCGCTCCTGCTGGCGGACCTGTTCTCGCCGAATCCGCCCGCGGACAAATATCTCCGCAAGGCCGACCAGCGCTCGGGTGCGTGGTCCATTCTGACGGGGGTTGCCGCGAACCACTCCATGGCCACCGGGCGGCCCGTGATGATCGACGAGCTGGTCCCGGGCCTCGCGATGCCCGACTATCCGCCCATGCCGGTCGAGTGCGCGCTGGAGGCCGAATGCGACGTCTGACGCGGCCGGCGGCGGATGAACCCGCCGCCCCCGTGAACGTGATCCAGTTCGGCGAGGGCAATTTTCTGCGCGCCTTCGTGGACTGGATGTTCGAGCGTATCAACTGCGACACGGCCTTTTCGGGCCGGGTGCAGATCGTGCAGCCGCTGCCCGAGGGCAGGGTGGATGTCCTGAACGAGCAGGGCGGCCGGTACACGGTTGTCTTGCGCGGGCTTCGGCAGGGTACGCCGGTGGTGGAGACGCTGCCCGTGACGTGCGTCGCGGGCGGCATCGACCCCTACCGCGACTGGCAGGGCTTTCTGACCACGGCGGAGAACCCCGACCTGCGCTTTGTCGTCTCGAACACGACCGAGGCCGGGATCGCCTACATGGCCCAGCCGCAACCCGGCGAGTCGTGCCCCGAGTCGTTTCCCGCGAAGCTGACGGCCTTTGTCTACCGGCGCTGGACCCATTTTGGGGGCGCGCCCGGGAAGGGGCTGATATTTCTGCCGTGTGAACTGATTGATCGCAACGGCGACAAGCTCAAGGAATGCATGGTGCGGCACGCGCGCGACTGGGCGTTGCCGTCCGCGTTCACGGACTGGTTGGCCGCGCACTGCATATTTGCCAACACGCTGGTGGATCGCATCGTGACCGGCTTCCCGGAAGCCGAGGCGGCCGCGCTTTTCGAGGAGTTGGGCTACGAGGACCGTCTCCTGGTCACGGGCGAGCTTTTCCACCTGTGGGTGATCGAGGCGCCCCGCGCCATCGAACGCGAACTGCCGTTTCGCGAGGCCGGCCTGAATGTCGTCTGGACCGGCGACCTGACGCCCTACCGGAATCGCAAGGTGCGCGTCCTGAACGGCGCCCACACGGCATCGGTGTTGGCGGCCTGGCTCGGCGGATGCGATACCGTCGGCGACATGATGCGGGATCCCCAATTCGAGACCTTCGTCAAGGGGGCCGTGTTCGACGAGGTCGTGCCCGGTGTGGCGCTGCCTGACGCGGAGCGCCTGGCCTTCGCCGAGGCCGTCCTCGAACGATTTGCCAACCCCTTCATTCAGCACCGTCTTCTCGACATCTCGCTCAACTCGGTCGCGAAGTGGCCGGTGCGCGTCTGGCCGTCGGTGGTGAGCTATTGGGAGGCGCGGCACTGCCTTCCGCCGAGGCTTACCTTTTCGCTGGCCGCGCTGCTGCGGTTCTACCAGTGCCAACCCGGCGATGACGGACGCTATTGGGCCGTGCGCGACGGCGACGCCTATGAAGTCCGGGATGACCCGGCGGTCCTGAAAGCGTTCTCGGAAGCATGGGGCCGGTACGGCAGCCACCACGACCCGGAGCGGCTTGCCCGCGAACTTGTGTGCGATCGGGCGCTGTGGCGCGAGGATCTGACCACAGTGCCCGGGTTTGCCGAGGTCGTGGGCCGGTGCGTGGGAGAGATCATTACGCACGGCGTTCGTGGTGCCATGGCGCGCATCGAGGAGGGAAGAGGATGACGCTGCAAGCGCCCGCCGTGTTGCGTATCCACCCCGGCGACAACGTGGCCGTCGCACTGCGGACGTTGGAGGAGGGGGAAACGGTCGCTTGCGAGGACGTTACGGTGACCGTCCGCGAGACGATCCCGGCTGCGCACAAGGTAGCGATTGCGGCCCTTCCGGAAGGCGCGAGCGTCATCAAGTACGGCCACCCAATCGGCGCGGCCACGCAGCGGATCCCCGAAGGCGCGTGGGTGCATGTCCACAACGTGCGGACCCGTCTTGCCGAAGAAGCCGTCTACCACTACGCCCCCGGCATGTACGACAGCGCCCCGCCTTCCGCTCCCGAGACCTTTCAGGGCTTTCGCCGGGCGGACGGACGCTGTGGTATTCGCAACGAGTTGTGGATCATCCCGACCGTGGGCTGCGTCAACGGCATCGCCACGGCGCTCGCCCGGGAACTCGGGCCGGAACTCGTGCGCGGCGGGCTGGAGGGCATCCACGCCTTTCCCCACCCCTACGGCTGCTCGCAACTGGGCGACGACCACGACACCACCAAGCGCCTGCTCGCGGGACTCGCGCGGCATCCCAACGCCGGGGGCGTCCTGGTGCTGGGACTCGGTTGCGAAAACAACACGATGGCCGCCTTCAAGGAGGCAGTGGGCGCCGTCGATCCGGCCCGCGTGCGTTTCCTGGTGTCGCAGGAGGTCGACGATGAGTACGCGGCCGCGCGCGCATGCCTGGTCGAATTGGCCCAGCGGGCGCAGCAGGACCAGCGCGAGCCGCTGCCGGTGTCGGCCCTGCGCATCGGGCTCAAATGCGGCGGGTCCGATGCCTACAGCGGCATCACCGCCAACCCGGTACTGGGGCGGCTGGCGGAGCGGGCGAGCGGGCAGGGCGGTACGGTTATCATGACCGAAGTGCCCGAGATGTTCGGCGCCGAGCAACTGCTCATGGACCGCTGCGCGACGAAAACCGTCTTCGCTCAATGCGTGGACATGGTCACGTCGTTCAAGGAGTATTATCGCAGCCACGGCCAGCCCGTCTACGAGAATCCGTCGCCCGGCAACAAGGACGGCGGCATCACCACGCTCGCGGAGAAGTCCTTGGGCTGTGTCCAGAAAGCCGGGCACTGCACCGTGTCGGCCGTGCTCGATTACGGCGTCGAAGCCGTTTGTCCGGGCCTCAACCTCTGCCACGGACCCGGCAATGACATGGTGTCGCTGACCGTGCTGGCCGCCGCGGGCGCGCAGCTTATTCTGTTTACCACCGGGCGCGGCACGCCCTTCGGCGGACCGGTTCCGACGTTGAAGATAGCCTCGAACAGCGATCTGGCGCGGCGCAAGCCGCACTGGATCGACTTCGACGCGGGCGCCGCGCTGTCGGGCCTGAGCCTGGACGCGCTTGCCGAGGACCTCTGGCGAAAGGTCATCGAGACCGCCTCCGGTGCCGCCACAAGAAACGAAGCGGGCGGCTTTCGCGAGATCGCGTTGTTCAAACGCGGGGTCACGCTATAACCCGGCGGTCCGCCGTGGGCCGCAAACATGCGCCGTTTGCAGCGCATTGGAAGGAGAAGCATCGCCATGGAGGAGAAGGGGGTAATGGATGCGGAGCAGTACACTGCCTGGCCTTATTTCCGGGTGCGGTTCGACAGCATGCCGCGCTCGCTCCGCTTCCGGGGAACCGCCGGAGACGTCACGGCCTGGCAAGATGCCGCGCGCGCGAAACTGCGCTCGTTGATTGGTCTCGACACCATGCGGCCGTGTCCGCTTGATGCGAAGGTCACTGCGCGCGTGGACTGCGGCGACCACATCCGCGAGCGGATCGAGCTCCGGACCGAACCGATGATCACGATGCCCGCATATGTGCTCATCCCGAAGGACGGCAAGGGGCCCTTTCCCACGATGCTCGCGCCGCACGGCCACGGTTTCGGCGGCAAGGAGGGCACGGCGGGGGTCGAGGACGACGTTCGCGTCCGCCAGTCCATCCGCGAGTGCCAGTGCGACTACGGGCGCCAACTGGTGCGCGCGGGATTCGTCGTGCTCTGCCCGGATGCCCGCGGTTTTGGTGAGCGCCGCGAACAGGGTGCGCGGCATGACCCAATGGCGTGCTCGTGCTTCCAGCTCAACAACATGGCGATACCCCTCGGCCAGACTGCCGTCGGGATGTTCGTCTGGGATCTGATGCGGCTGATCGACTACGCGCAGACACGCCCGGATTGCGATACGAGACGGCTGGGTTGTGCCGGCCTGAGCGGGGGAGGCATGCAGACGCTGTGGCTGGCCGCGCTCGATAGGCGGGTCAAGGCCGCCTTGTCCAGCGGCTACTTCTACGGCGTCAAAGAGTCTCTGCTCGACCTGAACGGCAACTGTTCATGCAACTACGTGCCTCATCTGTGGGAACACGCCGATCAGGGCGATCTGGGCGGGCTGATCGCGCCGCGGCCCTTCATGGTGCAGACGGGCACGCGTGATGGCCTGAACGGGGCCGGCGGCCTCGAAAACGTGCGCAGCCAGATGGCCATCGCCCGCGTGCCGTACGACCTGCTCGGCGCGTCCGGCAACCTGCTTCACGACGTGTTCGACGGCGAGCATCGCTGGGACGGCACGCACAGCATCGACTTCTTCAGCGAGCGTCTCGGCTAGCAGGGCGTGCGGCCTACGCCAGTTCCTTGAGCACCCGGCAGGGATTACCTGCGGCGAAGACGCCTGCGGGGATGTCCTTGGTGACCACGCTTCCCGCGCCGATGACCGAGCGGTCGCCGACGGTCACGCCGGGGCAGAGGATCGCCGCACCGCCGACCCAGACGTCCGACCCGACCGTGATGGGTTTGGCGGCTTCCAGCCATTGGCGGCGAATGCGGTGGTCCAGCGGGTGGGTCGCCGTGTAGATCTGCACGCCCGGACCAAACAGGACGTCACTGCCCACCGTCACCTCCGCGCAGTCCAGCACGACGCAGTTGAAATTGAAATACACCCGGTCGCCGAAATAGATGTTGTTGCCATAGTCACAATAGAAAGGCGGCTCGATCCAGAGCCGCTCGCCTATACGGCCGAACAGTGCGCGATACAGTTGCTGGCGCAAGGCGCCTTCCTCGTCACGTGTGGCGTTAAGCTGGTGCATGATGTCGCGGGCATGCCGCCGTTGCGCGCACAGTTCCGGATCGGTGGCGTCGTAGAGTTGCTCCGCCAGCATCTTCTGCCGTTCGGTGGGTTCTGTCATGGCCGTGGTCCTCCTGTTGGCGTTCCGAGGGGACTCTAGCAGGCCCGATGGCGACCGTCAACGGGAGCGTACGGACGCCGTTTGCGGCTTGGTAGAATGGACCGTGCAGTTTGGGTGGCAAAGAAATCCACAGCGCCGCATGGCGCAAAGGAAGTTAGACATGAGTGCCACGTTGCCGTGTTCCGTGCAGATGCAATGCATGCGACCCAGCGAGCTGGAGCGGGCCGCAATCGCTTTCCCGGCTGTCTATGTGCCCTTCGGCCTGATCGAGTGGCACGGCCCGCATCTTCCCCTTGGCACGGATGCCATCAAGGCGCATGCCATCGCCGTGAAGGCCGCCGAAAAGCATGGAGGCGTGGTCTATCCGCCGCTCTATTTCCATTCCGGTTTCGAGGAGTACGGCGCGCTGTGCGCGGTGTACCGGAATCTGTTCGCGAAACTGCGCGACACGGGTTTTCGGGTCATTATCGGGATATCGGGACACAATGTTCAGGAGCAGCTCGACATGATCGAGGCGGCACTTGCCCTGGTGTGCGCCGATGGGGAAACACGAGGTGCGGCGATGTGGGAGTTCGGACTGGAGCCGACCGAGACGTGCGCGTCGGATCATGCGGCCGAGTGGGAGACCTCGGACATGATGTTCTTCTATCCCGATCTGGTGGATCTCGCAGCGCTCGGGCTGGGTGAACTGAAGCTTGATGCGTTCACCCCGCCCTGGTGCATGATCGGCAACGACCCGCGCACCCATGCGTCCGCCGAAAAGGGAGCGGTCAAGGCGGAACAGGCGGCGGACCTCATCGGACGCAAAGCCCATGCCCTGCTCGAGTCGCTGGCGCCCGAGCACCGGACTTTCCGTCAAAAGGAAATTCGGTGCGACAGGTGGTTCGGGATCTGACCGGACCGAAACGCGTCAGCCTTCGGTAGCGAACTTCGAGAAAAAATGGGGGACGCGTGTCTCGAAGAAGCATGGCTTGCCGTTGTGGGGGTGGCGGAAGGCGAGCGACTTGGCGTGCAGGGCCAGCCTCCGGACGTGGGGATCCTTGGCGCCGTACTTGGCGTCGCCAACGATGGGGAGGTTGTTCTCCGCCAGGTGCACCCGGATCTGGTGTTTGCGGCCCGACAGCAGGTTGATGTCGAGCAGCGAGATGCCCTGCGCGTGTCCCAGAAGCCGGTAGGCCGTCTGAGACAGCTTGCCGCGCGCGGGATCAGTCGTCGAATACACGCTGTGCACGCCGTTCTCGACGAGATACGAGCTGAAGGTCCCCTCGGGCTCGCGGGGCAGGCCGTGGACCAGCGCGAGATAGTGCTTCTCGACGTTGGCCCATTGCTCTTGCAGGGAGTTCTTGGCCGCTTCGGACCGGGCGAACACCAGGATGCCGGAGACCTCGCGGTCCAGCCGGTGCACAATGAAGATCCGCTCGCGGGACTTCGGGTTTCCCTTGCGGACATAGTCCGTCAACCGGTAGTAGGCCGTCTCCACCTTCTCGCGATCGGTGCCCATCGTCAGCAGTCCCGGGGCCTTGTCCACGACAATGAGGTCCCGGTCCTCGTGGAGGATGATCAATCCCTTCGGCTGGTGTTTGGCGCGGGGTTTCGGTTCGTGGTGCATGGAAGGTCCCCTACGCGCCGTGGCGGCACGCGTGAATGGTTTCGTCGAGGCGCTGCAGGAAGCGCGACCGGTCCTTTGGGCCAAAGGGGGCCGGGCCGCCGGTCGTCACGCCGTGCTCGCGGAGCTGGGACGACAGCTCGCGATGCGCGAGCGCCTCTCCGATGCTGTCTTCGGTGAACAGGCGGCCCTTCGGGCTCAGCACCCGCGCGCCGTTGGCCAGGCACCGGGCCGCGAGCGGGATGTCCGCGGTGATCACGATGTCGTTCGGGGCGGCTTGGCCGACGATCCAGTCGTCCGCGGCGTCAAACCCGTCGCCCACCCGCACGAACTCGATGCCGGGGGTGCCGGGCGTATGCATCCACGTGTTCGCTACCAGGGTCACGGGCACCGCATGGCGCTGTGCGACGCGGTAGATCGCGTCCTTGACCGGACAGCCGTCGGCGTCCACATAGATATGCGTCATGGTGTGACCGTTCCTTCGAATGGGCTCGTGGCTCCGGGTCGATTCAAGCAGGCTGGCCGTGCCAAATCAAGCGTGCGGTCACCAAGCGCCCGCACCCATGCATAGAGACGCGGTGAATATTCGCGGTGTCCGGGGGTATGGAAGACCGGGCGGGGCACAATCCGGTGACCGAGGACGGACCGGACGGTGTCCCTAAAAAGGGGTGGAGCTGCCGGGAGGGGGCGCCCGGCAGCTCCGGTGAGGTGCGTCACTCTAACATTCGTCAGAGATCCGCAGAGGACCTTGAAATCCCTTCTCGGGAAAATCTTTATCGAACCAGCCTTCGGCGGAGCACTATCAGCATGACCAGCACGCCTGCCGCAACACCCATCACGATCCGCTTCGTCCGAAGCGATACACCGTCTGGGGGCGACACCGGCGATGCCGCGCCTGGCTCCACGTCAGGACTCGAAATCTCTGGTGCATCTCTATCAAGGTCTTGCCCGGGTTTGGCGGGGAAATCAACCGCGCCCGAGGCCCCTTCGGTCACCGCGCCTTGTTCCAAGGTAGGCGTCCGCTGCCCGGCAGTCTCCGGTTCATCCAGTTGTCCGTCCGCGGACGACCGCGATGGCGGCGCCGGTACCGGAGCCGTGACGCCGGTTCGCGCACGTTCCGCCTCGCTCAGGGCGCTGGCCAAGGACTGTTCCGCGGGGACCGGCTGGTCCTCCTCGGCAGGCACCTGGATACCTCCACCCGGAGCCATCCAGTCGTCCGGCGTGCCAGTACCCGGTCCGCCTGTGTCTGGCGGCGGTTCCGCGCCTCCGGAGTCCGGCGGTGTATCGCCACCGGTGGGGGTGTCGGTCTCCGGCTCATCCGGCACGCGCTGCGTCAGGCTCACGATGACCTCGCTGCCCTCGACCGGCATCGCCACGCCCTCCATGGTCGAGAGCGTCGGCGCGGTCAGTTGCACCAGCGTCGTGGCCGCCTCTGCCGGACTGGACTGGACCAGGCTCAGCGTCGCAACGTGCCCCGGGGCAATGGTCTGCTGATTGAAGTTCATGATCAGCACGACGTACTGCCCGGCGGCCGGAGTATTGGCAATCAGCCGCTTTCCGGCCTGCTGCGCTTGGACACCGGCCTCGGCGCCCACTACCCGCACTACCGCCGGGTCGTAGCGCAGCCGGAAGTCCATGGCTGCGGGAGCCTCGCTCGCGTTACCCTCGAGGAAGACCGCGATAGAGATTCGTTCATTTTCAACTGTCGGTTGCCCGAGCCGCAGCGTGGCCGCGCGGGCGTCCTGTGCGTAACTCATCACAAGCACAGCGCCCAGAAGTAGACCGGAAAATAGAGGTCTGGGGCGCCCCCACGCGTCGCCCACGGCGACGGCACCCATACTATATAGCATTTGTGATGAAAAACGCAAGCGGTAATTACCTCTTTCTTTTCCGTAGCCCGTGAAGTTTTTAACGCATTGTGATAACATAACTTACAAGTGCATTCCAACCGCTGCTCGATTCGGCGTCATTGCCGCCGACCGCGCCAATTGTATAAATGCGCGGCGGTTCGCAAATGTAATATCAACTACATCTCGCCATTCCGGCATGCGCCAACGGCTCGATCAAGATGAACCGATGGCGCGCGAGAAATCGCGCCCCCCCTCCATGCGGGCGACTGCGTCTATGGCGAGATCGCTCCGTCTTTCCGGTCGACCGGTTCCTGCGGCGGTTCGCTGCCCGCCGGCGAGGTCGCCACCGCGCCCCGTGCGGACCAGAAGGAGGTCATGCGCGCGAAGACGCCCGGGTCATCAAACAGATAGTACCGCATGGTGAGTGTAAGCAGGTACCACCACAGTCCGACCTTGGTGATGCCGGCGATCAAGAGGGCGGCGCGGCTGGCGGGGTCGGGCACGAGGCGGTACGCGATCAGGGCCTGCACCAGGCTGACGGTTTCGGCCGTGGCGCCGCGGTGCGGCATGCCCAGGAATGCGGCGAGTCCGAGCACTCCCACCTGGAAGCCGCGCAATTGCGCCGCGGCGGGGGGCATCCCGCTCTCGCTGCACCGGCGGTACACAAACAGCGCAAGGTAAATGGAGAGGGCTACGGTCAGGGCCAGCGGCGAATTGATCAGGGCGCGCTGTGTGGGCACGTTTCCGGCCTCGCGCAGGCCCGAGTAGACCAGTTCCGGCACCAGTCCGATCGCAAAGAAGGCCAGCCAAAGGGCGAAGGTCACCCCGCGCCACCAGGCGGCATTTTGTGGTGTATCCGGCACGCAGCCAACCCTCCCGTGAGGTGAGGACGGTCCAGCGGACCGTCCCTCCAAAAAAAGGCAGGCGGGCGGAAACCGCCCGCTTACCTGTCTCTCTCATTCGACCAGAACCGGTACGCTCAGATCAATGCTGCTCCCTTACGGGGTCTGTCCGGGCTGCACGTTGCTCACGCCGTAGAACCCGCGCAGGACCGTGCGTTCGCCCGGGGCGACGTCGTCGAAGGTCGGCAGCAGCTCGAGATTTACCTGCTGGCGCGACTCGGAGACGTCGTAGAAATACAACAGACTCTCGACGCCGTCCGGGTTCCACCGGGCGTGGACCGAAAGTCCCGCGTCGGGCAGCCAGCAGGCGATCCGGTCGTAGTCCTCGGCTCCGACGATCGCGCCATAGGCCGTGTGGTCCGCCGTGGTGCCGGTGACCAGGCTCTTCCACGCACCGTCCTTCTCGGCCCAGATCTTGGGCGGGGTGGCGCCGTGGGAGAAGAATTCCGGATGCACCTTGGCATTGGGCCGCATCGGCTCGCTGGTCTCATTGATGAATGCCAGCGCGACCTCGAGTTCATCCGAACCCGGCGCGAGCGTCATGGTGCGTTCCAGCACCGCCCCCGAGGGCAGCTCGGCGCGTATTGTCAGCGAGTGAGCGTCCTTCGCCACGATCGTGTACGCATCCGCGGGCGGATGCTCGGGGACGCCCGGCGTGTTGACCCAATCCTGCCACGTGCCGCCGCCGAGCCCGTAACGCTCGTAGCCGCGAAGCATTTCGACGTCGAGCTTCTTGTCGCGCCAGCGCACGATACTGCCCTGAAGTCCCGGAGCAACCCACAGAAGGTAGCGTTCGTTCTCGATCTTCTCCAGCGTCGACTCGGCATAACGCTCGGGCTGTTTGCCGCGAATGGTCTCGAGCCACAGCTCGACCGGCGAGAAGTCCATGATGGTCTTCATGCCGTGACGGCGCAGCAGCGCGAGATACTCGTCCACGTCCAGCGCGGGCGGCCGCTCGGCGGTGATACGGTCGCCGGTGACCGTGACGCGAGGCGGGCAGTCGAAGGCGGCGTATTCCACGGTGAGGTTCAGAGCCTCCAGGCGGGTCCGGACCTCGTCCGACCGCACGGCGGCAAAGGCCTCGGCAAACAGGGCGCGCGCCTTCTCGACAGTGTCGTAGTCGTACCACTCGCCGTGATCAAAGCATCCCATGAACTGGCCGCCGTCGGCCTGTTGGCGTTTCGTGAGCAATTGGATGTACTGCTTCACATACGGGGCGGTCTCCTGGTAGTACAGGTCGATCCACTCGTTCATGACGGCATCGAAGTCGAGATCCGGATTCCACATGACCTTGCTGAGCAGGTAGGCCCGCAGCGGCGCGAACTCGGCCGCCCTGTCATATGCCCCCTGCGGGAACATGCCTTTGACCTTATGTGCGGCCAGGAACTGCATGTTGGGCTGGATGACGTGGAAGTTCGGGACCGGGGACTGGAAATTGGCGAAATTGGTCAGGTAATCCCACACGTGCAGGCGCGCGGCTACCTTGGACCATGTGTCGATATCCTCGGCGAAACGGCGATTGGCCACCGATTCCGGGTCGCTGAACGGGCGCGAGAAGTCGCACTCGATACTGCACAGTTTGATGATGACGTTGTCGCGCGGCGTGAGGTTCTTCGGGGGTTTGCGCGTATAGGTGTAGGCCAGCGTCTCGATGCGGTGTTCGGGATGGCTCACGGCCAGGCGCTCGGCGACCTTGTTCAGGCCCCACAGGACCGACCCCATCTGGCTGCCTTCCTCTTCGTCGATCTCCGCGCACGTGGGGCATTCGCACCAGTTGCCCCAGTCCATCTGGCTGATATGGTGGACTGTATTGGCCGGGTTGGCGGCGATATTCTGCTCGATGCGGTCATAGAGGATGTCGAGGACCTCGGGATGGGTCATGCAGATCTGGCCCTGTTCGCCCGGGTGATCGCGGTGGTTGAGATGGTTGCGCCAGTCGTAGGTCGGCGCGATGCGCTTGCCGTTGACCAGCGAGAAGTACTCGGGGTGGTCTTTGAAGTACACCTCCGGTGGAACATAGCTGTAGAAGGTGTGGCAGGCGAAGCTCGGCCCCGGAAGCCACCGGTGGACCTGCCGGTAGTAGGCGACAGCCTCCCGGTCGTCTTCACTGCCGAAATACGTGGAGTAGCGGAACTCGAACGTCGGCTCGTACCGGTAGTCAATGGCCGAAAGCGCCTTCGGCGCGGCCGGCACATGCGTGACGCCGGGGGCCAGCCATCGGACGCCCAGATAGTCCTCGATAAACTGGTACACGGCATACAACGTGCCGTTCTGCGGGCCGCCCGCGAGGATGAGCTTCGGCGCGCCGTCCAGGCTCAGGCTCTTGAGATAGATCTCCTGTTCCCCGAAGCGCGCCGGATCGACGCCCTGCGGCCACGCACCGGCGGGGACGGCCGCAGCCCCGACCCAGACGGCCGGACCGTCCTGGGCGCTGTTCACAATCTCGGGACGATGGCCGGTGACCTCGCCCCAGTAGCGCTGCAATTCTTCCGCAGCGAGTCGGTCGGAAGCCGGTGCGTCCGCGGCGACGACCAGCGTGAAAGCAGGAAGCTGTGCTTGGGTCACCCAATTACCCTCTGCCGCATTCGCGGCCATGCCCGTTGCCAACGCTACACACGCCAAGAGTACTGTTCTATGCATGCCCTTGCATCCTCGTTGGTTGTCGCCCACGCCAGCCGTGGATTATGCCCACAGCGTCCCGAGGATGCAAACCGCGGCGAATCCTGTACGGTTGACCGTCCAGGAGAGGCTGTCAAGAGAGGCTTTTCCCGGCCTTACCCGGCGCGGTACACTCTGGGAGATGCTCTCTGCAAATGACTGGCAGCGCGAACTCGAAAGGATCTTCCTCCAATGTCCCCATCACTGCGTTTCCGGGTGCTAACCATGTTTGGCGCCTTGGTGCTGGCCGTTTTCGCGGCGCCGGCGCCCGCCCAGGCCCCGGCCGGTGCCGACGGGCTCGATCTCATGGTCGAGATGAGCGACGGCGCCAATCTCGCGACCATGGTGTGGCTGCCAGGACCGCCCGAGGACGGACCGTGGCCGGTCATCCTCGAACGGACCCCGTACAACTACAAGACCGCCGCCGTTTACAAGCTCTTTGAGTTTCACCAGAAGGGCTACGCCGTGGTCGCGCAGAACATCCGCGGCACCGGATCGTCCGAGGGCTCATCCGTGGCCTTCGGGAGCGACGGGTGGGGCGGCCCAGGGGAGCGCGACGGGATTGACACGATGGCATGGATCCGCGCGCAGCCCTGGTGTAACGGCAAGGTGGGCGTGGCCGGTTTCTCGGCCAGCGGGATCACGGCCCATATGCTCATTGGCGCCCGGCCCGAGGGACTCGTCTGCGCCTACATCAACGCCGCGCCGGATCATCTGTACGAGTGGTTTTTCCCGGGCGGCGTGCCGCGCATGCCCTACCGCGAGGGCGAGGAGGAGGCCCAGGCCGTCATCGCATCCCATCCGCTGTATGATGGATTCTGGCAGCAGCGCAACGCCCGCGAACGCCATCACGTCTCGAACATTCCGGTCTACATCCTGGGCGGCTGGTTCGACTCCTTCCAGCGCGGCAGCGCGGCCTTCTTCGAGGGCCAGCACAACAACGGCCTCTACCCGTCTTCGGGCAACTGCAAGCTTCACCTCTACCCGATTGCCCACGCCGCGCCCCCGGGCGAACTCGAGTTCCCGCTTGCCGAGGGCGAGAACCCCGACGCCACCATCGGCACTCTCTTCGAGTGGTTCGACTACTGGCTCAAGGGCATCGACAACGGTATTCTGGACAAGCCCGCCGTCGCGCTCTTCGTCATGAAGGACAAGGACATTCCCGACGCCTTCGGCAACCGTTACCTCTACGCCGAAAACTGGCCGCCGGCCACGCGTCCGCTGCCGTTGTTCCTGCACGAAGGCGGCGCGCTGGCCCTCGAGCCGCCGCAGACGGACGAATCGTCCACGTCGTTTTCGTTTGATCCCGATGACCCCACCCCCAAGATGGGCGGGCGTAACGTCTTTCCCCCGAGCGGCCCGCACGACCAGCGAGAGACCGAGGCCCGCGGCGACGTCATCGTGTTCGAGACCGCACCGCTCACCGGGGACGTCACCGTCATCGGCGCCATTACCGCCACGTTGTACGCCGCGTTCGATGCCGCCGATGCCGACCTCAGCGTGCGCCTGACGGATGTGTACCCCGATGGACGGTCGATGCTGATGAATGATGGCGTGCTGCGGGCCAGTCACCGGACCTCGCATGCGCATCCCGAGAGTGCGGCGCCGGGCGAAGTGCACCGGCTCGTCGTGGATCTCGGCGACACCGCGCTGACCTTCGCCGCCGGACACCGCATCCGCATCGCGATTGCCGGGGCGGACAGCCGCTGTTGTTACCCCGGCGACGGCGCCGTCACCCACACCATCCACCACGACGCCGCCCGCTCCTCGCACATCACCCTGCCGCTGTGGAATCCCGGCGGCCGTGCGTCGCTGCGCCCCGCCACACATGCGGCGACCGAGTAAGGCGATAACGCAATGACCTGAACAGCGTCTCCGTTGTTGCGGTGACGCGACGGCAGGGGCGGGTTTCAAACCCGCCCCCGCCCCTGCACCTGAAGCGGAACTGCCGCACGACGCGGCTAGACGTCATTCCTGCGCTGTCAGCCCATCGAAATCCGCCGCCCAGATCCACTGCAATGTCA
>JBPOJD010000068.1:0-10622 GCA_052033955.1 Candidatus Hydrogenedentota bacterium
AACAACTCGACCCTTTTGCACTCAGCGTGGCAATTGACAAAAAACTCGCGGCCATTGCGGCCCTTCAAAAAGAAGGTGCCCGTAAACAAACTTCTGTACTACAACCGCCACACCCCTCCCCGCGGGGCGGAGTGTGCCAGGAGAGCCCTCATGAAAAGGTCAAAACATCCCTCGGGTAAGATCGCAAATGGCGCGACGAAAGCCCCTCGGGTAAGATCCACAAATGGCTTGACAGGTGACCGCCGGACCGCCCTAGAGCGGCACGACGTAGCGCAGCACGGCGACGAAATGAAATGCACTGCCTGCGAGGACGAACAGGTGCCAGATCGCGTGGTGGTAGGGGCGTTCCCAGGCGTAGAAGATGACCCCAAGCGTGTAGGCGAGTCCGCCGGCCACGAGCCACGCAATGCCGGACGCGGGGAGCGCCGCAGCGACGGGCTTGATGGCTACAAGCACCACCCACCCCATCGCCACGTAGGCCAGCGTGCTCAGCACCTCGAACCGGGTATGAAAGACCAGTTTGAGGAGAACACCGGTCATTCCCAGCCCCCACACGAGGCCGAACAGCGTCCAGCCCCAGCCGCCGCGAAGACTCACCAGTGTGAAGGGCGTGTAGGTGCCCGCGATCAGCAGGTAGATTGCGGCGTGGTCGAAGATGCGCAGCATGCGCTTGGCGCGCGGCGCGCGAACCGCGTGGTAGAGCGTCGATGCGAGGTAGAGGATCACGAGCGACGCGCCGTACACGCTGCACGCGACAATGCGGTACGGCTCGCCATTCAACGACGCAAAGGTAACGAGCACGCTCAAGGCGGCCACGGCCAGCAACAGCCCCAAACCGTGGGTGAGGCTGTTGGCGAGTTCTTCCCCGATAGAGGGGCGAGGTTCCGGTGTAGTCATAGGGCTCCCGTGCCGGTCCGCGGCAGTCATGCCGCGAACGCAAACCGGACACAAGTCTACCACATCCCCATCTCTGGGGCGTACAGCGCGGGTTCAGCGCGCGCCGGTGCCGCCCGGGCCCGGCACTTCGACAACGGGCCCCATGAACCGCGTTGAGGCAAGTCCCCGCACCTTGAACGTCACGTAGTCCGTGCCCCGGTCCTCGCCGCGCGCACCCAATAGATAGGCCTCGGCGTGACCAGGCGTGGTGAACAGATAGGGCTGCCACGCCCCGCCGTCAAGCCTGTAGGCTGCGCGGACCGTCGCCGTGGCCCCTTCGCCGTCGTAGCGCTTCATGACGCGCACGGCGATATGGCCGGGCATCTTTCCGTCGTTCTGGCTCACGGCCGACACCTGCTGGGAATCGTACTGGCCGCGCAATACCCATTCATCGCCCCGGCCGATGTCCTTCCACTCGATGCCAAAACGCAGTTGCAGGGCATTGACGCTGCCGGAATCAATGCCGACGTAGCAATAGGAGGTACCAAGTTCCCCAGGCGCGTCCGGATCCTTGAACACCCCCGGATTGGTCGGCAGATCCCACTCCGCATACACGTCGTAGCCCCCGCCCGAGGGGATCGCGTGCGTCGCGCCACTGTCATCGGCCAGAAAACCGATGGCCGTGCCCCGCACCGCGCCCAAGACAAACGTGTCGTCGCTGTTGGCGGTGAGGATGCGTCCCGCGTCCGGCTGGGCCGGGTCGCCCCACCACGCCAGACGCGCCGCACCCGCGCCGGCCTCCTGAACAATCGGAACCTGGACGTACCGCCCCGCCAGCCCCGGCGCCGTCAGGCGCAGAAAGGTGGTCCGGCCGTATGCGCTGGGGTTCGGAAGCGCGGTAATGCGCACGCCGCGACCCCGCGGCGCGATATCGATGCCCGGCACGGGCCATAGCACCGTCTCGTCGACGTCCCGGCCCCGGATCTGCACATCAGCCACACCGCCCCCGGCCGGGAGCCGGACGGTGTCGGGCGCAACCGTGACCGCGGTGTCAAACACCGCCGTAACGCGCTGGTCGGCATTCGCCACCAACGAAGCGGCGGGACCGGTCAGCGCCGCGCCCTCCCAGCGCACAAAATGCGCTCCCCGTTCGGGATGCGCCTCAAGGGTAACCGTGCTTCCCTTGACGTGGCGTGCGAGCGGCGGGTACATCCGGAGCGTACCGGCGCCCTTGACGAGCGTCTCGACTCGCACCCGTTCGGCATCATCGCGAGGAAGGAAACCCGCCTCGATGCGCTTGTCGCGGTCCATCACGAGATACGCCTGTTCACGCACGTCTCGAATATCCCCGGCCCAATAGGCGAAGCGGTAGCCTTCGTCCGGCACCGGACTCAGCTTTACCATGGTGCCCGCTTCGTAACTGCCTCCGGGAGGATCCATGACGATGGTCCCGTGCTTCGTCGCGCTTGCGTCGAGCCGCACCACCGGCGCGCCCGGCGCGGGAGGAGTGCCGGTGGGGGTTGCAGCAGGGGAGGGGACCGCGGCGGCTCCGAGCGCCACGGGGGCGATCGGCCGGGGCGCTTCCAGATGACGGTGAAGGAACGCCGCCGCATATTCCTTGACGTTGCGCCCCTGGTAGTCGGCGTTCAGGGGCCAGTGGTCCGCCCGTTCAATGGGGATGAACTCACAGGTGACGCCTGCCGCGTGGGCCGCGTCGCGAATTGCCAGGCCCCGCTCCACCGGTACCACCTGGTCGCGGGTACCATGGATGACCAGCAACGGCGGGTCGGCCGGGTCGAATTTCAGGTCCTCGCGCATGCCGCCGGCCACGACCACGGCCGCCTGCAACGCAGGCGATTCGCCCGGCGTATTGAACGGAGCGATGTCGCCGTCCACGCGGTAGTCGCCGGGGTCCGCCGCCGCGACCGCCACGGAGGCAAAAGCGCCGGCCGAATAGCCCAGCGCACCAATCGCGTCCGCGCGCCCGCCATATTCCGGAGCATGCTTTCGCACCCAGCGCACGGCCGCCATCGTGTCGGCCAACGCAGCCTCCGGTGTGGCGTCCGGCCGGTCGCGCCGGAGCCGGTAGGAATTGGCAAAGCAGACAAAGCCGCGCTCGACGAAAAAGCGCCCCAATTCGGCCATCTGTCCCGGGTCGCCTTCGGTGAAACCGCCGCCGTGAATGAGCAGCAGCGACGGCCGGGCCTCTGCGCCCTCCTGAGCAGGCATATAGACATCCATCGTCAGGACCTTGGTCCCTTTGTGCCCCTCGGGCGTCAGCACGTGCCCCGTGGCGTAGGGAATACCGGTGAGAACGCGCACCGAATCCACCGGCGACACCGTAACCGCGTGCCGGGACGTGGCGCACGCTGACAGCGTGACCAACACCCCTGTGACGACAACAACGGCCAGCAAACGGGCAGTAGCGGAATTTGGCTGGAACATGGCATCCTCCAATACGCCGTGGGCGAGTCCAACGGACCAGCCAAGTGTGGCAGAACGGCGTGCCGCACGCAACCGTCGCGGCACTTGCAAAAGGTTCCTCAAGCTCCCGCGCCGCACCTGTGTTTGACTTGGAACCCGGTTGTTCGCTAGTATTGGCGGCTGTCTGTGTCCGGGCCCATGCTTACCGGTATCTACCGGCCCGGGCAATGGTGAAATATTCAACCTATGGGGTGATACCGGGCAAACACGCGCCCCCGAATGAAAGGATTTTTCGATGGCTCGCAAGACAGGTCCGAAACACAAGCTTTGTCGCCGTTTGGGCAGCTGCATCTGGGGCAGCCCAAAGTGCCCGTCCATCCGGCGGCCCTTCGCCCCCGGTCAGCACGGCCAGACTGCCCGCCGCAAGGTGAGCGTCTATGGTCAACAGCTCCAGGACAAGCAGAAGATCCGCACGCACTACGGTCTGCTCGAGCGCCAGATGCGGCGCACCTTCGAGAAGGCCCAGCGCATGGGCGGCGTGACCGGCACCAACCTGTTGCTGCTGCTCGAGTCGCGTCTGGACACCGTCGTTTACCGGCTGGGCTTCGCGCCAACCATCTTCGCGGCGCGCCAGGTCGTCAACCACGGGCATTTCCTCGTGGACGGCGCCAAGGTCGACAAGCCCAGCTTCGTGGTTAAGCCCGGCATGGCGATCAGCGTCACCGAGAAGGGCCGCAAGATCCCGATGATCATGGAAGGGGCCGAGCATCCGCCCGCCGCGATGCCCGAGTACCTCGAGCGGGCCCCGAAGGCGTTTGAGGCCAAGATGACCGCCACGCCGAACCTCGATACCATCCCGTTCAAGGTCGATACCCTGGGCGTCATCGGGTACTACTCGCGCTAACTCTTTTTCCTGCTGTTTTCCGGGGCGGGCCGCACGACGCGGTCCGCCTCTGCTTGTTTTGGACAGGGAGACGGGGCGGTGGCCCACGATTGGCCCACACTTCAGGTCGCACACGAGGCCGCGGCGCGTTTGCGCGCGGCCGCGCCGGGCCATGTCGACGTGGTGGGGCCGTGGGGCGCCGCCAAGTCGCTCGTGGCGTCGCAGACCGCCCAGCACCTGCGCGCGCGCCTGCTGCTGATCACCTCCGGCCGGCTTGAATCCGAGGCCGCCTTCGAGGACCTCGCCACCTTCGCCGACCCGGACCACTGCCTGCTCTTTCCCTCATGGGAAGTCCTGCCGTCGGACCTGATGAGTCCGGCTGACGATATCGTCGCCGAACGCATGAACACGCTCGAGAAACTCGCGCTCTGGCTCGAAAAAGACGAGCCGGCGTATGTCGTCGTCCCCGTGCGGTCACTGCTGCAATATGTGGCCAGCCGCAAGCGCCTCGAGGCCGAAACGATCACGCTTCGGACCGGCGAGGAATACGAGCTGGAAGATCTGACCGCCCGGCTGTCCCGGATGGGCTATCAGCGCGAGCTGATGGTCGAGCAGCGGGGCGAGATCAGTGTGCGGGGCGGCATACTCGATGTGTTCCCGATCTCCGGCGAGTTGCCGTACCGCATCGAGTTCTTCGGCGACGAGATCGAGTCGATCCGGCGCTTTGAACCCGAGACCCAGCGCAGCATCGGGCAGGTGGACACCCTGCACGTCCTGCCGCGTTCGGAGAAGGCCCTTCTCGCCAACCGCGACGATGTGAGCGTGTTGACGGACTATTTTCCCGGCAACACGCTCGTTGCCGTGGACGAACCGATGGCCGTGTACGAGACCGCGAAGGAACTCGAGGCACAGTTCACCGACAGCCGCTACATGATGACGTGGGACGACATCGCGCGGCGCCTCGAATCGTTTCCCCGGATCGACCTCGCGCAGGTCGCCCTTGCCGCACAGAAGGACCGGCCGCGTCTCACCCAGCCCATGCACTCGGTCGCCACGTGGGCCGGCGACATCGACGGATTCTGGGGCCAGCTCAAGCAGTGGGATGCGAACGGGTTCACGGTATCCCTCGTGTGCCACAACACCGGCGAGCGGCAGCGCCTGCTGGAACTGCTCGAGGAACAGGGCTACCGCCCCGGCACGGGCTCCTTCGACCTGCGGATCGCGCTCGGCCGCTTGCGGGCGGGCTTCTCGTCCGACCGGGACAAGCTGGCGGTCCTCAGCGAGCGCGAGATCTTCGGGCGGCGCTATGTGCGCCGCACACGCCGCCGTTTCGAGGCCGGACAGACCATTACCGCATTCAGCGACCTGCGCGTGGGCGATTACATCGTGCATCAGCAGCACGGCATCGGCCGCTACCTCGGTCTCAAGCGATTCGAGGGGAAGTCCGGCGACTTCCTGACGGTGCAGTACTCGGGCGGCGACAAGCTGTACCTCCCGGTCACGCACATCGACCTGGTGCAGAAGTACGTTGGCGGCGATGGATCGGTGCCCAGAGTGGACCGCATCGGCGGCGCCACGTGGGCGCGCACCAAGGCGCGGGTCAAGAAGGCCGTCAAGGACATGACGCAGGAGCTGCTCGAGCTCTACGCGCGGCGCGGAAGCGTCGAGGGCCATCCCTTCAGTCCGGACACGCACTGGCAGCGGGAATTCGAGGACGCCTTCGAGTACGAGGAGACTGCCGATCAGGCCCGTGCGATTGTCGACGTCAAGCGCGACATGGAGATGCCCCGCCCGATGGACCGGCTGTTGTGCGGCGACGTGGGCTACGGCAAGACCGAGGTGGCGCTGCGCGCGGCCTTCAAGGCCGTCATGGATGGCAAGCAGGTGGCGCTGCTGGTTCCGACGACCGTCCTCGCGCAACAGCACTACTCGACTTTCTCGGAACGCTTGGCGGACTATCCGGTGCGGGTCGAGATGTTGAGCCGCTTCAGCACGCCCAAACAGCAGCGCGAAACCGTCGAGCGGATGAAGTCGGGCGAGGTCGATATCGTTGTCGGCACGCACCGGATTACCTCGAAGGACATCCGGTTCAAGGATCTCGGCCTCGTGATCATCGACGAGGAGCAGCGCTTTGGCGTGGCGCACAAGGAAAAGCTCAAACACCTGCGGGCCAATGTGGACGTGCTGACCATGACCGCCACGCCCATTCCCCGCACGCTGCACCTGTCGCTGCTCGGCATCCGCGACATGAGTCTCATCAACACCGCGCCCAACGACCGCCTGCCGATCCACACCTGCATCGACGCCTTCGACGAACGGCTGATCCAAGAGGCCATCGTGCGCGAACTGGGACGCGAGGGACAGGTCTTCTACCTGCATAACCGTGTGCAGACCATCGAGCAGGTCGCGGTGCGCATCAACAAGCTCGTGCCGGCCGCGCGGGTGGCCGTCGCGCATGGCCAGATGGGCGAACACCGCCTCGAGGAGGTGATGTCCGCCTTCATCCGCAAGGAAGTAGATGTGCTGGTCTGCACGACCATCATCGGCTCAGGGCTCGACATCCCCAACGCCAACACGATCGTCGTCGACCGCGCGGATACCTTCGGCCTCGCCGATCTGTATCAGATCCGCGGCCGCGTGGGCCGCTACAAGCACCGTGCCTTCGCGTATCTGCTCATTCCCGGGGATCGCGCGCTCAGCGAAGACGCCCAGAAACGGCTGAAAGCGCTCGAAGAGTTCTCGAGCCTGGGTGCGGGCTTTCGCATCGCGATGCGCGACCTCGAGATCCGCGGCTGCGGCAACATCCTGGGCGGCGAGCAGAGCGGCAACATCGCCGCCGTCGGCTACGAAGCCTACACACAGCTCATCGAGGAATGCGTCGCCGAACTCAAGGGCGAACCGCTGACACGGCGGCCGCTGCCCCCCTTCGATCTCGTCATCGACGCCTACATCCCCGAGGCCTACGTGCCGTCCGAGGCGCAGAAAATCACCCTCTACAAACGCATCGCGGGCGTGCAGTCCTCCGACGAGGTGCGCGAGATCCGCGACGAGTTGACCGACCGCTTCGGCGCGCCGCCCGCGCCGGTCCGGCGGTTGCTCGAGGTCATGGGCCTGCGCGCACTGGGAGCCGAGATCGGCGCGATCCGGATGGCCGCCGCGCGCGATGGGGTCTCCGTCGAATTCGACAGTGGCCGGCTGATCTCGCGCAAGACCCGCAACGTGCTCGAGCAGACCTTTGGCAACCGTATTCAGTTCACGTGGCAGGACAAGCCCGGCCTGACCCTTCAGACCGATCCGCAACAGGACGGCGACCCGCTCGCTGCCACCCGGAACCTGTTACAGGCCCTGGCGGAACTGTAGGGGCGGGTTTCAAACCCGCCCCCACCGAACGTGACGCGGGGGCATTGTACGGGCGGGTTTCAAACCCGCCCAGGCGTATACCCGTCTCAGTCGCTCTTTTCCCGCTCCGGTTCCACCACCCGCTCGTACTCCAGCGGATGCCGCGCCGCGAGGTCGTCCTTCGTGATGTGCCCCGTGATCCAGGACCAGTTCATCGGGTAGGTGTGCGGGTCGAAGATCATGTAGTACAGGTGCCAGATGACGATGGTCAGAACGGCCAGCCATGCCTCGTAGAAATGGACCAGGGCGATCACGTCCAGCGCCACCTTCGGAAAGTAGTGCAGGAAGATGTTGACGAACATCATGCAGAACCCGGTAACGATCATCAGCAGCGTCCCCCACCACATGCCCCAGTACTCGAACTTCTCGATGTAACTGTAGCGGTCAAATCGCGGCTGGGACCGGCTCACGCCCACCGCGTAGGCCAGGTTGTGCCCGACGTCGCGCAGGTCTTTGAACCCCATCCTCAAACTCGCCAGTTCCCTGCGGCCGCCCCGGGTAAAGAGCAGGTAGACGGCGTTCACCACGGCCAGCGCCACCAAAACCCATGCAAAGGTGCGGTGGATGGTGCCGCGGGCCGCCAGGCCGGTCTCGCCGCCAAAGATGAGACGGGCCCACCAGGTCTCGGGGTAGCGCAGGGCAAAACCGGATACTGCCAAAGCGGTGAACGCCACCGTCAGCACGAGATGGCCCGCGGTCTGACCCAGGTTGAAGCGCTTGTAGGTGTCCGGACCGCGCAGTTCCTGACGAAACTTGCCCAGTGCGTGCCGCCCCATCATGATCGTGTTGTGCGCGACCATGCCGCCGATCACCAGAAAGATCAGACCCATGTATGCCAGCCGCACCAGACCCAGCGCCCGCTGATCCGGCGAAGTCGGCATGATGTGCACCGCGCCCTTGGCGAAATTGGGTCCGGCGCTCGCATGACATTTTCCACACGTGTTCGGCAGATTGTCGGGATGAATGGACGACCGCACGTCGTCCTGCGGCAGGATCGAGTGCACGCCGTGACAGCTCGTGCAACTGGCCACGACCGACGAGCCGGCCGCGCTGGCCATCCCGTGGTAGCTGTCCATGTAGCTGGCCACGCGCATCGTTTCGATGCCGTACCGCTGCATCACCCGCTCATCATCGTGACAGCGGGGGCAGGTGGACCGCACCACCTGCTGGCGGTTGATCTGCGAGGAGGTTTCCCCGGGCCCTTCGATGCCATGCTCGCCATGGCAGTCCACGCACGTCGGCGCGTCCGGAATGCCTGCGGCCAGGGCTCTCCCGTGAATGCTGGCGTCGAACTCGGCCTGTTCCTGGGGATGGCACTGGCCACACGTGGCGGAGATATTGAACCGGTTCACCGGCGACGACGGATGGTGCGCGGGAAGCAGATTGTGCGTGCCATGACAGTCGTTGCAGCTCGCCGCGTCAAGATTGCCGGACCGGATCGCCTGGGCATGCGCGCTCTTCAGGTAGCTGTCTGATGGCTGACTCACGGATATCATGTGACTGCGAACGAGCGCGGGATCGCTGTGACACTTGCCGCAGGTCCCAGGCAGATTCAGCGGCGAGACCGCCGAGAGCGGGTCCGCAACCGGCCGGATGTCATGCGCCCCGTGACAATCGCTGCACCCCGCGGCGTCCGTGTCGCCCCCCTTCAACGCCAGACCGTGCAGGCTCTCGGCATACTCCTCTTCTTGATAGTGACAATTGCCGCATTGGACCGGGGCCAGCTCCGGCGCATGAGGGATGTCCTCGATATCCGCGTGGCACGCCACACACCCCATCCCCGCGTGCACGGAGACCGCAAAATGCTCCTCGTCAATGTAGAGCGACCGGATGCTCCCGTCTGCCGCCTTCGTGCTCGCATCCGGATCGCCGTGACATAGAAAGCACTGCGCGTCCTCCTGTGCGTGCGCCGAAGCGCCCGTGAAAAAGATAACGGCCGCCGCCAGGAGAACGCGATGCGTGCATGTCATGGTGCATTTTCCAAGGTTGGGAACGGTGCCGAGGCACACATGGGAACCGCTACTGAAGTACAGCAAACCCGTGGGGATTGTCAATCACCGGCCGCGCAGGGCCGGTTGCAGGTAGGGTCACACACGCCACGGTTCGGCGCGCTGACACCGCGTAAACAACGGCGGAATGCCGTCCGCCCAAGCGGGATTCTCGCGATCCAGCGCCCATTGCGCCGGATTGTTCATGATGTATTCGCGCACCCGGCACAGCGCATCGTCGTTCCGGATGATGTGTTCGTAGTAGTTGCGCTGCCAGACGGCCGCGCCCTGGACATTCCTCCATCCGTTGATCTTGCGGGCAGAAAACGTCTTGAACGCACGCACCAGCTCCGGCAGATGCGTAGCCGCGGGGGCGGGTTTGAAACCCGCCCCTACCGAGCCGGACAACAGGGGCACCGTCGGAGCGGGCTTGAATCCCGCCCCGGCCGAACGAGACGACAGGGGCATTGTAGGGGCGGGTTTCAAACCCGCCCCTGCCAGCCACGCGTGGTCCGTTTCGGCCACAGGCTCCAGACCCTCTCCGACGATCATGATGATCCCATGCACATGGTTTGGCATGACTACGAACGCATCCAATTCAACACCTGAATAATGACAAGGCAGATCGCCCCATGCCGCGTGAACCCGGCACCCGGCCTCGTTCAGACACATCTCCCCGTCCACGACATCGCCAAACAGGCACGCCCGATTCTGCGCGCAGACTGTCACGAAATACATCCCCGGCCGCGAGTAGTCGTAGCCCTGCAATCGGATGGACCGCCGATGATGCCCTTTCGGGTCATATGTCATTGTTCCCCCTCCCCCCTTGGACACGACGGCCATCCGCCTCGCCAACGCCAACGCCGTGCGTTACCCGGTTCGGGACGGGTTTAAAACCCGCCCCTACATGACGAGATACATCCCCACGTACAGGCCCGTTCCAGGCCAGCCCCTGCAATATAGTGCGCGCCACGCCGTAGGGGCGGGGTTCCTGGGCGGCCCCCCCCCCCCCCGGCAGAAAATACGAGACAGGCGCACGCCCAAATGACCAC
>JBPOJD010000065.1:0-35691 GCA_052033955.1 Candidatus Hydrogenedentota bacterium
CGGGTCGTACATGAGCTTTTCCCTCCGGGTGGACCTCGTGGCTGTCAACTGGAGGCCATTTTAGACGGAGGAGGGCCATGTACGCCCTTTGTTCATGCGGCTACTCCAAAACTGGGGATCACTGAGCACCGGACCGCCTTGACTCCACCCGCCGCGGGCTTTACAATCCGAGACTCCCGTGCAGGAGCTTTCCTCATTCATCAACCTCTGGAGAACACGCGCATCATGTTGCAAGTGCGAGGCTTTCGCGGTCACCGTTTCGATCCCGCGGTTGTGGGCACGCTCGACCATGTGGTGACCCCGCCGTACGACGTGATCACCCCCGAGGAACGCGCAATCCTGGCCGCCCGCAGCCCCTTCAACATGACGCACGTCATCCTGCCCCAGCCCGAGGCCGGTCGGTCGCAGTATGAGAACGCCGGGCACATCTTCGAGGAGTGGATTGCGCGGCAGGCCCTGCGCCAGGACCCGGAGGACAGCTTCTACCTCCTCGAACAGGTGTTCACGGGCCTGGAAGGCCTCGAGCGGGTGCGCCGCGGCTTTTTTGCCGTCGCCAAGCTGCCCGAAAGCGGCGAAAACCTGGTGCTGGGCCACGAGCGCACCTTTGACAAGCCCTTCGAGGACCGGCTGCGCGTCACCGAGGCCACCCGGACCAATCTCGGGGCCGTCTTCGTGCTGTACGACGACCAGGAGGGCGCCCTCACGCCGTTTCTGAACCAGATGGACGCCCGCGACCCCGATGCCGTGGCCCGCACCATCGACGGCGTCACGCAACGCCTCTGGCAGGCGCCGCATCATGATGAGATCCCGGCCTTCTTCAAGAACAAGAAGCTGTACATTGCCGACGGCCACCACCGCTTCCGCACGGCCTGTGTGTACCGCGACATGATGCGCGAGAAGGAACGCCCGGACGGACTGCGGCCCTATGATTTCGTGTTGATGGGCTTTGTGCCCTTCGAGGACCCGGGCTTGGCGATCTATCCCCCGCACCGCGTCATGCCGTTCCCCGCAGGCTTCGACGCGGGCGGTTTTCTCGATGCCCTGAAGCAGTGGTTCAGTGTGATGCCGGCCGAAGGCGACGTGGCCGAGCAGGTCAAGCACGAGGACGCCTCGTGCGCCATCGGGCTGGCGGTTCACGGACGCGGACGCTTCATCCTGCGTCTGCGCGACGACGTCCGCCGCGAGGACCTGCTGGGCGCCGAACGCGGCCCTGCCTGGCGCCAGCTTGACGTCGCCGTGCTGCATGGCGGCATCATCGAACGCCTGCTGGGCATCCAGGAACAGGTGCAGCTTTCCTACGAGCGCGACGCGGCCAAGGCGATGGACGACGTCGAAAGTGGCGAGAAGGGTCTGGCTTTCCTGCTGCGTGCCACACGCCCCGAGCAGGTGCGTGACTGCGCCGAGGCCGGCGAGCCCATGCCGCAGAAATCCACCTATTTCTTCCCGAAACTGCCGACGGGGATGGTGATGAACCGGCTGGTGTGATACGGCGTCCCGGCTATCGGCACTTCATCGCGCGCACAAGAGTGCTTCAACTCTGGGAATGATGGCTGGAAGCTCGACGGTGGCTGTCTGCCAGACGAGATCCAAGTCGATGTCGAAGTACGCGTGAATCAATCTGTTGCGCATGCCGATCATATCCTGCCACGGAATGTCGGGGGTGCTGTCGCGCAACTCGGGAGACAATCTCGACGCGGCTTCACCTATGATCTCTATACAGCGCACAGTCGAGTGCTGAAGTGTGCGCTGACGCGCAAATTCCACTTGTGTCACGCCATGAACGTAGTCCGCCACCTCATGGGCGGCCTCAACAATGTGGCGAAGCCGGTTGCAGTCCGGTTCATGCAGCATATTGGATAACCGCGTTGCGCACAACTTCGTCCCGGAAGTAGCGGCTGAGATCGCGGGGCGTCCGCATGTCTGCTTTTCGGCCCAGTATCTGGGACAGTTCACGTTCCATGGCACTCAATGCGATCAGACCGGGAACGTGCGCGGGGGCGAACTCAACCAAGACATCGACGTCGCTGTCCGGACCAAATCGATCAGTCAAGATTGACCCAAAGAATGCCAGCTTCGTGATGTAATGCTCGCGGCAGAAATCCGCGATCTTTGCTGCGTCAGGGCGAATCGGCAATTCCATACTCGGACCTCCGGCTTCCTGACTCGAATATAGCAGATCCGCGTCTCTACTTCAGCAGCTTGCGGCCTTCGGTGCCCTTGATGCCTGAAATGACGCGGGCGAAGGCTTCTTCGTCGCTGCACGCCTTGATGGCCTCTTCGCGGGTCACCTTTCCTTCCTTGAACAGGTCCACGGCGTACTGATCGAAGCTGCGCATGTCGCTGTCGACCTCGATGATGTTGTGGAGCTTCTCGATCTCGCCCTCGAGGATGGCGTCGCGCACAATCGGCTTGCCGCCGACCAGGATTTCGACGCAGGGGACGCGGCCGCCGCCGATCTTCTTCAGAAGCCGCTGACACACCACGCCGCGCAGCGAATAGGCCAGCTCCTGACGGATCAGCTCGCGTTCGGCCTGTGGGAAATAGCTGATCACGCGGTTGACCGTGTCGACGGCGGTCATCGTGTGCAAGGTGCTGAACACCAGGTGGCCGGTCTCGGCGGCACTCAGGGCCGCGCGGATCGTGTCCATGTCGCGCATCTCGCCCACGAGAATCACGTCGGGGTCTTCACGCAGAGCGCCACGCAGCGCGTTGGCAAAGCTGTGGGTATCCCGCCCGACCTGACGCTGCGAGATGATGCTCTTCTTGTCCTTGTACACGAACTCGACCGGGTCCTCGGTCGTGATGATGTGCGCGTGACGCGTCTCGTTGATGTAATCGACCAGCGAGGACAGCGTCGTGGATTTGCCGCTGCCGGTGATGCCGCAGACCAGCACCAGCCCGCGGTGCGCGTCGGCCATCTTGCGGACCGTGTCGGGCAGGTTGAGTTCGGGGAAGGGATAGGGACTCTCGGGAATCAGACGGATGGCCAGGGCCATGGCGCCTTGCTTGTAATAACCGCTGACGCGCAGGTAGCCGATGCCCGCCGAATGGTACTGAAAGCTGCTCTCGCGCTCGGTCCGCAGGATCTCGACCTCCGACTCGCTGCCGAGCTGATACACGATGGTTTCCATGTCGTCGGCGCTGAGCGGCGGCAGGTCCATCGGCAGCAGGTCGTTGTCTACCCGGACATAGGGCGGCGAGCCGGCGCGCAGGTGCAGGTCCGACGCGCGCGCCGCCTGCATCTGCTCGATCATCAGGTTGATGTTGTGGTTGGTCTTGCGGTAGCTCTTGACCGTCACTTCCCAGGACTTCGACCGGAGCGTCTCGACGACGGACTCCTCGATGATCTGGTCGACGACGTTGAGCATGGGCATGTGCCGCCACTCGAAGGGCGGCAGCGTGATATGCATGTGCCCGTTGCTGAGCTGGACGCGCGCCGTGATGCGGGCATCCTGCAATTTCTGCTGGATGGCCGCCGGATCGGTGCCGTCCTTGTACTTGTACTGCACGCGGAGGACATCGACGCGCTTGCTGATGTCGGCCGCCTTGGCATGCATCTCGCAGTTCAGGCTGCAAATCTGCACTTCCTCCGGCGCGCCGTTCTCACGCATGTATTCATGCACGCCGGTATGAAAAACATCGAAAATGGTATTGGTCGAGCGTGTGCCGATGAACATGGCGCTTACTTCCCGGGTGAGGGTACTCCAGATCGAAAGTGCAAGAAGCAATGAAACCTACCACACCGGACCGGGAGCCGTCAACCGCCCGAACCGGCCAGATCGTGCCGCAACCCGGAGCGCTCGACTGGGGGTCTCAACCCCTTGTCCCCGGCTCCCGCCTATTCGTCGTCCAGCCCGTATTTCTGGAGGCGGTAGCGGAAACTCCGCGGGGTGAGGCCGAGGAGTTCGGCGGCCTTCTTCTGCGAGTGGCGGCCGCATTCAAGGGCCTGGCGGATGAGGTTGACCTCGATGTCCGCGATATAGGGTTCGAGGTCGAGGCCGCCGGGCGGGAGTCCGGAGATGCCCTCGCGGGGACTGGCGACGTGGTGCTGGATGTTGGGAGGCAGATCGGCGACGTCAATCCGGCCGTCGTTGCACAGGGCGACGCTGCGCTCGAGGGTATTCTGCAGCTCGCGGACGTTGCCGGGCCAGTTGTAGCGGCAGAGGCACTCGAGCGCGCCCGCAGACAGCTCGGGTTCGGCCACCTGCATCTTCTGGGCATGCACCCGCAGGAAATGGCGCGCCAACAGGGGGATGTCCTCGGCCCGTTCGCGCAGGGGCGGCACGAAGATCGGAATGACGTTGAGCCGGTAGAACAGGTCCTCGCGGAAACCGCCTTCGCGGGCCATCTGTTCGAGGTTGCGGTTGGTCGCGGAAATGATGCGGACGTCCACCTTCACGCCGCGGACGTCGCCGACTGGGGTCACGACGTTGTTGTCGAGCACGCGCAGCAGTTTCACCTGCAATGCGAGCGGCATCTCCCCCACCTCGTCCAGAAAAAGGGTGCCACCGTCCGCGGTGACAAACAGGCCGTCCCGGTCCTCGACGGCGCCGGTGAACGCGCCCTTCCGGTGCCCGAACAGCTCGCTTTCGAGGAGGTTCTCCGGGATGCCGCCGCAGTTGATAGCGACGAACGGTTTCTGCGCGCGCGGGCTGAGCTGATGGATGCTGCGGGCGACAAGTTCCTTGCCGGTGCCGCTCTCGCCGTGGATCGCGACCGTGCTCGGCAAGACCGCGACGCGCCGGACCATCTCACGCACGGCCTCGATGGCCTTGCTGGTGCCGACGGTGTTCTCCATGCTGCCGCGGGTGGCCTGGTCGCGGCGCAGTGCTTCGTTTTCGCGCCGCAGGTTGCGTTCCTCGATCGCGCGCCTGACGACCAGCCGGATCTCGTCGTTCTTGAACGGCTTCATGAGGTAGTCGGCCGCGCCGCGCTTCATCGCGTCGATGGCCGTCTCGACCGAACCGTGGGCGGTGATCATGATGGCCGGCGTCGCGGGCGACTGCTGTTTGACCCAGGACAGCAGTTCCATGCCGGCATTGCGGTCGCTGCCCATGCGCAGGTCGGTCAACAGGCAATCAAAGGGCTCCGCTTCGAGCGCCGCCCGCGCCGCGTCGGCCGAGCCAACCGCCGTCACGTGATACCCGGCGTTGCCCAGCACAATGACCAGCAGTTCGCGCATGCTCTGCTCGTCGTCCACCACCAGCACCCGGAGTTCCTTTGCCACGTCGTCTTCTCCCGTCGCCCTGAGCGCAAGGGGCTAAAGCCCCTTGTCCGTCTCTTGCCTCGGCAAGGGGCTGAAGCCCCTGGTCTATCTCTTGCCTCGGCAAGGGGCTAAAGCCCCTTGTCTGTGCCTCTTGGAGACAAGGGGCTTTAGCCCCTTGCGCCGCACTACGCGTCGCCGTGCGCGACCGGCAGCCGCACGGCCACCGTGGCGCCGCCGCCCGGCCGCGAGGCCGCATGGATGATGCCGTCGTGCGCGGTTACGATGCGCATGCACACCGCCAGGCCCATGCCGACGCCGCGCTCCTTGGTCGTAAAAAACGGCTCGAAAATACGGTCCATCACGTCCGGCGCGATGCCCGGCCCCTCGTCATCGAATCGGATCTCGCAGGTGCGCTCCAAGCGGGACAGGCTGATCGCCAGCGTTCCCGCGCCGTTCATGGCATCGGCGGCATTCTTGGCCAGGTTCACGCAGACCTGCTTAATCTGGTCCGGGTCGCCGCTGACACGCAGTGGCGTATCCGGCACGGAGGTCTCGATCACCAGCCCGTTGCCTGACCGCTGCCGCATGGCGGCCACGGTCTCGTCCAGCACGGCGCGCAGGTCAAAGATCTGGCGCCGCACCATCGGATTCCGCGCGAACTCGAGGAAATCGGTCACAATCTTGTTCAGGTGGTCCGCTTCGCGAATGACGATGGCCGCGAGGCGCTCGAGAATCGCCGGCTGGCCGATGCTCGCCGGGATTTCATCCACCGCCCCGCGGATGGCGGCCAGCGGGTTGCGGATCTCGTGGGCCAGACCCGCGGCGAGTTCGCCGACGGCGGCCATGCGGTCCTGCTGGCGGAGTTCCCGGCGCATGCGTGCCATTTCCGTGAGATCGGTGAACGACGCAATGGACCCGGAGAGGCCGCCGTTACGGCTATAGATGCGGCTGGTGGTCAGCCCGATGAGTGTGCGTTGGCCGCTGGCGGTCAACACCGAGAACTCGTAGCTCGTGAAGTCCCGCTGCGAGCGCAGGGTCGTCAGGACGGGACATTCGCCGCCACCCTCGGGGCGCAGGACGTCGCCCACATGCCGGCCGATGGCGGCACCCACGGGCAGGTGCAGGATATGGTCGGCGGCCCGGTTCTGCGCGACAATTTGCCCGCTCTGGTTGGTGATCAGAAAGCCGCTGTTCAGATTGTCCAGGATTTCGCGCTGAAATGCCTGAAGCCGGAAGATGCGCTGGTGCCAGTAGCCGCTCAGAAAAGCACTCAGGCAGAATGCGAGTCCTTGGATGAGCAGACTGTAGTAGGCCGCCTCGGTCACGGCGCCCCGGGCCGCCACCAGCAGCGCGGCCATGTACAGGGTACCGAAGATGGCGAAGGCCAGTGCGTGCCCCAATCCGAGCAACAGGCCCGCCTCGAGCAGCACGACCACAAACAGGAAGGCAAAGAAACTGGTCGAACCGCCGGTGAAGGTCACGGTGGCGGCGACGATGGCGAAGTCCATCGCGACGAGTGCCCGCGAGAAGGCGATACCTGCGGCCCCGCCACGCCGCAGCGCCACCACATACCACAGGCTCGTCAGACAACCGACGGCGTAGGAGCCCAGCAGCCACGGCATGTTGGGCGAGTGACCAATACGCGACGCCGCCATGGCCGCGATAAGCAGCACGCCGACGCGAACCATGCCCGCCACCAGTACCCGCGCCGGGGGACCATCGTGGCCGCTGCGGAGCTTCTCGATGAACCCCTCGGTCATTGCCCTTTCTCGAACAGCCGCTGAAGACCCTCGGGATTCGGGCTCTGCTTCATCGCGGTATCGAAGGAGATGATATTGCGCCGCGCGAGCCGGTAGAGCGACTGGTTCATGGTCATCATGCCTTCGCCCGATCCAATCTCGATCATGGACGGGATCTGTTCGAGCTTTTGCCCGCGGATCAGCGCGCGGATCGCGGGGTTGGGAATCATGATCTCCAACGCGAGCACGCGCCCGTTGCCGTCCGCCCGCGGCAGGAGCTGCTGCACTACCACCCCTTCGAGCACGAAGCTCAACTGGGTGCGCACCTGGTCCTGCTGGCTCGATGGAAAGACGTCGACAATACGGTTGATCGTCTGCAGCGCGTCGTTGGTGTGCAGCGTGGCAAAGGCAAGGTGGCCTGTCTCGGCGACGGTCAGCGCCGCCTGAATCGTCTCGGTATCGCGCATTTCACCGACCAGAATCACGTCCGGATCCTGACGCAACACGCGCTTGAGGGCCGCGCCGAAGGACTTGGTGTCGGCATGCACCTCGCGCTGGTTGACCACGGAATTCCGGTGTTCGTGGAGGTACTCGATGGGGTCTTCGATCGTGATGATGTGGACGTCCCGTTCGCGGTTGATCCGGTCGATGATGGCGGCCAGCGTGGTCGACTTGCCGCTGCCCGTGGGACCGCACACCAGGACCAGTCCAAGCGGCCGGTACGCGAAATCCGCCACCTGGCGCGGCAGCCCCAGTTCCTCGAAGGTCTTGATCTCGAAGGGCACCGATCGGAACGCGCCCACCACGGAACCGCGGTCGCGATAGACATTGAGGCGGAACCGGCTCAGGCCCTGGATGCCGAACGAGAGGTCGCATTCCTTCTCGGTCTCGAACTCGGCGATCTGTTCCTCGTTCATCACGCTGTAGATGATGTCCCGGCTCTCCTCGGGGTGAAGCTCGCTCATCCCTTCCAGAGGCTGGAGACTGCCGTTGATCCGCACCATCGGCGGCGCCCCCACGACGATATGGAGGTCGCTTGCGCCCAACTCGATGACTTTTGTCAGCAGTTCCTTGGCACTCAATGCCATGGTGTTCTCCTTGTGCGGAAAGACCGGTACGGTCTATCCATTTCACTCTGGAACCTGAGAAACACGCCAGATACCACAGCGGATTCTGTTCTGCTTGCACAAGGTCGCGGGAAGAATGACGCGGCACACCGCTCGCGGCAAGCCCGTCATCCCGGGATACCCGGCACCTAATCCGCCGCCGTGACCCGCAGCACCTCCTCGATAGTCGTCATCCCCCGGGCGGCCTTGGCCAGCGCGTTCTGGCGCAGTGTCTTCATGCCGCAGCGGACCGCGACCTCCTTGATCTGCGACGAGGACGCGCGCCCCAAGACCAGCGGCTCGAGTTCGGGATAGTTGGGCATGGCCTCGATCACCGCGAGGCGGCCCTTGTAGCCGGTGTCCTTGCACCGGCTGCAACCGCGGCCGCGCACAAAGGTCGGCGGCAGTCCATCGCGCTCCGGCCGGAACTGTATCCGCTGAAGCACCTCCTGCGGCACGTTGATCGCCTCCTTGCAGTCCGGACAGACCCGGCGCATCAGACGTTGCGCGGCGGCCAGCGCCACCGAGGACTGAATCAGGAACGGCTCGAGGCCCATGTCCGTGAGACGCGTGTACACGCTGGCGGCGTCGTTGGTGTGCAGCGTGCTCAACACCAGGTGACCGGTCAGCGCGGCCTTGACGGCTGTGTCCGCGGTCTCTTCATCTCGAATTTCGCCGACCATCACGATATCCGGATCCTGGCGCAGGATCTGGCGCAGGGCGCTTGCGAAGGTCAGGCCTATCTCGGTGTGGGTTTGCACCTGATTTACGCCAAACAGCTCGTATTCCACCGGGTCCTCGACGGTGACGATGTTGTGTTTTGGCGAATTGAGCTTGTGCAGCGCGCTGTACAGGGTCGTCGTTTTACCGCTGCCCGTGGGGCCGGTGACGAGGATCATGCCAAAAGGCAGCGACAGCGCGTGGTTGAACGCCTCCATGGGCTGCGGTTCGAACCCCATCTTGTCGAGATCCAGCGTGAGGTTGCCCTTGTCCAGCACGCGCATCACGACCTTCTCGCCGTAATAACAGGGAAGCACGGCGATGCGGAAATCGATCTCGCGACCCTTGTACCGGATGCGGAAACGACCGTCCTGGGGAAGCCGGTGCTCAGCGATGTCCAGGCCCGCCATGATCTTCAGACGGGATATCAGCGCGGGCTGCACGGACTTGGGCGGGTTCTTCGTCTCTTCGAGCACGCCGTCGACGCGGTAACGCACACGCACGATCTTCTCGTAGGGCTCCACGTGAATATCGCTCGCGCTCGCCTCGAGGGCATTGACCAGGAGCAGGTTGACGAGACGGATGATCGGCGCGCCCTCGGCATCGCTATGGATCGACGCCAGATCCTCGGCCTCCTCGTGATCCTCGAGAACCTCGACACCGCGCGCCTGTTCGTGATCCCCGACCAGTTCATTGTACAGCTCGGCGCTCTTGGTACCCGACCCGTAGTGCTTCTCGACCGCATCCATCAGCTCGGACTCGACCGCCACGACGGGTTCGATATCGTAACTGGTCAGCATGCGCAGGTCGTCGAGCGCCATGATGTTCAGCGGATCCGCCATCGCCAGGGTCAACACGTCACCCGTCACCGATACCGGCAGCATCTGGTACTGCCGCGCGAGCGTTTCGGGAACCTCGGCCAGGACTTCCTTCGGAATGTTGTAGTTCGCCAGCCGGATGTGCGGGATCTGGAGCTGCTCGCTCAGCGTAATGACCAGGTCTTCCTCGGACACATACCCCATCTCGACGAGCAGGTGCGACAGGCTCTGCCCGGAGGTGCGTTGCACCGCCAGGCAATCGCGCAACTGGTCCGCCGTGATCAGCTCCTGCTCCAGCAGCACATCGCCCAAACGCCGTTTGATGGTCTTCGGGGGCACGTGAGGTCTCCTTTAGGCCGCTTCTTCCACGCCCAGGTGGCTCAACACCTCGGCGGCCACGTCACAGTTGGGGGCCTTGCCGGCGTGGCGGGCATAGGCCGCCACCTTCCGCAGCGCTCCCGTCATCTTGCGCACATCGTCCGGCACGCGCATGGCAATCAGCGACAACACCTCGTCGGCAATCTCCTCGCGAATGCCGGCCACGTGCCGCCGCAGAATCTCGATGCGTGTCTCGTATTCGGGCGGTTTCACCTGCGCCACAATCCCGCCCGCAAACCGGGACACCAGCCGCTGCTCGAGCAATCCGAGCCGGTCCGGGGCCTTGTCGGCCGCAATGACGATCTGCCGTCTCTCGTGCTGCAGCGCATTGAAAATATGGAAGAACTCCTCCTGCGCGGCAACGTGGCCCCCCAGAAACTGGATATCGTCCAGGATGAGCACGTCCCAGCAGCAGTAATGCTTGCGAAACTCATCGACCGCCTGATCGCGCGTGGCCTCCATCAACGCCGATGCAAAACGGCTCGCGGACACGTATCCCACGCGCGCGGCGGTGTTGCCGGACAGGATCGCGTTGCCCACGGCGTTGATCAGGTGGGTCTTGCCCAGCCCGACGCCGCCATAGAGGAAAAACGGGTTGAATTCGCCGCCGGGATCGGCCGCGACCCCTTGAGCCAGACTGTACGTGAAGGCATTGGCCGTCCCGGGCAGGAATGCGTCAAAACTGAAGCCCGTCAGCGGACGCGGGGCCTCCAGCGCCAGTTCGACCCGTTCGTCGCGTTCCAGGAGTTCCTGAGCCGCATCGCCCAGTCCCGAACAGCCAAAGGCCATGACCGACGCATGGCGGCGGCGCCTGGCGCCGGTCAGATCTTCCCGTGTCATCTCGGCCACGGCCTCGGCCTCGGCGCCCAGGAAGCGCTGGAGCAGCGGCCCGAGACTCTCGCGCAGGCCCTCGGCGACGCTCTCGCGCACCGCCCGGGCCAGATCTGTCCCATCGACCGGGGCGGAGGGCCCGCGCGACCCGGCAGCCGCCATCGCCTCGCGAACGGCCTCACCCATCGTCTGGCGCCGCATCTCGGTCAAGTCGCTCGCCGGCTCGGCTGACACCGCTGCCGGGATCTCCGGCTCTGCCGGTGCCGCCGGTGGAGACGGCGGACCTGTGGCCTCGCGCACGAGTTCCTCGACGGCGGCATCCAGGGCCGCCTCGTCGTCCGTCGTGGTGGCCGCGGCAAGATCCGCTACCGCGGCATCCAAGGCCGCGTCGTCCAATCCGCCCGCCCCGGCACCATCCCCTTCTGTGGAGAAAGACCCGCCCACCAACCCAAGACTCGCCGCGGTGACGACCTCCGCACCCGGCAGCTTGGCGTCGAAGCACCGGGCGGTCACCATCTCAAAGTGCTGCGGACTGCACAGGATGGGTTTGATGCGCAGATCCGGGCAGGCTTCGCGCACCTTCTCGAGGGCCTCGATATCGAGCGGATCGGTCATGGCGACCGTCAGGATGCGCCCCAGCTTATCGATTGGCAGGAGCCCGTACCGGAGGCAGGTCTCCTTCGGAATGACCGCCAGGACCTCCTCGCTGATATGGTAGTCCAGCAGGCTCAGATGCGGGATCTTGCACTGTTTGACCAGAAACGAGATGAGCGTGTCCTGGCTGATGTAGCGCATCTCGACCAGGATTGCGCCCAGAAAGCCCCCCCGCGTCTTCTTAAGGGCCAAGGCCTCGTCCAGTTGCGCGGGCGTGATGACGCCCTCCTCGACCAGGATCTCGCCCAGACGCTTGGAGGAACGCTGATTGGGTCCGGCCGCGGCCGAAGCCGGGTCGGGCGAAGCCGGATCGTGTGTCGGGCGACCGAACATGGGCTAATCTCGAAAGACGGGTAACAACACGGCGAAAAATGCTCGCTTACTGGTGAATTGTAGCACCTCCGGCCCATTCGGTCAACAGATTAGTTGTCGTAAGGCCCGTCATGGAAAAGGCTTGTGGCGGCCGGGGCGCGGCCTGGCTCGCTGCCTAAGAGGGCGTGTATACAGGACTTGAGGGACCCTGCCACGTCGCGGTCAATCGTTTCCGCGCCCGTCCGGCGCGGGGGGAAGCAGGCGCCCGCCGAGTATTGCGATGGCCCACGCGCCGGCCGGGGCGGTCAACACAATGCTGAGGACCGCGACGGCCAGGATGACCTGGCCGGGGCCGGTATCGAGACCGGCCCCCTGCATGGCCATGAGCGGGACCGCTCCGATCGCCGCCTGCACCGTCGCCTTGGGCATGAAGGACACCATGACAAAGGCACGCTCTTTACGAGTGAGACGGCTGCGCGCCAGACACAGGGCAACGCCCACCGCCCGGCCGCAGAGTCCGCTGGCGATTACGGCGGCTCCCGCCAGCCCTGCCGACCACGCGACGGACAAATCGACCTGCGCACCGACCATCGAGAAGAGGACAATTTCAGCAAACACCCACAGCTTGGCGAGTTTGGCCGAGATCTCGTGGGCCATGTGCTCGCGCTTTTCGAGGATGATGAAGCCGATGGCCATCGAGGCCACCAAGGCGGCGAAGGGCGCCCACGGCTTGATCGCGTCCTCGAGGCGCAAGAGCAGGATCGAGACCGCAATCAGGGTCAACATGCGTTTGGTCGCGCGCGGATTGAACCGGTCAAACAGGCGGTACAGCATCACCCCGGTGGCAATGCCCACGAGCACGCCGGACACGACCGAAAGCGGGATGCCAACCAGGTTCCACGCCAGGTTGACGTGGCGGCCGGCATAGAGCCCGACCAACACCCCGTGAACGACGATCACGCACACGTCCTCGAGCGACGCAGCCGCAAGCACCATGGTCGGCGCGCCGTGTTCCTCGCCCCGCCGTCCGTGGATGAACCGGATCATGCTCGGAACGACCACCGCAGGTGACACCGCCGCAAGGACGGACCCCAGCATGGCCGATTCGAGCCAGGTCAGCCCAAGTAGGTGAGGCCCGGCCAGCGTGATGGCAACGCCCTCGACAAATGCGGGGACGACGGACAAGAGCACGACCCGTCCGCCCACACGGTTGAGGCTTTGACGATTGAGCTGAAACCCCGCCCGCAGCAGGATCACGATGAGCGCGATGACGCGAAGGTCGGCACCGATGGCCAGCAGGCCGGGTTCGAGCCAGTCGAGCACGTGGGGGCCGAAGAGCACCCCGATGAAGAGCATCCCCAGCAGACCGGGAAGGCGCAGACGCGTGAGGATCCAGTCTGCGATGAGACTGAGAATAATGAGGTCGGCGATACTGGTCATCATGGCCAATGACTCCCTGCGTGATGGCGCGCGACCCCGGATGTCCGTGTCACGGGCACAGTGCTGCAACCACCGTAGGAGTCATCAGCCGCGACGGTGTGTCGCGGCGGTTGAGGGCGAACCCCATCGCCACCAAGAGCGAGCTTACACGGCCGACTGCGTCCACGCAACCCGGGCAGGGGGACGCCCTCGGTGGCAACGGTGCGCGGGCCGCGGATCGCTTGGTTCCGGGCGCGTGGTTCCTGTATGATTCCCCGCACATTCAGAGGGTGGGCGGGCAAACGCGCCGTCACGAAGCCGCTGACGAAAGGAAAGGAACCCGTCATGTTCGAAACGCTGGAAATGGGTCCTCCGGATGCCATCCTGGGACTGACCGAAGCCTACAAGAAGGACCCCAACCCCGAGAAGATCAACCTGGGGGTCGGCGTTTACAAGGATGCCGCCGGGGGAACGCCTATTCTCGCCACGGTCAAGGAAGCCGAACAGCGCCTGCTCGCCTCGGAGAAGACCAAGAGCTACCTGGCTATCCATGGCGACGACGCCTACGGCGTGGCGGTACAGGAACTGGTCTTCGGCGCAAAGCACGAAGCGTTGCAGAGCAGCCGCTGCCGCACGGCCCACACCCCGGGAGGAACGGGCGCCCTGCGCGTGGCCGGCGATTTCCTCAAGACCATGTTCGCGACGCCCGCCATCTGGGTGAGCGAGCCCACCTGGGCCAACCACCCGAGCATCTTCGCGGCCGCCGGCATCGGCGTCAAGACGTACCCCTACTACAATTTTGCCACCCGCACGCTGGACTTTGACGGGATGATCAACGCGCTGCGCCAAGTGCCCAAGGGCGATGCGGTGCTCCTGCATGCGTGCTGCCACAACCCCAGCGGCGTGGATCCGACGGAGCAGCAGTGGAACGTGATCGCCGACATCGCCCAGGAGCGGGGATTCCTGCCCTTGGTGGATTTTGCCTATCAGGGCCTCGGGGACGGGCTGGATGAAGATGCCGCGGGGGTGCGCGCGCTGTGCCGTCCGGGCCAGGAAATGCTCATCGCCAGCAGTTTCTCGAAAAACTTCGGCCTGTACAACGAACGCACGGGCGCGCTGACGCTGGTCGCGGGCACGGATGACGCCGCCGAAAAGGCGTTCAGCCACATCAAGTCCACCGTCCGCGCCAACTACTCGAATCCCCCGGCTCACGGCTCAGGCATCGTCACCACGATCCTCGGCGACGCGCAGCTTCGCTCACAGTGGGAGGATGAAGTCGCCCAGATGCGCGATCGCATCAATGGCATGCGCGGACTCTTTGTGCAGACCCTGAAGAAGAAGGGGGTGACGCAGGACTTCTCGTTCATCACCCACCAGCGCGGGATGTTCTCGTTCTCCGGCCTCACCAAGGACCAGGTCGAAGCCCTGCGCGCCAAATATGCGATCTACATCGTCGGCAACGGCCGCATCAACGTCGCGGGCATGACGGAAGGCAACATGGACCGCCTGTGCTCGGCCATCGCCGACGTCATCTGACCCAGACCGACAACCACCGGACAACACAAACGGGGCCGTGGGCGCACGACGCGCCACGGCCCCGTTGACTATTTACGGGAGAAAACAGGCTACGCCCGGCCGGGCTGACCGGGAAGGGCCTCGTGCCGCCGCTGGGCGCGGTGCCACACCGCCCACAGGGCAATCCACCAGAGCGGGACGGTCGCCGCGAGCAACACGATCCGCGACACGCGGTAGTTGTGTTCGGTAAACAGCATCATGACGGACGGATCCGTCGCCACTTCGCCGACGCTTACGAGGAACGCCTCGGACGCCGCAATGAGCAGGCTCACGGCCGCGAGCAGGATGGCATAGGCAGCGGTAAGTGGACTCAGAAACCTGTCCCGCGCCCCCTGGGCGCAGACAATCGCGGCCAGAAGGTTCAGCGTGGCGATGAGCAGGAAGGTCATGATGCCGTTGTGCGGGACGAAGCTGGCTGCGGGTCCCGCACCGTAGCGAAGGCCCTCGGGCAGGAGTCCCGCGAGTTCCGGAAGCACGGCCGGCACCGCACCCGCGGCAACCATCGCGGCCACCGCGCCCGCCGCCAGGCGTCTGCCCAGCGGCTTGGCGCGACGGGGCCGCGGCCCTTGGTCAAGCGTCTCGTTCCCGTCTCCCAACACGCATATCTCCCCTATTTGGTCCGCTCGTCCACCGAAGGCAACGCCGGGAACGGCGCATGCGGTTCCGCCTGGTACCAATACGCCACCGTAGACCAATTGTCAACCCGATCGCTGGCATGCCCATGCTCGAAGGTGAAGCGCAGTGACTTCTGGAACGGGATGGGGTCCTGCACGTGGAAGCGGTAGACGGACCAGCGGCCGCCCACATCGCTGCTGCCGCGCAGGGGATTGCCGAAATAGGGGCGGTGGAACGGTTCGGGCTGCGGGTAGCACCAGGCGCCGCCGAAATAGTCTTCGGTGCCTGTGCCGTGAAATTGGGGTTCCTCGGCGCCGTCGATGTAGATCCGCTCGTCGCCCTCGCCCCACCATTCGGGCTCCATCACCTCTACCGAGAGTACGGTACCCACGTAGAGCCCCCGCCCCTGCGCCTCGAGCACGACGTAGTCTTCGCCGAGAACGGTCGGGTAGGCCTGCCGGTACTGGGCGTGAAACCGGGACGGCGAATCGACGAGACCCTTGCCGGAGTAGTAGTCGATCTGGAAGAAGAAACGGCGCACCATCACGTGGCCGTCGTTGGTCAGCGTGATGCGCGCCCCTTTCTTGAACGGCATGCGCCAGTAACTGTTCATGCCCGTATTGTTGGCGTTCGCGATGGGCGCACTGTTCACGTCGTAGTACATGCCATGCCCTTGGGCAAAGAAATCACCCAGCGGCACCTCGACCGACGGGGTCTCCTCGCCATCCCAGTACATCCGCAAGACAATCTTCCGCAGGTGCATCGGCTCGCGGCTGCTCAGTGTGCACCAGAAGTGGGCAATGACGCCCTCCCCCTCAATCTCCGCGATTGTGCGCGTCTCGCCGGGCAGAATCGGCTCGTCATGCAACCCGTCCCGGTTACCGCCGGTCCGGTCGTAACTCGACAGACGCTGCATCTGCGCATCGGTGAGACGCGTCAGGCTCTCGAGGCTTCCGCCCGGCGCCGCGAACGCGGCCCCTGCGCCCATCGCCATGCATACTACCGCAACAATACATACCGCTTTCACTGGAAACTCCTTCACCTTTGAAATCCCGTGCTCACGGACCCGTCTCATCGACGGGACGCCGGAAAACCAGCATACCACCTTTGGTCATTACAATACAGGACAGGCGAGCGTCTGTCATCCCCCTGCGGCCAAACGCCACGGTCACGTCCCCAGCGCGTGGCGAATCGCCCCCTCCAGCCCGGGATACTCAAACCCAAATCCGGCGGCATCGAGCCGCGCCGGGCGGACGCGCGCACTCGCGAGCAGCAGGTTGTCGGCCATTTCCCCGAAGACCGTGCGGGCGGCAAAGGTGGGCAGGGGCAACACCGTGGGCCGTCCCAGCACCCTCCCCAACGTCTTGGTGAAGGTACGGTTGGTGACCGGATTGGGGGCCACGACGTTGACCGGGCCGTGCAACGCCTCATGGGTCAGCGCGAAGGCGACGGCGCGCACCGCATCGTCCAGCGCTATCCAGCTCATGTACTGCTCGCCGCTCCCGATGATCCCCCCGATACCCGCCCTGAATGGGCACAACATGGTTGCCAGCGCCCCCCCCTGCGCCCCAAGCACCGCGCCGAACCGGAGATTCACCACGCGGATGCCCTGCTTCGCCGCAGGCTGGGTTTCGTCCTCCCACGCATGGCACACATCCGCGAGGAAGGTGTCACCCGGGGCGCTGTCCTCGTCCAGCCAAGCGTCTCCACGGTCGCCGTAGTAGCCGATGGCAGAAGCGACGGCCAGCACCTTGGGCGGAACGGCCGCCTCCAGCACACCGCGCACGAGCAGGCGCGTGCCCCGGATGCGGCTCTCGCGGATCCTCCGCTTTTTCGCCTCGTTCCAGCGCGAGGCGATACTCTCTCCGGCAAGATGGACCACCGCGTCCACACCCTCCAATACGGCGGAGTCGAGGACCTCCGCCGCTGGATCCCAAACCGCCTCCGGCCCAGGACGTCCGCTGGCCGAACGGACCAGGCGCACGGCCTCGTGCCCGTCCGCCGCCAGACGGCGCACCAGCGCCGAACCGATGAACCCCGTCGAACCCGAAACCAGCACCTTCATGATGTCCTCCTCTATCCATGGCCCACCAGTGTAACCGCCCGGCCGACGCACTGCATTTCCCGCACAATAGCTTATATCTTAACAGTCTTGACCTATACTATTTTTTGCGCTACAATACAGTCAGCGGGCGGAAGTGGTTGAGCACCGCGCTCGGGTATGCAATGATTCCCCGGAACACCGGGACGACTGGGAGGGACACATGGTGCAGGCACCGCACGGCGGCGAGACCCGACAGTCATTGCGAGGCTTCTGGGCCCTCATCGCCACCCAATTCCAGGGGGCCTTCAATGACAACGCGTTCAAACTGATTATTGTCCTCTACCTGCTGCGGCAGGCTTCGGCCGCGCCCGGCGGTCAGGCGGACAACACGGTGATGTCCACGGCGGCAGCCCTGTTCGCGCTGCCCTTCATTCTGTTCCCCGGCTGGGCCGGGGCCCTGGCCGACCGGTACAGCAAGAAGACCGTGACGGTGGCCACGAAGGTGTGGGAAGTCGGAGTGATGGCGGCGGGCCTGGTGGCGCTCAGCCTCGGGCTCCCGGGGATGATCTGGGTTGTGCTCTTTCTGATGGCCATGCAAAGCGCCTTTTTCAGTCCCGCCAAGTACGGCCTGCTGCCAGAGATCCTCCCCCACGACCGCCTGTCGTGGGGAAACGGCGTCATCGCCATGGCAACCTTCCTGGCAATCATCCTGGGGACCGCGGCGGCAGCGCCGTTGCTCAACCTGACCGACGGCGCGCCGCATCTCGCGATGGGAGCCCTGGTGCTGTTGTCCGCGGCGGGGCTCGCGGCGTCGCTCGGCATTTCGCGACCCGAGGCCGCCATGCCGTCGCAGCGCATTCCTCTCAACCCGTGGGGCGGCGTCTGGGATCATCTGCGGACCTTTCTGGCGGACCGCTACCTGCTGTTGACCATGCTCGGCATCGTCTACTTCTGGTTTGCCGGCGCGCTGGTGCAGGTCAACGTCATCCGCCTGGCCGAGATCGATCTGACGGGCGGCAGCGCGGTGCTTTCGAGCGTGCTGCTGGCCGTGCTGGCCCTGGGAATCGGCGCGGGGAGCCTGGCGGCGGGATACCTGTCGGCGGGCAAGGTCGAACCGGGCCTCATCCCGCTCGGGGCGATCGGGATCGCCCTCTTCTGCGCGCTGCTGGGCTTTCCGGGCTACGGCGCCTCGTGGGCAGGAAGCTGTCTGTTCGGCGTGGGCTTCTTCGCGGGCCTGTACAATGTGCCGCTGGCCGCGCTGCTCCAGTCGCGCAGTCCCAGCGCGGTCCGCGGCGGCATGATCGCCACCAACAACCTGCCCACCTTCACGGGGATGCTGGCCGCGGCCGGTCTCTACTTCCTGCTGGGCAAGCTCGGCCTCGACAGCTACCACGTGTTTCTCCTGACCGCGGTGCTCACGCTGGGCGTCGGCATCGCGATCTGCATGGTCGTACCGGTCTTCCTGGTGCGCTTCCTTTTCTTCCTCTTTGGCCGCACGCTCTACCGCATCCACGTGATGAACCGGGAGCACGTGCCGGATACCGGCGGGGCACTGCTGGTGGCCAACCACACGGCCTTTCTCGATGCACTGATCCTGCTGCTCAGCGTGGACCGCCCGATTCGCTTCATCATGGCGCAGGAATACTACGATGTGTGGTGGATTCGCCCGATTGCCAGGCTGATGGGCGCGATCCCGATTGGCCTCGATCGCGGCCCACGCGAGCTGGTGACCTCGCTGCGCGCGGCGGGCGACGCCGTCCGCGCGGGCGAGCTGGTCTGCATCTTCGCCGAGGGCCAAATCACCCGGACCGGGCAGATGCTGCCCTTCAAACGCGGCTTCGAGCGGGTGATGAAAGACACCGGCGGCGCGCCCATCATCCCGGTCTACCTCGACCGCGCATGGGGCAGCGTGTTCAGCTTTTCCGAGGGGCGCTTCTTCTGGAAGCTGCCAAACAAGATGCCCTATCCAATCACGATCAATTTCGGCACGCCGCTGCCCGCCAACACCCCTTCATTCCGCGTGCGCCAGGCGGTCACCGAACTCGGGACCGATGCCTACATGGCCCGCAAGTCCGACACCCCGCTGCTGCACCGCGGCTTTCTCGGGCAGGTGCGCCGTCATCCCCTGCGTCTGGCGGTGGTGGACAGCCGCGTGGGCCGGTTCACCTATCTGAAGACCGCGGCGGCCAGTCTCGTGCTGGCACGTCACCTGCGCGCGCGCATCAGCGGCCACCCGATGGTCGGCGTCCTGCTGCCGCCGACGGTAGGCGGGGTGTTGACGAACATCGCGCTGCAATTCATGGGACGGATCGCGATCAATCTGAACTACACGGTCTCCCCGCACAGCCTGCGATCGAGTGCCCAGCAATGCGGCCTGACCCATGTCATCACGTCGAAGGCCTTCCTCGAAAAGCTGCCCGTCGAGGTGCCGGGCGAGCCGGTGTACCTGGAGGACGTCCTGCGCGACGTGCGGCCCATGGACCGCGTCCGGGCGGCCTTGGCCGCAATGTTCCTGCCCGCGGCGGTCATCGAGCGCCGCCTCGGCGCGCCGCCGAACCGCTCCGTGGACGATCTGGCGACCGTCATCTTCAGCAGCGGCAGCGAAGGCGAGCCCAAGGGCGTCATGCTCTCGCATTTCAACATTGCGAGCAACATCAACGGCTCGTACCAGGTGTTCCAGGTCACCAAACGCGACATCATCGTGGGCTTCCTGCCCTTCTTCCACAGCTTTGGGTACATGGCGACCATCTGGCTGCCGCTGTGCAAGGGGTTCAGCGCGCTGTACCACCCGAATCCGCTCGAACCACGCGTGATTGGCGCGCTCGTCAAGGAACACCAGGCGACCTTCATGGTCGCGACGTCGACCCTGCTGCAGGGCTTCATCCGACGGTGTGATCCCGATGACCTGGCCAGCCTGCGCTTTGTGATCTGCGGCGCGGAGAAACTGGTGCGGCGCGTGGCCAACGCCTTCGAGACCAAGTTCGGCATCGCGCCGCTCGAGGGCTACGGCACGACCGAGTGCGCGCCGGTCGTCTCGGTCAACATGTATGACTACCGCGCGCCGGGTTTCTACCAGCGGGCGAACAAGCCCGGCAGCATCGGCCATCCGATTCCGGGGGTGTCCGTGCGCGTGCTCGACCTCGATACCGGCGAGCCGCTGCCAGAGAATCAGTCCGGCATGCTGTGCGTGAAGGGCCCGAACATCATGCAGGGTTACCTCAACCAGCCCGAAAAGACGGCTGCCGTCCTCAAGGACGGGTGGTATGAAACCGGGGACGTGGCCGCGGTTGACGAAGACGGCTTCATCACGATCACTGACCGCCTGTCGCGCTTCAGCAAGATCGGCGGCGAGATGGTCCCCCACAACGCGGTCGAGGCCGAACTGCATCATCTGCTGGATCTGACCGACCTGACCATGGCGGTGGCCAGCGTGCCCGATCCCATGAAAGGCGAGCGGCTGGTCGTGCTGCACACGCTCGAGAACGGACAGCTCGAGACCTTGTTCGAGCGAATGGAACACTCTGAACTGCCCAGGATGTGGCTGCCCCGCCCGAACGCCTTCTACCGCGTTCACGAGATCCCCGTTCTGGGCACGGGCAAGATGGACCTGACGCGGGTCAAGCAGCTCGCCCGCTCCCTCGATGTCGGCGAGTAGGCCCGGCCGCGTGCCGCGGCGGCACCGCACGGTAGACGAAGCCTGACGGCTATCCGCGCGGCACGTAGCGCATGGTTACCTGCACGTCATGTCTCTCCGCTGACGGCAGGTCGAGCATCAGGCGGTGCAAGGTGTGCGATTGTTCGCCGTTGTGCGTGAGGATCGCCTGTTTGTCCAGACGGAACACGCCTGCCGACACTTCGAGATGCAGCACCCCTTCCGCCCCGGCGATGCGGGCCGTGGCGCCATCGGTCTCGGCGTCGAATAACGTCACAAACACTTCCGTCACCGGCAGAGGCGTCTCGCATTCCACGACGTCGCTCATTTCGATGCCGTCAGTGGTCAGCGCGATGGTCCGCTGGAGCCGCCGCAGCGCCGAGCAATCATAGGCGGCCGCGAAATCGATGCCGATGCGGCGTTCACCGTCGACCGTAAGCGTGCCCGCGAATTCCTTGCCGGGCGCCTGCCGGGTGTCCCCGATGATCGGCACGCTGTGCCCGTGGGATCCGCAGTAGATGGACTCGTAGCGCGTCTCCTGCACAAAGTATTCGCGCGTGTACATGCCCGCGCCGGTGTCGGTGAGCAAGGTCTCGTTGCCGATGTGCAGAATGAAGGCGCCGACGTCGTTGTGATTGTGCAGTTCCGCATTGTGGCCCGCCTTGGCGAGCAGTATGAGGGGTTTGCCGCCCGCTTCGCCCACGCAGCGCACCACGCCCGCATCCGGGAAGACAGCGAAACCGCAGGACGGCGCCGCCTGCGGAGCCATTGCGCCCCAGAGCAGGTCGCGCAGGGCGGTCCCGCTGCGCCACACGTAGCGCCAATCGGGATTGAAGCCACCGAGGGCCGCCAGTTCCGGTGTATTGGTGCGTTCCGCCAGACGCGTCACCACGCACGGCGCCAGACTGAGGCGTGGGTTGCCATCGGCAAACGTCGCAAAGGTATCGCCCCCGAGATACATCGCCGAGGGATAGCGGGCGATTTTCGGGAGCCTGGGGTGCGAAAGCAGGTCGATCGCGCCGCCGGTCTTCACGCGCAGCATCTCGGCGAAGGCGACGAAATGCAGCAGGCCGTATCCCCAATAGCTGATACCTTCACCCGAGGCGCCGTCCTCCGTGAAGGCCCGCTCGATGTACTCGACGCTCCGTGTGACGGCATGCGACACGAGTGCCGCGCGCAACTCGAACGCGGGCTCGAGCAGCAGGGCCGCTTCGCCGATCGCGCCCATGCAGACGCCTGTCCAGTTGGAGTGTTGTATCTCGTAACCGAAGATGGGCGTGTGCGCCAGATAGGGCCGGAAGACGCGCCGGTTCACCTCGTCGTCGATCCGGCGCCGGATCTCGCGCGGCAGCGCACCGCCAAGCATCAGCGTGGCGTTCGCGAGTTCGGCGGCCGTCTCCGCACAGAACAAGTCCACGTGCCACTCGTAGCTCTCGTGCGCGGGCAACAGCCAGTGCGTCTCCTCGCAGATCGACCAGATGAGGTCGCAGATGGGATCGAGAAGGTCCGCCTGCCCGTTGAGCCAATAGGCGAAGAGGTTCTTCGAAAGCATGTGGCGCTTGTGAAAGTAGGGCGTCTCGTACTCGATGCGGGTGCCCTGGCGCTTGAATGCACGGAAGAGCGACCACGTCGTCTGCGGGATGGGCCCGCGCTCGGGGGTCGCCCATTCCATAAAGGTCCGCGCCCAAGCGGTCTGTCGTAACGCCTCAAGGTCGACACGCTCGAGTTCGGGCAGCGGATGGACGCCGGCATGCTGCCGCAACAACGCTTCGATCCGGCCGGGGTCTGAAATGAACATGGTCTCTCCTCGTGGATGAATGCCGCGCCCGCCGCTACCCGCCAACCGGACGCCCCAATACCTGGCCGGTCCAACCGAGCACCTGCCGGGCGCGCACAACGCCCGTATGATGCCGCTTCAGGTGTTCGTGTCCGGCGCGGGCGATCTGGTCCGCCTCGTCCGGGTGCTCGATATAATGCCGCAACCGCTCGAGCATCTCGTCCAGACCCGTGACGAACACGGCGGACGTGCCATCCTGGAAGTCATTGGAGATGCGGATGGGCAGCTTCTCACTGAACAGCATGCAGCCGTGGGCGGGCAACTCCCAGTAACGGACGGTGTCGAATCCAAACCCGAAGAAATTGAGTCCGATCCGGGATTGCAGCAGGGCCTGCACATAGGCCTCCTGCTCGACGCGGTCGGCAAAGGCGAGGCCCAGGTCCTTTTCGATGTGTTCCAGGTAGAGACGGCGCAGGCCGCTCAGCCTGTGGCCTGCCCAGAAGACGCCGTTCGCGCGCTTGTCCGGCAGCACGGCGGGAATCCGGCTGCGGGGATACGCGAAGGGCAGCGGAAAGGTGCGCGGGCCGAAATCCGCGCACAGAAGGTATTCTCGCTTGAACGTGGCCGTCAGCGAAACCGGCCCAAGCCATGCGAGCACGGCAGGCTGGTCCTGGCACGAGTCGCTCGCGTCGAGAAGACAGCACGGGGTGTCGCCAAGCGCCGCCACCAGCGCCGCGACCTGGTCGTGCGGGAGCTGGCGGTCCACGTCGCCGAACAGCACGAGGTCAAAGCGGTTCTGGCGGAGCTGCTCGACAATGTCCTCGAAGGAGCAGGGCTCGCCCGGCAGATCGAAGAGACACGGGTAGTGTCCGAGCCGTTCCGGGCGCTCGCCGTGCAGCGACGGCTTGTAGGGATACTCGACGACATTTTCCGGTCCCAGCACTTCGCACAAGCCCTCGTACAACACGTCGTGTCCATAGTCGGGCCACTCGTAGGTGATCATGAGGACCCGCGGCGTGCGTTCGCCCAGTTCCCATTCCGGCCAGGGGCTCTCGGGCGTTGCGGGAGCGGGTCGTGTGAAACGCTGGCGCTGCCGGTCGGCGGCCTCGCTCGGGTTGGTGTGCTGCACGATGCCGATCAGACGCCGCGCCATGTCGTCGTCGCCGATGCGGTGCCAGAACTCGGCCTGGCAGTGGTAGGCCTCCGGCATCGCTGGCGCCGCCGCCGTCGCGGCATTGAAATGGAACAGGCTGTTGTAGAACCGCACGAACTGGGTCGCCGCCTCGCCCGCGTTATCCCACGCCAGCAGGCAGAGCTGCTTTTCGACCGCCACCACGGCGGTGGTCTCCTCATCCGGCAGGCAGGTCTCGGGAATGCGGTTCAGCAGGTCGTAGGCGAACCCGGCGTGCCCTGCGCCAAACACCGTGCGGGCGTGTTCGAGGGGATTGTAGTCCTCGCGGACGAGGTGACAGAGCGAACCGTCGCCGTTCTCGCTGGCCCAATGGGCATAGACCACGAACCCCGTCTTGGCCAGTTCCGAAAGCACCGCATCACGCGATCCCCAGACAAACAGCCCGCCCCACGGTCCCAGCAGCGGCGCCACCGCCGCGATGACCGTAGACAGCGATTGGTGACCCCGGGCGGCTTCCGCGACGAGTATCGCGTCGAAGGGACCTTCTGCCGCCACGGCCTCCTCCGCACGCGCGGCGTGCACCTTGCGCCCTTGCTCGACGAGCCCGGCGGCGAGCCCATCCGGGTCGGGGGCAATCACAAGAATCCTGCGCGCGCAGGCCGGGACGCGCTGGGTCAGCGCCAGGTCGCGCCACGAGGGGGCATTGACGGTCGGCATGGTATCTCCTGGAAGAATTGCGGTGCGGTGCGCCGGCCTGCGCCTATTTCAGCCGGTTCAACACGATCTGCTGGTAGCGCCCGGCGTTCAGGTCACCCCGTTGGCGGACTTCCAGCGGGAACTGGTTCGCCAGATTCTGCAACGACTGCAAGCGCTCCTGGGTCGGTGGATGGCTGGCAAACAGCGGCAGCATCCGCCCGCCCCCCTGCTGGTCCGCGGCGACGAGCTTGCGCATGAAACTGACCATGCCGTCCGGGTTGTAGCCCGCGCGCACCAGCATGTTCATCCCCAGCCAGTCCGCCTCGCGCTCATTCTCCCGGCTGTAGCGCATCATGACGCCCGTCCCGACCAGATCCGCGGTCACGCGGGCAGCCGTACCGGCATTCTCGCCCAGAACCAGGTCGCGAAGGATCTGGACGCCGTACTGCCGCGTGAGGCTCTCGCCGTGGTGATGCGCGGCGACATGGGCGATTTCGTGGGCCATGACCGAAGCAAGTTCAGCTTCGTTCTCGCACAGTTTCATCAACCCCGTATAGACGTAGAGATAGCCGCCGGGCAGGGCAAAGGCGTTGACCGTGTCCGGCGCGTCGATGACTTCAAACTGGTAGGTGACGTCCTGACGCGGCGCGACGGCGGCCAGGCGCGCGCCGATCTCGTCGAGGTACTGTTGGATCTGCGGGTCCTGCAGCACCTTCTCCTGCTGCCGGACCTGGTCGGAAAGCTGGGCGCCCATGCGCATCTCATCCTGGGTCGTGAGCAGATTGATCGGCTGACCGTCCAGTGTCTCACACCCGGAAACGACCAGTCCGGCCACCACGAGCAGGCACACGCCGACCATCTGGATCGAAAAGGCTCTGGGTTTCATGGCTGTCTCCTTCCGCCTTGTTACCCTTCATCCTAGCAGATGGAGCGCCCGGATCTCAGCCGACGATCTCCGCCAAGGCGGTCAGCAGGGCATCCGTCTGGGCCTCCGTGCCCACCGTAATCCGCAGCGCGTTGTCGGTCCGGCGCACCGGGAAGTACCGCACGAGGATCGCGCGGTCGCGGAGCGCCCGGTAAAGCCCGGGCGCCGCCGGGCTTCCGTCCCACTGGGCCAGGACGAAGTTGGACTGCGAAGCGGGCACCTTGAATCCCAACGCGCGCAGCCCGTCGATCATCCGGGCGCGCGTCGCGCGAATGAGGGCCGCATTGGCAAGCATGTAGTCGTAGTCTTCGAGCGCCGCGAGGCCCGCGGCCTGACTGACCGCGTCCATGTTGTACGAATCCTTGGTCTTGAGGAATTCGGCGATGATCCCGGGCTGGGCCACGACGGTTCCGATGCGCATGCCCGCGAGACTGAAGGACTTCGAGAAGGTCCGCATGACCAGGGCGTTCTCGAAACGGCGCGGAAAATCGAGGCAGGTGTCGTCGGCAAAATCCGCGTAGGCCTCGTCGATGACCACGAGCCCGTCGAAGTCCCTGCACAGCCGCTCCATCGCGGCGCGCGGCGCGCACACCCCCGTGGGCGAATTCGGCCGCGGCACAAAACACAGCCGGGCCGAGGTTGCGAAGAATTCCTCGGTCAATTGGAAGTCGTCGTCTAGATCCACCATCGCGACCTTCGCCCCGTGCAGCTTGCCGAGCGTGTCGTACAACACGTAGGTCGGGTATGGCGTCAGGATGGTGTCGCCCGGATCGACAAAGGTCCGCACCGCCAGCGCGAGCAGCTCATCCATGCCGTTGCCCACAAGCGTCCACCCGGCATCGGGATAGCCGTAGCGGGCGGCCAACGCCTCGCGAAAGGCCAGCGACACCGGATCGGGGTAGCGGCGCAGCGCGTCCGCGCCGAGCTGGCGGACGGCTTCGAGCGCCCGCGGCGACGGCGGGTACGGGTTCTCGTTCGTGTTGAGTTTGATGATGTCGGGCATGCGGGGCTGCTCGCCCGGCACGTAACCCTCGACGTCCTTCAGCAATGTGCGTGCGTAGTTCATTTGCGAATCTCGATGGCGCGGGCGTGCGCGGTCAGTTTTTCGGCGGTAGCCAGACGGATGATGTCGTCGGCCTCCCGTTTCATGCGTTCAGGCGAATAATTGATGATACTCGTGACCTTCCGGAAGTCCTCGGCGGTCAAGGGCGACGCAAACCGGGCGCGGCGGCCCGTCGGAAGAATATGGTTGGGACCGGCGAAATAGTCGCCCACGGCCACGGGCGTCATGTCGCCCAGCATGGCCGCGCCCGCGTTGGGGATCTGGTCCAGGAGCGCCCCGGGATCGCGCGTATAGATGGCCAGGTGCTCGGGCGCGATGAGGGACGTCAACTCGGCCGCCTCGTCAAGGTTGCGGGCGATGATCGTGGTCCCTTGGCCGTCGAGCGCCTTCTGGATGATCGCGCGGCGTTCCAGCGTGGCGGCCTCCTGCACGACGGCCCGCTCGACGGCGTCCGCGATGGCCTCGGACGGCGTTACCAGGGTGCAGCAGGCCTCTTCGTCGTGTTCGGCCTGCGCCAGGAGTTCGAGCGCGCACCGCCGGGGATCGGCGGTCTCGTCGGCGATCACTACGACCTCGGACGGACCCGCCTCGGTGTCGATCGCGCAGATGCTGGTCACCAAGCGCTTGGCCACGGCGACAAAAGTGTTCCCGGGACCGGTGATCTTGAGCACCGCGGGGATGGTCTGCGTACCGTAGGCCAGCGCCGCAACCGCCTGCGCGCCGCCGACCCGGAAGATGCGCGTCGCGCCCGCCAGCCGGGCGGCGGCCAGGACCGTGGGGTGCAGACTGCCCTCGTACGACGGCGGCGAGACCATCACAATCTCGCGCACCCCGGCCACGCGGGCCGGCGCGATGTTCATCAGCACGCTGGACGGATAGAAAGCCTTGCCGCCGGGGACGTACACGCCCACGCTGTCCAGCGGCGTGATGCGCTGCCCGAGCACCGTGCCGTCCTCCGAGGTGATCTGCCAGGACTGACGGAGGTTGTGCCCGTGGAACAGGCTGATGTTGGCGTAGGCCCGTTCGAGGGCCTCGAGGATCTCGGGCGAAACCTGCTCCATCGCCCGGTCAATCTCGTCCGGGGTGATCTCGAACTGGTCCGGACGCAACGACACGCCGTCGAAACGCTCGGTGAACTCGGCCACGGCCGCGTCGCCGCGCTCGCGCACGGCCTCGACTATGCGCCGGGTCGCCTCGGTCTTCTCCTGCAGCACACGCTCGGCGTCGGGGTTGAGCATGAGTCCCTTGATGCGCTCGACTGCCGCGTCCCGGTCGGCGGTGGACTGAATGACAATGCGTTTCATGGTGCGTCCTTCCGTTTGCCTCTGGATCAGGCGCGGCACATGCGCATCAACCCTCGCGCACGCGCTCGATGTCCGCGCCCAGGCTGGCCAGACGTTCCTCGATGCGTTCGTAGCCGCGATCAATGTGGTAGACGCGCGAGATCGCGGTTTCGCCACGGCTCGCGGCCAGCCCGGCGACCACCAGGGCGGCGCTCGCACGCAGGTCCGAGGCCATCACCGGGGCGCCGCGCAGTTCACCCACGCCGCGCACGACGGCCGAATTGCCGTCGAGATCGATCTCGGCGCCCATGCGCACCAGCTCGGCCACCTGCATGAAACGGTTCTCGAAGACCGTCTCCTTGATGACGCTGGCGCCGTCCGCGAGACACAGCAAGGCCATGGTCTGGGCCTGAAGATCGGTTGGGAAACCCGGAAAGGGCTGCGTCACGACGTCCACGGCCTTGCAGCGGTCGCGGCAGCCCGCCGTAATGCGCGACCCCTCGATCACCACGTCGATGCCAGCCTCCTGAAGCTTCCGGATGAAGGCCGTCAAATGATCGGCGTTGGCGTTGAGCACCGTGACCTCGCCCCGTGTCGCCGCGCCGGCGAGCAGAAAGGTCGCCGCCTCGATGCGGTCGGGGATGATCTCGTGCTCGGCGCCCCGGAGCGAGTCCACCCCAACGATCGTGATGAGGTCCGTGCCCGCGCCGCTGATCTTGGCCCCCATCGCGTTCAGGAACCGGGCCAGGTCGGTGATCTCGGGTTCGCGGGCGACGTTGGACAGGCGCGTGACGCCCTTGGCGCGGACGGCGGCCATCATGAGATTCTCGGTGGCGCCGACGCTGGGGAAGTCGAGGCTGATTTCGGCGCCAGTGAGGACGCCCTGGGCGATGACGAACCCTTCTTCAATGTCGATGGTCGCGCCCAGCTCGCGCAGACCCTTGAGGTGAATGTCCACGGGCCGGGTGCCGATGGCGCAACCACCCGGCAGGGATACCTTGGCCTTGCCGAATCGCCCAAGCAGCGGCCCGAGCACGAAGAACGACGCGCGCATCCGGCGGACGAGGTCGTAGCGGGCCTCCCAGGAATGGGCGGCGCGCGCGTCGACGGTCATGCGCCGGCCGGTGAAGTCGATGCCGATGCCGAATTCCCCGAGGATCTTGTCCATAGTGAAGACGTCGTGCAGACACGGCACGTTGTGCAGCACGCAGGGCTCGTCCTCGGCGAGAATGGCCGCGGCCATGATGGGAAGCGTTGCATTCTTGGCGCCGCGAACCTGCACCTTGCCGCGCAGGGGGCGCCCTCCGCGTATCAGAATCTTGTCCATGCCTCTACTCCGGGCGGCCTCGCCCAACGAAAAAGAAAAAGCCCAAAGCCGGTAGTGCTTTGGGCCGTCAACGCTTCCGTGAAGGTTACTGTGCCTCGGCGCTTTCCGGCTCCGCCGCCTCGTCGGCATGCTGCGGCGCAGGTTCGCTCAGGTCCAGCTCAGGGGCCTCGGCAGGCGCCTGGTCAAGACTCGCGGGCGCTTCATCGACCGGTGCGGCCTCAAAGAGCTGCGGCGCGGCGTCGGGAGCAACCGCAGGCTCGCCCTGCCACCCGGGGGCCGGCGCATCGGCGACCTCGCCGGTGATCGCCGCCTGGGGCTCGAGTTCGGGCGCGACACCCAAGCCAACCTGGTTGACCACGATGGAGATGACCAGCGCCAGCACCATGAAAATGCCCGCCATCACGCCCGTAAGCCGCTGCAGGAGGTTCTTGGTCGCCCGGGGACCGAACACCGCGTCGGAACTCGGACCCACGCCAAACGCGCCCGCGAAACCGGCGCCCTTGCCCTGCTGGAACAGCACGACGGCGATCAGACCGAAACACGCTGGCAGATAGATCACCAGCAGAATGTAGAAAAGCGTCCTCGCACTCCAAATGGCGTCCCACATAGTCTTCAGCTACCTCCTAGCGCGCGGCATTGACGATGCCGGCGAAACCTTCTGCGTTCAGGGCCGCGCCGCCGACCAGCGCACCGTCCACATCGGGATTGCTCAGCAGGCCCGCGGCATTGTCGGCCTTCACACTGCCACCATACTGTATCCGCAGTTTGTCCGCAACGTTCCCTCCGAACAGGTCGCGGACCACGCCGCGAATGAAGGCATGGGCCTCCTGCGCCTGCTCGGGAAGGGCCACCTTGCCCGTGCCAATCGCCCAGACGGGCTCGTACGCGACGGCAACGTTCTGGAAATCGCTCTCGCTCAACCCTTCAAGGCCCTTGGTGGTCTGGCGCTTGAGGACGTACTCCATCTGACCGCCTTCGCGCTCATCCAGGGTCTCGCCAACGCAGAACATGACCTTCAGCCCCGACTTGAGGGCATAGTGGAGTTTCTTGTTGAGGAGCTGGTCGTTCTCGCCGAAGATGGTGCGGCGCTCGCTGTGGCCAATGATGACCCACGAGCAGCCCGCGTCCTGCAGCATCTGCGGGGACACCTCGCCGGTGTAGGCCCCGCTCGCCTCGTGGTAGCAATTCTGACCGCCCAAGGCGATCCGGGAACCCTTCAGGGCCTCGCGGACACTCGAGAGAACCGTGAACACCGGGCACACGACGACTTCGACGTTCGACGCGTCCTGGACAAGCGGCTTGAGCTGGCTCGCAAGCTCCACAGCGGGCCCCGCGAGCAGATTCATCTTCCAGTTCCCGGCGATTAACGGTGTCCTCACGGCAACATCCTTCCACACAGTGAAAAACCAACGGTTACCCAAACAGGAATGGGCGCGCATGCTAGCACAATTAGAAGTCCAAAGCAAACGTGCGCCCGCACGAACCGGCATGCTAGCATGATACCAGGCGGTGCAACAGGAGGACTCCCATGCGCATCTGGCGCTTCCACGCATCCGGAGATCTCGGCAGTCTGCGGCTGGATCACGTCCCTGAACCCGAGCCGGCCCCGGGCGAAATCCGCGTGCGGCTGGATTACGCCGCCCTCAACCCGGCGGACCGCTATTTGATCCTCGGCCAATACCCCCGTGCGGCGGCCCCGCCCCTGGCTGTGGGCCGCGACGGCTGCGGAATCGCCGACACGGACGGAACGCGCTTCAAGAAGGGCGACGCCGTCGTCGTGCTGCGCAGCGACATCGGGATCGAGCGCGACGGGACCCTGGCCGAGTTCGTATGCGTGCCCGAGGAGTCCCTGGCGCCGCTGCCCCGTGAGTGGACGCCGATGGAAGGGGCCGCGGGGCCCCTGGTCCAGCTGACCGCCTGGCGGGCGCTGGTCGATGTGGGAGGAATAACAGGCAGCGACACGGTCCTCATCACGGGCGCGAGCGGCGGCGTAGGCACGGCGGCCCTGATGCAAGCGAAAGGGTTCGGCGCGCGGGTAATCGCCACGTCCCGCGATCCCCAGAAACGCGAACGCCTGCTGGCCCTCGGCGCGGACGCCGTCGTGGACTCGGCCGCCGAGGACTACGTGCGGCAGATCAAGAATGTTCTCCAGGGCGGCCGCGTCAGCCTGGTGGTGGAGAACCTGGGCGGTCCCTTCCTCCAGAAAAGCATCGACGTGCTGGCCCCCGGCGGGCGGATCGCGGTGGTCGGCCTCCTGGCGGGGCTGAGCAGCGAGGTGGTCATCGGCACCCTGATCTTCAAGCGGGTGCGCATCGAGGGGGTGCAGGTCGGCGCATACACCGCCGAGGAATCACAGCAGGTCTGGAGCCGCATCGTCACCCACCTGGACGCGGCGGGTGCGCGGCCGCTGGTGGACGAGATCTTCCCGATGGCGGAGGTCCCCGCGGCCTTCGAGTACCTCAAGAAGGGTCCCTTCGGCAAGGTGCTCGTCGATGTCCGGGCCTGACGGGGCTGGAATGCCCCGCCGGCGCCGCGTGTATTGATCGTCGTAGCACGGGCTTCGGGAGACGGCACGCATGGTTCTGTTCATTTCGCTCTGTTACGGCCTGAATCTGGCCGCCGCCGGGCTTTTCCTGGCGGCCATGGTGGACGGCTGGATCCCGCTGGCCGGTGGTCACCACGCCCTGCTCGGGCTGTTCGCCGTCATCGTCTACTTCGCCGCCCAGACCGTGACCCTCTTCTTCTTCATCGGCGCAGGCGCCACCGTGCGCGAGGAGGTGCAGGCCGGCCGGGCTGACCCCGAATTGCGGCGGCGTTCGCTGGCGCTGAAAGGCCCCCTCATGGGCTCGATGATGCTCAGCCTCGCACTGATGACCGGGCTGGCCGCCACCGGTGGCGCGGCCGGCACGGCCCTCCTGCCCGGCTGGGCACATGGCGTGTTCTCGGTGGTCGTGCTGGCCCACATGGCGCGGCTCTTCTGGCGCGAACACCAGGCCATGCGCGCGAGCCTGGGTATCCTGTGGGAACTGGACGGCATCGCGCCGGAGGTCCACCCGTAATGTTTACGCTCGCCCGGCTTCTGCAAGCCGCGGCCCTGGCCCTGGTGGCCGTGGGCTTCGGTCTCCGCTTTCCCGAAATGATGGATCCGCGGCTGTTCGTCGCGGCCATTGTCCTGTTCGTATCGGGCTGGCTGCTGCAACGGAAGTTCTCCCGCCCCTGACGCGCCCGTCTCCCTAACTCTCTACCCTGCTTCCTGTTACACGATACAGGCTCCGGCCTTCTTCGGCTTCTGGAACCGGTGACGCCAATGTGCTAAGCTTTCGGCGCCTTGTGCGCGCGGGCGGTGTGCCCGGGTGGGACCATTTTCGGCATCTGGCTCGCATCGAGGCAACTGTTCTGGAGAGGCAATCGAGACAGAGGCGGCCCGTATTGCACCTGCTTCGTCCGCCCGGGCGTCGCGGAGCGCTGGCCACAATTGTGAGTCCCCATACAACATGATCAGATCGCGCATCATCGGCACCGGCCATTTTTTGCCTGAGAAAGTCCTCACTAACAAAGATCTCGAGGCGTTCTGCGACACGAGCGACGAGTGGATCCGGCAGCGGACCGGCATCAGCGAACGCCATTGCGCCGCCGACGGACAGGGAAGCTCGGATATGGGCGCGCCGGCCGCGCGCGCGGCGCTGGAGAATGCCGGGATCGCCGCGACCGACGTTGACCTGATCGTGTGCTGCACCACCACTCCCGACCACATGTTTCCCGCGACAGGTTGCATGATCCAGAACCTGATTGGCGCCACCAACGCCGCGGCCATGGACCTCAACGCCGCATGCTCGGGCTTCATGTACGGACTGGCGACCGCCGACTCGTTTATCCGCTCCGGACAATACAAGACCATCCTCGTCGTCGGCGCCGAGCGCGTGGTGAACATTCTGGACTGGAACCGCCGCGACACGGCGGTGCTCTTTGGCGACGGGGCGGGCGCGGCGGTGGTACAGGGCCACGACGGCGACCGCGGGGTGCTCAACATCCATCTCGGTGCGGACGGCGGCTTCGGCGACCTGCTGAAACTCGAGATCGGCGGGTCCAAATACCCCGTCACCCCCGGCAACGTGACCAGCGAAGACCGCGCCATTGCCATGAAGGGCCAGGAACTGTTCAAGAAGGCCGTCGTCGTATTCTGCGACATCGCCCGCCAGGCCGTCGAGACCTCCGGCATCAGCGTGGACGACATCGACCTGTTAATCCCCCACCAGGCCAACACGCGCATCATCATGGCCGCCGCCGACCGGCTCGGCCTGCCGCGCGAGAAGGTCTACCTGAATATCGACAAGGTCGGCAACACCACCGCCGCTTCCATCCCCATCGCGCTCGACGAAGCCAACCGCGCGGGACGTCTCCACGACGGGTCCAACATCCTGTTCGCGGCCTTCGGCGCCGGCCTCACCTGGGCCGCCGCCATGGTCCGCTGGTAGAGAACACCGGCGAGCAGAAGGCAACGGCGGATACGGGGACCGGAAGACGAGACTTCGTTGTCTGTCTCGTTGTATACCTTGTTTCCTCCGTTATTTCCCCCGGGGAGGCGCCCTGCTCATGATTGTGAGTCAGCTCGGATACGATTCGCGCCTGCCGCGTCATGCGCTGCTGAGACGCGACGAGGGGGCCGCACCACCGGGGCCGTGCCACGCGATCGACGCGGACGACGCCCCGGTGCAGACCCTCGTTGCGGTTGACGCGGGGACGGCGTGGAGAAACCCCTACTGGAAGATCGACCTCGCGCCGCTGCCAGAGGGCCGCTTCCGCCTGCGGTACGCCGTGGACGGCGCATCGCTCACGAGTGAGTCCTTCACGATCGCGCCGCGCCAGTGGTTCGACGGCGCCTGGCAGCGCTTTCACTACGAGCTGTGCCTGCGCTTCATGGAAAACCAGTTGCCGCACGGCGGCTACATGGATTGCGGCAGCCCCTTGCGCGAGCTCAGCAGCCACAGTGAGACCGGGCAGACCTTGGCGCGATGCCTCGAATCGCCTCTGATGGACGACTGGACGGCGGAACGTTTCCGGGGCCACCTCGTCGAGATCGCGCGGTATCTGCGCGCGTGCCGGATGGCCCCGGGGGTATACGCCCACGAAGCGCCGGGCGGCAGCGGCGAACTGCATGCGTGGTGCCGCGCCATGCGAACGCTGCACGACTCAGCCTATGCCGGTCTGTTGCATATCGCCGCATGGCGCGTCCTGCGGCGCCCGGAGGACCTGGCGGACGCGACGGACTGCGCCCTGCGCCTCTTGCGCGACGTACCCGCCGCCCGGACGCAGCAAATCAGGGTGGATGAGACCTATCCCGAACGCCGGCGCTTTGAGCCTTGGCGCATGTACGAAACCTCGCCCGGCCTCCCGCTGCCCGGAGAATTCCGCACGCCTGTTTTGCTCCGCACGGTACAACTGTGCTGGGGCCTGTATGATGCCACGGGGGACGACGTCTTTCGTCAGGCGACGGCAGGGTACCTGAGCGAGTTGCGGAGCATGCAGGTCCGCGAGGGGGACATCCGGGGGGATTTCCTCGCATGGCCGGGGCTGCCGCACCGGCAACGGATGTTCGAGGACTCTTGGGTCGCCTACTTCAAGGGATGCGTCCACGGCCATGCCCTGGGCGGACTGACCGCCGTGGCCGCCTCCAGCGATCCGCTCGCCGGAACCGCTCAGCAAATGCTGAACGAGTACCTGGACGGCTACTTCTTGCCCCTCGCGCGCAGCAATCCCTTCGGTCTTCCGCCAAATGGCGTGTACGCAGACGGCTACCCCCGGTGGTTCGCGGGCATCCGCCATGGAATGAACGGGACATACGCCATGGTGCTGAGCGACGTGTTGCGGGCCGGTGACGCACTGGGACGCAGTGACCTGCTCGACGACGCGGCACGAATCGCGCTGTGGTTCGCCGGGGTCAATCCGGGACGCCGTGAATCCACGGAGACGCGCTGGCACGGCATGTCCTGCCACTTCGGCAGGGGAACGCATCACGCCGATTGCTGGACGCGGATCCCCAATGCCGTCTCCAACGGCTTCTCCGCCGGCCCACAGTTTGTGCTGGAACCGGTTGGCCCTCCGGAAGAGGATGCGCCGCACTTCTGGCACAACGAGGACTGGATCGTTCACAGCGCGGCAATCGTCGACCTGCTAACGGAGATTGAGCAGCGGCTGTCCACGCCCAGCGGCACCGAGAACCCATGACGCCGGACATTGCAGAGGATCTGGGCGGCGGAATTCGATGGGCTGACAGAGCAGGAATCACGTCTATCCGCGTCTTGCGGCAGTTCAGGTTCAGGTGCAGGGGCGGGGGCGGGGTTGGAACCCCCCCCGGCCGTCGCGTCAACGCAACAAACCCGACGCGGTTGAGGTCAGTGGGTTGTCGCCGTAATCGGTCG
>JBPOJD010000016.1:0-118264 GCA_052033955.1 Candidatus Hydrogenedentota bacterium
GGCGCACCCGCACGATCGTGCCAAACGGGAGCGTGGGGTGGGCCGCCGTGAGCGCCCAGTGGTTGTAGATCTCGCCCGTGGCGGTCGGACGCCCGTGATAGGGATCCCCGTACCTTGAAGCGCCCCCGGTCTGCGCCTTGGGCCCCCACGGCACGACCCGGCACGCCGGACCGGTCGCCAAAAGAAGAAGGAGCACGGCGTAAACCGTGCTCCGGGTGGTTGTTTGCAAACTCACGAGGTCTACGGCAGGTACTTGCTGACCCGCTCGGCAACCTTGGCGACCACTTCAGGCTTTTTGTAATCGCCACGCTCCAGGTGTTCCCTGGCCGCGGCGACCTTCTCGGCGCGCACATCGGACTGCGTCCGTGCCGCCTGGACCGCGCGGACCAGATCAACGGCCGCCTGCGCTTCACTACTGATGACCAAGTCGTCCTTACGTTCGGACTTGGCAACCTCTTTCTCGCGGCGGTCACGAACACTCGACGGACGTTCCGGGACTGGGTCCGGGATGCCGCCGACTCCGTTAATCGTAACCATATGCCATCCTCCTCGGGCCGCGTCCGGCACCGATACCAATTGCTGTCGATCGATCTATCGGCCCCAAGCGCCAGAACTTTAGCGTCCACCCGGCATCCAATAAACGCAGAACCGTAAAAACCTAACTCGCCAGGTAGGTGTCGATCGAGTCCCGCAAGGTCTGGAAAATCCAGCGCCGCTTCGCGTCGTCGGATTCCAGCAACGTCACCCGGAACCCGTCGTGCGAGCACTGGAACCCCGTCAGCGGGACCACTACAATCCCCGTCGCGCCCATGAGGTAATAGACGAAGCGCTTGTCCGGGGCCACGTTCTTGACCCACTCCTCGATCAGGTTGCGCACCTTGCCGTTCTCGATGCGAAGGGTCTGCCGGTTATTGAGGACGCCTTCCTTGAACATGACAGTGAAGTAGAACGCGCCGCCGGGTTTGTTGACCACCACCGCGTCGCAGTCCTCGAAATACGACGCGGCCTCGTTCGCCCGCGCCTCAAACAGGGCTTCGCGGCGGCGAAGGTGGCCCTCGTAACGCGCATCGCCCATGACATGGGGGATGGACATCTGCGGCAGGGTCGTGGACGACACCTCGAGGCGTTTGGCCGCAAGGAGGCTCTTGGTGTAGGTGGCGAAATTCTCGTCCTTGTCCTTGTTCAGGACTTCAAGCCACCCGCAACGCGACCCCGGCCACGGATACTCCTTGCTGATGCCGCGCAGGGCCAGCGCCGGCACGTCACCGATCCACTGGCTCAGGTGCAGCCGGGGATTGCCGTTGTAGACGATATGCGCGTAAATCTCATCCGTGATGATGAAGATATCGTTCTGGCGGGCGATCTCGGCGATTTCCTCGAGCAGATCACGCGGATAAACGGCCCCGGTCGGGTTGTCCGGCGTCAGCAGCAGGATGCCCGCGATCGAGTCGTTGTACTTGACCTTCTTGCGGATATCGTCGACATCCGGCATCCAGCCGTTGTACGGGTCCAGTTCATACGTGACGTGGTTGTAGCCCGAATGCGCCGCCTCGGCCGACGAGTGCGTGCTGTACGCGGGCGATGGCCCCAGGATGCGCGCTTCTCGCCGGAGAAAGCCGTAGATCTTGGCCACGGCATCGCCCAGACCGTTGAAGAACATGATGTCATCGGACGAAATCTGGACGCCGCCCTCGCGGGAATTGACGCGTTCGGCCAGCCACGCCCGCACTTCCGGGACGCCCGCCGTGTCGCAATAGCCCCACGAACGCCGGTCATCGACCAGACGCCGGACGACGTCGCGGATCCAGTCGGGCGGGAGTTCGCCCTTCTCGATGGGATCGCCGATGTTTTCCCAGGTGATGTCGAGGCCGAGCGAACGCACCTCACGGGCGACGGCCACGATCTCGCGTATTTCATAGCTGAGACTGCCTGCGCCTGCGTGAACGATGTTTCTTCTCATGGCGACCTCTGGGACGGCGTTGTGCCGCGCTTGCTGTTTGTATAAATACCCCTGCCGCAACGCTGGTTGCTTGGAAAACCAGTGGCAGGCAGGCAGAGCGGTAAACCGCCCGCATATGATACGGCGGGCATGCTTCAAATGCAAACCTGCCGCGGCAATGCGACGCAATCATTGACTCCGCCGTCGCCTCTGTCTAGGATGTCTCCCGCAACAGGGGTTGACAGGGATCGGAACGTCTGCAATGGCTATTGAAGCACAAGCGTACGCGCGCGCGGGCCTGATTGGCAATCCGTCGGACGGGTACCACGGGAAGACCATCAGTGTGTGCCTGTGCGACTACGTGGCAAAGGTCACGCTGTACGAGAATCCGGAGATCGAGATCATCCCGAGCTTTCAGGACCGCTCCCGGTACTCGTCCATGCGCGAACTGGCCGACGACGTGAAGACCAACGGCTATTACGGCGGCATCCGCCTCATGAAGGCCACGATCCGGCGCTTCTTCCACTATTGCCGGGCCGAGGGCATCACGCTGCCTGATCGCAACTTTTCGATCCGCTACCGCTCGACGATCCCGCGCCGCCTCGGCCTGGCGGGCTCCAGCGCGCTCATCACGGCGACGCTGCGGGCGCTGATGGAATTCTACGATGTCGACATCCCCAAACCCATCCAACCCAACGTCATCCTCAGCGTGGAAACCGACGAACTCGGCATCAGCGCGGGATTGCAGGACCGGGTCATCCAGGTCTACGAAGGCTGCGTGTTCATGGATTTTGACGCCGAGTACATGCGCCAGACGGGCCATGGGCGCTACGAGCCGCTGGACGTCCGCCTGCTGCCGCCGCTGTTCATCGCCTACCGCACCGACCTGGCGGAAGGATCCGAGGTCTTCCACAACAATATCCGCGAGAGATGGAACAACGGCGATCCGGAGATCGTGCAGGCGATGAAGGACTTCGCCTCCTACGCCCAAGCCGCACGCGACCTCATTGTGGCCGGACGCGGCGGCGAGATCGGGCCGCTCATGGACCAGAACTTCGACCGGCGCCGGTCCATCTACAAGCTCGACCCGCGCAACATCGAGATGGTGATGATTGCCCGCAACGCCGGTGCCCATGCGAAGTTTTCGGGCTCGGGCGGCGCGGTCATCGGGACCTTCGGCGACGACGCCATCTATCCGCGCCTGGAAAAGGCCTACACCGAGGCGGGCTTTCAGGTGTTCCGCCCGCTGCTGCGGCCCCCGGCGGGCGCACGGGCCTGAACCCGGAAAAAGTCCCCTGCTCCCTGTCACCCTCTTCCCCGTCCGGATCGTTCACAAGACAGTCGGCGTGTCCTCCCCCGGATGCCGCAGTGAGGTTGACCTTCCCCCCAAGTGGTGAGGGCGCAACACCAACCTTCCGGTGTTTCGCACTCAGTATTATTCAGTACCGTGACCGAGACTCGTCAAAGGCATCGAACGCGGCCTCGATGTTTTCCTTCGGGTCACTCATCCCCCATTCGAGCTGGGCGATCAAGCCGCCCCGGCCGTCATCCAGCGCGCCGCGCAACCGGCGCACTGCCGCCTTCACATCCTCGGGGGTGCCAAACGGCAGAATCTGCTGCCGGTCCACCTCGCCGTAGAACGTGATCTTGCCGCGAAACGCCGCGCTGATCTCCTCTATATCCATGCAGAACAACTGTGAGTTAAGCGCATCCACGCCTATCTCGATCAAGTCCGGGTAGATCGCGCGCGTGTGCCCGTCCGAGTGCATGAAGACGTACTTGCCCGCCTGCTTGATCATGTCCGTGTACTCTTTGTAGAAGGGCTTGAACTGCTCGCGCCACTGATCGGGGGCGATCAGCAGGCTCTGCTGCGATCCCCAGTCGTCCATCAGAAAGACCGCGTCCACCTTCGTCTTGCACCACATCTCCAGTTCGCGCAGGTTGTAGGCATGAATCTGATCGCGCAAGTGGAAGAACTCATCCGGCTGAAATGCCAGATCCATGAAGATGTTCTCGGTGCCGCGCAGGAACTGCATGCGCTCGAACAGGCGCACAGGCGGCCCCGACATCACGAAACAATCGGTCGCATCGCAGAACGCGTCCACCTGGCTGAAATCGGCGTGATCCAGCAGCTCCCACGGCGGCGTCCACCCCTCGAGCGCCGCGTAATCCGCCAGCGGAGGATTCTTGACCTCGCCGCACACCCCCACCTCGGCCACGGTCCACTCGCTGCCCCACTCGTCCGTGTAGGTCCCGATGCTCGCCACCGATCCCTTGCTCCGAAGCGACGGCCCCCTCGGATCGGACGGCTGCACGATGTCTTCCGGGAAACGCGCACGCACGGCATCCAGCTCGCTCTTCCGGGTCATCCCGATCCCCGGCAGGTGCCACAAATGACGCGGCAGCCGGTCCGGGCTGTCGAATTCCAGTGTCTTGATCACACGCTCGCGAGACGTCATGGTATGTCACTCCAGGTTGAGGAATGCCGCACAGGCAAGGAGCAGGCACTATACCGGGACCGCCCCGCGCAGCGCAAACTGCCCGGGGCGGCTGGTGGTTTAATATTGGTGTCCAAAACCTATCAGGAGGCGGTGCCCGACACCCCTGTTTCGCGGCGAAGGAACAGCACACACACGGCTATGAGCAGCAGCAACGTCGCCGCCCACCCCGCGGCCGGAACCCCGTGGGCATCGCCCGGGTCAAACGGGTCCATCCCCAAGCCGCGCTCGGCCACGTCCGAAATGCCGTCGCCGTCCGTGTCGGTGTCAAGCCAGCCCGGGATGCCGTCGCCATCCAGGTCATCTACCCCCGCCATCCAGTTCGGGACGCCGTCACCATCCGAGTCCAACGGAGCAGACAGCGCCGCCGCTGCGAACCCGCCGGTCCACGCGGGCTCCACGGTATCCGACAGGGCCGCCCACGGGTTGGGATTCGGAATGAAGTCGTCCGGCCAGCTCGTGTACAGCACCCCCAGCGAACGCGCAGTGCTCTGGCGGTGGGTCAGCATGAAATCCACCCAGTAGGTCGCGTTCGCGGGGTCAAACCACGGCGACCCGGTCACCTCAAAACCCAACGACGTAAACCAGGGAACCGACTGCGCGATACGCGCGTTGTCGCTGGGCGAGCTGTAGTACCAGCCGTTCATGATGACATCGCGGGGGATATCGTGGGCGGCCGTCTCCAGCTGGAGCGCGGTGGCGTTCTGCCACGGGTTCACGGCGTCGTTCCACATCATCACGCGGATGCCGGGATCGGCCGCCACGGCGTAGTCCCGCATTTTCGTGACATTCTCGGCAAACAATTGGGCGTTGGTCATGCCGCGCGAGGTGCAGCGCGCATCCCGTCCCATGACACGCGGCTCGTCATGCCCGATGTGGATGTACTTCGGCTGCAGGGCCTCGATCGTCCGCGTGATGGCATCGCGCATGACATCCTGATACAGTGGCTCGCTCGGACAGCAGCTCATGGAATTCCACGGGGCAAAGGTGTAGTCCACACGGACATACTGCCCTTCCTGCAGCGCCCCCCCTGCCTTCACGTTGATCGCGATAGGCGTTGTAGCAGGGTAGGGAAATACCAACGCGCTTCCAGGCACAACCTCAAAATCGACTCCCTCCACATAGGATATGGACCGGTCGTCGCTGAACACCGCCACACGGCTGGAATCCGTGAGAACGACATTCCGCAATTGGGCAACACCACCGGGATAGTTCAGACCCGTCTCCGCCGGGATCACCATTCCGCCGGAAACCTGGAACCGGGTCCTGGTGGCCGGCGCCCCTTCGACAGCGCGCGGCTCACGCTGCAGGACGGCATATCCCCAGCCCAGTGTCTGCAACTGCGGCACCAGTTCGATGAAATTTGCGCGGCACAGCGCCATCGCATTCTGCCAGCGGGCCCGAACGCCCGGATCGTCCATGTAGTAGAAATCCGTGGCCTCGTAGACAATCACATTGACTTTCTGCATTGCCAGGGGCCGGATGCGCGACTCGAGATCGAAGAACGCGCCCATGTGGACGCCGCGGAAGGGCAGGGCGGGCCAATCCTGGATGGCGACCCGCGGGATCGATCCATCCGCCGCGATCAGCTGACGCAGGGTGGTCAAGCCGTGATACAGCCCGGCCTCGTCTTCTCCGACTATGGTGATGCTCTGCTCTTCGACCAGAAGACGGTAGCCCTCGGCAACACCCGGCGCCGGTACCCACATCACCAGGTTCCAGTTGCGGTCCGCGGCAAGCCCCAGGTACAGCGTCCCCGGCGCGCGCGGCTCGCCCGCCGACGGGGAAACCGCGATGCCCGGACGGCCAATCTCTGCCAGACGTTCGGCAACGTGCTGGACGCCCGCGTCCATCGCCTGAACCGACGGGGACACCACGATGCTCGTAATGGCACCGACATCCGTCTGCGCGGGCGCGCCCTGCGCCCACTCGATGTGCTGCGGAGCGGGACGCAGATGCGCCACGTCCTGACCCACCACCGGCGTCGTCACGCCACACGCCACCACCACCGCAACGACCCAACCCATCCTGGACATGCGACCTCTCCCTGCTCATTTCAAACACACCACCCCAACATACAGGGCCATAGTAACCATACAGCGGCCCAAACTCAACGCAAATGTTCACTTGGCGCGCGAAAACGACACCAGATGCGCGCGCACGGGTTGCTTGACGCTGCCCGCGCCACGCCGTATCCTGTGACAGGCCAACACCCAAGCAGGAAACACCGCCCATGCACATCACGTACAACAGTGAATATCCCCGCCGACTGAAGACGTGCTTCATCGGGTGCGGCGGCCACGCCTACCGCAACGTGTACCCGACCTTTCAGTACGCGCCGGTGGATCTCGCCGCGGTGTGCGACCTGGACCGCGCCCGCGCGGAACAGGTGGGCAGGATGTTTGGCGCACGGGCCTTCTACACCAACCACCGCGAGATGCTGGAGAAAGAGCAGCCCGAGGTCGTGTTCGTGGTCACGAACTACGACGAACAGGGCCAGCCGCGCTACCCGGGGCTTGCCTGCGACATCATGCAGGCCGGGGCCCACGCCTGGATAGAAAAGCCCCCGGCGAGTTCGCCCGATCAGGTGCGCGAGATGATGCGGGTCAGCCGCGCAACAGGGAAATTCACCGGTGTCGGGTTCAAGAAGATGTTCTTTCCTGCCAACGTGAAGGCCAAGGAGATCATCTCGGCAGAAGGCTACGGCGAGATCTTCTCGATCGCCGCGCGCTACCCCGAGCGCATTCCGCCGCTCGAAGAGCGCGGCGACGCGCACAAGATGGTCTGGTTTCTGGACCACATCATGCACCCGCACTCGTTGCTGCGGTTGCTGGGCGGCCCGCTGGACACGATCTATGTCGAGCGCCACGCCCTGGGCATGGCCCACGTGGCGCTGCGCTTCAAGAACGGCACGGTCGGCGGGCTCCATCTCAGCCACGGACAGTCCGCGCTCTGCCCCTTTGAGCGCACGGAGATCCTGGGCGGGGGCGGCACGGTGGTGGTCGACAACAACCTGCGGGTCTATCACTATCTGCACGGCGGTGCGGAAGGCGGGTATGGCCGGGCGGGATCGGCCTATGACACCGGCGAGGCGCATGCCCGCTACTGGGAACCCGAGTTCTCACTCGGGCAGTTGTACAACAAGAACCTCTTCCTGCTGGGATACGCCCCGGAAATCATCTATTTCTGCCAGTGTGTGCTCGACAACCGGGAACCCGAAAAGGGCAGCCTCGCGGACGCCCTCGAGATGACGCAGATCTACCAGGCCTATTGCCAGCCCGATGGACAGGTCGTGCGCATCGGCTAGCGCCCGCCTTTCCCGGACCGCCTGACCGGGCGCGTGTCGCGCGCGGCGCCTTCGTCCTGCAACAGGATCCGGTGCTGGCGCAACCGCTCGCGGTCCGTGCGCGCCACATGGATGCGGTTTCCGTCCGCGTCCCTGCCTGTGTAGAACATCGCCGTGGCCACCGTGCCGGGCGTCGGGATGAAGCACTGCACCTGCTGCGGCCGCCACCCGCGGGAACGCAGCCACCGGGCGAGGTCGCGCATGTCGGCGTCCGTGCATCCCGGAAACGCGCTCATGAGATAGGGCACCACGTACTGGCGCCTGCCGAGGTCGCGCGATTCCTTCTCGAACAGGCTCACAAACTCCTCGAAGCGCGTGAAGGACGGCTTGCGCATCGCATCGAGCACATGCGGGGCGCAATGTTCGGGCGCGAGTTTGATCTGTCCGCCCACGAAATCGCCCAGCAGCGCCCGCACGTAGGGCCGGTTCGCCATCGCGAGGTCATGCCGGATGCCGCTGGCCACCCGCAGGTGTTTGACTCCGGGCTGCGCCGCGAGTTTCCGGAGCACCTGCGCCAGCTCCGCCTGATCCGTCTTGAAATGCGGGCAGACCTCTGGCGCAAGACAACTGGTGCGCGCGCACGGCCCCGTCCGGGTGCACCGCGCGCCCCACATGTTCGCGCTCGGCCCGCCCACGTCGCTGATGCTGCCGCGCCAATCCGGATGCCGCGTCAGCGTCGCGACCTCGTCGCTGAGCGATTGCACGCTCCGGCTGCGGATGTGCCGCCCCTGGTGCAGGGCCAGCGAGCAGAAGCTGCACCCGCCCCCACAGCCCCGGTGCGACGTGATGCTGAACTGAATCATCTCCAGCGCAGGAACGGGCTCGGAATAGCCGGGATGCGCGCGCCGCGTATAGGGCAGCGCATACAGCGCGTCCAGATCCGCCGTTGCCAACCCCGGCGGCGGTGGCGCGAACAGCACGCGCCGGTCGCCGCTCTGCTGACAGGCCCACGCCGTCTCCTCGTGCACCTGCCGTTCGAGCAGCAGCGTGGCGGCCATCAGCGCGCCGGCATCGCCTTCGATTATCTCGTGCGCCGGAAGCTCGATCAGCGGCGCGTCCCCGGCCCACGCGGCAGGCTCCTCACGGCCGCTGATGGCAAACGCCGTGCCGTGGACCCCGCGCAGGTCCTCCCCGCGCTCACACCGGCGCGCGATCTCGATCAGCGCCGTTTCGCCCATGCCGTACACCAGCACGTCGGCCTTGCTGTCGAGCAGAATGGACCGCCGCAGGCTGTCCGACCAGAAATCGTAGTGGGTCGCGCGCCGCAGCGAGGCCTCGATCCCGCCAATAACCACCGGCAACCCCTTGAAGGCCTGCCGCACCAGTCCCGTGTACACCAGCACCGCGCGGTTGGGCCGCGCACCCGCTTGGCCGCCCGGCGTATAGGCGTCATCGGACCGTTTCTTGCGGAAGGCCGTATAGTGCGCCAGCATGGAGTCCACCGCGCCGCCGGTGACTCCCGCAAACAGCCGCGGGCGCCCCAGCCGCGCGATGTCGTCCGTGTTGTCCCAACGCGGCTGCGCCACGACCCCGACGCGGTAGCCGTGCGCTTCAAGCCAGCGGCCGAGCAACCCCACCCCGAAGGCCGGATGGTCCACGTAGGCATCGCCGGACACCAGCAAGACGTCCAGCGCGTCCCAGCCGCGCGCGGCCATTTCCGCCCGCGTCATGGGCACCGGATAGCTCTGTACGTCGCTTGGCTTCATGTCGGAAGGAAATGCTCCAGCGGGTTCGCGTTGACGGACAACGGGCGTGGGCCTCTCGCCCGGCGCCACGAATGGTATCATAGTCCATCGACACCCGCCGCAGGGAGCGAACCATCGTCCGGGAACGGTGTCTCAGGGGGTGTGAAACTTTTTCCGGGCACGCAAGCATACATCTGGTGCCGGACAGGCAACAACCGCGCCGGGGGCCGCAGTCTGAACCCGCAGACGCGCATGGGGAGCACGAAACATGATACGTAAGACACTCGTTCTGCTGGCATGTCTGGCGCTGGCCGCCGGAGGCTGCGTCAAGACCAAGACGGAGGGAGCGTTGAGTCCCTCGATAGCCTGGGCGCCTCCGTCCGCGGAGCCTCCGCAGGCAGAGGCTTCGCGCTTGGTCATGGATATGGGTGGATCGATCGCGGAATGGACACCGCCACCCTTTCACACCGAGGAATACGACCGCATCTACGAGAACGAGTTTCTGGACACGCGCGCCAATCCCCTCTCCACCTTCTCGATTGATGTGGATACGGCCTCCTACAGCAACGTGCGGCGGTTTCTGAACGACAGCACCTTTCCACCGAAAGACGCCGTGCGCATCGAGGAACTCGTCAACTACTTCGCCTACGACTATCCGCGGCCCGAGGGCGAACATCCGTTCTCGGTCACCACGGAACTGGGTCAATGCCCGTGGAATCCATCCCATCACCTTGTGCATATCGGCCTGCAGGGACAGTTCATTCCGCGGGAAGAACTGCCGCCAAGCAACCTGGTCTTCTTGCTCGACGTCTCCGGCTCGATGAACAGCCCGGACAAGCTGCCGCTGCTCAAGCAGGCCTTCCGGATGCTCACCGAACAACTCGAGGCGCGCGACCGCGTGGCCATCGTCGTGTACGCCGGGGCGGCAGGCCTCGTGCTGCCGTCGACATCCGGCAACAGACAGCGGACCATCCTGAAGGCATTGGACGGCCTCGAAGCCGGCGGCTCGACCGCGGGCGGCGCGGGCATTCAGTTGGCGTACCAGGTGGCCAAGGAACACTTCATCCCCGAGGGAAACAACCGCGTCATCCTGGCTACCGACGGCGATTTCAATGTTGGCGTATCAAGCGACGCCGAGCTGGTGCGCATGATCGAAGACAGGCGTGACGAGGGGATCTTCCTGACCGTGCTCGGCTTCGGAACCGGCAACTACAAAGACTCCAAGATGGAACAACTCGCCGACAAGGGAAATGGAAACCACGCCTACATCGACACCATCCGCGAGGCCAGGAAGGTGTTCGAGACCGACCTGACCGCCACGCTCTTCACCATTGCGAAGGACGTCAAGATCCAGGTGGAGTTCAATCCGGCGAAGGTCAAGGCCTATCGCCTCATCGGCTATGAGAACCGGGCGCTGGCGAACGAGGATTTCGCGGACGACACCAAGGACGCGGGTGAACTCGGCGCGGGCCACACGGTGACGGCCCTGTACGAACTGGTCCCGGCGGGATCCGAAGAGGAAGTCCGCGCCGCGCCTGACCTGCGATACCAGGAAAGCCGCCTGTCGCCGGACGCGATCCGGACCGACGAAATGATGACCGTCAGCCTACGCTACAAGCACCCCGCGGGGGACACCAGCTCGCTGCTGGTCACGCCCATCGCCGATGCCGTGCGCACCTTGGACACGACCTCCGCCGATTTCCGCTTCTCCGCTGCGGTAGCCGCCTTCGGCATGCTCCTGCGCGATTCGGAATTCAAGGGCAACGCCACCTATGACGCCGTGGCCGGCTGGGCACGGGAATCCATAGGAGAAGACCGCGAGGGCTACCGCGCGGAGTTCATTCAACTGGTGAAGACCGCAAAACTGTTGGCCAGAGAGTCCCCGGATCGTGACCCCCGACACCGGGACCAGTGAAAGGACGGGAACCATGAGCCGGACGCCGCGCGTCGAGATCGAGTACTGCACCCAGTGCCAGTGGCTGCTGCGCGCGGGCTGGCTCGCGCAGGAACTCTTGAGCACCTTTCCTGCCGAACTGGGCGAGGTGGCGCTCATCCCCGGCCAGGGCGGCATCTTTGAGGTGCGCGCGGACGGTCAGCGGGTGTGGTCGCGCAAGGAGGACGGCGGGTTTCCGGATGCCGCCGAGCTCAAGCGCCGCGTCCGCGACGTCGTGGCGCCGGAAAAGACACTGGGGCACGGGGATAAGAAGACCTGAGAAGGAGAGAAACCGAACCTGTGGCTACGGGAATGGAAAGCATAGGATATTGAGCATGAAACACTATTTCGTTGACAAGCTGTCGGGCATCGTCCTTCGCATGGATGTCCATCCCGGAGACGCCAGCACACGTCTTGCTAGCGAAGCGTCTGGAATATGCCTCCTGCCCTCCTCTGAAATCCCTCAACGCCACAGAAACCGCTTTGACAAGTTGCGAGAAATCCTCATTGCCTCGAATGAGGGACTTCCCCATGGTGTGCATAGTTCACGAAAGGTCAAAGGAATAACCAACAACACGGCAGCCAAGTACATAGGTTTGCTCAAAGATATCCTAGATGAAACCAATGAGCAGCAGGAATAGACTCGCCATATTGGCTCGTGATCGTGGCCTTTGCAGTGGCGTTGAACGTGACCGAGGCTTTTCCTATACCTCGTCGGCCTCGCGCAGGGCGGCCTCGCGCAACCGGAGGTACTCGTCGAGCATCGCCTCGGCGTTCTCGATGTCAAGACCCAAAGCCTGGAAGACGGAATCGAGCCCATCGAAGACGTCGCGGTTGGCCTCGACGCTGTCGCCGGCGGCGTGAACCATCCGGTCGGCCAGGGCGACGATGGCCACGTGCTCGCCCGCGGCTGAAGCGTCTGCGGGCCGGTGATGGCAGCGGATGGTCTCGGCGATCTCGACCGGCAGGTTCCAGTGCAGGGCCAGCTCATACCCCGCCTCCGGGTGGGACACGCCGATGACCCGTTCTTCGGCCCGCGCCAGCTCGTCACCGAGGACATCGTTGCCGATCTGACGGCAAAGGTCCGGGACCGCTTCCCACAGGACCGGCCGGCCAAGGTCGTGCAACAGGCCCGCCGTGAACACCCCGGGCAGGTTGCGCCGTCCCGCGGCCTTGGCCACGATGCGCGATGCCGCCGCGCAGCACATGCTCTCGAGCCAGAACACGCGGTAGTCGAAGTCTTTGAGCTTGTGCAGGAAATCGACGACCGCGGCCGACAGCACAATGGCGTAGGTCTCACGGAGTCCCAGCAGCGACACGGCCAGATTGAGGTCGCGGATGTCCTGCGGGAACCCGTAGGCGGCGCTGTTGGCGACGCTGAGCACCTTCGCGGCGACGGGCGGGTCCATCGTGATGATCTCGACCACGTCGGCCACGGAACTGTGCGCGTTGGCCATCGCGTCGTGCACCCGGTCCACCGTCTCGGGCAGCGCGGGCAGCGACTGGATGTTGCGGATGAGCTGGGCGACGTGGCCCAGCTTGAAGGCGCCGTGTAAATGCGACGCCGCGACGGTCGCGGTACCCGACGGGCCGCCGTCGCCATAATACAGGGCCAGCGCCGACCCCACGTCCTCGCTGCCCACGAGGAGCGTGCGCACATCGCACCCGGATGCCTCGGCCAGCTCGCGCACCGCCGACTCCTCCAGCGGTTCGGCCATGCCCACCAGCAGGGTCTCGCCCACTTTATCCATAGGTACCACGCGGTGCTTGCGCGCCAGCCCGGCCGGCAGGCTGTCGAGGACCTCGGTCCGGGGCCGCAGCGCGGCCAGGCTGATCCGCGATGCCTCGGGATCGGCCACCAGAAAACTCACCAAGTCATCCGGAGCCAGAAACCCGAGCCCAAAGATGGACTCCAGCAGCGTGCCGCCCCGGCGGCGGCTGCGCTCCACGGCTTGGTCCACCTGCGCGGCCGAGACCAGCCGCGCCTGGATCAGCAGCGGAACAAGGGCTTCATCGCTGGCAGTCAGCAGCGCTTCCGGCCCGGCCCCAAATCGCGGAACACTGGCGTCGTCTCTGCCCATGGATTCTCCTGTGGTTGGTCGTTGCGTCCCACCGATTGTAGCAGCGTGGTGGCAGGCACACAAGGGCATCCAACCGCCCGCATCCCCGAGCGCCGGGCGGACGACGGCTTGCGCAATTGGCGTTAATAGTTTGTCAAAACTTGGACTGTTTATTGTTAACAATTGTCGTATATCACGACTCACGCGCCGGTACCCGCTGTGGCGGCACAGAGAGGCGACGCGTCATAAGTGATTACAATCTAAGGTATTGAGAAATACGAACGACGGATTGTCCGGTCATTCGCGCAAGTGGCATGCATATTGCTTATCGATGCGCAGAAATGAGCGTCATGTACACACCACCTTCGAACAGAGATTCCGCCGCAGTCGCCGGGCCGTGGTTCTACCGCATGGACGACCATGGCGAAACGCCGATGAGCCGCGCCAAACGGTGCGGCTACCGTGCGTTGGCGGAGTTCCTTCTCCGCCACGAAAAGCAGGAGTCCCAGATCGAAGAGGGTCCCTCGCAACTGCACCGCGCCGCCTACTGGGGCATGAGCAACGCGGTGGTCAAGCTGCTCGACGAAGGCGCAAGTCCCGGCGAACGCGACGAAACCGGGGCAACCCCGCTCGTCAAGGCCGTCCGCAACGGACACTGGGAGACGGTGCAGGCCCTCCTGGACCATGGCGTGGACGCCAACGAATGCGGCCCAGACGGGATGACGCCCCTCCACTGGGTATCGCTCAATGGCCGGCGCGACCTCGCCGTGCTCCTGCTCGAACAGGGAGCGGATCTCAACCAGCGTGAGCAGGAGGCCGGCGGACTGACACCCATGGGCATCGCCCTGTTGATGGGCTACGACGATCTGGTCGCGCTCTTCGGGAGTCGCGGCGCCGCCGTCTGAGGCGGTTCCGTTTGGTGTACGTTTCCCTCTGGCGCGGGCGCCCGTCTGTCCTCCCCCCTCCAGCGCCACCCCAACCGGATCGGGAACCGGACAGGCACAGCGTGTCCCGGGATGGTCTCTAGGCATCGCGTGGTCCATCGCGTATAATAGCGGCGCGGAGAACAAGAGGATCCTGCGATGACGATTTGGAAGTATTCCGTAACGACGGGCGCGGCGGGCGCATTCGCCGCCACTGCCTTCGGATCAACGATCCCGGCGCCGGTCTTTGGGTTCGCCTCGCCAGACGGCCCGGCCGCCCTGCCGGCGGCGAGCGCCATCGGCCTCGGCCTGCTCATCGGCGGCGTCACGGTTGCCGGACTTTTTTTCCTGTGGCGGAACCGCCGCTAGCCCGGGGGTCGTTGAAGGGATTGTCCCGCTGGAAATCGGGAACGTAGGTTTCCTGACTCGCCATCTCCTGGACAAGCACCTGCTCAAACCCCAGCTTCCCGGCAAAATCCACCAGGGCCTCGTATTCGGCCGCGCTGATCCGGTCGGCCAGCGCGGACACCTCGGCGGCACGGTAATGCGGCGCGTACTGGCCCATCAGACTCAACGGCGCCCCGAGCATCCCCGCATCCGCGAGCCACAACAGCACGTCGTAGCTCTGCGAGAGGTTCCCCGGCAACACCAGATGCCGTACGATCATCCCCCGTCCCGGCGCGTCGAGATCGAGCCCCCCCACCTGGGCATGCATCGCGCGCAGGGCCGCCTTCGCCGTCTCCGGATAGCCCGGCGCCGACGACAGCCGCCCGGCAACCTCGCCGTCGAGGTACTTGAGGTCCGGGAGGTAGATGTCCACCACGCCATCGAGCAGCGCCAGCAACGCCTGGCTGTCGAATCCATTCGTGTTGTACACCAGCGGCAGGCGGAGCCCATTCGCGTACGCGCGGCACAGCGCCCGCGCGACCGGGAGCATCCAGTGGGTCGGCGTCACCAGGTTGATATTCTCGGCGCCGCGCGCTTCGAGGTCCCGGAAGCGCTCCGCCAGTTCCTGCCACGGGCAGTCCTGCCCGAGCCCCTCGTGGCTGATCTGGTGATTCTGGCAGAACAGGCACCGCAGGTTGCACGACGAGAAGAAGACCGTCCCTGACCCCCCACGGCCGACGATCGGCGGTTCCTCGCCGAAATGCAGCGTCGCCGCGGCCACCCGCACGCGCGCCCCTTCGCCCTCGGTCCGACAGCGCCCCGTCTCGCCCCGCAGACGGTCGACTCCGCAGCCATGCCCGCACAGGCGGCATTCCCGGGTCAGGCGCTCGAAGGCATCGAGCCGGGACGCGAGAAGCTTGGCCCGGTCGATAGACTGAGAGGGAGTCAGACGCATGCCCAGAGTGTACCGGGATGCCCGGCCTGGCACAAGCCCTGTCCGGTGGATAGGAACGCGGCGGGCGGGGCCGGTCGCGACCGGGCTGTGCGTAACTACCGGGGCTTCAGCGACATTGACAGCGGAGGCGGCCCCGTGGTATAGTCTGTCTGTGAAAAAAATCACACTGTTTGTGTTTTCACAAACCCCAACTACGGGATGACGCACAGCGATGCCGCTTTCCATGGTATCACAGAAGACGATCGGGCGCCTCAGCCTCTACCGCCGGCTGCTGAACAACCTGCTTGCCGAGGGCGAGCGGAGCATCTTCAGTCACCAGCTTGCGGCCATGGCCGGCGGCACGGCCGCGCAGGTGCGCCGTGACATGATGGCGGTGGGCTATTCGGGCAGCCCGACGCACGGCTACGACGTGCAGGAACTGACCCGCGCCATCGGCGCCTTCCTGGATGCCCCTCAGGGCCAGAACGTGGCGCTGGTGGGCGTGGGCAACCTGGGCCGCGCGATCCTGTCGTACTTCGCGGGACGCCGCCCCAAGCTCAAGATCGTGGCGGCCTTTGACAACGACCCCGGCAAGGTCAACCGCATGATCCACGGGTGCCGCTGCTACCCCGTGGACGAGATGGTCCGGGTGGTCAAGGAACACCGGATCCAGATCGGGATCATCACGGTGCCGGCGGACGAGGCCCAGCGGGCGGCCGAGCGGCTCGTGGCGGCGGGGGTACTTGGACTGCTGAATTTTGCCCCGGTACGGTTGTGGGTACCGGCAAGCATTTACGTCGAGGACATTGATGTAACCATGGCCATGGAAAAGGCGGCGTACTTCGCCCGCCAGCGCATGGCTGAAACGGAAGGGCTCGTATGACTGTCGAAGTAGACACCGGTCGCACCCTGGAAGAGATCCTGGCCAATCATCCTGGGGCCAAGCGCGACGCGCTGATCCCCATCCTGCAGGAAGTGCAGGAAGCCCATGGCTACCTGTCGCGTGACGCCATTCGCCGCATCGCCGATCACCTGAAGCTGCCGGACAGCAAGATCTACGGCGTGGCGACCTTCTACAACCAGTTCCGGTTCGAGCCCAAGGGCCGGTACCACATCCAGGTGTGCCGCGGCACGGCCTGTCATGTGAAGGGTTCGGCGGCGGTGTTGGACGCCCTCAAGCAGGAGCTGGCGGTGGACGCGGGGCAGACAACGCGCGACCGCGTCTTCAGCCTGGAAGTGGTGGCCTGTATCGGCGCATGCGGTCTGGCGCCGGTCATCAGCATAAATGGAGAGTTCTACGCGGGCGTGACCACCAAGCGCGTGCGGGAAATCATTGAGGAATACCGAGAAAGGGCGAGCGAGGATGAATAGGTTGATCGACGAGAAATGCTGCGCGCAGTGCTGGCACAGTAGCGAAAAGCCCTGTCCGGACTTCGTGGCGTGCCTCACGCAGGGACCGTTGTGTCACGAAGACCCGGGCTGCGCCCGCCGGATTCAGCAGAAGGTCGCGGCCCTGCGGCGCGACACGCTTACGCGCCCGGTGATTTACGTCGGCGCAGGCACCTGCGGACTGGCCGCGGGCGCGGGCAAGACGTTGCGCGGGATCCGGAACTACCTCATCCGCAAGGACCTCGACGCCGACATCGTCGAAGTGGGCTGCATCGGCCTGTGCTCGGCCGAGCCACTGGTGGACATCCAGCTTCCGGGCCGCACGCGCGTCTCTTTCCAGGGCGTGACCGAAGACCGGGTCGACGACCTGCTCGACGCGGCCCTCGCGGGCAAGAACCCGCACGGGCAGGTGCTCGGGCAGATGCGCCGCGACGGCGCCAAGCCCTATGAGAACGTGCCCTTCCTGGACCAGCACCCCTTCTTCGCCCCGCAGACGCGCTGGGTACTGGCCCATTGCGGCATGCTCGACCCCTCCACCATCGACGAATACATCGCGCACGGCGGCTACCGCGCCTTCGCGAAGGTCATCAGCGCGCAGACGCCCGCCGACCTGTGCGAGACGGTCGAGAAAAGCGGCCTCCGCGGACGTGGGGGCGGCGGGTTTCCGACGGGCACCAAGTGGAAGTTTGCCCTGGGAACCGAGAACGACCACAAGTACCTCGTGTGCAACGCCGACGAAGGCGACCCGGGCGCGTTCATGGACCGCGCGGTCATCGAAGGCTGCCCGCACCAGTTGCTCGAAGGCATGGCCATCGCCGCCTATGCCATCGGCGCGTCCAAGGCCTACATCTACATCCGGGCGGAGTATCCGCTGGCCATCGAGCGGCTCAAGGAAGCCATCGCCGAGGCCAAACAGTACGGTCTGCTCGGTCAGAACATTCTGGACAGCGGCTTCAGCCTCGAGATCGTCATCAAGGAAGGCGCCGGCGCCTTCGTCTGCGGTGAAGAGACGGCCCTGATCAACAGCATCGAAGGCACGCGCGGCATGCCGCGTCCCCGGCCGCCGTTCCCGGCCGTGCGCGGCCTGTTCGACAAGCCGACGATCATCAACAACGTCGAGACCCTGGCCAACATCCCCATGCTCGTCGCCAACGGCGCGGACTGGTTCGCAGCGGTCGGCACGGCCAGCAGCAAGGGCACCAAGGTGTTTGCGCTGTCGGGCAAGGTGCGGCGCACCGGCCTGGTCGAGGTTGCCATGGGCACCAGCATCCGCCAGGTCGTCTTCGACATCGGCGGCGGCATCCCCAACGACAAGGCCTACAAGTCCGTGCAGATCGGCGGTCCGTCCGGCGGCTGCCTTCCTACCCAGCATCTGGACATCGAGGTCGACTACGAGTCGCTCAAGACCGTGGGCGCGATGATGGGTTCCGGCGGCCTCGTCGTGATGGACGAAGACACGTGCATGGTCGACGTGGCGAAGTTCTTCATGAACTTCATCCAGCGTGAAAGCTGCGGCAAGTGCATTCCGTGCCGAGAGGGCACGATGCGCATGCTCGAGATCCTCGAAGCCATCACGCGCAGCCGCCGCAGTGAAGACGGCACCGCCGCCCTCGAGCGTTTCATGGGCGTCATGTACCTGAACCGCCTGGCGGATGTCATCCGCGACACGAGCCTGTGCGGCCTTGGCCAGACTGCCCCGAATCCGGTGCTCAGCACCCTGCGCTACTTCCGTGACGAGTACGAGGCCCACATCTTCGAGCGCCGATGCCCGGCGGGCGCGTGCACCGAGATGCGCACCTTCGTCATCGACAACGCGCTCTGCACCGGCTGCACGAGCTGCGTCGCCAAGTGTCCGGCGACGGCCATCGTGGGCATGCGCCAGCAACCGCACTACATCGTCGCCGACAAGTGCATCGGCTGCGGCGCATGTGTGGATGCGTGCAACTACGACGCCATTGAAGTCGACAAGCGCACCGAGAAAGCGCCGGTTGTTGCCGGTCAGACCAGCCGCGCCGAGAAGGGCGTGTTTGCATCCGGCGTATTCGAGCTGTGGAACAGCGGCAAACCGGTGAAGATGTAACCGCGGCCGTGCAACGAAGGAATGATTGATGAGCAACCTTACGATTGAAGTCAATAATCGCAAAGTCGATGCGCGGCGCGATGAGACCATTCTGGACGCGCTCAAGCGCGCCGGCGTTCATGTGCCGACCCTGTGCCACATGCAGGGGCTGTTCCCGAGCGGCGCCTGCCGCATGTGCGTGGTCGAGGTGGAAGGCCAGCGCAATCTTGTCCCGAGCTGTGCGTTTCCCGTGCAGGACGGCATGAAGATCAAGACGCATTCCGCCCGCGCCCTGCGCGCACGCAAGACCATCATCGAGCTGCTGCTCGCCAACCACCCCGACGACTGTCTGTACTGCGTCCGGTCCAACAACTGCGACCTGCAGGGACTCGCCGGTGAGCTGGGCGTGCGCCAGCGGCGCTATACGGGCAAGAAGAACGCCTACAACGAGGACATGTCCAGCCCGTCCATCGTGCGCGACCCGGCCAAGTGCATCCTGTGCGGCAAGTGCGTGCGCGTCTGCGAGGAAATCCAGGACGTGGCCGCGATCGATTTCATCGGCCGCGGGAGTTCGACCACGGTGGGCACGGCCTTCGACGAGGGCCTCAACGTGAGCACCTGCATCAATTGCGGCCAGTGCATCGTCGTGTGCCCGACCGGCGCCCTGCGCGAGCAGAGCGACATCAAGGAAATCCTCGATGCGCTGGACGACCCGGACCGCTACGTGGTCTTCCAGCACGCCCCGAGCGTGTCCGTGACCATCGGCGAGGAATTCGGCATCAAGGCCGGTACCGACGTGGACGGACTGCTTGTCGCGGCCCTGCGCCAGCTCGGCGCCGATCGCGTGTTCGACACCTCGTTCAGCGCCGACCTCACCATCATGGAGGAGGCGTCGGAACTGGCGCACCGCATCGCCAACGGCGGCGCGCTGCCCATGTTCACGAGCTGTTCACCTGGCTGGATCAAGTACGTCGAGACTTTCCATCCCGATTTCCTGCCCAATCTGTCGACCTGCAAGAGCCCGCAGCAGATGATGGGCGCGATCATCAAACACTACTTCGCGGAGCGCGAAGGCATCGACCCGAAGAAGATCTTCAGCGTGTCGATCATGCCGTGCACGGCCAAGAAGTTTGAGGCCACGCGGCCCGAGATGGCCCCGCATGGCCTCGCGGACGTCGACGCCGTCATCACTACCCGCGAACTCGCGCGAATCATCCGCACCCGCGGCGTAGCGATGAACAGCCTCGAACCCGAGACCGCGGACACGCCCTTCGGCGAGCGCAGCACGGCGGGCAAGATCTTCGGCGCCTCCGGCGGCGTGATGGAAGCGGCTGTCCGTACCGCGCACTTCCTGCTCACGGGCCAGGAACTGGGCAAGATGAGCCTCGAAGCCGTGCGGGGGCTGGACGGCGTCAAGGAAGCCAGCGTCACGATCAACGGCACCGAGATCAAGGTGGCCGTGGTGAGCGGCCTGGGCAACGCCCGCCGCCTGCTCGAGGACGTCCGCGCGGGCGTGCGCCAGGTGCACTTCGTCGAGGTGATGACCTGCCCCGGCGGCTGCATCGCGGGCGGTGGCCAGCCCATCTCCGCCGACCCCGAGGCCATTCGCGCCCGGCTGCGCGCCCTGTACACCATCGACAAGAACGAACGGCTGCGCACGTCGCACAGCAACGAGTCCGTCAAGCGTCTCTACGCGGAGTTTCTTGGCGAACCGCTGGGCGAGAAGAGCCACCACTTGCTGCATACCCACTACATGAAGCGGTCAATGGTCTAGGAACCCTGTGGAACGCGCCAACAAAGATGCCCTGGTCGCAACGCTTTCCGAGCGGTGCCGCGTATGCTATACCTGCGTGCGCGAGTGCCCTGCCAAGGCCATCCGGATTGCGGACGGCCAAGCCCAGGTCATGGGCGAGCGGTGCATCGCCTGCGGCAATTGTGTGCGCGTGTGCAGTCAGCACGCCAAGCAGGTGCGCAGCACCATTGCTGAGGTGGAGGAACTCCTGGGAAGCGGCCGGCGCGTTGCCGCGTGCATCGCGCCGAGCTTCCCGGCGTCCTTCACCTGCGCCACGCCGCCGCAACTGGTCGGGATGGTGCGCGCCCTGGGCTTTGACTTGGTGACCGAGGTCGGCTTCGGCGCCGACATTGTTGCCGCCGAGTATCGCAAGCTGCTGCATGACGAGCCGAACGCCCATTACATCTCGACGAACTGCCCGGCGGTCGTCGGCTACGTCGAGCGGTATTTCCCGGACCTTGTGCCCTCGCTGGCGCCCATTGTGTCGCCCATGGTGGCCATGGCGCGCGTGCTGCACCTGCTGCACGGCGAGGACCTCGAAGTGGTCTTCATCGGCCCGTGCATTGCCAAGAAAGGCGAGGCGGGGAGCCTGGCGCTTGAGGACGAGCTGGCATCGGCGCTCACCTTCGTGGAATTGAGCACCATGTTTGCACAACGTGGTTTCACGCCGGAGTCGGTGGCGGAATCGGACTTCGATCCGCCGTTCTCCGGCATGGGCGCCCTGTTCCCCATCAGCCGGGGCATGCTTCAGGCCGCCGCCATCGAGCAGGATCTTGTGGCGGACCGCGTGGTGGCCACCGAAGGCCGGACCAACTTCGTGACGGCCGTGCGCGAATTCGCCTCGGGCGATCTCGACGCAGCGCTGCTCGAGGTCCTGGCCTGCGAGGGCTGCATCATGGGACCGTGCATGCGCGGCAACGAGACCCAGTTTCGCCGCCGCGCTCGCGTGAGCCGCTATGTGCGCGACTATGTTGCCACGCGGCCCGCGCATGAACACGAGCAGACATTGGAGCGCTGCCGGGACATTGATCTCCGGCGCACGTTTCAGCCCAGCGATCAGCGCATTCCGGCGCCGTCCGAGAACCAGATCCGCGCGATCCTGGTGCGGATGGGCAAGCACGTGCCCGAAGACGAACTCAACTGCGGCGCCTGCGGCTATGACAGTTGCCGCGATCACGCGATCGCCATTCACAAGGGACTGGCGGAGAGCGAAATGTGCCTGCCCTACGCCATCGACAAGCTCGGGCGGACAGTCAGCGATCTTGCCGTGTCCAACCAGCGCCTGGCGGAGACCCAGGAGGCGCTGGTGCAGTCCGAGAAGCTGGCGAGCATGGGCCAGCTCGCCGCGGGCATCGCCCACGAGTTGAACAACCCGCTCGGCATCGTGCTGATGTACGCGCACATCCTGCGCGACGAGCATGCGCGCGACGGCGCGATGCGGGACGACCTGGGCATGATCACCGAGCAGGCGGACCGCTGCAAGAAGATCGTGGCCGGCCTGCTCCACTTCGCGCGCCAGAACAAGGTATCGCTCGAGTCGCTGGACGTGCGCGACGTCGTCGAGCGGAGCGTGCGCATGGTGCCGGCGCCCGAGACGGTGGCGGTGGACCTCGAACTGGGCAGCGAACCGTGCGTGGCGGAACTGGACAAGGATCAGATGGTCCAGGTGTTGACGAACCTCGTCAACAACGCCTACGCGGCGATGCCCAAGGGCGGCGCCTTGACGGTCCGCATCGAGGGCGGCACCGACAACGTCTCGATCGGCGTCAGCGATACGGGAACGGGCATCCCCCGTGACCATCAAGGCAAAATTTTTGAGCCGTTTTTTACCACCAAGGACATTGGCGAAGGGACCGGTCTGGGGCTGGCCGTGGCCTACGGTATTGTGAAGATGCACCGGGGCGACATCCTTGTGGAGTCGAACGCCGATCCGCATGCGGGTCCCACGGGCACGACCTTCACCGTGGTGCTGCCGCGGAAAGGCCAGACCGGCTGAGTTGTACACGCGATGGCGCAAGCACTCGCACCTAGAAAGGGAATACAGAAGTCATGGCGAAGAAGATCCTGGTAGTGGACGACGATCGCGATTACCTGTTCCAGCAGGAGCTGTTGCTCAAGAAGGCCGGCTACGACGTGCTGACGGCCGAGAGCGCGGCCCAAGGCAAGGAAGCCCTGCGGCAAAAGCCCGACCTCGCCATCGTCGACCTGATGATGGAAGAGCTCGATGCCGGCTTTACGCTGTGCTACCACTACAAGAAGCAGCGGCCCGACATGCCCGTCATCCTGGTCACCGCCGTGACCCGCGAGACCGGTCTCGAGTTCGACGCCTCGACCCACGAAGAACGCAACTGGATCAAGGCCGACGTCATGCTGGCCAAACCCGTGCGTTTCGAGCAGCTTCAGCGCGAGATCAGCCGCCTGCTCGAGGAAAAGGTACATGGATAAGCTCCGGGTCCTCGTGACCGACGACGAACCAGGGATGCGCATGGGCGTCGCGCGGGCGCTGCGCGATTTCACGGTGTCCCATGCCTCCCTGGACGGCGACGTCGGTTTCGAGGTGGAGCAGGCGGAATCGGGCGAGCAGGCGCTCGAGATCGTCGGCGCCAACCCGCCCGACATCCTGCTGCTCGACCACAAGCTGCCCGGAAAGAGCGGCATCGAGGTGCTCGAGGAGATTGCGTCGGGCGGCCAGCCGGTGCTGACGGTGATGATCACGGCCTATGCCTCCATCGAGACGGCGGTCCGCGCCACCAAGAGCGGCGCCTACGATTTCCTGGCCAAGCCGTTCACGCCGGTCGAACTGAAGAACACCGTGCGCAAGGCCGCCGAGAACATCCTGGTCACGCGCCAGGCGCAGCGGCTGGCCGAGGAAAAGCGCCAGGTCCGCTTCCAGTTCATTTCGGTGCTCGCGCACGAACTCAAGGCCCCGCTGGGCGCCGTCGAGGGCTACCTTCGCGTTATTCGCGACGGTGCCGCCGATGACCCGGAGACACAGAAGCATGTGCTGGATCGCTGCCTGACGCGCGTCGAGTACATGCGCAAGATGATCATCGACCTGCTGGATCTGACCCGCATCGAATCAGGACAAAAGAAGCGCGAGCTGAGTGCGGTCAGTGTCCGCGACACCGCCGAGATGGCGATCGAGACCGCCACGCCTCAAGCCTTGGAACGCGGGATAACCATCGCCCTGCATGCGCCCGAAGCCCTGTCCATGAGTGCCGACCGCGGCGAGCTGGAGATCATTTTCAACAACCTCGTGTCCAACGCGGTCAAGTACAACCGCGACGGCGGGAAGGTGGACGTCACGCTCGGCGTGGACGGCGATCATGTGGTGATTGCGGTCGCCGACACGGGCATCGGCATGACGCAGGAGGAGTCCGCGCGGCTGTTCAGCGACTTCATGCGCATCAAGAACGCGAAGACCCGCGACATCCTTGGGAGCGGACTCGGGCTGTCCATCGTCAAGAAGCTTGCCCAGCTCTATCAGGGCGATGTGGCCGTGCAAAGCGAGCCCGACGTCGGCACGACCTTCACCGTCCGCCTGCACAGGAAGACGTCGTAGCGCACGCCCCCTCAGCGCCCCCCGCTGTACTGGATGTAGTCGGCGATATCCTTGTGACCGAGCCGCTGAGCCAGGGCATACGGCGTTTCGCCCTGCGCGTTGGTCGCGGTCAGGTCGCTCCCGCGCGCGACAAAACGCATCACGAGATCCAGGTCGCCCGCCTCCACCGCAAGATGCAACGGCGTTGCACCGCCAGTGGTCCGCCCGCGCAGGTCCGCGCCCGCGTCGAGCAGCGCGGCGACAAACGCCACATTCCCGTGCTCGACCGCCAACGCCATTGCGGTGACCCCGCCCGGCCCCTCGGCCGTCACATCCGCCGTGCGCTGACCGGTCTGCACGGCCCGCGCCTCGCGGGTCCCGTCGTCACGCTCCGTGAACTCGGTGTGCCACTCAGGCCAGCTCCGGAGGAGCAGTAGCGCAAGCCGCTCGTCACCGTTCCGTGCCGCGAGCAGCAACGGTGTGAAGCCGTCCGGCGTGCGCGCGTTGGGGTCCGCCGAATGCTTGAGCAACTGCTCGGCGACCTCGGCCCGGCCCTCCTTGGCCGCCAGATGCAGCGGCGTCCACCCTGTCTCGGTGATTGCGTTCGGGTTCGCGTAGTACCGGAGCAGCAGCGCCACCATCTCCTGCTCGCCATCCCGCGCCGCCCGGTGCAAGGGCGTGACGCCATCAAAATCCACCGCATTGGGGTTCGCCCCCTCCTGCAGCAACCGCGCAAGGGTATCGACGTCACCCTGATAGACGGCCTGATGCAGGCTTGTGAAGCCGTGCAGGTCTTGGCGAGGATTCTGGCGGCTGTCGCACGCACCCATCGCGGAGAGGAGCACCACCAGGGCTATGTTGACGGCATGTCGCATACGCCATTCCGCCTTTCCGTATGTAGATTAAACCACATTGCCGGATTGGCTGCAACTACGTCCGCGAGGCGGCGTCAGGCGGCTGGCGACGGCCCCCGGCGCCGGTGCACGACGCCGTCCGCCCCCGCTACCATTACGTCGGTCACCAGTCCCGTAAACAGCCCATGCTCGACGACCCCGGCAATCCCCTCGACCGCTGCCGCAAATTGCCGCAGGTCGGGCAGCGACCCCGTATGACAGTCGAGGATCCAGTTACCCTGGTCGCTCACAAAAGGCGCCCCGCCGGCCCGGCGCAGGACCGGGCTGAACCCAAGACCGGCCAGACGCCCGGTGACCGGCGCACAGGCGAAGGGTATGATTTCGATCGGCACGTCGAAGCGCGTCCCGAGACGGACGGAGAGCTTGGATGCATCCACGACAATGATCTCGCGGCGGCTGGCCTGGGCGACGATCTTCTCGCGCAGCAACGCGCCGCCGCCCCCTTTTATCACGTTGAAGTCCGGGTCGACCTCATCCGCGCCGTCGATGGTCAGATCGATAACCGGATGCGCGTCGAGCGTCGTGAGGGGGATCCCCAGCGCCCGGGCCTCCTGCTCGACCTGGCGCGAGCAGGGAATGCCGCGCACGTCGTGCAGGACGCCGTCGCCAATCAGGCGCGCGATCTTGCGAATCGCGTGGACCGCGGTGGAACCATGCCCAAGGCCGACAACCATGCCGTCCTGCACAAGATCGGCTGCCCGCTCACCCGCCTGGCGCTTCAGATCGTCCTGTTGCGGCCCGCTCACGATGCGCCTCCTGTCTAGGCGTTGACCACCTTGCGGTAGCGGTGGCGGCGGTTCTCGAAGAGGCGCGAACCGAATTCCTGCACGCGCCATTCCTCGTATTCGCGGAAGTTGCCCGTGAACCACCGCACCTGACCCTCGCCTTCGAATACGAGCAAGTGCGTGCTGATGCGGTCCAGAAAGAACCGGTCGTGGCTGATCACGAGGGCGCACCCGCTGAATTCCTGAATGGCCTCCTCGAGCATGCGCAGCGTGTTCACATCGAGGTCATTCGTCGGCTCGTCCAGCAGCAGCACATTCCCCCCGACCTTCAGCACCTTGGCCAGGTTGCAGCGGTTGCGCTCGCCGCCGGACAGCTCCCTGGCCGTCTTCTGCTGGTCGGACCCGCGAAAACCAAAGCGCGACAGATACTGGCGGATCGGTACAGCCCGTTTGCCAATCATGATGTCGGGCGAACCGCCGCTGACCTCGTCCACCAGCGGGACGTTCCCGTCCATGGCCGCCTCCTGCTCGACGTAGGCAAACTGCACCGAGGACGCCACCCGCACCTCGCCCGCATCCGGCTGCTCGGCCCCGACGAGCATGCGGAACAACGTCGACTTGCCGGTGCCGTTGGGGCCGATCACGCCGACGATGGCGCCGCGCGGGATGCTGAAGCTGAGGTCGCTGAACAGCGTCCGCCCGCCGAGGGATTTCGCCACCCCGGCGAGGTCGATTACCTGATCGCTCAGCGGCGGGCCGGGGGCAATCTGGATCACCGGCGAATCCTGCTTGCTCGCGGCGGTCTCCCGCGCAACGAGCTGCTCGTACTCCGACAGACGGTGACGCGCAAGCTCGCGGCGGTCCTGATTGCTCATCCGGATCCACGCCAGCTCGTGCCGCAACATCCGGTTGCGCGGTGAATCCTTCTTTTCCTCGGCGGCCAGCCGGGTCAGCTTCTGTTCGAGCCACGACGAGTAGTTGCCCTCCCACGGAACGCCGTGGCCGCCGTCGATCTCGAGAATCCACTTGGTCACATTGTCCAGGAAGTACCGGTCGTGCGTCACGATGATCACGGTCCCCGGATAGTCGCGCAACTGCACCTCGAGCCAGTCGACGGTCTCGGCATCGAGATGGTTGGTCGGCTCGTCGAGCAACAGTAGATCGGGCTGTTCGAGCAGCACCTTGCACAGCGCCACGCGCCGCTTCTCGCCGCCGCTCAGGGTTGACACCACGCGGTCGTCGTCGGGCAGCAGCAGCGCTTCGCTGGCCTTGTTCAGCCGCTGGTCGAGATTCCACGCGTCGCACGCGTCCAGCTTGTCCTGAAGCGTTCCCATCCGGTCGAGGGCGGCCTGCATCGCGTCGTCGGACATCTCCTCGCCCAGCTTGGCCGTCAGTTCCTCATACTCGCGCATAAGACCCGTGATCTCCGAGAACGCGGACTCGAGCGTCTGGCGCACCGTCAGGTTCTGGTCCAAAACCGGGTCCTGCAAGACGATCCCCGCGCGGTACCCGCGTGACAACGCCGCCTGCCCCTGGAAATCCTGGTCCAGCCCGGCCATAATCTTGAGAATGGTGGACTTGCCCGACCCGTTCTCGCCCACGATCCCGATCTTCGCCCCGGGATAGAAACTCAGGTAGAAATCCTTGAGGACGTGCTTCTGCCCGTAGAATTTGTTCAGCCCAACCATTGTGAAAATGAACTGCTCAGCCATGCGACCTGTTTCCTTTTCATGTACCTGATGGACCGTGCGTTACACACGAACCGCCCCACTTTACCGATTTGCGGTCCAGGAAAGAAAGTGGGCCGCTGCGTGTACACCTCGGCGGGCGCGGGTGCGTATATAGGTGGGACCGCCCGTGCCGAAACATCCCGTCACGTTCGAGCGTTATAAGCGACATTGGGAGAACCCTGCATGGCCCGTCTGTGCACTTTCAGCGATCTGCACCTGTTCTGCCGGCGTTCGCACGCCCAGCTCTACATGGACGACCTGTGCCGCGCCGCCAGACAGTCCGACATCATGGTGCTGAACGGCGACATCATCGACATCCGCTGGACCACCCTCGAATCCGAGCGGGAAACCGTGATCGATGCGCTCAACTGGCTCGACGACCTCACGTCGTGCAACCCGGAATGCCAGTTCCACTACGTTGTCGGCAACCATGACAACGTCCAGGTATTTCTCGATGCCCTGAAGCCCTTCGCGGCCAGCCACCCGAACCTCTCCTGCCATGGCGAAATGCTGCGCCTGGGAGATTGCGTGTTCCTGCACGGGGACATCGCCCACCGGGAAATGTCCGTCGAGGATTTCATCCGCTACCGGGACCACTGGCTGCGCGACAACAAGAAGGGCGAAGCGATCAACCTCTGTTACGACATCGCCACCCTCTGCCGCATCCCGCCCCTGCTGCACCGCATGGCGTTTCCGACCAAGGTCGTGGTCAAGCGCATTGCCGCCTACCTGGACGAAGCAGGACTGGGAGCCGCCAGCGGTGTCCGGCATGTCTTCTTTGGACACACCCACGTGCCCGTGGAAGGCTACGAATACGACGGGCTGCTCTTCTACAACGGCGGCGCGGCGATGCCGGGCGTGCACTTCAACATCATGCGCCAGGACATCGCCGTGTAGTCACGCCCGAATCCCCCGTCCTCACACGGCCGCCACCACACAAGGTCCATTGTCCCAGACGGTCGGGAAATGCTTGCCTTGAAGGATCTCGCCGGGCGCGACTTCGGCGTGTTTATCCATGACATGCCCCCGTGTCGGCTCGTAGCGCGTATACCCGGGCATGTAATGGACAGCAATGGCCGGACGGCCGCGTTCGGAGTTGTTCTCAGGGGTCCCGTGCCAAGTCAGGCAGTGGTGGAACATCACCTGGCCTTTGCGCACTTCGCACGGTTCCACGCGGAGGACCGCACATTCGGGCAGGAGGCTGACATCGGGGTCCGGGTCAAAGGTTGCCGGGTCGGTGCCGATGGTGCCGTCCTTATACGTGCCCCAGAGATGGCTGCCGGGCACCATGTGCATGCAGCCATTCTCAACCGTGGCGTCGTCCAGCGCGCACCACGCAGACACAAGATCAGCTGGCTGGATGCTTGGCCAATAGGGATGGTCCTGATGCCAGGGCGTCGCCCCGCCGATGCGCGGCGGTTTGTACTGGATCTGGTCATGCCACACACGGACAACGCCGGTGTCCATCAACTGCGCCACCATGCCGCAGATGGCCTCATTGGCAAGATGCTCGCGAAACAGGTCGTCGGCTTCCCAGATGCTGACTATCTGGAAGACCGTGCGTGGCGCCCCCTCGATCATGTTGCGCGTCAACTCCGCCGGCCGCTGACCGCGACCCTCCAGAACCGCAAACATACGCTCGCACAACCGGTCTGCCTCATCATCCGACAGGACCTTCGGTCCGGCGATGTACCCCCGCGTCTTGAACTCTGCAACCTGATCCGGTGTGAACATCGCATTCCGCTCCGTTGGCCGTCACCCGATTCTACGATAGGCCTAACAGGTGCGCGATCCGGAGCTATTCCCGCGGAAGCTGACGGCGGATGAGCCCTTCGAGGGCATCGAGCCAGGCGGCATGCACATTGAGACAGGGGACAAGCTGGAATTCCTCGCCGCCCGCATCCAAGAAGCTCTCCCGGGCGCGCAGCCCGATCTCTTCGAGCGTTTCGAGGCAGTCGGCGACGAAGGCCGGGCACAGCACCACCAGCCGCTTCACCCCTTCCCGCGCCAACTCCGGCACGCGCTGGTCGGTCGCCGGCGTCAGCCATGCATCGCGCCCAAGCCGCGACTGGAACGACACGCTGTACTGGCCCGGCGCCAAGGCAAGCCGCTCGGCAATGGCCCGGGAAGTCGCCAGGCACTGCGCCCGGTAGCAGTAGCGGTTCTCCGCGCCCAGTACCGCGCAACAGTCGTCTCGTTCGAGGCAATGGCGGCCTGTCGGATCGCTCTTGCGCACGTGGCGCTCGGGCAAGCCGTGATAGCTCATAAGCACGTGGTCCGGGTTCACGCCCTCCAGTACCGGGGCAGCGACCGCACGCCACGCATCCAGAAAGGCCGCGTCATCGAAAAACGGCGGCACCACCGACAGGGAGGGCACGTTCCACCGGGACTTCACCAGGCCGTACACGCGCTCGAGGACGGACCCGGTCGTCGCCGAGGCGTATTGGGGAAACAGCGGCGCCACGACGATACGGTCCACCGGCTCCGCCATCAGCTCGTCCAGGGCCGCTGGCAGCGAGGGCTGCCCGTAGCGCATGGCCAGCGCGACGCGGGTCCCGGGGAGGCGCTCCTGTATGGCGTCGCGACACGCCCGGCTCACGGCCAGCAGCGGCGACCCCTCCTCGCCCCAGATGGCCGCATAGGCCTCGGCGGATTTCCGGGGGCGGAAGGGCAAGATGAAGCCGTAAAGCAGGAAATAGCGCAACGGCGCCGGCAGGTCCAGCACGCGCGCGTCGGACAGGAACTCGCGCAGGTACGCGCGGGTCGCGCCCGCCGTCGGCGCCGCCGTGGTGCCCGTGTTTACGAGAAGAATGCCCGTTCGGTGTACACCGCCCACTGAGATTCCCCTTTCCTGGCGCGCGTTCTGCCGCCCAGAGTCACTATACGTATCCAGCCGGACGCCGCGCAAGCGGCCGGGGCCGCGCAACACCTTCCGGGCAAGGCGGTTGGCCTTCTTCAACTATTGACTGCTCTCGAGGAACGTGGCATCATGCCTAGGGATCGTTAGAGAGACGACTGGCCGCTGCCCGCCGGTTCACGGCGTGGCCGACCGGCGCGTCGCCACGGAATGAGGAGCTAAGTGCATGATGTCCCTCCGCTGGTGGGTTCCGGTGATGATGTTTGCTGCGGCGGCCGGCCTGGTCGGGTGTCCGAGCGTGGCGCCCTTCATGGTGGCGTCGACCGATTTACTGGACTTTGGGCTGAATCAGGACGAAATCACCTTCGAAGTCCACAAGGCCCCGTCGGAAGGGTCGGAGATTGTGATTTCCGCCTTCGCCAGCGTCCCCTGGATCGAGATCCAGACATGCCAACAGGGTACCGTCCTTTGCACCTCCACCGGTCCCAGCAGCCCCGTGTCCATCACGGTGCGCGTGAACCGCGGCAAGATGACCCTCGGCAACAATACCGGCAAGATCACGGTAAGCGCGCTGGGCATGGTTCCCATATTCATCGACGTCACTGCGGAGACCCTTCTGGCGCCCGAGTTCACCGTAAGCACCCGTACGCCCTACGATCTCGAGCCCGTCAGTTTCACGGATGCCTCCCAGGTCGCGCCGGGATGGGCCATCACGGAATGGCTGTGGGATTTCGGCGGCGGCCAGATCAGCCGCGCGCAGACGCCGGCGCCGCGCATCTTCCGGGAATTCGGGGCCCACACGGTTGCGCTCACAGTCACCGCGACCCAGATCGGCACCGGTCAGCGGGTCACCCTGACCAATTCCAAGGAAGGCTACATCATCGTGCTGGCCAAGGAGCGGCCCGTGGCGCGCTTCGAGATTCTCAACAGCACCGCGCTGGCGGGCAACGCCGTGAACTTCGTCGACACCTCCCTGGCCCAGTCCGCCCCCATCACGGCCTGGCTCTGGAACTTCGGCGACGGAACCACCAGCACGCAGCAGCATCCCTCTCACATCTACACCGAGCCCGGCGTCTACACGGTCAGCCTCCGCGTGACGACCCTGCATGGCGAGGATACCGCCACGCAGCAGAACGCCGTGACGATTACCTCGCTCCCGCCCAATGCCGCGTTCCGCGTGGACAACCTGACGCCGGATGTCAACCGGCCGGTCGCGTTCTTCGATGAGTCCACCCCCGGCACGGCGCCCATCACGGCCTGGCGATGGGAATTCGGCGACGGCGCCATCAGCACCGAACAGCACCCGACCCACATCTATACCTTCGAGGGCACCTTTACCATCCGGCTGACCGTGACGTCAGCCCACGGCAGCGACACCGAGGTCAAACCCGCCTATGTGCGCGCCAGCATCACGCCGCCCTTCGCCGACTTCACCGCCGCGCGCACTGGCGTGTCCGTGCTCGACGTGGTGCGTTTTGAGGACACGTCCCTGCCCGGATCCTATGACATCGTCTCCTGGCTGTGGCGGTTTGGCGACGGTTCCATCAGCCACGATCCCAATCCGGTCCATCAGTACCACACGCCCGGCACCTATGACGTGACTTTGACCGTGGGAACGGCCCAGATGCAGGACAGCATCACCCGCACGGGCTACGTCACCGTAACCCCGGCCACGGCGCTCGACGAATACGTGCGGCGCAATGACGGCGCCTACAGCATCGATCCGGCCGCCCGGCTGTCCCGCCTGCAGTACCGCATTCGCACCCTTTACATGACCTCGCAGTTGTGGGCGCCTGTGGGCAGGACCCCGGACACGTGGGACCACAAGATCAACGTAATCGTGCCGGTCAACCGGACCAACACGACCGCCCTCCTGTTCGTCCGCGAGGGGATCTTGGCCGACGTGCTGAACACGGCGACCGTCGACCAGGAAATGCTCGACCTGGCGCTGGCGTCAGGCTCCGTAGTGGTTATTCTCTACCAGATGCCCGACCGGGGTTCGACGCCCGCCCACGAGTTGGCTGCTGAGTCTCTGGCCCAGTACCTGGCGACCGGTGACAGCGACTGGCCGCTGCTCATGCCGATGACCAAGAGCATCGTCAAGACCATGGACGCCGTGACGAGCTACCTCGCGCAGGGCAATGAGGGCAACGTCGAGGTGAAGGACTTCGTGGTGGCCGGCGGCGACCTCAACGGCTGGGCGGCCTGGCTGGCGGCTGCCGTCGACAGCCGCGTCAAGGCGGTCCTGCCCATGGGATGGAGCATGATCAACATGCCCGCCGTCGCCGCGCACATCGAAGGCTTCTACAACGGCTATCCCGCGGCCTGGATGCCCTACAGCACGCGGGGTGTTCTCCAGGCTCTGAACACCCCCGGGGGTATTACACTGAGGCAGAACATCGACCCGTACAGCTACCTCACGCGACTGAAGCTGCCCGCGTTGCTCATCAACTCCGCCAACGACGAATTCTTCCCGCCGGGCACGGAAGCGCTCTTCCTGGACGACCTGCCCCAGCGGCCGAGGCTCCTCTATATGCCCAACGTGAACCATTATTTCCGGCCGACGACCACCACGCCGCCTGACGCAGTCACCGGGTACCGCGGCGCGCTCCGGGACGTGCTGCCCTGGTTCATGGCCATCGCCAACAACCAGGCGCTGCCTGCGATAGCGTCCTCCATCACGACGGGACGGCGCCAGGCGTCGTTCACCGTCACGAGCAGCGAGACGGCCGCTTCGGCCCGCGTGTGGCGGGCCACGGCAAGCCAGAACGACTTCCGCATCGGCGCGTCCGGGCGCACCCCGTGGCAGGCCGGCCCGGTTGTGGATCCGGTGCAGAACACGACCTACCAGGCCGATGTCAGCACCGTGCGCGGCACCACGCTGGCCGCCTATATGGAGCTGACCTTCCCGACGAATGTGATGGTCGGAGGCGTCAATGTGCCGCTCCGCTTCGATACGCCGCTGATTGCGGTTGGGTTGGATTAGCCGCCACGCCGGGCACCGGACAGAACGCCATGCCGGGTTCGCGGCTGGGCGCCAGTCCGGCGCGCCGGTTTTGCAAGGTGTGACAGAGGCAAGCTTTACGTCGCACCGCCGCGTCCGCGGAGATGGGCAGGGAAGTTGACTTCCCCGTTTGCCGTGTGGTATTCTGCGCCTCGTTTTGTGCGAACTACGCGCGCAATGCATGCCCCCGAGCTTCGACTTCCCCGGAGGGAGGTGCGGGCTTTTTTCTTGTGTAGTGGGAGCGGACGATGACCCGGATGACGGTGGGACTCGTCGGCTGTGGCAATATCGGCGCCGACTTGTGCATCGCGTTGCAGAAGGGCGACATTCCCGCGGAGATTGCCGCGCTGACCGATATTGACGAGGCGCGGGCGCAGTTGCTCAAGCGCACGTTTCAACTGAATGCCGAAGTATGTGACTTGGCCCGCAACGCCGCGCTGGTCGACCTCGTCGTCGAGTGTGCGGTCGCTGACGCGGTCAATGATGTGGTGGTGGCTGCCGCTTCCAACGGCCGCGACTGCCTGATTTTGAGTGTGGGCGGCCTGATGGCGCACCCCGGGTTGTTCGATTTGGCCAACGAGAAGGGGATCCAGATCCGGATTCCGTCCGGGGCCTTGTGCGGACTCGATGGCGTGCGCGCGGCCAAGGAAGCGGGCCTGCACAAGGTCACGCTGACCACCCGGAAGCCCCCGAAGGGCCTCGCCGGCGCGGCGTACCTCGTGGAACGGGGCATAATTGTAGAAGATCTGACCGAACCGACGGTCGTTTTCGAAGGCAACGCGCTCGAGGCGGTACAGGCGCTGCCACAGAACGTGAACGTAGCGGCGGCACTGAGTTTTGCCGGCGTGGGACCGCATGAGACGCTGGTCCGGGTCATTGCAGACCCCGGGGCAACGCTCAACTCCCACGAGGTCGTGGCGGAAGGCGCCTTCGGCAGCCTGCGGACGGTGACCGAGAACCTGCCCTCGCCCCGCAACGCCAAGTCGAGTTATCTGGCGTCGCTTTCGGCCGCAGCGGAGTTGCGGCAGGCCGCGACGGAATTCGTGACTTACAGGCATAGGCATTAGTCCGGCGGCGTGACGGCCGGCAACGTGAGCAACACAGGCGGAGTGATAATCATGTACGCAATCGTGACAACGGGCGGCAAACAAGTAAAGGTCGCCCCGGGTGAGATCGTCCGTGTCGAAAAGATCGACGCACCCGTTGGAGAGACCGTGGAGCTGGGCTCCGTGAACCTGCTCGCCAAGGATGACGGCCTGGTCGTCGACCCGCAGGCCCTCGGCAGCGCCCGGGTGATCGGCGAAATCCTCCGGCAGGGGAAAGCCAAGAAGGTGCGCGTGTTCAAGAAGAAACGCCGCAAGAATTACACCCGGCTGCACGGCCACCGTCAGCTCTTCACTGAAGTCAAGATCAAGGACATTCTGTCGTAACGATTCCCCCGTGTAATGCCTACACGCGGGCCGAAGGAGTAGAGATATGGCTCACAAGAAAGCAGGCGGCAGCTCGCGGAACGGTCGCGACAGCCATTCGCAGCGGCTTGGCGTCAAGCGGTACGGCGGGCAGCAGGTGCGCGCGGGCAACATCCTCGTGCGGCAGCGCGGCACCAAGTTCCACCCCGGCAGCAACGTCGGCATCGGCAAGGACGACACCCTGTTCGCGCTGGCCGACGGCGTGGTGCAGTTCCGCAAGACGCGCAACGACCGCCAGTTCATTGACGTAGTTGCGGCCGAATAGCCGCCTGTGCGGCCGAGCACCGCTATGTTTGTAGATCGCGTACGAATACGGGTCACCGGCGGGGCGGGCGGCGACGGCTGCTGTAGTTTCCGGCGAGAGAAATACGTCCCCCGCGGGGGCCCTAACGGGGGCGACGGTGGCGATGGCGGCGATGTGACATTCGTCGCCTCTTCGCGTTTGACGTCCCTGATGGATCTGCGCTACCAGCACCACATCCGGGCCGAGCGCGGCGTCCACGGCAAGGGCAGCGACATGCATGGCCGGCGCGGCCACGAAACGGTCGTGCCCGTTCCCCTCGGCACCATCATCCGGGACGTCGAGACCGGCGAGGCGGTGGCGGATCTCGTCGAGGAGGAGCAGCGGTTCACGGCGGCCCGCGGCGGCCGTGGCGGCCGCGGCAATGCCCGCTTCACCACCCCCACCCAAAAAGCCCCCCGCTTCTGCGAGGTCGGCGAGCCCGGCGAGGACAAGGAATACCTGGTTGAGCTCAAGCTCATCGCCGAAGTGGGGCTCGTCGGATTGCCCAACGCCGGCAAGTCCACCTTTCTGGCGGCCGTAACCGAAGCGACCCCGAAGATCGCGGACTACCCGTTCACCACCCTCTCCCCCAATCTCGGCGTTGCCCGCCTCAGCGACCACCGGTCGTTGACCATCGCCGACATCCCGGGCATCATCGAGGGCGCGGCCGAGGGCAAGGGACTGGGACACGACTTTTTGCGCCACAGCGAGCGCACCAAGGTCTTGATCGTGCTGATCGACCTCGGCGACCCGGATCCGCTGGCCACGCGCGACCTGCTTGATCAGGAGTTGCTGCAGCACAGCGCCGCCTTCGCGGACAGAGTCCGCATCTACGCCCTGAACAAGGTCGATATCACCGAGAACCGCGCGCGTTCGGAAGACGTCATGGCCCTGCTCGGCAACGCGCGCTGCATCAGCGGCGCCACCGGCGAAGGACTGCCCGAGCTGCTCGAATGCGCTTGGGAGGCCGTCCAGCGCGAGCGCGAACGCGAGGAAGCGGTAGTGACGCCGCCCGAGGAACACGAGTACGTCTTCGAGGCGCCCTTCACCATCGAACGCGACGGCGATGCCTTTGTCGTGGCAGGCAAGAGCGTGCTGCGCGCGGTGCGCATGACAGACTTCAACAACGACGAGGGTGTCCGTCACCTGCAACACCGCCTTCACAAGATGGGGCTGTTCCGCGCGCTCCAGCGGCTCGGCGCCCAGCCCGGGCAGACCATCGTCATAGGGGATGTGGAACTTGAGTATCAACCGGACTGACATCCGAACGGTCGTCGTCAAGGTCGGCACGACGCTGCTGGGCGGCGGGCGCGGTTTCGATGGCCGCCTCGTCGAGCTGCTCGTCAAGGACATCGCGGCCCTCAAGCACGAGCGCGGACTGAACATCCTGGTTGTCACCTCCGGCGCCATCGGGTGCGGCATGGACGTGCTCGGACTCAAAGAACGCCCCCGCCTCCTGCCCCTCAAGCAGGCCGTCGCCGCCGTCGGTCAGTCGCGCCTCATGCACTACTACGAAACCCTCTTCCAGACCTATGGCGGCGGGCTGCGCGCGGGCCAGGTTCTGCTGTCCGCGAGCGACCTCGACAACCGCCAGAGCTATCTTAACGCGCGCAATACCATCAAGACCCTCTTCGAACTCGGCATGGTGGTGCCCGTTATCAACGAGAACGACTCGACCGCCACCGAAGAGCTTCGATTCGGCAACAACGACGTCCTGGCCGCCAAAGTGGCCGCGAAGATGGACGCCGACCTGCTCGTCATCCTCAGCGACGTGGACGGGCTCTACGACAAGGACCCCAGCGACCCCACGGCAACGCTCATTCCCGTCGTCACGGCGATCACCGAAGACGTCGAGGCGTCGGCATCCGACACGCGCGTCCAGACCTCCGTGGGCGGCATGAAGACCAAGCTCACCGCCGCCCGCATTGCCTGCGCGGCGGGGCTTGAATGCGTGATCGCCAACGGCCAGCGCGAGGGCGTGCTGCGCGACGTGCTCGACGGGCGCGGCCCGATGACGCGGTTTCTGCCCGAAGACGCCGCGCTCAGCCACCGCAAACGCTGGATCGCCTTTGGCCGGACGACGCGCGGCGCCATCACCATCGACGACGGCGCGTGCGGGGCCATCGTCGAGAAAGGCCGCAGCGTGCTTGCGGCGGGCATCACCGGCGTCCACGGCAGCTTTCTGGCGGGTGCGTCGGTGCGCCTGCAAGACCGCCTGGGCCGCGACCTCGCGATCGGACTCGTGAACTACTCGAGCGAGGAAATCGGCCTCATCAAGGGCTGCAAGAGCAGCGACATCGAGGCCATCCTTGGCCACAAAGATTTTGACGAAGTCATACATCGTGATAATCTCGTGCTGTTGCACAAGAAAAAGGCCGCACACGATGGCGGCGACACGGCACATCCGCAGCACGGGCAAACGGCGGACTGACACGTTTCCCGGAAACGCTGTGGCGAATGGAGGCATGGCTGTGGCAGGTCTGCATGATGACATGGTGCTAGTCGGGAAACAGGCGCGCCGCGCCTCGAACGCGCTGCGCGGTCTGTCCACCGCCGTCAAGGACACGGCGCTCCGCGCCATTGCACAGGGATTGCGCGACGAACGCACGGCGCTCCAGCGCGCCAACGCCCGTGACCTCGACCTGGGCCGCGAGCGGGGGCTCAGCGCCGCCATGCTCGACCGCCTTGAACTGACCGATGCCCGCATCGAATCGATGGCGCACGGGCTCGAGGTCGTCGCTTCGCTCCCCGACCCGGTCGGCAACATCGAGCACCAGTTCGTTCACCCGAACGGGCTTCGCATCGCCCAACTGCGCCAGCCGCTCGGAGTCATCGGGATTATCTATGAAAGCCGTCCGAATGTCACCGCGGATGCGGCCGCCCTCTGTCTCAAATCCGGCAATGCCGCCATCTTGCGCGGCGGATCCGAGGCCATCCACTCCAACGTCGCCATCGCGGATGTGTTCATCGCATGCGCCAACGCCGCCGGCGTCCCCGGGCACGCGCTCCAGATGATCGGCACGACCGACCGCGCGGCCGTCGGCGAGATGCTCACCCTGCACGAATACATCGACGTGATCGTCCCGCGCGGCGGCAAGGGTCTCATCGCGCGAATCTACGAGGAATCGCGCATACCCGTCGTCGCGCACCTCGACGGCGTCTGCCACACCTACGTCCACGCCGACGCAAACCTGGATATGGCTACGTCCATCTGCCTGAATGCCAAGCTTCAGCGGCCCGGCGTGTGCAACGCGATGGAGACCCTGCTCGTGCACCGCGACATCGCGGACGCCTTCCTTCCGGCAATCGGCGCCGCGCTGACGGCAGGCGGCTGCGAACTGCGCGGCTGCGCCCGCACGCAGGCCGTCCTGCACTGCGCCCCCGCGACCGATGACGACTGGGTCACCGAATACCTGGACAAGATCCTCTCGATCCGTGTCGTGGACAGCCTCGAAGAGGCCATCGATCACATCAACCTGTACGGGTCGCACCACTCCGACGCCATCGTCACCGAGGGTTACGCGCCCGCCGAGCGCTTCCTGAACGACGTGGACAGCGCGACCGTATACGTCAACGCCTCGACACGCTTCACGGACGGCTACGAGTTCGGCATGGGCGCCGAAATCGGCATCAGCACCAACAAGCTTCACTGCCGCGGCCCGATGGCGCTCAAGGAACTGACCTCGCTCAAGTACGTGATCCGCGGCGAGGGCCAGATTCGTGGGTGAGATCGAACGTCTGGGCGTGTTTGGTGGCACCTTTGACCCCATCCATAACGCCCACCTCCAGATAGCGCAAACCGCCCTGGCGCAGGCGAAACTGGACAAGGTGCTGTTCGTCGTGTCCGCGCGGCCGCCGCACAAGCAGAAGGAAACGCCGGGCGCCGACGCCGCGCAACGGCTCGCCATGGTCGAGGCCGCATTGGCCGGCCAGTCCCGGATGGAGGCCTCGCGCATCGAACTCGACCGGACCGGCCCGTCCTACACCGCCGACACGCTCGAGGCGCTCGCGGACCAGTTTCCCGACACCGCGCTTTACCTCATTATCGGACACGATTCGATGGTGGACCTGCCACGCTGGCGGCGGCCCGGCCGCATCCTCGAGCTGGCCCATCTCCTCGTGGTGCCGCGGCCCGGCATGCACAACGACGTGCCGCCGGAACTCGATGGACATTACACCATGCTCGACTTCCCGCAGACCCCGGTGTCCTCGACACAGATCCGGGAGGCCTTCCAGAACGGCGCGCCGGTGGCGCACCTCGTACCGCCCGCCGTCGAGGACATCATCCGGCGCCAAGGCATCTACCCGTGCCGCTGATGCAGGAAGAACCGCTGCGCACCTACGAACGCTGGGTGCGCCCGCGCATCGAGAAGAAGACCTTCGAGCATGTGCGTTCGGTGGCTGCGTACATGCGCATCCTGGCTGCGGATCAGGGACTGGACGAAACCGAGGCGGTCGCCGCGGCCCTCCTGCATGATGCCTGCAAGGCGCTCTCCCACGGCGAGCTGCTCGACCTCGCGCGCACCCATGGCCTCCACATATCGGCCGTTCAACACGCCCGGCCGGGTCTGCTGCATGGCCCCGTCGCCGCGGAACTCGCGCGCGAGCAGTTCGGAATCCCGGACACGGTGTACGACGCCGTCTTCTGGCACACGACGGGGCGGCCCGGGTGGTCCACCCTGGGCATGGCGCTCTTTCTGGCGGACTTCGCTGAACCCACGCGAAGCTTCCCGGAGGCCGCGATTGCGCGGCAGCGCTTCGAACAGGAAGGATTTCTGCCCGCGCTGTATTATGTGGCCCTCGAGAAACTGATCCACGTCGAGAAGAAGGCCAGCCACGACCCAACCACCGCCGCCTTCTACGCCTGGCTGTGCCCCGAGGAGAATCATGAGCGCTCCTGACGCCTTCGACGGCCTCGCCCGCTACTACGACCAGATCATGAACCACGTCGACTACGACCGCTGGCTCATGAAGACGCTTGCCCTGGCCGCGTTGGCGCCCCCCGGCGTGCCCCATCTCGATGCGGCGTGCGGCACGGGCACCCTGGGCCGGCACTTGCGCCGCCACGGGTGGCGGACTATCGGGGCCGACCTCTCACGCGCCATGATCCGGGCCGCGCATAAGGATGGCCCCTTTCCGGCCGCCGTGGCCGACCTGAGGGCCCTGCCCTTTGCGGGCGCCATGGGCATGGTCACCTGCCTGTTTGACAGCCTCAACTTCCTGCTCGAACGCGCGGATCTCGAGCAGGCACTGCAAAGCATCGCGGCAAGCCTGGCCCCGAACGGCATCCTCTATTGCGACATCGTGACCGAGCGCATGGTGCTCGACCATTTCGACGATCAGGAATGGGTCGAGGAAGAAGGAAACATGACCACGACCTGGACCAGCACCTACGACCGGCGCGCGCGCATCGCCCATTCCGAGATCCGCGTCAACCAGGCGGGGCCCTATTTCATTCGCGAGCGCGTTTACGACACCGCCGTCGTGCGCGCGGCGATGGAACAGGCCGGACTGACCATCTTGGGCGAGACGGATGCCGAGACGTGGAGGCCCCCAAACAAGAAGACGCTTCGGGTGGATTTTGTGGCCGTGAGAGGCGATGCCCGCCCCCTCCACAAGTCCTTTCAGAAGATCGGCGGTCACATCGCGCGGCAACTCCGCGCCTGACGGCCCGCCTACGCCCCGGTCATCCCCTCCCGGATGGCGAACTTGGTCAGTTCAGCGACGCTGCGCAATTCCAGCTTCTCCATGATGTGCCGCCGGTGCGTCTCGACCGTCTTCACACTGACGCCCAGCCCGTCGGAGATGTCCTTGGTGGTGAGGCCCTCCACCAGCAGTTGCAGGACCTCGCGCTCGCGCTGGGTGAGCCGGCCGCACGGCGACGGCTGCGCCCCCTTGGCGCCCGCGACAAACCCCTCGGTCACGATGTTCACGATTCTGGGGCTCAGGTAGGTCTGATTGTTGACCACCGCGCGCACTCCCTCGACAAGTTCCTGGTACGCACACTCCTTGAGCACAAACCCCATCGCGCCCGCCGTCAGCATCCCGCTCACGAAGCGGCGGTCCGAGTGCATGGACAGCGCGAGGACCTTGGTCTCCGGCAGAGTGCTCGCGATCTGACGGGTCGCTTCGATGCCGTTGAGCACGGGCATGGCGGCGTCGATGACCGCCACGTGCGGCCGCGTCTCCCTGGCCAGCTCCACCGCCAGCCGCCCGTCGCCCGCCTCGGCCACCAAGGTCATGTCCGGCTCGCGCTCCAGCAGTGCCCGCAACCCGTCCCGCATCAGCGCGTGGTCGTCCGCCAACAGAATCGTAATCATCCGGTACTCCTCTTCCCTTTCCTCAACGTCCCGTCCGGGACACCCTCATCCCTGATACCGCCGCGGCCGGGTTCTATTCGCCGGTCAGCCGCACCCGCATCCGCGCCTCGGTTCCGCCCGAGGGGCGGCTGGTGATCTCCAGCGTGCCGTTGTGCCGCCGCAACCGTTCGCGGATGCTGAACAATCCAAACCCATGCGTCCCCGGCGCCGCCGGTTCCAACCGGGACACGTCGATCCCGTCACCGTCATCGAGAACACCCACTTCAACCTCGTTCTGCCCAGTTTCCAGGACTTCGACCCACACCTCGCGGGCTTGGGCATGCTTGAGCACATTCATCAGCAGTTCGCGAACCGACTGGAAGAACATGCTGGCCAAGTCGTGGGGCAGCGCCGTGCGCAACACGACCCGGCTGCGCACATTCAGTCCGTGGCGCTGCTGGAAATGCTCGGCGAGCCAGTCAATGGCGGCGCCCAGGCCCAATTCATGCAGCACCGGCGGGCAAAGCTCAAACGTGAGCGAACGCACGTCCTGAATCATGTCGTCCAAGAGGGACGCGATCTCGTCCATCACCACCCGCTGGTCCACGGGCAACTGATCCCGCACCAGCGCCGCCCGCATCCTCGCGATGGCCAGATTCTGCCCGATGCGGTCGTGCAACTCCCGCGCATAGCGGTGCCGCTCACGTTCCTCGGTCTCGAGCAGCTCCGCCGCTATTCGCCGCAGCCGGTCCTGCGACACCTCCAGGCACTGCTCGGCCCGGCGCCACGCCGAAACATCGTGCAACGAGACGACCGCTGCCCGGCCGCCCGGCCACGGGACGACCGCGGCAGCGAGGTGGACCGGCAGCATGGCGCCGTCCTGCCGGCAGACGTCGTACAGTCCCTGACAGGATCCTTCCTCACGCAGGCGCCCCCACCCCGCATCGAACAGCGCGGCGGAGCCCTCGGCGAACAGCGCCGCGACCGGCCAACTGATCAGTCGGGACTCCGGGATGGCGAACATGCGAATGGCGGATGGATTGACGTCGAGGATGCAGCCTGAGCCAAGGTCTGCGATGAGTACGGCATCGAGGAGACTGTCAAAGACAGCACGAAAGTCCCCCGAACCCTCTGTGAAAGGACCGCCGCTCTTGCCACCCTGTGAGCTGCCATCGTTCATTGCGTGCCATCAGGAAAACGCCTGCGCGTTTCCTGCCCCGGACCGGGATTGGAATCCCGGAACGCCTCACCGCCCCTGCCGAACCTCTTAATGTGCTAGAACACGTACACCATTGTATACCCACGTCCGCTCTTGAAGCAAGCGGCCGCGCCGTATGCCCTCTACCGTATGTCAGTGTACCGAAATCGCACTGTTTCGTTAAAGATTACTGTTTTTGATACGCGTGCCGGTGAGGCAGGATCAAGGACCGGCAGATCAGCGCCGTCGCATGGGATTTGTTGAGCACGTAAAAATGCACCCCGGGAACCCCCTCTTCGACAAGCTCCTCGACCTGACGGGTCGCATAGTACACGCCCACCGCAAACTGCCCCACGAGATCGTCCCCGTGCGCCTCGAGGCGCTCCAGCAGGGGCCTGGTGATGCGCGCACCGCACAGGGACGCTATCTTCGTGACTTGGGGCAGACTCGTCACCGGCAGGATGCCGGGGACGATGGGAACCGTGATGCCAGCCGCCACACAGCGGTCGCGCCAGCGGAAGAAGTCCTGATTGTCGAAGAAGAGCTGCGTGACGACGATGTCCGCGCCCGCGTCCACCTTGCGTTTGAGATGCTCGATATCCGCCTCGGGCGACACGGCCTCCGGGTGAGTCTCCGGATAGCCGCCGACCACGATGCCGAACTCGGGAAACTCCTCCCGGATGAGGCGCACCAGCTCGCCCGCATAGCGGTAGCCGCCGGGAACCGGTTCGAATGTGCCTCGGCCTCCCGGAGCGTCGCCGCGCACGGCCACGATGTAGCTCACCCCCTGTTCGCGCGCCTGCCGAAGGTACGCCCGCAGGTCGTCGGCCGTCGCCCCCACGCACGTCAGGTGCGACGCCACAGGAAGCCCGTAGCGATCCTGCACAATGCGGAGCGTCTCGAGGGTTTTGTCGCGGGTGGACCCGCCTGCCCCGTAGGTGCAGGTCAGGAAGGCCGGCCGGAACGCCGCCAGCTCGTCCACGTGCTCAATCAGGTGCTGCATGCCCTCCCCGGTTTTCGGGGGGAACAACTCGAATGACAGCACCAGTCCATCTTGTCTATAGTGGTCGGGGAGTTTCACGGAATCCGCTCCTTCCTGAGCAGTGAACACACTGACGAGAGGGAACATTCTAAGATCCGCCCGGTGTTTGTTCAACTTGATGCGCGGGAACCAGTTGCGACCACATTAACACCCGCGATGGCCGCGATCTTTCAGCGCGAGAGGAGTTCCATGAAGTTTCTTGACCTCCTGAAGGAACAGGTAGTTGTCCTCGACGGGGCAATGGGCACCATGATCCAGAACCTGGACGTCTGCGACGCCGACTTCGGCGGCAGCGCCTACCGCATGTTGTCCGACCTCTTGACACTGTCCCGCCCTCAACACATCCGCGACATCCACCTCGCCTACTATCGCGCGGGCGCGCACGCCGTCGAGACCAATTCGTTCGGCGCATCGCCCCTGCGTCTGGGTGAATACGACTTCCGGGACCTCCAGATGGGCGCCTTCGCGGCGGCGGGCGAGCGGGCCGACCTGCGGGGCATGACGCCCGAGGCGTTGGCGGGCCATCTCAGCCGGCGCGCCGCCGAGGTGGCCTGCGAGGCGCGCGATATATACCGGGCCGAGGCCGGTTACGACGGGCGGCCGCTCTTCGTCGTCGGATCCATCGGCCCCTCGAACCGCGTGGTCTCCTCGACCGAGGCCAACCTCGGCCGGGCGACCTTCGATGAGATCAGCGAGAACTTCCGTCACCAGGTGAGCGGGTTGCTGGCCGGGGGTGCGGACGTGCTGCTCTTCGAGACCCAGCAGGACATCCTCGAACTGAAGGCGGCCGTCATGGGCGCCTTGAGCGCGATGGAGGACGCGGGCCGCCGGGTGCCCGTGATGGCCCAGGTCACCGTCGATCAGTTCGGCAAGATGCAGATCTTCAACACGGACATCCAGGCCGCACTCGTGACGATGACGGGCACCGGCGTGGACACCTTCGGCATCAATTGCAGCATCGGTCCCGACCTGATGCGCAAGACCGTCGAGAAACTCAGCCATTTCAGTCACCTTCCGATTTCCGTGATTCCCAATGCCGGCCTGCCCGAGTCCGAAGCGGGCCGCACGGTCTTCAAGTTCTCCCCCGAGGACATGGCGCGCTACCTCTTGGAGTACGTCGAGGACTACGGGGTCAACATCGTCGGCGGCTGCTGCGGCACCACGCCCCACCATATCCGCGCCATTGCCGACGCCGTACGGTGCGTCCGGCCCGCCGTCCGCCGCCCCGCCGGGGGCGTGTACCTTTCCGGTCCGCAGCATGCCGTGCATCTGGACAGCGCCAAGGGCCTCATCCGGGTGGGCGAACGCCTGAACGTGCGCGGATCCAAGAAGGTGCGTGATGCGGTCGAAACGGGCGGCCCCATCGACCATCAGGCACTCGAGGAGGTCGTAAACGAACAGGTAGTCGCGCTCGGCGTGGAAGTCATCGACGTCTGCATGGATTCGAACGTCGTCGACACCGCGGCGACGCTGACCGAAGTCGTCCACCGGCAGACAACGGATTTCGGCGCGGCGATGAGCCTTGACTCCTTCGATCACCACGCCTTGGCCGCGGCGATCAAGGCCTACCCCGGCCGGCCGCTCATCAACTCGATGTCCATGGAGGAGGTGGCGCCGGGGGTGACCAAGGTCGAGGCGGTGATCCGTGCCGTGAACGCGCATTTCCCGCTCTATGTGGGACTGGCCGCCGGATCGGAAGGCCCCGGCGCGACCGCGGATCAGAAGACAGATCTCGCGCGGCAAATCATCGAGAAGGCCGCCGAGTTCGGTGTTGCCGCTGACCGCATTTTCATCGACATGAACGTCTTCCCCTTGGGCAGTGAGTCCGTGGAAGGCCTGAATTTCGCCCTGGAATCGCTCGAAGCCATTCCCCGCATCAAGGCCTTGGCGCCGGGGGTGCGCACGATCTGCGGCGTCGGCAATCTCACCAACGGACTCGCCCAGAAACCCTACATGCGCCAAGTGCTTACCTCGGTGTGGCTCGCCGAGGGCCGCAAGCGCGGTCTCGACGCGGCGATTGTGAATCCGAACCACTACGTCCCCGTCGAGAACCTCGACCCGGCCCACTATGAACTCGGACTGCGTGTTGTGCTCCAGCGCGACATGGAGGCCTTCGAGGAACTGGAACGCATCGCCGAGGCCAAACGCGGCATTGCGTCGAAAAAGACGGGCAACTACGATGCGCTGCCCGTGGAAGACGCCATCTGCCGCAAGATCGTCGACGGGTTCAAGGAGCGCGAGACGGGAACGGTCGAGGTGAACGGCCACGCCTACACCTACCGGGACCGGATCGTGCTGCAGGCCGCCGACGTCCTGCAGACGCACGAGCCGCTCGCGTTCATCAACAGCCATCTGATGGCCGCCATGCAGGAGCTGGGCGACGGTTTCGCGCGCGGCGAGGTGTCGCTCCCCCACCTCCTGAAGTCGGCGGATGTTATGAAGCAGGTCATGGGTTTCTTCGAGGAGTACATGCGGGTCGCATCCGGGGTCGATCTGCACGACGAGATCGCGTACAAAGGCACCATCGTGCTCGGCACGGTCTATCAGGACGTCCACTCGATCGGCAAGGATCTCGCCAAGACCCTGTTCGAGAACTACGGCTACCGCGTGATCGATCTGGGGGTGATGACGCCGCTTCAGCAGTATCTGGATACCGCCAGGGAATACAATGCGGACGCCATCGGCATTTCCGCCCTGCTGGTGCAGACCTCCAACCACATGATCACGGTCTCGCAGATGATGGCCGAGCAGGGGATGGATCATCTGCCGCTCCTCATCGGCGGCGCCCCCGTCAATGATCGCCACGCCGCCTACGTGGCCATGGCCGGAAGCGATGGCCCCGAACACATGCGCGCGAACGTCTTCTATTGCCCGACCGCGATGGATGGCGTGAACGTCATGAACACGCTGCTTGGCGAGGAACCCGGCGCGCTGCTCGACAAGAACCTCAAGAAGTTGCGCGACCGGCTCCGACACGCCGAAGAGCGCGCTCAGAAGGAGGAGATGCTGCTGGCGACGCTCCCCCGCCGCACGGTCTCCTTCGATGCGCACGTGCTGCCTGCCAATCCCTACACCGCGCCGGTCTTGGTCTCCTACCGGCCGACCGAGTTCGCACCGCTGATCGACCGCAAGACGCTGTTTTCGCTGAACTGGCGTTTTGGCGGCGCCAAGTCTCGCGCCCGGCGCGGCGAGAGTGAAGAGGACCTGGAGCGGCTGCTGCAGGAATGGCTGGACAAGGCGGAGAGCGCCGGCTGGCTGCACCCGCAGGGGCTCTACGGCATCTTTCCCTGCTGCAGCGAGGGCGACGAGATCGTTGTGCTCGATGTCGAGACACAACGTCGCGAGCTGTGCCGCTTTGACTTCAATCTCGTCCTGGGTGCCGGCAACGAGGACACGCTGAGCGCGGCGCAGTTCTTCCGCCCCCGCGAGAGCGGCCTGCTCGATGCCATCGGCGTGCAGTTGTCCACCGGCGGTCCGCCCATTGCCGACGTGCTCGACCGGATGAAGGCCGAGGGCGACAGCGAGGGGGCGCTGCTGCTGCAGGGGCTCTCCGATCGTCTCGCCGAGGACATGGCGGACGAGTTGCACCGGCGCCAGTGCCGCCACCTGGGCCGCGGGGACGGCGCCGCCGGACGCCGCTGGTCACCGGGCTATCCCGCGATGAAAAACATCGCCAACAACCGCACCATCCACGGGTTGCTGAACGCGGACGGGCGCATACCGGTCACCCTCACCGACGCGGACGAGTTCTATCCCACGGGCACCACCGCCGCCGTCGTGTCATTCCACGAGGACGCGCGGTATAGCTGACCAACTGCCGTCGCCGCATGGACTTCCCGCCTACGCGCCGGGTATCATTCAGGGATGGTGGCGCCCGGGTACGGCTGGCAATGCGGTGTTGCCCGCCCCGCCGGGCGTGATGGACATCTCATGACCGAAGAAAAGACAGATCCCGCCGAGGCGGTCTCACCCACGGAAGGGCTTCGCGACGCGAACCGGCTGGCATGGATCGTCACGGCTGCCGCGCTCGCGGTATTCGTCGCGGCGGTGATCGGTTACGGGTCAATCGGCGGCACATTCGTGCATGGTCTTGAGGAGCAGAACGCCGAGGTGCAGCGCACCAATGGCCGCCGCCTGGCCGCGGCGGGAGAGAACACGGCCGCGATCACGCACTACGAGCGGGCGGTACGGCTGCCGTGGGATGACCCCCGGCAACGGTTCTGGACCCTGCGGGAACTGGCGCGGCTCTATCAAGCCGAGGACCGGCGCGAGGATGCCGTCAACACGCTCTTTCAGTCCGTGGCGATCTTCCCTGAACGCAGCGACGTGTGGCGCGAACTCGCGGCCATGCTGCCCGTTGACTCGCACACCGAGGAGACGCTGGTGGTCGCCACGGCCTGGTTCGCGGCCATGGAGGCCGCCGGGGACAACGACGGCATGGCCCGCGCGAAGTATCTCGAGGGCCGGACTTGCCTGGCCGCGGGCCGCGTGGACGAGGCCGCGGCAGCCCTCGAAAGAAGCCACGCGCTCCAGAAGACGCCTCATGCCGCCTTGGATGCCGCGCGCGCCTATATCGCCCTGTCGGACGCGGCGCGGGCGCGCGGATACCTCGATGAGGTGATACAGACGGGCGATCCTGATCAGGCGGAGCAGGCAAGACGGCTCCTGGCCACCCTGCCGGATGATGCCGGCCAAGGCCAGGCAAGCGGGGGAGACGCCCGTGCGCACCGGTGAAACCGAAGGCTGGGTCATCAACGCGGTGGCCCCCATACGCATCTGCGATCTTGGCGGCTGGACCGATACCTGGTTTGCGGGCACGGGGGTCATCCTCAATATCGGCGTCTACCCGTACGCCGAGGTGCAATTGCACGTCACCCGCACGCCGCGGGGGCAGAAACGCCGCATCACCATCTTCGCCGAGAATTTCGGCGAGCGCTACATCTACAGCGGCCGCCCCGACTTTGACCGCCATCCGCTTCTGGAAGCCTCGATCGACATGATGGACATGCCCGACGATCTGTCCTTCGAGATCAACCTCTACTCATGCGCCCCGGCCGGGTGTTCCACAGGGACCTCGGCGGCGGTGACCGTGGCCCTGCTGGGCGCCCTGGACCTGCTGACTCCGGGCCGCCGCACCCCGCACGAGATCGCGTCGCTGGCCCATCGCGTCGAGACCGAGAAACTCGGCCTGCAGTGCGGCATTCAGGACCAGTTGTGCAGCGCCTACGGCGGCGTCTGCTTCATCGAAATGTTCCAGTACCCCTACGCGTCCGTGTCCCAGCTCCAGTTGCCCGAAAGCATTTGGTGGGAGCTCGAGCGCCGGCTGGTGCTGGTGTATCTGGGCCGCACCCATTCGTCGAGCGACGTCCACCGCGAAGTGATTGCCGGTCTCGAGCGCGAGGATGCCGACAAGTCCGTTCTCGAGGTGATGCGCCAAGCCGCGCGGGGCGGCAAGGAGGCCCTGTTTGACGGGGATTTCGCGCGCTTCGGCCGCCACATGATCGACAACGTCGAAGCCCAGGCCGCCCTGCACCCCGCGCTCGTGTCCCGGGCCGCGCGCGATGTCATCGCGCTCGCCGAGGAGCATGGCGCAGTCGGCTGGAAGGTCAACGGCGCCGGCGGCGAAGGCGGTTCGCTCACGGTCCTGCTCGGACCACGAAGCGAGAACAAACGCGCGTTCATCGATGCACTGCCCAAGGCCGACCCCAGCTTCCGCGCCATCCCCCTGTACCTGTCCCGCATGGGCCTACGCCGGTGGATGACCAGTGCGCCGTCCCGGCCTTTCTAGACCCCGCACCGCGGGGTATGTTATTTTCTGACGAGAGGGGCATCGCGGAACGCGACCACCAACACAGAGAGGCCGTTTCCGGAACAGCATGACACCGGCACAGGTGAAACGAACACCACACACAACACGATCCTCGTTGCTACTGATGCTGCTCGACGTGGGCATCGCGTGGATCAGTTTTCAGCTTGCATTTTATGTACGGTTCTCGCTGATGCCTGTTCCGGAAGACGTACTGGCCAACCAGGAGTTCGCACCGTACATGCGCATGGCGCTGCTGGCCATACCCGCACGCCTGTTCGCCGGCCGATTCGTCAACCTCTACCAGAAACGTCCGCGCCCGTACCGCGTGATCGAGGACCTGCCCAAGGTGTTTATCGCCGTCTCGATGGGCACGGGCGTCCTGATGGTGATCGCCTATCTGGGCATCGCCGACTGGAATGCCTTCCTCGATTTCCGGGACTTCTCGTTCTCGCGCATCGTTCTGGTTGCCGACTGGATCATTTCGCTGCTGTTGTTCGGCGCGGTGCATGTCTCGGCGGGCCTTGCCCGCAACGCCATTTTCCGCCGGGGCGTTGGCACCCGGCGGCTCGCCGTCCAGGGCTTGGGACGGGAGGCCCAGCGCATTGCGCGCCTTGAGCGCACGCTGGCCGCTTCCGGCTACACGCTCGTCGGCTTCGTCGGCAGCGAACACGACGGCGTCCCCACAGCCATCGACACGGGCGCGCCGCCGTACCTGGGCGCCACCGCGAACATCTCCGACATCATCAACAAGCACGGTCTCCACGAGATCATCGTAACCAATGTGCGCGGACTCGACAGCGAGTTCCTCCGTTTCTGCGACGATTGCCACCAGCTCGGGGTGGTCGTGCGCCTCGCGCCGGATCTGGCCGGTCTGCTCTTTCAGGGTCAACCCATTGAAGTGGTCGGCGGCATTCCGCTCATTCAGGTCAACCACGTCGGCATCGAGGGCATTCAGGAACTGGTCAAGCGGATCGAAGACCTCGTCATCGGCTCGCTGCTGCTCCTGTGTCTCGCCCCGCTCATGGCCTTGGTCGCCCTCCTGATCAAGCTGGACAGCAAGGGACCGGCTCTCTTCATCCAACGGCGATTGGGCAAGAATGGCCGTGTGATACACGTCTACAAATTCCGTTCGATGGTGGCCGATGCCGAGGAACGCCGCAAGGAGCTGGAGGCGCTGAACGAATCCGACGGCGTGCTCTTCAAGATGAAGGCGGATCCCCGGATTACCCGTGCCGGTCGCGTCATCCGCCGGCTCAGCATCGACGAACTGCCGCAGCTCTTCAATGTACTCAAGGGCGACATGAGTCTCGTTGGACCGCGCCCGCTGCCTGTCATGGACATCTCGTCGCCCGACGACTGGGAGCGCAAGCGCTTCGCCGCCCTGCCCGGCATCACGGGGCTCTGGCAGGTAAACCGAACCGAGCATACCACCGAGGAAATGCTCAAGTGGGACCTGTACTACATCGAAAACTGGTCGGTGTGGCTCGATATCCAGATCATGGCCAAGACTGCGCTCGTCGTGCTGTTCAGTCGCGGCGCGTACTGATCTGAGTCGCCCCGGCTCGGGGATAGCCCAAAGCCCGCCGGGTTGTTGGCGCCTTCCCGTCCTCACCCACGGACAAGCCGCGGCCATCTGGCGCGCGCCGATCAGGACACTGCGGGGCCGAAAATGAACCGCACGGATCACGCCTGCATCACGGTGTGGAGTGCGGGGTTGCCGGCGACGACGGCGTTGCACGGGCTGGACGACGCGCCCTATGCGCGCGCCCCCAGCACACGTTCCGCGGCCGCCACGACGCTGTCCACACCGATGCGGGTCATGCAGCGGAAATCGGTGGTACAGACGGGCTTCTGGCAGGGTCCGCACTCGACATCGACGCGCAGGACCTCGCCCTTCTCATAGGGACCGTTGCTGTACTTCGGCGAGGTCGGCCCCATCACGCACACCGTCGGCACGCCGAAGGCCACCGCGATATGACGTGGACCCGAGTCGTTACAGACCAGCACATCGAGCTGCGATATCGCCGCCTTGAGAAGCTCGACCGACGGACGCCCGTCATCGCACACGATGAACCGCGTGCGCGCGGCTTCCTGCACCGCGGCGCGTGTGTCCTCCTCACCCGGCCCGGTCAACAGCACGCACCGCGCACCGTATGCTTCGGCCAGCCGGTCCGCCACGGCCGCGTAGCGTTCCGCGGGCCAGCATTTGCTCGGGCCAAACGCCGCCCCGGGTGCGAAACCCGCCATGGGCCCGCCGCCGGTCAGATGCGTCCGCACCTGCTCGATGGCTGCCGGATCCGCGGTCAGTTCCAATCCCACGCCGTCGTCCTCGCAACCCAACAATTCTGCGAGCCCGAGATACTCGATCGCCATGTAGACAGGCATGATGCGCCCTGTTTCGCGGTGAGGCGCTTTGGCCTGCGTCAGCAGGATCCCGCGGCCGTCGCGGTCATACCCGATACGCCGCGCGGCCCCGCTGAGCCGCGCCAGCAGCGCCGCCCGGAATGAATGCGGCAGAATGACGGCCAAGTCGGGCCGAGACCTGCGCAAGGCGGCCGCATCGCGCACGAAGCCGCGCGCTCCCGGCCCGCTGCCGATTTCGATGAATGCGTCCACATGCGGCAGACCTCGCAGGAGCGCGCACGCCGAGGGACGCCCGGCCACGGTCAGGGCAGCATCGGGAAAGCCGCGCCGCAGGGCGCGCAAGGCAGGCGTGGCCATGGCAATGTCGCCCAGCCAGTTCGGAACCATGACCAGTAGATTCATCGCGGCGGCTCAGTCGGCGCCGGGCCGGTTTTCCCCACGCCCCGGCAGTTCATGCGGCGCACCCGCGCCAAGTGTCATGCGGAAAAGCTGCTGCTGCGCGGACAGCCGCTCACGCAGTATGTCAAGACACTCAAGCAGCGCGCGGAGAATGACCACGGCGAAAAAGACGAAGTACACCGTCAGGTACAGCGCAACGCGGCGCGGATCGCCCCAGGCCTGTACGACCTGGACCCCAAGAAGACACACCAAGAACATGGCGGCCATCAGGAACAGCCCCATCCGCCTGCTGCGCCCCCAGGCCGCCTTCAACGGCGGCGTGTCCGCCTCTGGTGTGTCACTGTTCATCCGTTCACACTGCCAGGCATCACTGGTACGGACATCCCCCGCCGCAGCAGCGTCCGCTGTCGCAGACTGGGGGCATTTCCTTGCGCGACGACCCGCCCATCGGCGCAAAATGGCTGGCCTGTTTGACCACAGACGCCGAACCGCACGCGGGACACGTGACGCCGGTGCTGTCGCTCACAAGCAGTTCGGATGCGGTCTCACATTTTTTACATACAAACGTAAACAGAGGCATTCGGTCAACTCCACCTTTCTCCCGTGGGGTGGCCGGGACGCTCCACGTACCCGCACCGCCTATAGTGTACAGCAACAACCGGCCAAGCGGAAATTGCCGCCCTGGAAGTGCGCGGCACGCGTCCGGGGGGCGCTATGTGCAGGACCCAAGATATGGGGCCCCTCCGTATACCCGGAATGCGCGGCTCAGACCAGGCGCTCAGCGCGGGACGCTATGTGTGGTGGTATCCGGCTCGGCCGCCCCAATGTATGCACACAACGCCGTCGACACTTTTTCACCTTTGTTTGAATTAGGGGTTGACAAGCACTACATGTTGTGGTAAGGTAACGCCGGTGTCTGAAACCAAACCGATGCGAGTCCAACGAAACTTCATCACGAAGTCCGTACCGCAGCCCAAGCCCAGGACCGCATCAGACTGAGGCCTGACCGCAGCCCAACGAGGTTTCAGTTGCCCTGAAAAACCGTGACCCTCTTGCGCCAAGACACACGGGACTAGGGTTTCAGACACTCCCCGCACCGGGCGGCGGGTTCCCAAGACCCGCCGCTCCCCTTTTTTATCTCCCCTGAAACGGCCTTCGCCGCCCTGCGCGGCCGCTGCAAGAAAGGCGTGCCGGCAAGGCCCTTGAGGACCCTGCCGGCACGCTCATGCTACGCTGTAAAGAACGCCGGGGCTACTCGCTCCACGGCGCCGCGGCCTGCTCCTCCGTCACGATGCCCACGTAACGGGCCAGCCAGTAGCCCACCATGAAGTCCGCGGGGCCGGTCTCCATGAGGGTGCTGCCCTCGAACTGCGGCACCAGATTGCCGCGCTGCCAGGTCGCGCCCATGTCGTCGCTCCAGACCAGCCCGCCCCGGGTTCCGGCAAACACGCGGCCGGTCGTGCCCGACGCGCCGAGATACGCCACCATCGGGATATCCATCCCGGTGACCGAACGCTCCCAGCTCTGGCCGGCATCACGGCTCACCCAGAGGCCCTGCTCGCCCGCCGCGTAGAATACGTCCTTGTTCACCGGATCCACGAGCGCGGTGCGGATATCGCGCATGCCGCCCTCCTGGCCGCGTCCGCGCATGCCGCGCCCCTGCCACGACACGCCGCCGTCCGCGCTGTACATCACCGCCGGGGAATCGGAAGACAAGGCCAACAGGCGGCCGCCGTTGCCCGTGATCACCGCCAGCGGTGTGCGCCCGCCGCCGGGACGGCTCAGATACTCCCACTCCGTACGGCCCGGCGCGGAACCCCAGATGGAGTTGCGCTCATCCTGGGCGATGAAGCGTATGCCTTCGGCGTCGTTGATGAGGCGGTAGGTATGGATGGGCCACGGCGGACCGTCGCCGCCGGTCTTGCGCCACGTGAAGCCGAAACTGATCGCGTCAAAAGGCACGCTCTCATAGAATCCGTCGGAAACGAGTGCATAGGCCACGCCCGGCTTCGCTGGATCCAGCGCAAGCGCCTTGGCGTCCGTGCCCAGCACATGCTCCCATGAGTGCCCGAAGTCGCGGCTGCGCATCACGCCGCGATCGGTGGCCGCCAGCACCACCTCGAGCGTCTGCGGACTCGGCAACACGGCGCGCGCCTTGGCGCCGCCCAGACCCAGATAGGTATCCATCCACGTCTTGCCGCCATCATTCGAGCGATACAGGTAGCCCTCATCGTCGCACGCAAACACAATCATCGGATCCAGTGCGGAAACGGTCACATCGGTCATGTAGCGGCTCGCCCAGCCATCCAGACGCGCCGGATCGGACTTGAACTCCCACTCGTTGTCAAAAGGCCGCTGGCTCATTGGCAGCGGAAGCGCAAGCTCCTCCGCTCCGGGCAGGAACGAGTGCATACGCGGCTGGAATACCTTGTTGGTCGGATAGTACTTCAGCCACCAGCGGACGTCGTCCGCCTTCGGGTCGTTGCCCGTCACCAGATGATAGAGAACGTTGTACGGCGGCTGACGGTCGTCCTTGTGGTGAATCCACAGCGCCTCCGCGAAATTGCGATAAAACTTCAGCAACTCCTCGTCTTTTTCGAGAAGAATCAGCGTGTGAAGGTGGTGGAAGCACTGGTCGTCGTCGTCAAAACTCCGGCGGATAACCGCCGCCAGTTCCTCGGCCGGCCGGTGCGCCCACTCACGGTACTTCAACTGCTCGACGAGCTTGTCGTGGAGCTGAATCACCTTGGGATCCTTGGTCACCTCCGCACCGATCTTGAGCGCGGTCGTCACAAACAATTCACTCTTGGACGGATTCGTGCCCCGTCCGCCCAGCGTGGCTGTCACCACCCCGTCGTGGTCCACCACACGCAACTCATTCTCGATGTACGTGCGCTGCATCACCTGCTGAACGTTCTCACGGACCTTCTGGCGGATCTCCTCATCGTCGATCAAGGTCCACGCCGCGCCCATCGCGCGGAAGAAGGCGCTGTGGTTGTGGTGACTGGGATTGCCGCGCCAGCGATAGCCTTCGAATTCACCCGTGCCCTGCCACCAGCGGTCCTGGGTGCGCCCATGCCCGCGCCGCTCCTCGTAGCTCGGACCATGCCCGTAGAGATAGCCGCGCGACAGCACGCCCGGCACCTGATTGATGCGCTGGCAACGGTCCACCGCGTTGAACACCTCGCGCACGCGCTCCAGGTCGGCAGGATCCTGCGTGGTCTTCCACCGGTAGATCTCACCAACCAGCAGCAGCGATGTCCAATGGATCGAGTGCGACACGTCAGCATGTCCGAGGGTGGTGAGGTCGGATTTCCCGTCGACCAGGGTCAACTGCGAGGCATACAGACCGTCGATCGTGTGCCGGTCGAGCATCATCTGACGCAGCTCGCGTTCCTTCTCTACCAACGGCTTTTTCCAACTCCCGTCGTCGTAGGGAAAGCCTTGCGGATACGAACCCGGGGTCAGCGGGAATCCGAACTGCCCCAATACCAGCGATGCGGTCACGACCAGTGCGGTTACCATGGCGTGCTCCTTTTGATTGTAAGCACAATTCAGGAACCCCCACTATACCACGCGCAGGCCTGAATGACTACTGGCCAGTTGCAGGGTCCGGGGCAGGGTCTGGGGCAGGTCTGAGACCTGCCCCTACGGGGTCATGGATCGATGGGTAATCCGGGGACTTCGCGCACCCGCCTCATGTAGGGGCGGGTTTCAAACCCGCCCCCACACCGGACCGGAATCGCGGAACAAACCGTCGCGGGCGCGTCAGGGGCGCGAATACGGCATCAGGCGCACCGCAAAGGTGAAGGGCTCGGGCCGCAGCACGTACTGGGGCAGCACACCGGGACCGCAACTGGCCGAGCCGAGGCCGGTCTGACGGTAATCCAGGTGAAGCGCGATCTCCGGCCGCGGGACCAGCTCAAACGGATGAGCGGCCTTGTCGAGATCGTGCGCGGTGAAGCGGTGGGCGCTGAAATTGATGGTCGGATCGCCCTCGACGCGCAGGCCGGCGCCCTGCCCGTTGTCAAACGTCGCCCAAGACACGTCGGCCCGGTTGCCATTCTCCTGCGGAAAGACGTAGGGGAAATAGAGGTCATCCACGGTCATCTCGTAGCGGCCGAAACGTCCTGCCTGCTTGCTGTCGGGGTAGCACTCGCCCGGTCCGCGCCCGAACCACGTCACGTTGTCAAAGGTCTTGGGCAGCGCCATCACCAGCCCGATACGCGGCAGGGATTCGGGCCACTGACCTTCCGGGACGCCGCTGCACGCGATGTGCAGCGCGCCGTCGCCGCAGATCGTGTAGACATAGGTGCAGGCATAGCCGATGTTCGACACGGGCGGCGCGATGCGTGCCGCCACCGTCACGCGCACCGTGTCCGGATCGGGCTCTTCGACGTCAAAACCGTCAATGCGCTGCTCCAGCTTGTCCAAGTGCGCGCCGCGCCATGCGGTCGCCGGGATGCCGGCGTCGTTGTCGATGACCGCGCGCCAGAAATCGAGCCGGGGACCGGTCTCGATCAGGTTCACGCCGCCGGCTGTCCACGAACAGATAGCGCCCCGCACGGCGTCGAAGGTAATGGTGAACTCCCTTCCACGAACGCGAAGCAAGGTGCCCTCGCGCTCAACCGATACCGGCGCGTTCTCGGTGCTGGACGGTCTGGCCGCGGCCGTGGCGATGGGCAGCCGGAACTGCGCCCAGGCAACCTCGTGTCCCTTCGGCGCCCACGGCTCGTCCTGCGCGAGCGTGAACGAAAGGTTCAGGAAGCATGTGCCTTCGGCGAGGCCGGCGAATATGTCCGCCGGAAGCGCCAACTCGCCGGTCTCGTGCGGCGCGACGGCGGGGATTGGTGCGCGGCCGCCGTCGACGACCTCTCCGTCCACTGTAAGTGACCAAGCGAGGCGCAGGTGGTCAAGGCCCCGGAAATCGTAGCGATTGGTGATGCGGAACCGGCCCTGCATCAGGTCAATGGCCTCGACCGTCACCGGCTCGATGATCTTCTTGTATTCGATCAGCCCCGGAGACGGCCGCCGGTCCGGCAGGACCAGTCCGTCGCAGACGAAATGCCCGTCGTTCGGCTCATCGCCGAAGTCGCCGCCGTAGGCGAAGTACTCGCGGCCATCTTCTGTGTGCCGGCGAATGCCGTGATCGGCCCACTCCCAGATGAACCCGCCCATCAGGCGCGGGTAGGCGTAGATGGCCTCCCAGTACTCCAGCAGACCGCCCGGACCGTTCCCCATCGCGTGGGCGTATTCGCACAACACGAAGGGCATCTTCCTGTAGTCCTGGCAGATGGGCTCGGTTGTGTACGTGATCTCGTATTCGCCCTTGGCAATCTGCGTGATCGTATCGACACTGGCGTACATGTGGCTCATGATGTCACACACTTGAAGCGGGAAATCGCCCTCGTAGTGGATGGGGCGCGCCGGGTCGATCGCGCGCGCGGCCGCCGCCATGGCCCGATGGTTGCAGCAGCCCTGCCCAGCCTCGTTGCCAAGCGACCAGATCAGCACGCACGGGTGGTTCTTGTCGCGCTCGACCATTCGCACCATGCGGTCCACCAGCGCGTCCTCCCACGCGGGGTCATTCGAGGGGTTGCCCTTCCACTGCGGAAAGTAGGTGAATCCATGCGTTTCGAGATCGCACTCATCGAGCACGTAGATGCCGAGTTCGTCGCACAGATCGTAGAAGGCCGGGTCGTTCGGGTAGTGCGAAGTACGAACCGCATTGATGTTGTGCCGCTTCATGATGAGGAGATCTTCCCGCATGGCCTCGACCGGAATCGCGCGGCCATGGTCGGTGTGAAACTCGTGGCGGTTGACCCCCTTGAGCTTGACGGGCACCCCGTTGACATGAAACACGCCCTCGATGATGTCCACCTGGCGGAAGCCCACGCGCGTCGCGATCGTCTCGAGCACTGCGCCGCCGGTATCCCGCAGCGTAAGCATCAGCGTGTACAGGAAGGGCGTTTCCGCCGACCACTTCCGCGGCGACGCCACCTCGAGCGCCAGGGACGTCCGGGCAGTCTCCCTCTCCGGCACGTCCACGACGGCCGTGCGCCCGCAGACGATCGTGCGGTCCGCGTCCAGCAGGCTGACCTCAACGGCGAGCCCTGCTGCCGCGTCGCCTGCGTTGCGCAGGTCGATGTCCACGGCAAGCGTGGCATCGCCGTAGTCGGCGTCAAAATGCGTCTGCACGCGATGATTCCAGATCTGCACCGGGGGCCGGGCAATGAGACGCACACCACGGAAGATGCCGCTCAGCCACCACATGTCCTGGTCTTCGCAGTAGGATCCGTCCGACCACTGATAGACCTTGACCGCCACCACGTTCCGGCCCGGCCGCATGCATTCGGTCACGTCGAACTCCGCGGGAAGCCGGCTGCCCTTGCTGAACCCCACGGGCACACCATTCACCCACACATGAAAGGCGCTGTCGACGCCGTCGAACAGCAGGAAAAGACGGCGACCGTCCCAGTCCGCGGGCACCTCGACATCCCGCCGGTAACAGCCGGTCGGGTTTTCGGTGGGGATACGCGGCGGATCCACCGGGAAGGGATAAGGAACGTTCGTGTACTGCGGCCGGCCGTAGCCCAGCATCTGCCAGTTCGACGGCACCGGAATCTCCGCCCAACCGGTCACGTCATAGGCGGCCGCATGAAAATCCTGAGGCGCCTCGAACGGCGACGCCGCATAGTAGAACCGCCACGGCCCATTCAGGGACAGTACCCGCGCCCCGCTTTCGCCCGCGAGCGCGGCGTCCGGGCCGGGATACGGCACGCCCCCGGCACGCGCCGACAAGCGGTTAAGGTGTGGAAGCCGGTGGTTTTCCCAGTCATGCATGAAGGGTGTTTCCTTGGTTGGTTGAGACGCGTGCCCTGTCCGGTCCCTGCGGCCTACAGCCGGCGGTACAGACGCCGCGCTGTCACGCTTGCGTCGTCTGTCCGGCGTTCCTGCTCCGCAGTGAATGCCCGGTACCGCTCGGCGGTAAACGAACGGAGTTCATCCGGGGCGGCGGTCAGAATGTCCCACCCCCAAAGCCCGGTGATTACGTAGCCCTCCGGACACTTCCGCGCGGTCAGTTCCAGGCCGTAGACCCTGCCGTCAAAGACAAGACAAAGAAATCCGGTCACTGACGTGACCGGCCGGAGCAGCTCCTCCTCATCGTGGAGGTCTGCGATAACACCCGTGAAGGCCGCCGGGACCGCCCGATCCCAATCCAGGCCCATGTCGGCAGCCTCGCGCCGCAACGCCTGCAACTGCGCCAGGCGCTGGTCGCGCGGCTCCGTCAGGGCCGCCGGATCCGGGGCCAGCGGCGGTTCGCGCTTTACACGCTGTTCATCCGCCATCAAGCGGGCCAGTCCCTGCTCGCTCTCCGGACAGAACTCGAGCGCCTTCTCGAGATCCCCCACCTGCAACGCCGCAAAAAAGCCCTGCCCGAGTGCGGCGACATCGCGGTGACGGTACTGACGCCATGTCCAGACGCCGATCAGTCCTGCCAGCAGCGCAACCACCACGACCAGGACCAGCGCAAGCGCCGGCCCTCGCGGGCGCGAACGCCGCCGGTAATGCAACGAGGGCGACACGATCCGCCGCTCGAGGGAATTCTCAAACTTCAACAGAGCCACACCGCTTCTCCATGGGAAGGGACTTCGGTTGTCCTGCAAAGCTTAAGAGATGCGCGCCGCCGATGCAAGACCGGACCCGGCTGGATCCGAATGCAACGGGGGGAATGGAAATGGCCCACACCCGGGTAAAGGGAAATGATCGGGGCGGCCGGGTGCGAACCGGCGACCTCTCGAAACCGACGCAGGACGCCTGTTCTCAGGAGCTTACGGAGGAAAGCCAACTGACCGGCGGACGCACATGCACCGACCAAAGGACTCGCACATTTCTGCCGTTAAGGACGTTGCGCGGGGCATGGATCACGGTGTGCTGTAGAGGGCCCGGGTTCCCGTTGCCCTGTCATCCAAATGGGAGAGGGGGTGGCCCTCGGTCCGTTTCGCTCCACACTGCGACACCGTCAGACGTCCCAGACGATTCTCGCGATGGCACGGCAGACGACGTCTTGGGAAGCGCTGACGACCCCGTCTAAGGTCATTTCGGCGCCACCCGCCCCAACCGGCCGGCTCCGGTACGCCGTCTCCATTTGCCGTTCCAGCCGGCATTCACGGCTGTTACCGGAATACGTGCTGCGTCACGAGGGTCGTGCTTGAGGAAGTATGGACGTTTCCCCAATCGATGGACACCGTCTTGTCAAAAGGTCCCGCGAGCAGTACTTCACCGTAGGGTTCTATCGAAACCGGTTCCTCACCAAGACCTGCGCCCACCAGTCGAGCCGTAAGGTGCACCGGGCCGCGATTGACGATTCGTATCCAGCTTGTGTCATCCCCGGCGCTCGGGACTCTGGCGACACTGACAAGATGCTTGAACATGAATTCCAACAGGTCCTGCCGACCCCACAACATGCCGTCAAACCATGCCACGGTCCGACGATCCCGAATCGCCTTCATTACGGCCTTCGGCGTGCGTTCCGTCGCCAGGACAAGGGTCATCGCCTGCCAGCTATCTTGACGGTCATAGTGCACGTCCGTATTGGCGAAAAGCGTCAGGTTGTGCTCCAGCGCCCAGTCGAACGCGAAGGGATAGCACCACGTGCCGTGGCTTTCCGCCGAGCCCCATTCCGATCCGACAAGCGCGTTCTTCACCTCGACTCCTATGAGATGCCCTTCGGCGATGGCCCATTCAATCGGGGGACGCAGTCCCACATGAGGGTGCGCGTAGAGAGCAACCGCACCGGCTTGCGACAACTTCGCGAACTGTTCCCGGTAATAGACCTGTTCGGCATCAGCGTCCTCAGCCCACATGTGAGGATCTCTGGGCGAATAGGTATCCGTCAAGCCGAACGCCACGATATGCTCATTCTTCTGTATCCCGGTCTCCAGACCCCGCAGCAGGACGACGCCCAGCGCCTCCGCAACCGGCAACGCCTCCGCGTGGGCGGCATGGTTGCCGTGGTCCGTGATTGCGATGACGTCGTATCCATGTCGCCAAGCCTCGAAAACCCTCTGTTGTGGTGCTTGACGACCGTCCGAATGCGTGGTGTGGATATGGAAATCGCCTCGCAACACCTCATATTTCCCGATGCGGGGAAATGCTCCGTGGCTGCGCGTCTGAACCGGCTCAATGTGGTTGGCCTCGTTGACTTCTTGCGCGCTTCCGCTGCCCGTCCATAGAATGGCCGTCAGAAGCAGGGCTGTCGCCAGATTCTTTGCTGTGGTCATAGTCCAACCGCTCCATCCCACTCGTTGAGTGTCCGTTGTCTACGCGAACGACGCTGGCAGCGCAGCGCCACTCTCCTTGCTGCCATGGAGTCTCTATCGGGCCAATCCTTGATCTTCGCCGAACAGGGTCAGATACATGAGGCGATAGATGTCCGTGTTGTCTGTGAGCAGCGGAAGTCTTTCGGCATTCAGGCCCGCAGCACGCGCCAGGATCCCTCCCGCCACATCCTCAAGGTCAGCAAACGCGACGCCAAATGCGAAGCGCTCGCCGCTGCGGTCGGGAGCCGAAACAAACGGAAGAGAAGCTCTTCCGTTCACCCCGAAGAGCGGCGTCCCATTGGTCGTCTGCACAGGCAGCGGTTCCTCCGTAGAAAAAGCCTCCTTGCCAACGGGACAGATCACCTGCATGCCGCCGGCATCGCTGTCCGAAGCAGTCACAAGCAGTGTGTCAGGGTTATCCTCGAGGTAATCGAACGCCACTGCGTAGGCTTCGTCAGCGCGTCGCAGCGCCTCCAAAGTCCCCGAAGCATTGTTCTTGTTGGCAAAATTGTCTGACCCTTCTTCTTCCACCACAAGCAGGAATGGCATACTCTGCCGTGAAAGCAGTGCCAAGGCAACAACCGTCATCTCCGCCACGGTTGGGGCATTTTGGTTGTATTTCGGCAAACCCGCAGCAGCAAGGTCTGCGTCGCTCAAGTCATTGAATGTGTGGTCCTCAGCGAACACGCCCAACAGCTTGCTCACAGACTCCAAGTCCAGCGCATTCAACTCTTCACGCGTGAAGACAACCGTGTACCCATTGAGCCTGGCCTCTTCAATCAAGTTCCTGCCATCCTCGCGGATGCCACCGCCGTGAACGCCCTGTACCCCTTTGGGCAGCATGTAGCGTTCGCCGCCGCACAAGATCACCTGTGCTCCACTCGCCAGGACCTGTTCAGCTATGAACGGCACATTGCTGCGAACGGGTGAACTCGACAGGAATGCGCCCGTTCCTGGCTCGCCAATATGGCCACTGTTCACGACACCGGCAGCCTTCCCCCGATGCAACGCCTCTTGCATGATACTGCCGGAGAATCCCGACAACGCCGTGAGTGGGTCCTTGGCATCCATGCCGTACGAGTCAGCCGGGACCTTGACGCCATAGGCGTGGGTTGTTGCGCCTCCGTGCGACGTGGCCGTGAGGGTGTCGCGCATGTGGCCGCGATAGACTCCCAGATGCGGGAAGCGGTCCCATGCCAGACGCCCGTCGGGACCATCAATGAGCATGCGACAGGCCTGCCACGAGTTGACCCCCGCTCCGTCAGGATGGAGGAAGACCACACTTCCGGTTCGAACATCCTGGGCGCCGCAGACGGCGGCCGAACCAAGCACACATCCTGCAACAATCATGGGGATCGCCAGAGAGGTCTTCATGAAGCCGTCCCTTTCTTAGTGGTGAGACCTTGAGGCTGCATTCGACCACACATCTGTTAAGGAAAGATTAGTGCCTTGTTAGGAGTCTGTCGCCCTCCGGTGCTCGCGCGCAGACGGGATGCTGAATCCGCCGTGGAGGCGGCGGAAAGACACCACTGTGAAGACCCGGAACGGAAACCCGGAACCCTCGCGGAAGCCGATCGGACCGCGGCGGCGACCGTCCCGCGCTGCCGTGAACTGGGCCGCATCAGGCCAAGGCACGGCACGGATCGACGCTGCCCCATTGAATCTTGTCGGCCATGCACGAGAAGGTCTGGCATAGTGCACGGCCTCCCTTGCCCGCCGACTTGTCCGTGAACCGGCCACCTGTCGCAGCGCTGCGTCGGCACCTGATGGGGTCTTCTGATGCGCTTGCGGCGTCTGTGTTGGCATTCCCCGGCGGCCCGGTTGCTCCAGATGTTGCACAAAAATGGGCAACGGGTGTCATTTTCCTGCAACGGACTGCAATTTCAGCCCGGATAGCACAACAGGAGAGGATGCCCGGAAGGCACAAAAAAAACCCGAAAAACCGTTATTTCTCAGGGGAATTTGGAAGAAGAAAATGGTCGGGGCGGCCGGATTCGAACCGGCGACTTCCTGCTCCCAAAGCAGGCGCGCTAACCGGACTGCGCTACGCCCCGAGGCTCGGCGGGATTATAGCACGCAGGGACAGAGCCGCAACAGGACGCGAATCGCACCATACCCGCGACGCTATACTTCGATGTCCGCGACCGAGTCCACCACCCGGCCGGGCCGGAAAGGATAGCGCACAATGTCCTCGCCGCGAGTCATCCCGCTGAGTACGAGCACCGTGTCGAGTCCGGCCTCGACACCGGCCACGATGTCCGTGTCCATGCGGTCGCCAATCATGACGGCCTCTTCGGAGTGGATGCCGAGGTAGTTCAGCGCGGATCGCATCATGTACGGGTTGGGTTTGCCGATGAAGAAGGGCTCGCGGCCGGTCGCCGTCTGAATGAGCGCGGCCATCGCGCCGCATGCGGGCACCATGCCCTCCTCGGCCGGACCCGAGGCGTCGGGATTGGTAGCGATGAAGCGCGCGCCGGCGGCCACGAGGCGAACGGCCTTGGTGATTGTTTCAAAGTTGTAGGCCAGGGTCTCGCCCAGCACCACGTATTCGGGGTCGTGGTCGGTGAGCACATAGCCCGCGTCGTGGATCGCACTGGTCAGGCCCGTCTCCCCAACGACGAACGCCGTGCCGCGGTCGCGCTGCGCCTTGAGGAAGGCCGCGGTGGCCATCGCGGAGGTGAAAATGCTTTCGGCAGGAACTTCCAAGCCGCTGACGGCCAGACGATGAGAGAGATCCCGCGGGGTGTACATGGGATTGTTCGTAAGCACGAGGAAGGGCACGCCCTGCGCGCGCAGGCGGCCGAGAAAGGCCTGCGCCCCGGGAATGGGAACGCGTCCGCGCACCAAGACCCCGTCCATGTCGATCAGATAACCCTTTGCCGCCGCCATGATTCCTCCGTCTTCAGCCGTGCCGGTCCCGAGAGCCTACCATATGGCCCGGCCGCTTCCCAAGCAGTCGCAACTCGGGTGCAATGCTGGCGGGCGCACGCTATAATGCCCCGGCGACGGGGATTGCACACTTGGGAGGACACGATGTTTCCGAATCCTGATGAGACGCAGATTGAGCAGGGGTACCAGCATGCCCGCGCGGCCTACGCCCAGTATGGCGTGGATACGGGCGCGGCATGTGAGGCCCTCGCCCGGTTGCAGGTATCGCTCCATTGCTGGCAAGGCGATGATGTGGCGGGATTCGAACAGGTGGACGCCACCGACAAGGGCGGGATTCAGGCGACCGGCAATTACCCGGGCCGCGCGCGCACCGCGGACGAACTGCGCGCGGACCTCGAGTGCGCGTTCGCCCTCATCCCCGGGAAGCACCGGCTCAACCTGCATGCCATCTACGCGGAGACCGGCGGCACAATGGTGTCGCGGGATGCGCTGGGACCGGAGCACTTCGCGAACTGGATCGACTGGGCGAAAACCCATGCGGCCGGATTGGACTTCAATCCGACGTGCTTCGGCCACCCGATGGCACAGAGCGGCTTCACCCTGGCCAGCAATGACCCCCATGTCCGCAATTTCTGGATCGACCATTGCCGGGCCTGCCGCAAGATCGGCGCGCACATGGGCCGCGAACTGGGAACGCCGTGCGTGACCAACGTGTGGATCCCCGACGGCTACAAGGACACCCCCGCCGATCGCCGGGGACCGCGCGAAACGCTCCAGGAATCGCTCGACGCCGTATTTTCGGAACGCATCGACCGGGCCCATCTGCTCGATGCGGTAGAGAGCAAGCTCTTCGGCATCGGCTCGGAGAGCTACGTTGTGGGCTCGCACGAATTCTATCTCGGCTACGCGATCCGCAACGGCGTGCTGCTCTGCCTGGACGCGGGGCACTTCCACCCGACCGAAGTGATCTCGGACAAGATTTCCTCTGTGCTCGCCTTCCTGCCGGCGATCCTGCTGCATGTTAGCCGCGGCGTGCGCTGGGACAGCGACCATGTCGTCATTCTGTCCGGCGAGCTCCGGGCTATCGCCCAGGAGATCGTCCGCAACGAGTACACCGCGCGCGTGCACATCGGACTGGACTTCTTTGACGCCAGCATCAACCGCGTGGCGGCGTGGGTGATTGGAACGCGCGCGATGCTGCAGGCGCTGCTCCTGGCGCTGCTCGAACCCGCCCAGACATTGATTGATCTCGAACTGCAAGGCGACTACACTGCCCGCCTCGCCCTTTCCGAACAACTCAAAGCGCTGCCCTTTGGGGCCGTATGGGACCACTACTGCCTGAGCCACAGCGTCCCGCCGGGGCTGGCATGGATGAACGAGGTAAAACGCTACGAGGACACCGTCCTCAGCCGGAGACTGTAACTCGATGTACGAAGCTTCCGCAGATCGCCCGCATTCCTTTGACTATGACGGCCTCATTGCCTGTGCCAAAGGGGAGCTGTTCGGCCCCGATGGCCCCCAGCTCCCGATGCCGCCCATGCTCATGGTCGACCGTATTGCGCACATCCACGAGACCGGCGGCACCTACAACAAAGGCCGCATGGTCGCCGAACTCGATGTCCGGCCTGACCTGTGGTTCTTTGGCTGCCACTTCATCGGCGACCCCGTCATGCCGGGGTGCCTGGGCCTGGACGCGATGTGGCAGCTCATCGGGTTCTACATGGGCTGGCTGGGTCACAAGGGCAAGGGACGCGCCCTGGGCGCGGGCGAGGTCAAGTTCATCGGTCAGGTGCTTCCCACCGCCAAGAAGGTGACCTACGAGATCAATATCCGCCGCGTCATGGCCACCAAACTCGTGCTGACGGTGGCCGACGGGACGGTTTCCGTGGACGGCAAGCTCATCTATGACGCCAAGGGCATGCGGGTTGGTCTGTTCCGGGAGCCGCAGGCCCTGTAGCCACCCCGAGGAGATCAGGATGGGACCGCTTCGGTACGCTGTGCATGCCTACGCGTGGACGACCCAATGGAGCAACGACACGCTGGACCTGATCGACCACGCGAAGGCCTTGGGCTTTGACCTGATCGAGATCCCGTTGATGGACCTTGAACTGGTGGATCCCGCTCGCATTCGCGAACGCGCCAAGGCCGTCGGCATCGGAGTGTGCACGTCCACCGCCTGCTCTGCCGCCACCGATCCGACCAGCGACGACGCGCACGTGCGCCGCGAGGCGGTCCAGTACCTTCGGCGGTGCGTCGAGGCAACCGCCGAGATGGGCGCCAAGACGTTCTCGGGCGTGATCTACTCCGCGATAGGCGGGCGCATTTCCGGGTTTCCGGCGCAAGCCCACTGGGACCGCGCCGCCACGGCGCTCCGCGATGCAGCGAGGCACGGTCAGGCGCTTGGCGTCACGCTCGGCATCGAACCCATCAACCGCTACGAGACCTTTCTCGTGAATACCTGCGAACAGGCGCTCCGCCTGCGCGAGATGGTGGCCGAACCCAACGTGGCCGTGCATCTCGACGCCTACCACATGAACATCGAGGAAGACGGCTTCTACGCGCCGACCAAGGCCGCCGCGCCGTATCTGTGCCACTACCACCTGAGCGAAAGCCATCGCGGCACACCGGGCACCGGCACCGTCGATTGGGATGGCATCTATCGCGCCCTGGCCGAGACCGGATACGCAGGCGTGGTGGGCCTCGAGTCCTTTTGCCAGGTGTCTCCGAGCATGGCCGCCGCGACCTGCATCTGGCGCGAACTCGCCCCCTCGAGCGACCAGCTCCTCACCGATGGCTTGGTATTTCTAAAAGGCCTCGAGACGCAGTACAAATAGAGTGAACAGCGGGCTGCCTCCCTACGCTGCGAACGGATTGTTCGCTCGCAGTGGCGCGAGGAGTGAGTAACACAGGGCACGCTCAGTACGTCGTCCGCCTATATCGTCATCCCCGCGAAAGCGGGGATCCAGAAGACCTCATCGGGGCTGGAACGCACGCGTCTTGGATCCCCGCTTTCGCGGGGATGACCCTGTAGGGCAGGCCTCAGCCTCTGCGGACGACCGCAACCCGCTTCGCGAGCGCGGCCGCGATGCGCTCCATAAGCGGGCGGTCGCGTTCCGCATCGAACGGCACCGGCGGCAGCCCAAGCCAGTCGTACTTCATGGGATGGTCCCGCCGCCGCTCCGGATCCTCGGTATCGTAGCGCGGATGGATGTGCGCATGGAGCGCGCGGTCGAGGTTGCCGAGGATGGAGTAGTTGATGATGGACGCCTGCTGCACCTCCAGCACTGCATCGCCCAGGGCGGCCATGTCTTCGAGGAAGACCAGACGCTCGGGCGCCGGCAGCGCGTTCAGACTGTCCACCGGCGGGTCGGCCAGGAGCAGCGAGTATCCGCGCAACCGCTGGTCGTCCCCAAGGAACACCCACCCCGAACGAACCCGGCAGATCACCGTCGGGCTCTGCCCCTGCTGGGCAAGATAGATCCGCTTGTGGATGCTGGTAGGAAAGGTCTGGTTCGGTTCGCCGTGCATTGATATGCCCTTTCTTGGGTATCGCATTGCATCACCATAGCAAAAAGGCGGCCCCTTCACTTGGAAAGGGCCGCCGATAGGTCTTTTATGGTGCCGGAGGAGGGACTTGAACCCTCACTCCCTTGCGGGAACCGGATTTTGAGTCCGGCGCGTCTGCCAATTTCGCCACCCCGGCACAGCGTCCGGATTATAGAGTCCGGCTCCTGCGAAATCAATCTGACATCGGCATATTGTTCTGTGATGAGGCGTCTTCGGCGGGCCCCATAGCCAGTGCTACGGGCACCTCAAGCGTATCGCCGGCCGGGATGCTGACCCCCACGGCGACGCCTCGATCGAGCGAGGCTGCGATTTCAGGAAGCAGGGCGTCCAGATAGAGGGTCTCCCACCCGTGCACCGGAACAGGAATGCCTGCCCATACCTCCGCCTCGCCCGCCGGTAGGTTCTCGAAGCGATAGATGCCGTCGGCGCCCACGGTCGTGTGGAAGCCCTCCTGCCATCCGCCGTGATCATAGGTGAGCAGCACCGCATCGCCTTCGCTGGCAGGCTGACCGGCAACGGTGATGCGGCCCCCAAGGGCCGAGGTCGGTTCTGCCAGATCAAACACGAACCGCGTCGTCCGCTCTTCGCTCACCTGCGCGGTAACCAGATGGTCGGGCGACAGCTTGACGATGACGACCGACCGTCCGGGCTTGAGGGGCTCAAACGAAAAGCGCCCCAGATTGTCCGCCGCGATCGAACTAGAACCGAGACCACCGTGCTCGTTGGTGTTGTAGAGACTGACGATCACCCCCGCCGCCGGGTTGCCCGCAACCGTCACCGTACCCTCCACTCTTGCCCCATCCGAAAGCACCACGTGGGTTGCCTCTTCAATGGGCACAAGTCTGTCTTCATAGGAGCGGTGCGTGAATCCCAACTGCCGGGCGTTGGGGCGGAGCATGTCAATCCGGAAGCGCCCGTCCGGTCCGGACACCGCCAGCAGTTCGCCACTGCGCTCGGCAGACACCTTGTGTTCGGAACCAGATATCACCCCGTCGGTAATGGTGGCATTGCTAAAGCTATGCGCGATCCCCAACGAACCACCGCGTTCCGCGTTCCCGGTGCGGTCGACGCTGTCGGCCAACACCCGGACGCCGCCTATCGGTACACCGGCGGCGTCAGAGACGACCCCTTCGATGATGCGGCTCTCCTCCAGAATGAACAGCAAATCGCTCACCGTGCCCGCCTCAGGTACGACCTCGGGGCGCTCGACAGGAACCAGCCCCGGGGCCCGCACGGCCACCAGAGCCCTGCCCGCGCAAACGTCATTCACGAAGCGTCCGTCCTTGTCCACGACTACCGTGCGCACCTCGTTGACTACCGTGCGCACCTCGTTGACAAGGCCGGTGAATTCGGATTCCTCCGTGACAACGACTAACTCAAACGAGGACACGGGCCCGCCGGTGTCCGCACGTACAACGCGGCCTTCGATCCGTCCTGGCCGGCGCAACACCAGATGCACGTCTTGTACGCCGGCCTCCGCTTGGACACCCGCTGGAGTATACCCTTCCAATTGACCAACCACCGGATAGGCGCCTTCGTTCAGCCCCACCAGGACGAAGCGACCGTCCGGCGCGCTGGTTGCCGCATAACCCTCGTCGCCCCGGCCTTGCGCGCGAACCATCGCCCCTGCCAGGGGATTGCCAAAGGCGTCGGTGACCTTGCCGCGAATGGCGAGCGCCCCTTGCGTCGGGAGCGTCAACCTCACCCCCGTCAAGTGATCCCCGGGATTGAGCGTTACACTCAGGTCCGGAGGGCTGCCCGCCGAACGGACGCCGGATCTTTTCGCCCACAACAGCACGCCGCCGGGTGACAGATTGGCAGCATGAAATGTGCCGTTCGGGCGTGGTGTGATTGCGCTTTTACCCAAACTCTCTACCCAGACGACGGCGTCCCCTGCAGGATGACCTTCAGCGTCCACGACCACTCCGGAAATCGACGCAAAGGGTACATCAAGGACAAGCTCCAACCCGGCAAGGCCCGAAAGCGGCAACGCCATCGGGTCCAATGGCCGCGTCCGTAAACCGTCTTTCGACGCGCACAGACTAGGCAGCGCGTGCTCTGATGACAGCCAAATAGAGAACGACCCGTCGGCACTCGTCTCGCTATGATGAATGGTTGCCCCCTGCACCGGACGCCCCCCAGCATCAACAACCCGGCCCGAAACAGGAATACCCGGCATCATGGCGAAATCCACACCGGCAACAGGCACCCCGGCGCGCACGTTGACCTGCACCGATTGCGACGGCGTTCGCGTCGTGTACACGTTTGTGAAACTGGGGGTAACAAAGTATGTGCCAGGCTGCAGCCCAGACACTTGGTAGACGCCTGCCTTGTCCGACGGCACGTGCGTCAAGAACTCTGTATCGGGAGACGCGCTGATCCCCACCATTACTCCGGCGATGCCTTCTCCGGTTCGCGCATCATGGATGGTGCCCTCGATACTGGCGCCGCTGAGCGCGAGATCGGCCGCGGATATCGCAGACGACTCCGGAGGCGGTTGCATGGCGGAGGAGGCGGGCACGGACACAGGGGTTCGGGCAACGTCGTCGACAGGGCCATCCTGGGCCGCGGGTACACCCCAAGGCTGCGTTCCCCACCATGCCGCGGCCATTGCTATAACGATGGCTACCGCCATCAGGCCGCCTTTGACCGCTGACACTGACGCCCCGACGCCGGGTGCCCCGACTCGCGCTCCAGAGAGACCGATCTTGCCCACGCTTGCAACCAATCCCGCCGGCGCGGCTTCAGCGGTCCGCGTGGCCAGCATGCCGGCGAGCGCGACGCCGGAAACAGGAATTCCTCGTCGCCGCAGTTCCTTTCGTACCTGCTCAATTCCCCGCTCGATACGGTGACTGACCGCGGAACGCGTCACGCCCTCTGCTTGGGCAATTTCCTCATGCGTGCGGCACTCGAAGAAATGGGCAACAATGGCCGTGCGCGTCGCTTCGGGTAGCTCGTCGACGATCGCATCCACGTGAGGGTAGATATCATCCCAGACCGGCTCTAGTTCGCCCCGAAACCCACGCACATAGCGCTCTTCGCGTGCCCTGCGTCGCTGATGTCGCCGCAATCGGCTGATGCTGTGATTGAACGCGACGCGGTGCAGCCACGGCCCCAAACTCGCCTCAGGCGCCGCTTTGATGGATGCCAGCTTCTCAAAACACTCCTGCGCGGCGTCCTCGGCCTCGGTCGCATCCCGCAGCACACGCCGACAGGTGGCGTATACCATCCCCGCGTACGCCTGACAGAGCGTGTTAAACGCCTCGGCATCGCGACGCGTTATCCATTGGTCCAGTAGTGCCCGGTCTGCTGTAGCCATGTGATTCGTCCTGTGGTTGTTTCTGACTGACTGTGCGTCCTCAGAACGCCACCACAACGAAAATGGTGACAAACTTGCTCCGGTGGCGCAATCACGGCCCCGTAGGGCATTGCCCCAGCCGAGAACCGGAAAGTGCCTTTCTCCGATCTTCTCTTCTGCCTGATTGTCAGGCCGCGCGCGGACGCGTAGCGTGGAGGGTGAGGAGGTGGCACTACTGGAGGGCGTGATGGGCTACAACCAGGTTCCGCAGACAAGCTGGGGCGAGTTTGCCGAGCATTTCAGTGCGCAGCACCGCGGCTGGCGCGCCTCACTGGCCGAGGTGGATACGCAACTGCTCGTCAGCGACCCGCTCGCAGCCGACACCACCCGGAGAACAATCATCCACGAGGCTCCCCTACGCGAGCTACGCTTGGAAGTGCACGGAAAAACCGGTCGTCTTAAGGTGATGTTCGGCGAAGGAGAACGCGACCAGGAAATAGCGGACGTCTCGCATGTCTACGAAGGCTTTGGTGAGCTGAGCGAACACCGCGGCCTGCGCATCGACACGCTCCCCGGCCTGTCGTTTCTGTTGCAGTTCCGCGTGCCCGCCGACCCGGCCACCCTCGATGGCATCGCCGAAGAGGAGCAGTAATTGGGCGGGTTAGACCGGCTGCACTGCCTTCATTTCATGACGAAGTGCATCACGCAAAGCGCAAACCTTCAGCGTCTTTGGTGACAGTACAGATCTCAATGATGACCCAGAGGCCGACGGCAAATAACGGCAATATGAGCCATCCCGTCAGAAGGGTAATCAACAACTGAGCAATCCCCTTGCCTGAATACCCGGCATAGAAATTATGCACCCCGAGTCCTCCCAGAAACAGGCCCAGTAGAATATACGCGATGCGACTTCTGGTAGACCCGGTCCCCGGAATGGCTGCAACGCCAGTTGGCACACCACACTTCACACAGATGGCCGCTGCGTCTGCGATCTCGTTACCGCATCCTTTACAGAACATGAAGCATATCCTCCTTGGTTTTTTACGAGGTACCTATGGCCGCGATCACGCTAAGAAAACCAATGAGCGTGAAAAGTCCGCCCATCACAATCCCGAAATACGCCCTGCCCCTGCCATGCCGCTCGGGGCGTCGCCGCATGTCTCGAATAGCGAGGATCCCAAAGAGAAGAGAAAGCGGTGCGAAGATAAGCAGCACACTGAACAACCCCAGATACCCTGCGATGATTGCGTAAGGCGATCGATCGAGCGGCAGAATCATTCCCAAAGCGGCGTCAGATTCCGGGAGGGAGGGTTCAGTCGTCGGATAGGTACGTACGCCGCAGGCGGGACACAGAATTGCCTTATCGCTGAGTTCTTTGCCGCATTGCCAACAATACATGCGCTGTACCCCCGTTCGGACAACTGTGCCTCCGGGGAAGTATAGACATGGACGAATGTTCAGTCAATAGTTTTGTCAGATTACGTGGTAAAAGCATTCGGCGCGCTCCCTCCATCCCTTCAGCCCACCTTCGCGGCGGCTGTTTCGACAATCTTCATCAGCCGCCGCCCGTACTCGACATAGGTCGCATAGCGCGACGCCTCGTCGCTCGTGATCGCGCCGGTGTGGATGACCGCGCCGAGGTGGGGCTCGATCGAAAACCCGCCGTCGTAGCCGGTCTTCAGAAGGTCCTCGATAATCTCCGGCACGTACCCGTCGCCCTCGCCGCAGAAGGTGTAAGAGTGACCGCCGTCCGCGTTGGTCTTGGCGTCCTTGATGTGGACGTACACGATGGCGTCGCGCACGGCCTGGTAGTACGCCCAGGCGTCCTGCCCGTAGGTGACCGGGTTGCCGGTGTCGAACACGACCTTCAGGGCCGGACTGTCGACTTCGCCCAGCAGGATCAGATTGTTCTCGAAGGACATCCCGCCCCAGCCGCTGCAATTCTCATGCACGAGGACGATACCGCTGTCCTCGGCGATGCGGGCAAACTCCTTGACGCGGCGGATGGCCTCCCTGCGCCACTCGCGCTCGGCGAGCGGATGCTCCTTGTCGTTGGGGTAACTCATCACGCGGATAAACCGCGTGCCGAGCCGGTGCATACGGGGGGCCGAGCGCTTGAGGTCGTCGTAATCCTGCCGGGGGTCGGCGGTGATAGGCCGCGCCCAGTTCGCAACGGCCGAGGCAAAACAGGACACGCCCATCTTCGCGCCGGCCACCGCGTCGTGCAGGCGTTCGAACTGGGAATCATCCATCTCGCCGATGTTGACGCCGTCGACGCCCCGGATCTCCAGATGCTCCCAGCCCAGTTCCTGGTGCGCCGCGATCTGTGCCTCGAGGGACGCCCCCGCTTCATCCGATATGCCCGAAAAGAACATGTCTCACTCCCTTTATTCGTCGAACACCCGGGGCAAGGGGCTAAAGCCCCTTGTCCGTCCTGTACGCATCAACATACACACGGGCGGCCAAACGCCAGACAAGGGGCTTCAGCCCCTTGCAGATCCGCGTCGCCGGTCACATCCCCTACGGCCGGACCAGTCCGGCCTCCACCGTGTCGCGCGTCGCCTTGTCCTTTACCATCTCGATAATCGCGAGGGCAAAGTCCATCGCCGTACCGGGCCCGCGTCCGGTGACGACCTTCCCGTCCACGGTAACGGGATCGCCGGTGAGCGTGACATCGGCCAGTCCAAGCTTCTCGAGGAAACCCGGATAGGCCGTCGCCTTCTTGCCGCTGAGAACCCCCGCGCGCGCCAGCACCGTCGGCGCGGCACAAATGGCCCCGACGGGCTTCCCGGCCGCGACGGATTTCTTGATTGCATCATGGATGCGCGCGTCGCTGTTCAGGTGATCGGCGCCAGGAAGGCCGCCAGGAAGCACGATCATGTCGAAACCCTTCTGCAGGGCCTCGTCCAGGGCGGCGTCCGGCACGAGCACCACGCCCCGGCTCGCGCGGACCGGGCCGGGCTGCAACCCGGCCGCGACGACGGTAATGTCGGCCCGGCGCAGCAGGTCGATGATCGTGACCGCTTCCAGCTCTTCGCACCCCTCGGCCAAGGGAACAAGCACGGTAGGCATGGTTCTACCCTCCCACTGCGGTTGGTATTGTGTGAATCAGCTCCATAGGCCAGTCTAGCCGGGCAGGGCGGGGCAGTCAACCGCACGAACGGCGAATCACGTCACGCGGCGTCACGAGAGCCGCCGGCCCCTGCGGCGGCGATGCAGGGCCGCCTCGGCGTCCACCGTGCGCTGGAGGTCCAGCAACGCGGCCTCCACCTCGGGCAACAACCGCCGGCGTCCGTGGTAGAGCCGCCCCGCCGGACGCCGCTTGCGCCGATAAGGTTCGACATCGAACAGGTTTGGCTGCTTCATGGCGCGCCTCCTCTCCCATACCCGCCGCAGTGCGCATAAACTGAACGTATATTCAGTATTTTACCTGCTTACTACTGAATATGCAACCAGTATGGCGCGCCTGTTGTTCCCTTGGGGTGGGTGGCGGCGGAGGCGGGGATGCCCGCCTACTTCATGCCGCGCAGGAAGGCCTGGTGCTTGGGGTAGTCCGACGGCGCGGCGAGCTTGGCGAACCGTTCGAGCAGGTCGCGCTGTTCGGCAGTCAGGGCCTGCGGCGTCTCAACGACGAGGCGGACGATCTGGTCGCCCTTCGCGCCGCCGCGCATACCGGGAAGGCCGAGCCCCTTCATGCGGAGCTGGCTGCCGGTCTCGCTTCCCGGCGGGACCTTGAGGGTGGCCTTGCCTTTGAGCGTGGGCACGGTGATGGAGGCGCCCAGCACGGCCTCGTCCATGCGAATGGGTACCTCGACGACGATGTTCTTGCCGTCGCGTTCAAAACGCGGATCACGGGCCACCTGTACGACGACGAACAGGTCGCCCCGCGGTCCACCGGCCGGTCCCGGCTCGCCCTCGCCGGACAGACGCAGACGCGTCCCGTGGGTCACCCCGGGCGGAATGGTCACGTTGATCGTGCGGGCCGCCTTGACCCGGCCCGTGCCCGCGCACTTGGTGCAGGGACTCGAAACGAAGGTCCCGGTTCCCCGGCACCGGCGGCAAGGCTGGGTCATGCTGAAGGGCCCCCGGGCCTGTTGCACGTAACCGCTGCCGCCGCAGTCGGGACAGGGCTGCGGCTGGGTTCCGGGTGCGGCCCCGGAGCCACGGCAGTCCGCGCAGGTGTCCCGCATGCCCAATTGGAGGGCGCGGCGGGCGCCTTCGGCCACCTCGCGAAGCGTGACCTCGACCCGCACCTCGACGTCGTTGCCCGGCTGGACCCGGGGGCGTGCACGCCCCCCGGTCCCGCCGAAAAACGAACCGAACAGGTCTTCAAACCCGTGTCCGGCGCCCGCTCCGGTGAAATCGAAGCCGCCAAAACCGCCGCCGCCGAACGCGGCCTGTGCGTCCAGCGTCTGGTCATACTCGCGGCGCTTGTCCGCATTTTTCAGGGTGTCGTAGGCCTCGTTGATCTCCTTCAGCTTCGTCTCGGCGGCGGTATCCCCGCCCGTCTTGTCGGGGTGATACTTGTGGGCCAGCTTGAGATACGCCTTGCGAATCTCGTCGGCACTGGCGTCACGTGACACCCCGAGTCTGTCGTAGAAGGTCTTGTCGGCCACAGTCGCCATACTCCACCCCGGCACCGGCTCCGTTACTTGTCTTCGTCTTCGTCAACCACCGTGAAATCGGCGTCCACGGTGTCGCCCTGTTCACCGGCAGGGGCCTCGTCACCGCCCGGCGCATGATGCGCCCCCGGGTCGCCCTGCGCACCGGCCTGCTGCTGCGCGGCCGCATACATGGCCTCGGCCATCTTGTGCGAGGCATGCGTGAGCTGTTCCGCGGCGGTCTCGATCGCCTTGGTATCCTCGCCCTTGAGGGCCTCGCGCAGCTTCTCGAGCGCGTTCTCGATGGCCGCCTTGTCCTCGCTGCTCATCTTCTCGCCGTACTCCTTGAGCGACTTCTCGGTCGTGTAGAGGAGAGAATCGGCGCTGTTGCGCGTCTCGATGGCCTTCTTGCGCTCTTCGTCTTCCTTCGCATGGGCCTCGGCGTCCTTGACCATCTTGTTGATCTCGGCCTCGTCCAGCCCGCTCGAGGACTCGATGCGGATCTTGTTCTCCTTGCCCGTTCCGAGGTCCTTGGCCGAGACATGCACGATGCCGTTGGCGTCGATGTCGAAGGCAACCTCGATCTGCGGCACGCCGCGCGGCGCCGGGGGAATATCCTCCAGATTGAAGCGCCCCAGCGTGCGGTTGTCGCGCGCCAGTTCGCGCTCGCCCTGGAGCACGTGAATCGTCACGGCCGTCTGGCTGTCCGCGGCGGTACTGAAGATCTGCCGCTTCGTCACCGGAATGGTGGTATTGCGCTCGATCAGCTTGGTGCAGATGCCGCCCAGCGTCTCGATGCCCAGCGAAAGCGGGGTCACGTCCAGCAGCAGCACATCCTTGACGTCGCCGCTGAGCACACCGCCCTGAATCGCCGCGCCAAGCGCCACCACCTCGTCCGGGTTCACGCCGCGATGCGGTTCCTTGCCGAAGATCTGCTTGACGATGCTGCCGACGGCCGGCATGCGCGTCATGCCGCCGACGAGGATCACCTCGTTGACATCATTGGGCGTCAGCCCGGCGTCCTCGAGCGCGCGGTAGCACGGCGCCTTGGTGCGCTGCAGCAGGTCGTCGACCAGTTGCTCAAGCTTGGCCCGCGTCAGCGTGTAGTTCATGTGCTTGGGACCGGCCGCATCGGCCGTGATGAACGGCAGGTTGATGTCGGTCTGCATGCTGGACGACAGCTCGCACTTGGCCTTTTCGCCGGCTTCCTTGAGGCGCTGCAGGGCCATCGGGTCCTTGCGCAGGTCGATTCCCTGGTCCTTCAGGAACTCCTCCGCCAGCCAGTCGATGATGCGCTGGTCAAAATCGTCGCCGCCCAGGTGCGTGTCGCCGTTGGTGCTGAGCACCTCGAAGCTGTCCTCGCCGATGGCCAGAATCGAAATATCGAAGGTGCCGCCGCCCAAGTCGTACACCGCGACCTTCTCGTCCTTCTTGCGGTCCAGACCGTAGGCCAGCGCCGCCGCCGTGGGCTCGTTGATGATACGCAACACCTCGAGGCCCGCGATGCGGCCCGCGTCCTTGGTGGCCTGACGCTGCGAGTCGTTGAAGTAGGCGGGGACCGTCACCACCGCCTGGGTGACCGTTTCGCCCAAATAGGCTTCGGCGGTCTCCTTCATCTTCTGGAGAATCATCGCCGAGATCTCGGGCGGCCGGAAGGTCTTGCCGTGCACCTCGACCTGCACATCGCCTGAGGAGGTCTCGCCGACCTTGTAGGGGACCAGCTTCTCTTCCGTGGCGACCTCGCTGTGGCGGCGCCCCATGAAGCGCTTGATCGAGAAGACCGTGTTCTGCGGATTGGTCACCGCCTGCCGTTTGGCCGCCGCGCCCACCAGCCGTTCGCCGTCTTTCGTGAACGCCACGACCGACGGTGTCGTGCGGTTGCCCTCGGCGTTGGTGATGACCTCGGCTTCGCCGCCTTCCATCACCGCCACGCACGAGTTCGTTGTCCCCAGGTCGATTCCAATCACCTTGCCCATTCCGTCTCTCCTTGAAGCAACACGGTGTCACCGTTTCACCGGGAAACGTGCGCCGTGAATGCAGTTGTTCTCGGCTGGAATGGAGCAAGGAACGGGCCAAGCGGCGTGGTGGAGAAAACGGAGCAGGCCGAAACAGTCTAACCCACTTGAAAATAGCCGGTTAGCAACAGGACAGGTGACCGCGGCCCGGGACATGGATCGCGGCGGGCGCCCCCGACGCGTTCTATCCTGAAACACCCCCGGAAGGCGGTGTCCCAGAATCGGCCGCGCCTGAGGAGCGTCAGATCCCCTTGCCGGGGTCGGTCCAGGCCTGTTCCTGAGCGGCGATGGCGAGCGAGCGCTCGAACTTGCGCAGGGCGGAATCGGTCTCGCCCTCGTAGATGACGAAGATCTTGTCCAGGTTCGTGATCCGGAAGACGTCGCGGATGTCCGGGTTGAGCCCCGTCAGACGCAGGGCCCCCTTGACCGCGCGGATGGCCTCGTTCACGCGAAGCAGCTCGGTCAAGGCTGCGCTGGACAGGTACTTGACGCTGGAGAAATTCAGCAGCAGGTGCAGTTCCGGCTTGTCCTTGACATAGTCGAGCACTTGCCGGCCGAATTCGTTGACGTTCAGCGCATCGAGCACGCTGGCGGCCTGTACCGTGGCCACCGTGATGCGGCCCCGCTGCTCAAAGGCAACCAGAAGCTTGTCAGGCGTCTTCATGTTTGCAGGCTCCTTTGGGCCAAGTCCGCCGCAACACCATTTCGAGGCAGCCGCGGCGCCGGTCGTAGGTGACCCGGTCCATGTAGTACTTCATCAACGTCACGCCCCGGCCGCCCGGCGTCTGGCAGTCGGGCACACGCGCGAGCGCCGGGTTGAACCCCTCGCCCTCGTCGTAGACGTCGATGAAGCAGGTATTCCCCTCTTCGCTCATCTCCAGGCGCACCTTCCGCGCGGGATCGTTCTGGTTGCCGTGCACCATGGCATTGACCAATGCCTCTTCAAGGCATAGCCGGGCACAGAACCGCTTGTCGCCCGGCGCCCAATCATGGGCAACAAGGGCCTCCACGGCGCTCTCCAGCACCTCGCTCAATGCCTCGGGCGTGCCGGAAAACTCTCGTTCAAAGAACGGCTGTGCGGACACGGCTCCTCCACCGTCGCAAAACGGCCCTGGATACTCTTCCCGGGACCGAAGCATACCACAATACCCGCCGCTCTAGCGGCTCGCGGTGTCTGCGGGGGTCAGATGGAACGTCACGCCGCCGTGCAGGACGTCGTCCCACACCTCCTGGACGGACACCACGGAATGAACTTGGCGGCTCGCATCCGCCAGATACTCGCCCAAGGCCGGATCGCCACTGACCCAATGCGCCACCAACTCCTCGTACACGCGCCCTTGCACCACGAAAAGGCTGAAACGGTCCGCCTCGGGATCGAGCGGCGGCTGCATGGCCGCGAACATTCCGCCGTCGCCCGAACGCACGCCATCGATGGCGGCTGTCAGGTCCTCGCGGCTGGTCCCGGCCACGAGGGTCTTGTCGAAGATCGCAAAGTGGATTTCAATGCCGGCAAAGCCCGCTACCTTGGTGGCGACCCCGTTGTGCGGTTCGCCCGGCTGAACCGGCATCAACATGAGCAGTCCCTCGAGGGTCTCCTGCTGGGCCAAGTCTATCATCAGCACAACCTTCGGCACGACCATGCGCCCCCCGGAGGCGCCGGAACCGGTCTGAGGCAGCATGGTTGGCATCGCGATCTCCTGCTGGCCCGTCACGCCGATCGCGATCTCGGTTCCGATCAACTGCAAGACCTGGCGCAGCATCAGGATCGCCTGAAACATCTGCGGGTCCTGCTGCAGGTTCTGGGGGAGGTTGTTCAGCCAGGTATCCTGAATCTGCTGCTTGAATTCGGGCGTCAGACGAAGGGCGAACAAGGCCCCCGTGCCTGCCGGGTAGGCCCGGGCCAGCCGCAGCGGTGCGGGGTCACCCGTGACGGTGCGCAGTTTGGGATGGGTCGCGTAGTCAATACGCGCCATCACCTCGAACTTCGCGTCACTCGAGGACACGGTGACCACCATCGGGTCCTCGCCCTCGGAAACATCGCGCATCTGCCGGGCCATGGCCAGCTGCGCCTCGAGCATGCCAAGCGAGTCCGATCCTTCTGCGACGGCGGGAAGGCCCGCCTCCATGATGGAAGGCGCCATGTCGAGCCGCACCAGCGCGACGGCGATGTCGTCCGGCGACGCGGGCATGGCATCCGTGCCGTAGTTCACCGGACGCGGAGCCGCGATCTGATCGGCGACCTGGGCCACAAAGGCCCGCGAGAAGCCCACGACCGCCTTGTCGTCGAAGAAAAAGTAGTTGAGCGCATCACGTTCCCCGTAGGAAACGATGGTCTGCCCGGCCGCGTCGACCTCGGTCGGCTCGGCCGCGAGCGCACCTTCTGCCGACGCCTCGGCCAGCAGCATCTTCTCAAAAGCATCTCGATCCGACACGGAAACCACCGCGGCCCAGTCGGGCGACGCTATCTCGACCGGGCCTTCTACGGGCTCGGCCTGTTCGTTGGCGTCAACGTCCAGCACACCCTCACCCGCCGCGTCAGGCGCCGGTTGCTCGGCGCTGGGAGCTTCCGCTGCCTGCGCGGCCCGCTCCAGACTCGCGAGCGTGGCGTCGACTCCCACGAACACCCCGGCAGGGGCGTCGGGTTCGATGCCCTCCTGGCGCAGAATCTCGGGCACGCTGCGCGCGTCACCCAGATCCCGCCGTCTGCGCGCATCGGCAATCGCCTCGTCCAGCAAGGTGGTGACATCCATCCCGCCCGGCGCAAACCGGCGGGCCAAGGTAATCGCCTCGTCGTAGATACTGGAGACGGACGTGAACGCCGCGGCGACGGCAGCCGTACTGGGCGCGTACTTGAGCACGGACACCACCGGCAGCTCTTCCGCGACGGGCGCCGCCTTGGTAACGGCCGGCCCCGGCGTGACAGCCGCCTCCGGCGTCTCCTCTTCGCCACGGCCGCACCCGGACGCCAGACCGGCCAGCACCACCGCCAGCACCACCGCCAGCCACATGCCACGGGTTGTTCCTGTGCGATCACGAAACGCCATGCGTCTCCCTCTCTTTCTGTTCGCCCGGAGGCTGTTGGAAAACGGGCGCAGCCCGGGGCGTGCCCACTGTCCTGACATTTTCGGCTAAGACTTTTACTCTCACCAGCTTATCACATTTGCCTCCGGCGGCAAATGCGTCACCCCTTGGGCTTGTAGTCCGGACACTTCACCGCGTTGGGCCGGACCGCATGGCGGCAGGCCGACGGATGATCGTAGACGCAGTGGTCGCAGAGAAATTCAGTCGGGCAGCGCTTCTGCAGCCACCAGTGGCGAAAACGGTCCACGAGGCCCATCATGCCTTCCTTCCGGTCTTTGCTCGATAGTCCCCCGGGGACATTCCGGCGTGCCGCCGGAACAGCTTGGAGAAATTGCTCTGATCGTCGATCCCGACGCGCCGGCCCACTTCGCCAATGCCCAGCCGCGTGCGGCGCAGCAGTTCCTTGGCCTTCTCCACGCGCAGTTGGCCGACATATTCCGTGAACGAGAGACCGAGCGTGCGCTGCAGGCGGTGCGTCACCGCGGTGGGATGCACACCCAACTCCCGCGCCACGTCCTCCAGACTAACGCACGCCGCCACGTCGCGGCAGACAGCGGCATGCACCACCGCCAGCATCGAATCGCGCCCGGTCCCCGACGCGCGCGCCTTGAGCGGCTTCAGGAACGCCACCACGGCGTTCACCAGTTCCTGACCGCTCCGCGCGGCCGCTACACTCTCTGCCAGCGCGTCGAGACGCTCCCAGCAGTGCGCCGTGCCCGGCGTGCGCGACGACTCCGCCGCCTCCAGCACGGCGGCCGCCGTCTTCAGCGCCCGCGCCCGGTGCACCGCCGTGGGCGGTGTGTCCGCGCCGGTCTGCAACAGGACGCCAAGAGTCTTGCGCAAACCCGCCCAATCACCGGCCACGGCGCCGGCACACAGGCTCGCCTCGGGCCCGGTTCGTGTCACCGCATCCGGACCGCGGCGCGCCGCGCCCCGGCGGCCCTCGCCGGGCTGTGCCGCGGCCTCCTGCTCCTCCGCGTCGGACCGGTGCAACGCGGCAAGCGTGTCCACCAGCCAGTCCGCGCACGCGTGCGCCGCCGGGACGGGCGTTACGGCAATATCGTCCAGTTCGAACGGAAGCGGACCGCCGTCGATCAATCCGAGACGCTTGAGTCCAAGCGTCACGCCGGTCTCTGCTCCCTGGGGCGCCTCCGCCGGCAGGAAGGGACCGGCGGTGGCTACCTGGCCGCCTTCACCGTCTCCGGGAACGGGCACCGACACACAGGCAAAGCCCAAGGGACACACAAAGGGCACGGGCTTGCCCCGCCGCAACGCCGCGCGGGCGGCCTTGCTCCGGGCCATCGCACAGGCAGCCTCGCCCTCGGGCCGGTCCTGGACCCACCGGCACGCCGCGCGGGGTGCGCTGCCGGATGCGGCCAGATGCTCCGCACCGTCCGTATGCCGGTGAAGGGCTATGGGCATGGCCGCCGCCGCCGCCGCGCGCTCGAGCGCCGCCAGCACGGCCTTCGCCCGGGCATCGGCCGGGGAACTCACGGGACAACCTCGAAGAGCGGGGTGGGATGGTCCTGCTGCGCGACGTGCAACCGCGCGGGATGGTCGCCGAGGACCTGCCGTGCCAGTTGCTGGGCCAAGTCCGGGTGGTTGTTCTTCTCGCTGATGTGGACCAGGACGACCAGCCGCAGCGCCTCGTGGAGCAGACTGGACAACAGGCTGTTCATGTCGGCGTTGGACAGATGGCCCTGTTTGCTGCGAATCCGCTGCTGAAGCACCGGCGGGTAGGGACCGTCGCGCAGCATCCGCGGGCAGTAGTTGGATTCGAGCACCAGGGCATGGGCGCCGGCCAGCCGCATCTTCACCAGCGCCGGGGCATGCCCCAAGTCCGACGCCACCCCGAGCTTCACGCCGCCCGCCTCGATGACATAGCTCACCGGGTCCACGGCGTCGTGCGTCACGCTGAAGCTGGACACCTGGACATCGCCGATTCCGAGCGTGTCGCCCGCCTCGAAGACCCGCACCTCGGGCAGCGCGCCGACGGATGGCGGCAGACTCTCGAGCGTGCGCGCGGTGATGTAGACGGGGACCTGCAGCCGCCGCGCCAGCGTGCCGACGCCGTTGACATGGTCGCGGTGTTCATGTGTAATGAAGACCGCCTGAAGGCCATCGAGCGATTCGCCGATCAGGGCGGCCCGGTGGGCCAGTTGCTTGTAGCTCAGGCCGCTGTCGATCAGCAGCTTGGCCGAATTGGAGGCGACCAGAAGGGCATTGCCACTGCTGCCGCTCCCGAGAAGACAAAAGCGTATCACCTTGTACTCCCTGAGTGCCGGCCCCGCTGGCACAAGGCCACAACCGCCCCCGGACCCGTCGGGAAGGGCGCGGAATGAACGCAGTATACCAAGCGAAATCATGCCCCGCAATTGTGGGATGCGCCATGGCATGCTATAATGGCATGTGAATTGCTAAGGAGTCCCCCGTCGATGATGCATATGGAACAGCGGATGACGCAGACGCAGACGCAGCGTCTGATGTTGACCCAGAAAATGCAGCAGGCCATCCAGATCCTGCAACTGTCCGGTCTGGAACTGGAGCAATACGTCCAGCAGGAACTCGAGACCAACCCCGTCCTCGACCAGCTCGAGAAGAAGCCCGAGCCCGAGCCCCAGGCCGACAAGCCGGCCGCCCAGCAGGACGACAACGAACCCTTCGGGGACGACACCTCCTTTGACCTCGACGACTATGCCACGCGCTGGCTCGACCGGCACGCCGAGGGGCGCGACCTCAGCCGCAACCCCGATGCCGACGAACGCCGCTCGTACTACGAGAACTCGATCACCAAGGGTGAATCCTTCAGTTCCCACCTGCTGACCCAATTGCGCATCGCGGTGGAGGACGAAACGACGCAGTGCATCGGCGAGTACATCATCGGCGAAATCGATAACCGCGGCTATTTCACCGGATCGCTCGAAGAGATCGCCGCCGAACTCGGTGCCTCGATCGAGAAGGTCGAGGAAGTACTGCACCTGGTCCAGCGCTTCGACCCGGTGGGCGTCGGGGCGCGCGACGTCATCGAGTGCCTGCTGCTGCAAATAGACGCGGTCTATCCCGGCGAGGAGGAACTCAAGACCCTCGTGCGCGATTACCTGACCGAACTCGAACGCCGGCAGATTCCGAAGATAGCCAAGGCCATGAACGTTTCCCCCGAGCGCGTCGAAGAACTCAAGACCATGCTCGCCAAGCTCAATCCGTGGCCGGGGCTCGATTACACCTGCGACCCGCCCCAATACGTCGCGCCGGATGTCTTCGTCGAGAAGATCGATGATGAGTTTGTGGTCTATCTGTCCGGCGATCACGTGCCCAGCCTGCGTATCAACGACGACTACCGCAAAATGGTCAAGAACAAGCACATCAACCGCGAGGAGAAACAGTACCTTCGCGACAAGGTCGAATCCGCGAAGTGGCTGATCCGCAACATCGAGCAGCGCCAACAGACCATCCTGCGCATCGCCCGCGCGATCGTCGAGGTGCAGAGCGAATTTCTCGAAAAGGGCGTCGAATTCATCCGCCCGCTCACGCTGCAGGAAATCGCCGATCGCGTCGGCGTGCACGAGGCCACCGTCAGCCGCACCACCCGCGGCAAATACATGCAGACCCCCCAAGGGCTCTTCGAGCTGAAATACTTCTTCTCGCCCGGCCTGAAAACCGACTCCGGCGAGAATCAGTCCTCCAAGAGCGTGCAGATGCTCATCAAGAAGATGGTCGACGAAGAAGACAAACGCAAACCCCTCAGCGACCAGAAGATCGCCGACATCCTCAAGCAGGAAGGCCTCAACATCGCCCGCCGCACCGTCACGAAGTACCGCGAGGCGATGGATATCCCCTCCACCACCATGCGCCGCGAGTATTCGTGAACGCATCTGTAGTCATTGCTTGGAACGGCGCGTCTCCTGTCATTTTCCAGTGACGGCAGGAATCTTTTTGCGTCTGATTCACGCGGTCGGCCCGGATGCCGGGCCAAGACGGTCTGTCACAAATAGCAGCCCATGGATTCCCGATCGGCGTCGGGCTATCCTGTGACGGCGTCTACTGCGGCGTCACCCCTGCTTGCTTGCGATGCCCAGCGCGTTCACCAGCATATCGCCGAGGGGCTTGCACTCCCGAATGACGTCACGCACGCCCAACTCCCGTAGTGTGGCCGCCTCGGACGATCCCGGGTCGCCAAGAACATAGACGGGCAGGTTTTTGAGGCCAGGCGCCCCGAAGACCATCCGGCAGAGTTCGACCGCCGAGCTTTCCTTGCACGCCAAGGGGAGAACCAGGGCGCTCGCCGGAAGGGCGCGCAGTTCATGGAACGCATCCACCACGGAGGAGACGATGCGCACTTCCGCGTCCGCTGCGCCCTCGACAACGTTGCCGAGCGTGCGGGCCTCCTCACAGTCACCGTGGTAGATGAGCACCCGGGCGGCCCTCGATGACACCTCGCGCTGCCCCAGTATGGTTGTGGTTACAAGAGCGTCCAAAGCGCGCCGGGCGTCGTCATTCAGCCCATCGAACGCGAAACCGACGAAGTGGCGGGAACCCTTGCACAGACAATTCCTCGCGATTGCGCGCAGGTCATCGAGTACGACCCCGGAGGCGAGGGAAATGCACAGACTGACGCCGACTCCCTTGGGGATTTCCTCATCCACCAGGACACCACATCCTCCCTCGCTGACGTCGTGCAGTTCCCCGTCAAGCACGTCGCCGCACGGCAACTGCACCGAACAGCTTCCAGTGACTGTCAGGCGGTCATGCTTGCGCAATCCCACCGACTGCAGGTTGTCCGGCCAGGCGATGCGAAACTGGGGCGGACGGGTAAGTCCCCCGTCGAGTACCCATGCCCTGAATCCATAGACACACCCGTCGCGCAACAGGCGAATCACGCATTCTCTGCCCCCCTGGATTACGGTGCTGGCCGGACGGTCCAGAAGGATGTACGTGTTGACTTTCCAACCCCGAATGGCGCTGGTAAAACTGCTGCCCGGTTTCCCGGAGGTGCCAAACGATGCCAGGACCGTCTGGTCAATGGACAGTATTCCGTCGAGACCGGTGTTCGTCATGGTATGCTCCTCCCTTTTTATGCGTACCGCCGCGCATGCGCGTGACACACATCCGTCACCCCCCGCACGTGACCGAGTCGACCGGCTCCTCTGTTGTCGCCGGCACCCCGCCCGTAACAATATCGACAAAGACACCGAGGTACCTCTCGTCCAGTTCCGCCTGCATCTCGTTCTGCATCACCGCGACGGCCTCGTCGACGCTGAGCGCGTCCTTGTATGGTCGCCGGGTCGTGAGCGCGTCGAAGACGTCGGCGATGGCCACGATGCGCGCATAGCGGGAAATGCCTTTCCCCTCCAGACCCTCCGGATATCCCTTGCCGTTCATCCTTTCATGATGGTGCCGGACGATATCCTGCGTAACGTGTTCGGTTCGTCCCAGACTCTCCAGGATCCGGCACCCCAACACAGGGTGTTCGCGCATCACCTTCCACTCGCTCTCGCTCAACGCGCTCGGACTGTTGACAATTCGCTGGTCGATGCTCGACTTGCCCAGATCGTGGAGCAACGCTCCTTGGCCGAAGGCGTCGAGAAATTCGGCCTGGTCGTACCCCAGGTGGACGGCGAGCGCGATGGAAAAGACCATCACATCAACCGAGTGGGTATAGGTGTAGTAATCCTTGGAGGCCACCTGCTGAAGGTGCGACAGCGCGGATTCATTCTTCATGAACTGGGCCGTGGTGCTGGCCAACGCATGGGAGCGCTCCAGGACCCCCTTGGCCCGGGGCTCCTTCAGGATCTCCGCCACCAGGTTCGTGGAACAGGCGTACAGAATCGATGATCGCTGCTGGAGGGGCAGGTCTGTCCGGGCCATGATCGTCGAAAGCTGGGTCTCCACCGAGGTCCGATAGCGGGCCAGATCCCCCTGGTCCACGTAGACCGTCGCTCCCCGGGACTCAAGGTTGAGCAGATCCTCCCCGGTGATCGTAATGTTGCGACGACGATACAAAACGGGGGCATTGATACCCTTTGCCGTAATATATATGTCGTACAAAAGAACGGAATCAGGGAAAACGCACTGCAAATCTATCGGAACGTACCCCATACCTCTGCCCCATACCGATGCTTTGTTGTGCATCTGGCGCAATTTTACATTTTATTATTAATCCTGTCAACCGATCATTACACCGTGATTCACGTATTCGCGGTTTTACTCAATCGCCCGGCAGCCACGGGGACCTCGTCCAACACCCCGCGCCGCGACCTTGACCCGGTCTGTAGCCAGTGCTGAAGTGGAATCAACCGGCAGATTTCGCTGTTCCCAGAACGTGTTGCGCTACGTGGCCCCCTCTGCCACGTCTCGCGGGAATAAGGAGAGCGTCCCATGGCTATGGTCCGGATAATCTACGTCAGCCGCATGACGGACGAATGCGACATGGAGGGGATCCAGGAAATCCTGAATGTGTCGCGCAAAAAGAACGCTACCCAGCAGATAACTGGGATGCTCTGCTATGACCCCATGTTCTTTCTCCAGTGCCTGGAAGGCCCCAGACACGCCGTCAATGAGCTATACGGCCAGATTCTTCGGGACGGTCGTCACACCGATGTGCTACTCCTGGAATATGCCGATATCGAAGCGCGGTCCTTCGGAGGCTGGGCCATGGGATTCCTCCGAAGCGCCGACATTGACCCTCGAACCCTCGCGCCCTTTACGACGGGGAAAAAATTCGATCCCTACCAGCTTACCGGCGCCCAGGCACGGGATCTGCTGATCACGGTCGCCGCGCAAGAACGCAAGCGGCTGGACGCGGCGGGTTGACGGAGGCGATCCGTCTGCTTCCAATTCCGTCGGACTGTACCGCACCGGCCCCGGGATTTGGCTATCCTGAGTCAAAAGCAGCACGCCGCCCTGCGACGCAGGAAGACTTGGATGCCAGACAAGGGGCTTGAGCCCCTTGCCTTTCCTGAATTGCGGAGGCGTTCTCCCGAATGCGACAGGAATGCTCCCTGCTTCCTTGCTCACGCCGGCCCTCGGCGGCCGCACGGACTGGCTTTATTCTGTATCCAAGCTGACAGGGCCGCCGCGTCTACGCCCTGGAGTTGACTCGATTTCTTGGTGTCTGCACACGTCGCGGCAACGGGTTCGCGCTGCTATACTCGGCGTATGGCAGCGTGTGAGATATACCACCAATTGCTCGGCGACCTGGCGTCCCTGCGCTTCGACGCGCCGGTGGCCTGCGTGTACAACCCGCTGGTGTATGCGCGGCGGCCCTTCGAGGCGTATCTGCGGCGCTACGGCGCGGGACCGCGCGAGGTGCTGCTCATTGGCATGAACCCCGGCCCCTTCGGAATGGCGCAGACGGGGGTGCCGTTTGGCGATGTGGGGATGGTCCGCGACTGGCTGGGCATCGAGGAGGCGGTGGATCGACCGCCGGTAGTGCATCCGAAGCGCCCGGTCGACGGGTTCGCCTGCGGCCGGGGCGAGGTGAGCGGCCAGCGTCTCTGGGGCTGGGCACGGGACCGTTTCGGGACGCCCGAGGCCTTTTTCGCACGCTTCATGGTGCTCAATTACTGCCCGCTGGTCTTCATGAAGACGAGCGGCGCGAATCTGACCCCGCAGGACCTGCCCGCGGCCCAGAAGCAGCCGTTGCTAACGCCCTGCAACCGCGCGCTGGCGCGTCTGGTGGCGCATTATCGGCCCAGATGGGTCATCGGGGTCGGGCGTTTCGCGGAAAAGCAGATCCGGGAGGCGGTGGACGGCGCCGGTGTGACGATCGGCTGTATCCCCCACCCGTCGCCGGCGAGTCCGGCGGCCAACCGGGGCTGGGCGCCTGCGGCCGAGGCGGCGCTGCGGGAACTCGGCCTCTAGACCGCACGGTTGGGAATACCCGGCGCGCTCCGATAGTATGAAGGGGAAAGCTTTAGCCCCGAACCATTCAGGAGACACCATCATGAACGAGCGCGCGAACGCGGCCACCTTCCAGGGATCCCCCTTGACGCTGCTGGGCCCGGTCATCAAGGTTGGCGACACTGCTCCGGACTTCCAGGTACTGGCCAATGACCTGTCGCCCGTGACCCTGCGGGACAGCGCGGGCAAGGTGCGGCTCATCAGCGTGGTCCCGTCGCTGGATACGGGGGTCTGCGATGCGCAGACGCGCCGTTTCAACGTCGAGACCGGTCAGTGCGGCGGCAATGTGATCGGCTACACCATCAGCGCCGACCTGCCGTTTGCCCAGGCCCGCTGGTGCGGCGCGGCGGGCATCGAGAACATCCAGACCCTGTCCGACCACCGCGACATGTCGTTCGGGAACGCCTACGGCACACACATCAAGGAACTGCGCCTGGAGAGCCGGGCGGTGTTCATCGTCGATGCGCACGACGTGGTGCGCTACGTCGAGTACGTGAAGGAAGTGACGAATCATCCCGACTACGACGCCGCGGTGACGGCGTTGCACGCGATCGCGGGCTGACCCGCGCCGCGGTCAGGGGTAGAGGTTGCGGGTAATCCAGCCGTCGTCGGTGCGGGTGTACTCAAGCCGCTCGTGCAGGCGGAAGGGCCGCTTGATCCAGAACTCGATGCGTTCGGGGCGCACGCGAAAGCCCGACCAGAATTCGGGGCGCGGCACCTTCCCGATGCCGTGTTTCAAGGTAAACCTGGCCACGCGCGCCTCGAGTTCGAAGGCCTTTTCGAGGGGCTGGGACTGCTTGGACGCCCACGCGCCGATCTTGCTTTCGCGCGGCCGTGACTCGAAGTACGCGTCGGCTTCCTCTTCGGAGACCGGCGTGACCGGGCCGCTGATGCGCACCTGCTTCTCGAGCGGCATCCAGTAGAAACAGAGGGCCGCATAGGGCGCGCCGTGCAACTGGAGGGCCTTGGGACTGCCCAAGTTGGTGTAGAAGACAAATCCGCGGTCGTCGACGTGCTTGAGCAGCACGACCCGGGCATCGGGCCGGCCGTCGGCATCGACCGTTGCCAGGGTCATGGCCGTGGCGTCCTCGATACCCGTGTGGGCCTCGGCCTCGGCAAGCCACTGGCGGAACAGGACCAGCGGATCGGCTTCGCGCGGTATGGCCATGGCGTCAGGTGACGACGCGGTTGGCCCGGCAGCCCTGCACCAGCCGGAGCGTCTCACGCGCGATCACCAGTTCCTCGTTGGTCGGGATGACCAGGGTCGCCACCGTCGCGCCGGGCGCGGAGATGTTGCGCGCCTTGGCCGCATTCTTTTCCGGGTCGATGGCGACCCCGAGGAAAGCGGCCTTCTCGAGCACCTTCGCGCGCAGCCAGGGGTCGTTCTCGCCGATACCGGCGGTGAAGACAATCGCGTCCACCCCACCGAGTACCATGGCGTACGATCCGATATAGCGCGCGATGCGGTACACGAACATGTCCAACGCGAGCCGGCACGCTGCGTCGCCCTTCTCGGCCGCGTCCTCGACGTCGCGCATGTCGGCAAGTCCACAGATGCCCTTCAACCCGCTCTCCTTGTTGAGGGTGCGGTCCACTTCTTCGATGGGCATGCCGAGCTCGCGGTGCATGTAGATCGGCACGTAGGGATCGATGTCGCCCGGACGGGTCCCCATCATCACGCCGCCCAGGGGCGTCAACCCCATGCTCGTGTCCACGGATTCGCCATTCTTGACGGCGGTGATGCTGCACCCGTTGCCGAGATGGCAGGTGATGATCCGCAGTTCTTCAAGCGGCCGCCCCAGTTCGCGAGCGGCCTCTTCGGCCACGTATTGGTGCGAGGTGCCGTGGAAGCCGTACTTGCGCACCCCGTACTCGGTATAGAGGCTGTGCGGCAGCGCGTAGGTGTAGGCCACCTCGGGGATCGTGTGATGGAAGGCTGTGTCGAACACGGCGACCTGCGGAATCCCCTCGAAGATCTCGGCGCCCGCGCGGATCCCCAGCAGCGCCGGCGGATTGTGCAGCGGGGCCAGCTTGGCGCACGCCTCGATGCCGTCGATCACGTCGTCGTCAATCACCACCGAGCCGGTGAAGCGCTCGCCGCCATGCACGACGCGGTGGCCCAGCCCGGAAAGCTCGGAGAGGTCCTTGATGGCGCCGCAGTGCGGATCGAGCAGGTGCTGGCACACCTGGTTGATCGCGGCGGAATGGTTGGGAATCGACTCCTCGACATCGTCGAACTTGCACTGGCCATTCTTCGAGTTGTGGCAGGCGCATGACAAGGTCGCGCCGTCCTGACCGACCCGCTGGGCGATCCCCTTGGCCAGGACCTTCCCTTCGTTGCCTTCGAAGGTGAAAAGCTGGAATTTGACGGACGATGAGCCGCTGTTGAGCACAAGAACCTTCATTCGGACCTTCCTTTTACTGCTGCTGCCATGCCGGGCGCTGTTAGCGGGCGCTCGCCGCTTGTTGGCGGGCCATCATCTGGCTCTGCACCACGGTAACCGCCGCCACCCCCACGATATCCTCCGCCGTACACCCGCGCGAGAGGTCGTTGACGGGCATGCGCACGCCCTGGATGATCGGGCCGTATGCCTCGGCGCCGCCCAGATACTGTACCAGTTTGTAGGCAATATTGCCCGCATTCAGATCCGGGAAGACCAGCACCTTGGCCCGGCCCGCCACGTCGCTCTGTGGCGCCTTGCGCCGCCCCACGCGGTCGACGATCGCCGAGTCGCCCTGCAGCTCGCCGTCGATGCGAACCGGACTGTCCGGCCCGAAACGGAGTGCGGCTTTCTCCTGGGCGATCCGGGTCGCCTCGACGACCTTGTCCACCAGCGGGCTCTTGGCCGACCCCTTGGTGCTGTAGGACAGCATGGCCACCGTCGGCTCGATGTCGAAGGCCATCGCCGAATGCGCCGTCTCGATCGCGATCTCCGCGAGCTGCTCCGCCGAGGGATTCTCGACAAGCCCGCAGTCGGCGAAGAGGTAGGTCTCGCCCGTCTGCACAGTCATGAAGAAGAAGCTGGACACCAGCGACGCGCCAGGCGAGGTCTTGAGGATCTGGAGGGCCGGCCGCAGGGTGTCGGCCGTCGAGTGGATGGCGCCGGCGACCAGGCCATCACCCAGGCCCTTGTGCAGCATCATGATCCCGTGGGGGATGGGCCGCTTCATCTGTTCGAGGGCCGCTTCCTCGGTCATTCCCTTGGCCCGGCGCATCTCGAAGTAGGTCGCCGCGAAGTCATCCAGATGCTCGCAGCGGGCCGGGTCCACGATGGTGAAGTGACGGTCAATCCCGACTTCGCGCAGCGTGGCCTTGACGGCCGCCTCGTCTCCCAGCAGCGTCACCTTGGCGATGCCCTGCTCCTCGATGACCGCCGCGGCCCGGAGGGTGCGTTCGTCGTCGGCCTCGGGGAGCAGAACGTGGCGCGGTTCGCGCCGCGCCTGCTCGATAACGGTGTCGATAAATGCCATGTCTAGCTCCCTTAACGTAAAACGAGCCCGTCACACACCACCACGGTCTGCCCGGGCACGACAACTTCGCTAATAGTGTTCATTCACTCTTGGATGGCCTGTCTTGCCATAGTCCTGCGTCCCAAGAGGTAGCATTTCCTGTGCCCACGCCCCGCCGCGGCCTGGATCTCCGCAACAGCCCCCGGAAGTGGGTCTGGTGCCGCGCCGCCGGGTATCCGCGGCCCCGCCAGATCTGCCCACAGTACAGCAATGCGCAGGACATATCCGTCCTTTGGCTCAGTACAGGCTCCGGGGCCGCTGGATATGGAGCGCCTTCATCTTCTGGTAAAGTGTGTTGCGCGCCACCCCCAGGAGCCGGGCGCTCTTGGCCACATTCCAGTCCGTCTGCTGCAGCACCGCGATGATCCGGTCGCGGCCCAGCTCGTGGCCCGATGCGGCAGAAAATCCGCTGCCGCCGCCAAACGGTGTGACCGTGCGCGACCCGCCCCGGAACTCCGGCGGGAGGTGCTTGGGGAGTATGACGTCGTCGTGACAGACGATGAAGGCCCGTTCGATACAGTTCTCGAGTTCGCGCACGTTGCCGGGCCAGGGATACTGCATGAACAGCTCCATGGTCTCGGGCGCCAGACCGGTGATTTCCTTCTTGAACTGCCGGTTGAACCGCCGGCAGAAGTGGTCGATCAACAGCGGAACGTCCTGCCGCCGCTCCCGCAACGGAGGAATCTCTATCCGCACCACGTTGAGGCGGTAATACAGGTCCTGCCGGAATTCGCCCTCGCGGATCTTGCGCTCCAGGTCCTGGTTGGTGCACGCGACCACGCGCACGTCGCTGCGAATCGGGGTGCTGTCGCCCACCCGCTCGAACTCGTGATCTTGGAGTACCCGCAGCAGGCGCAATTGCAGCCGGGGCGACACGTCGCCGATCTCGTCGAGCAGGATCGTGCCGCCGTGGGCCGCTTCGAACCGCCCGATCCGGTCCTTGACCGCGCCGGTGAAGGCGCCCTTGACGTGACCGAACAGTTCGCTCTCCAGAATGTTCTCGCTCAGGGCCGCGCAGTTGACCCGCACGAAGGGGCCCTCCGCGCGCGGGCTGGCGTAATGCAGCGCGCTGGCGACCAGTTCCTTGCCGGTGCCGCTCTCGCCACAGATGAGCGCCGTCGAATCGGTCTCGGCCAGGTCCTTGAGCAGGCGGAAAATGTCGCGCATGTGCGGGCTTTTTCCGATGATGTCCCGGTACTGCTGCGAGTCCTCGAGCTGCTGCTCGAGGCGCGTCAGGCGCGTCACGTCGCGCGCCACCAGCACGGCCCCGTCGAAACGCCGTCCCTCGCTGATCAACGGCATCGTCGTGATGACCAGCACCTTGGTATCGCGGCCCGTGCCCACCTCGATGCGTGTTTCCGGCTGGGGCCGCTCGGTGCGAACCGTCCGCTCGACCGACAACAGCGCCGGCGCCAGCGGTCCGGCCAGGACGTCGCGGATCGGGGTGCCGCTTGCCTTGGCCGCGTCGAGGCGAAGCATCGTGGACGCGGCGCTGTTGGCCTGCCGGATCAGCATGTCCGCGCCGACCGTGATGATGCCTTCCTTGACGCTGTTGAAGATCGCCTCGAGGTCGCGCCGGTACATGTCCATGCAGGCCGCATACTCGTCGCGCTCGCGGGCAAGCTGGCAGTGGCTGGACGCCAGCCGCGCGACCCGGAGCAGCGCCTCCTGGGTCACGGGCTTCATCAGATAATCAAAGGCCCCAAGCCGGACCGCCTCGGCCGCCGAGGTCACGTCGGGCTGCCCGGTGATCATGGCCACCGGTTCGGACCGCCCCTGTTCCTTGATAAAGCGCAGCAGATCCACGCCGGTCTTTCCCGGGAGAATGATATCGGTGACGATCACGTCGAACACGCCCTGCGCCAGATGGGCCACGGCCTCGCCGTAATCCGCTGCGGTGGCCACGTCGTAGCCCTCGTCGCGCAGGAATTCCTCGAAGGTCAGGCGCAAGACCGCCTCGTCTTCCACAATGAGAATGCGCGCCATCGCTATGTCCCCTTCGCGGCCGTACCCGTGACGGCGCCCTGCTGCCGGTTCAACGGCAGGTCCACATGAAAACGTGTGACGCGGTTGACCTCGGATTGCACGGTGATCATGCCCCCGTGGTCTTTCACGATGCCATCGCTGACGGACAGGCCCAACCCCGTGCCCTTGTCGCGGCCCTTGGTGGTGAAGAAGGGGTCGAACATCCGCTCCATATTCTCGGGCGCGATGCCGCACCCGTGATCCTCGACCGTCAGGCGCAGGTACGGTTTCCCCTTGTGCTCGATGGCGGTCGCGGTCAAGGACAGGATCTTGTCCGGATCCACGCCCGGAAAGCGCTCGTCCAGCGCGTGCAATGAGTTGATCAACAGGTTCATCACGACCTGCTGGAGCCGTTCGCTGCTGCAATTGAGCATCGGCAGGTCTTCGGGCACGTCAACCCGCAGGTCCACGTTCGACTTCGCGATCTTCTTGCGGCTCAGCGACAGCACCGCGTCCACGATGTCGCTGATGCGGGTGGGATGGTAACTGCCCTTCTCCTGACGCGAGAAGGCCAGCAGGCCGCGCACGATGTTGGCGATGCGCTCGGACTCGGCGCGGATCAGCTCGGAGAACTGCCGTTGCTTGCTGTCCTTCTTCGCGTTCTTGATCAGGATGTCGGCGCAGTTGATGATGCCGTTGAGCGGATTGTTGATCTCGTGGCCCACGCCCGCCGCCAACTCGCCAATCGACGCGAGCTTCGACGCCTGGATCACCTGCGCCTCCGCTTCGCGCCGCTCCACGGTCTCGCCCAGCACGTTGGCGATGGCGTCGATCAGATCGCGTTCCTCGCGCAGAAAGGGTCCCTCGTCCTCGTCGGCGAAATCCTGGAGGTAATACACCTCGACCGAACCCCGCTTGCGCCCGGCGACGACAACGTCCGCCGCCAGACGCCACGGCGTCTTCTCGAAGGGCGCCTCCTCGTGCACCTCGCTGTCAAAGGCCACGCGGCCCCGCGCCTGCTCGCGGTGCAGGCAGGCCTGCGGCACGAGACGCGCCACGTCGCCAAAGATCTCGCTCAGGTATTGGCGGCTCCGGATCGATTCCTCGACGCGGTACAGGCACGTGATCTCGATGTTGCGCTTGTTGAGGTCGCGCAACAGCCGGTTCTTCTCCATCTCCGCCTGTTTGCGCCGCGTGATGTCGTGAACGATGCCCGTGAAGATGCGCCGCTCGCCCAGATGGACCTCGCTGACCGACAGCTCCATCGGAAACACCGTGCCGTCCTTGCGCCGCCCCACCACTTCGCGGACCAGCCCGACGATGGTGGCGTTGCCGCTGCTCATGTAACGGTACAGATAGGCATCGTGCTCCTCGCGGTACGGCGACGGCATCAGCATGCTCACATTGCGCCCGGTCACCTCGCTCGCGCTGTAGCCGAAGATCCGCTCCGCGCTGGGGTTGAAATACTCGATGATCCCCGCCTCATCGATGGTGATGATGCCGTCCACCGCGTTCTGCACAATGGCAAAGGTCCACGCTTCCGCGTCCTGCAGAAAACCGCGGTGCGGCGTGGGTTCGTGCATGTCTTGTTTGCTCATGGCTTTTCACAACCATCCATGGAAATGCGGGAAAGGACCCTGAACCGGCCCGCCGCAGCCCTGATGACGAACCGGTCACCGCAACACCGGCGAGACAACCTCCTTGCGCCCCTCAATTCTAATGAAGGCGGCCACGTGGCGCAACCGCCCCCGGAAATGGCGTTCTCCGCGGCGCTCTGGTATATACATGGCCATGGAATCCACCGACGACACTTCGCTGCCCGCCGTCGAGGGCGGCACGCTCTACGTCATTGCCACCCCCATCGGCAATCTCGAAGACCTGACCTTTCGCGCCGCGCGCGTGCTGGGACAGATCGACGCCCTCGCGTGCGAGGACACGCGCATGACCCGCCGCATCTTCCAGCGCTACGACCTCTCCCCGCCCGCCCGGCTCATCGCCTACCACGAGCACAACGAGGAACAGGCCGGCCGCAAGATCCTCGAACTCCTCCGCGAAGGCCGATCCGTGGGCCTGGCCACCGACGGCGGCTACCCCGGCATCAGCGACCCCGGCTACTGCGTCATCCGCGACGCCTACGACGCCGGCCTGCGCGTCGAAGTCCTGCCCGGGCCCAGTGCGGTCGCCACCGCGGTGGTGCTTTCCGGCCTCGCCACCTCCAGCTACACCTTCAAAGGCTTCCCGCCCCGCAAGAGCGGCCCCCGGAAACGCTTCCTGGAGACCGAGAAGGATCTGCCCCACACCCTGGTCATCTTCGAGTCGCCCTTCCGCGTCGGCCGGCTGCTCGACGACGCCCTGGAAGTGCTCGGAGACCGGCTCGCGGCGGTCTGCATCGAGCTCACCAAAAAGTTCGAGCGCGTCCACCGCGGCTACCTGAGCGAACTCGCCGCCACCTTCCACGACAAGACCGTCAAAGGCGAGGTAACCGTCGTAATCGCCGGAAACCACCCCAAGTTCCTCCACACGCCGTCTGACCCGGAGTAGGGCGGGCGGGGCAGGTTGGGGGCGCGGCCTGAAAAAATTGGTTGACGGACGGGATTTTCGTGGTATACTTCACCACCTCTCGGGCGTTGTAATTACAACACTACCTGTGAGTACATCCCGAGGTAATACCGATTACAGCAACATCAGAGGAACGGACATGGTTCAGGACAATCTGCAGTTCAGCATCAACGTGGAAAGCCCCATCGCGGTCTATGTCCAGATCGAGAATCAAGTGCAGTTTGCGATCGCCGCGGGCATCCTGGCGCCCGGCGACACGCTGCCCTCGGTTCGCGAGCTTTCCGCGATGCTCGATGTCAACCCGAACACGGTGACGAAGGCCTACCGCGACCTGGAATTGATGCAGCTTGTGCGGACGCGGCGGGGTGTGGGCGTGACGGTGGCCCCGGACGCGCCGAAGCGGTGCACGAGCGCGATCCGCGCCACGGCGCTGGCGCATCTGCAGGACGCCGTCGCCGAGTGCCTCGCGTCGGGTATCCCGGCGACCGAGGTCCGCGCCAAGGTAGCCGCAACCATCGAAGGCAAGTTGCGCCCCTACAACAACGGTCACTGAGCCGTCCGGCGGCGCGCCAGCGCGGGGTCTGAGCCCTTCGGGATGGTCCCGCCATCGCCGGAGCGTCTGGTCGCTAGAAGCGGTCGCGCGGCCAGATGAAGGGGACGCGTTGGGGGAAGAGCGCGTAGAAGAGTTCGCGCGCCTCGGCGCGCAGCAGGCGCGGGTTGTGCACCAGGATCTCGTCGGCGCCCAGCACGCCAACCACCAGGGCTGTCAGCTCGTAGAGCGTCAGGCTGAGTTTGTTCTGCCCTGCCTGCGGCGCCACATCAACCGCGCCGCGATTGGCGCGCACGCGGTATGACCTGCCCTCGACAACCAGGGTGAACTCGGCCCGGTCATCCCGCACGGCGTGCCGGGCAATCAGCCCCTCCCACTCGGGGATGAGGCCTTCGAGGGCTTCCCCGACGTTCACCAGCGCGACGGCGGCGCCGCCGCTGCGCGTGATGTGCATCTGATGGACCGACGGGTATTGCCGGAGAAAGCGCGCGAAGGCATGACCCGGCGGCGTGGTCAGCCGCAGCCTGGAAAACCCGGCCCGGGCGGCGGCCTGGGCGATGGCCGCCAGGACGCAGCGGCAACTGTCCTCATTCTCGACGCCCACCTCTTCGACGAGGAAGGCCTTCGGCCCAGCCTGGGCCAGGTAGTAGGCCATGACCCGTCCCTGGACATCGGTCAACACGACGGCGTCCTTCCACTCGCTCCAGCGGTTGCGGAAGTGGGCCTGTGTTCGCAGCAACGAGCAGGCCACGCCGGTGTCGTTGGCGCTGTGCAGCCGCTGGAGGACGGGGATATCGCCGGGTTTGACCGCGCGGACGCGATAGGGTCCGGGAAGCAGACACGCCGCGTCGACCGCCTCCATGGCAATCGAGTAATCCGGGAAACCGACGACAAACCCCTGGCGGCGGCAGGTCGCCGAATGGGCAAAGGTCAACGCCAACTGGTAGTCGTGTGTGCGCAGGTAATGCAGGCTGTTGGCCAGCAGCGCCGCCGTGACCGGCTCGCCACCATCCTGCACCGTCGCCAGAAACCCGAGTCCCCCGACGCGCAGACGCGCCTCCCCGAGTCGCGCGGTCTCGCTGAACAACCGCAATGCGCCCACGAGCTTGCCGTCGCGGACCGCTACCCGCGTGTGGTCGCGTTCGTAGCCCGGATAGCCGCGACCCGCCTCGTCGAGCCAGTGCCGCAGACGGTCGGCGCCGTACCGTCCACCCTTGGCCATGAGTCCGTTGGCGGCCCGCAATTCATCGTCGTCGCGCACCGCGCGAACCACGAGGTCCTGTAGCTCTGGCTGGCCCATTTCACGCCACTCTCTCATTACGGCGTCGTCTCGTTGAGCAACCGGTACGGCACTTCACGCAGAATGCCGCCCGCAAGACACCTTGTCGGACGGCATTTTACCACATCAAGGGCAGGCAGGAAGCGCCGTTACTCGTGCCGCAGGGCCTCGACCGGATCCATCCTGGCGGCACGCATGGCGGGGTAGATGCCAAAGACCACGCCGACCAGCGCGGAGATGCTGAACGCCACCAACGGCGACCAGACGCTCACGATCGTGTTCATGTCGGCGAAGTACGTGATGAAGAACGGAATGATCAGCCCAAAGGCCACGCCGATGAGTCCGCCAACGCCGGAAAGAATCACCGTCTCCACGAGGAACTGCACGACGATGTCGTTGCGGCGTGCTCCGAGTGCGCGGCGAATGCCGATCTCGCGGGTGCGTTCGGTGACGCTGGCGAGCATGATGTTCATGATGCCGATGCCGCCGACAACGAGCGAGATCGCCGCGATGGCCCCCAGCACGATATTGAATATCTGTTTGGTCCGCTCGGCTTGGCGCAGCAGTTCGAGCGGCACAACGACCTCGTAGTCCTTCTTCTTGTGATTGCGCTCGAGGATCGCCGTAATGACCGCCGCCGCGTCCGTCACATCATCCGGTTCAGTCAACTGCACGGTCACTTCGTGCAGTTCAACCTTCTCGGCCTGGATCGATCCGGCCCGCCGGGATATCGTCGTGTCGCCGTAACGCGACCGCATCGTCCCCAGCGGGATGTAGATCCGGTTGCCGATAGCTTCGGGCGTCGCCGAGACCGAAGACAGCGCGGCGGTGCCTTGGGGCTCCATGATGCCAATAACCCGGTAGTACTTTGTGCCGGCGCGCACCGTGCGCCCAAGGGGATCATCGAGCGGAAACAACGTGTCCGCCAATGCGCGGTCCAACACGGCCACGGTGGCGGCCTGGCTGTGCTCGATATCGGTGAAGAAGCGTCCGCGCTGTATGCGGTAATTGCGCACGGAAACGTACTCGGGCATGGTGCCCAACACAGTCGCGTCCACACGCCGGTTCAGGCGGGACGCGTACTCACGCACCACGCGTCCTTCGACGATACCCCGGATATGTGGCAGCGTTTCGCGAATCTGCCGCACGTCGCGGTGGGTAAGGCCATAGATCTGGATGAACGTCGTCTGCTGGGCGGCGGCCTGGTCCTCGGGCGGCTTGACGCTGCGCAGGATGATGTTCGAGCTGCCGAGCTGCCGGATCTGTTCCTGGGCCTCGTAACTCGCGCCCTCGCCGACGGCAAGCATGGCGATCACCGAACACACACCGAACACGATGCCGAGCATGGTCAGCAGCGACCGCAGCCGGTGCAGCCACAGACTCTTCAGGCCCAGCCGGACCGTGCGCTTGAGGTTCGGCAGGGACGCCAGACGGGCGTGGCGTACGCGCATCATCGCTGTCTCCGTTCGTCCACTTCGACCTGTCCGTCACGGAGCCGCACAACACGAGTCGCGCGCTCGACCATGTCCTCCGCGTGGGTTACCATGATAAGCGTCTTGCCCTTGTGAAACAGATCGTCAAAGATACCGAGGATCTCTGTGCCTGAACGCGAATCGAGGTTTCCGGTCGGCTCGTCGGCGAGTATAATCAGCGGATCGTTCACCAGCGCCCGGGCGATCGCGACCCGCTGCTGCTGCCCGCCGGAAAGTTCAAAGGGCTTGTGGCGCAGGCGGCTCTCGAGTCCCACCAGGCGCCCAAGTTCCACCGCAATCTCCTCGCTCTCGTGCTCGGGCCGTCCCTGGTAAAACAGTGGCACCTGGATGTTCTCGATAACCGACAGCTGCTGGATCAGATTGTAGGACTGGAAGACGAACCCGATGCGCATGCCCCGAATCGCCGACAGGGCATCGTCGTCCAGCTGCGACACGTCGTCGCCTCCCAGGTAATACTTGCCGGAAGAGGGATGATCAAGACACCCCAGCACGTTGAGCATGGTGGATTTGCCGCAGCCTGACGGTCCCATGATGGTGATGTACTCGCCACCATAGAAGTTCAGGTCGATCCCACGCAACGCCTCGACTTCGACCGAACCCATCCGGTACATCTTGCGCACCTGTTCTAGCCGAACGATGGGATCTCGGGTCTCGGACACGGTCATGCCTCTGTCTCCGCGGGAACCGGCTCGGATTCGGCGGGCGCCTCACCATCTTCACTCTGGTTGGGCACGACCAGCAGCACCTGTTCGCCCGGTTCGAGGCCCTCGACAATCTGCACGAACACGTCGTTGAACTGGCCGGTGGTCACGGTACGCCGTTCGGGCTTGCCAAGACGATCCAGCACGTGGACGGTCCGCCGGTTCCCTTCGCCCGTGACCGCCTGAAGGGGCACATAGACTACGTCCTCGAGTTCCGCCACCACGATCTGCACCTCGGCGGTCATGCCGGGCATGAGCCATTCGTACGTGCCGTCGATCTCAATGCTCACCGGGTACAGCTTCTCATCGGAACCCCACCGGCCGCCGCCCGAATCGGGCAGTGGCGACACGCGCGCGACCCGGCCGACGAGTTCCCGGTCGGGGAAGGCCTCCAGCCGGACGCGCGCCTGCTGGCCACGCTGGATCTTCGTGATATCGGCTTCGCTGACGTTGGCCCGCACCGCCATCTCTGTCATGTCCGGAATGGTGAGGATGTCAAAACCCTCGGTGATTTCTGCGCCGACCTCGACCACCGTCTGTTGCCCCATGGGACTGCGGCTCCGGCTGCCGCCATACACGACAAATCCGACGCGTTCGGCGGGGATGCGGCAGTGTGCAATCTGTTCGAGCAGATCATCGCGCTGGCTGACCTGCAGTCCCAGTGCCACGCGCCGACTGAGCAGCCTCGTTTCGGCCTGCGACAGTTTGGCGATCGCCTGCTTCTTTGTCCGCACCAGCTTGCGCAGGGACTCCTCGTAGTCAGACAGGAGTTGCTCGGCCTCCTTGGGAAACTCGTACTTCAGAAAGATCTGACGCGCGGTCTCGGCCGACTGGACCCTGATCGCGCTGCGCTCCCGGCTCGTTTCGTCACGGTCCAGTTCATTCTTGGTGACAAACCCCCGCTCCGCGAGGCGACGCGTCCCCTCAAGCTGGGTCTCGGCCTGTGTCAATTCGTTCTGGGCAATGAGCAGTTCATCTTCCAGTTTACGCAGCCGCTGTTCGGCCTCACCATCGGTGAGACGATCGGCGGTCGCATACTGCGCAAAGTCGACATCCGGCCGGACCACGCTGGCGGACTGCAAGGACATCTCAATCATGCTCGACCCCGTTGAGACGCCGTTACCGTTCCCGTTTGTCCGATCTTCGGGCGGGGCCGGGAGCGGCGCGGCTACTTCGGGACCCGCCCCGTCGGGCTGCTCCGGCCGGTCACCGCGGGGACGACCCCCTGCACGGCTGCGGAATCGCTCGACAAGTTGCGCCCGCTCCTCCGCGGGCATCTGCTCAAGGCGCTCGCGCATCGCATCAGGCAGCTGTGCCATCTGCTCCGGGGTCAGCGCGGCGGAATCGTCGACCACCTCGGCAGCGGGCTCCTCCACACCGGGTAGCCCGGAGTCAAAGGCATCGGCCTGCTGACGCATCTCGGCATAGAGCACGCCGATGTCAACACGCGCCTCCTGCTCCAGCGCGTTCAACCCCAGATCGTCGATCAGCTTGACCGCAAGATCCTGTCCCAGATACCGCTCGAAGTCCATCCGCTTGAACTTGCTGTCCAGTTCGGCGGCCACGATGTCGCTCTCGTTCTGCTTGACCTGAATATCATACTGCTCGCGCGCATTGGTGTGTTCCGCGAGGGCGTTCTGGACAGCGATTTCCTGCTCGGTCAGCTTATTCCGCAATTCAGAGTCGTTGAGCTCGACGAGGATCTTGCCATTTTTGACATCCTCCTGCGTGACGAGATAGCCCTCTTCGACAATGCTCATGATTGTGGTGCGCCCTTTCACCAGGGATCGAATATCCTGGGAACGAATCGCCTCCGAGGCGCCCTGCACCAGAACGGCGATGGGAAGGCGTCCCCGCATGACACTCGCGGTCACCGCTGCAGCCTGCCGGCCGTCCGCGTTGCCTCGAATGAGCGCGGCACCGCCCAGCACCACCACGGCGGCCAACACAGCCTTCCAGCGCCATCCCTTCAGTTTACGCCTCGGACGGACCGCCTGCTTCGCATCAGGACTGGTTGCCATCGGTTACTTCCTCCCATTGACCATCTTCCTTGATAAACAAGATGCCCATGTCGCGCCAGAATTGGAGTCGGGCCACGGTATGATCAACAAGCGCGGCCGTTCGCGCATTCTGCGCCTGGATCAATGCATTTTGGGCGTCCACCTGGTCGATGGCGGTTGCCCGGCCCAGTTCCATGCGCAGACTCTGTTCTTCCACGAGACGCTGGTTCAGTTCCACACTCCGCAGGCTGATTTCATAGTTGCGCTTGGCCTGATCCAGCCGTCGCCAAGCGTCCCGCACTCCCAGCTTGATATTGTCCTCGGCAAGGGACAGACTCCTGACCGCACGCTCTTGGGCAATCAGTGCGGCGCGAAACGCATTGCGCTCGGACTTCCGGTCAAGCGGCAGATCCAGGTCGAGGGCCGCTCCCCACCGCGCACGGTCAAAATCGAGGTTCTGAAAGCGATTGCCCGGCTCGCTGTTGACCGTGCCGCTCAGTATCAGGTTGAGTCCGGGCTTGAGGCTGTTGGCGGCAACGACGACCTTGCGCTCGCTGTCGTCCACGCGATCGCGCACGTTGTACAGGTCAAGCCGCGTGGCAAGCGCCACCTCGACGGCGTTCTCCGCAGTGATGGCCGGATGGATGATCCCGCGTTCCGTCACCTCATCCAGTTCACCGGAGTCCAGCACAATCGGCGCGTCCGTAGGCAGGCCGAGAAGTATCTTGAACTGGTCCATGTTCTGCCGGTAATTCCGCACGGAACCGACCCAGCTCGACTCTGTGCTCAGCACGTTGCGTTCATAGCGGCCCAAATCCGCCTGCGTGCCGCGCCCCTCTTCGGCCAATGCCCGGGCCCGTTCGACGCTCGTCAGAACGTCCTGGTAGCCGCGCCAGTTGTTGCGGACGGTATCGCGGTTCTGCAACACCTGATAGTACGCCGATGCAACCTGCACCGCGAACTCGGCCCGATACCGCGTGAACTCACGAAGGCTGTAAAGCAGGTCGCGCTCGGCCTGCGTCAGGCCCTCCGCGGCGATGTCCCGCCCCGCGCCTCGAAGCAACGGCTGGGTAAAGCTTCCCAGAAGGGCCGATGACGCACTGACCCGGGAGTCGCCGGTCACGAAACGGAGGAAGTTGGTGGTCAGATCAACCGCGAGACGTCCGCCCCCTTTCAGCAGCAGGTCCACCCCCGTTTCCGTTGATCCGGTGACCCGGCGCTCGTCCACAATGTGCAGGTCGGGCTGCGTGATCCCGCTGACCCGCGCCGCCTGCGCCACCACGTTGGCATAGTTGTTCAGCAGTTCGGCCGGCTGACCGGTGAGGGCGCCGATCTCGCGGATGAGGTCGGGGGCCTCCGCGGCGAGCGCGCCTTCCGGAGAAGCGAGGTAGACGTCGCGAGTCGAACGGTCATACCCGGTGCGACCACCGGCTGAGAAGATGGGCGTGTACCGATGCCGGTTCAGTGTAAGCGAGAGGGCTTCAAGGTAGACGTCTTCCTTGCGGCTCTGGTAACCGCGGTTGTGGTGAAACGCGAGCGCCAGCGCCTTCTCCAGGCTGATCTTGTACGCCCCCTGCTCGGTCGACGCGGCCTCACCAAAGGCCGGGTCGGTATCGAGCAGTTGCGGCAGTCCCTCAAGCTCCGGAAGCGGAATCGGCTCGATGTCGAATTCCGGCGGCATCCCCGGCACCTCCGGGGTCTTCTCCGCAATGACCCGGTAGGCCTCCTCGTCAGCGGCCCGCTGGTAACGCGTCGTGCTGCAGCCCGTGACGTGCAGCACCAGCACGGCGATCGCCGCGAGAACCGCAGGGGTGGATCGTTGGATGAACATCTGGGCAAACAGCTTTCGCATCTTCCCTCCACGAAGAAACGTCGCCAGTCGGCAAGAAGTTAACGCTGCGCCTGCAAAATGACATTACCAATTGCCGCAGATCACATAACCTAGCGCCCGAGAACGGCCTGCGCAACTTTTTCGCCGTCACTAACAGCGTTTTTCGCAAAAAACGCGTACTGCGGCCACGTCGCGGCGGATTTGCGCCACCAATTCGTCTGCGGACCCGAACTTCCTCTCGGGCCGCAGCCGCTTGTGGAAGAGGAGTTCGATCGGACAACCGGTCAACGAACCGTTGAAATCGAGAAGATGTGCCTCGATCACGATATCCTCATGCCGGATGGTGGGGGCGATCCCGATGTTGACCGCGGCGGGCCAGCGGCCGCCATTGACCAGAACCTCGGCGACGTACACGCCGTGCGCTGGCACGGCGCTGTGGTGGGGCTGAATATTGGCCGTGGGGAAGCCAAGCGTGGCGCCGATGCCGCGCCCCGCGACCACCGTGCCCGTTATCGAGTACGGCCGCCCCAGAAACCGGCTGGCACCGTCCAGGTCACCCTCGAGCAGGCGCTCACGGATGAGCGTGCTGCTTACCCGTTCACCGTTCACGACCAGCGGCGGCACCTGCGCCACTGCAAAGCCCCAGCGCGTGCCGAGCTCCTCGAGAAGTTCGAAATCGCCGGCGGCGTCCTTACCAAAACGGAAGTCGTGACCCACCACCACCTCCCGGACCCGGCACCGGCGGCAGAGGACCTGCTCGACGAACACCTCGGGCGTCATCGCGGCCGTGTGGGCATCGAAGGGCAGAATGAAGACGACATCCACGCCGTGGTCGTGCAGCAGGCGGGTCTTCTTCTCCATGCACGTCAGCAGGTTCGGTGCGCGGTCGGGCGCGAAGTACTCGCGTGGGTGCGGGTGGATGGTAAGGACTGCGGCCGTGCCGGACGCCGCGCGCGCGCGGGCGCACACGGCATCGAGGATGCGCCGGTGTCCGAGATGAACGCCGTCAAAGCTTCCGATGGTCACCACGGGGTGCGGGAGGGCGTCGTCCGCGTCAAACACATTCGTCACGACACGCATCGAAGACCTCGCAGGTGGTTGTCAGCCAGTAAGCACGCGCCGCGGATGCACGTAGGCCCCCGCCGGACCGGTCTTGACCTGCCCCAGCGCCAGCAACGTGCCGGCCGGGTTCTTGATCTGCACCCAGCACTCCTCTTGCGGGAAGGGACCGACCAGATCGCCCTCCGTGAGGGCTGCACCCGCATTCATGCGTGCGACCGCCCCCGGAGCCACGACTACGGTCTGGAGTCCCAGCGCGTCGTCCATGGAGAGGAGATGCCGCGCCACCGCGTCGCGATCGCGAAGATCATCGAGCGCTGTGGCGTGGTCCACCGAATGGTGTCCAACCCACGTGCGGCGCAACGACGCCAGCGTTGCCCCACAGCCCAATTTGACGCCAACCTCGTACGCGAGGCTGCGCACATAGGTCCCGCGGGTGCAGCTCACGCGAAACGCGGCAAACGGCGACTCAAAACGGGTCAGGACAAACTCACGGACCGTGATCGGGCGCGGCGCCCGCTCGACGTCCTCGCCACGACGTGCCCGCTTGTAGAGGCGCTCGCCGCCGACCTTGACCGCGCTCACCATCGGCGGGACCTGAAGTATATCGCCGGTGAACACATCCATCGCGGCCTGAATTTCCTTCGCGGTCAGCGGCGGTACAGGGTGTTCCTCGACGACCTCGCCGTCGCGGTCGTGCGAGTCTGTAACGACGCCCAGCTCCATCGAACCCTCGTAAACCTTGTCGAGTCCGATCAGGTGTTCGGAGAGTCGGGTCGCCGCCCCGATGCAGAGAATGAGGAGGCCAGTCGCGGCAGGGTCCAACGTGCCGGTATGCCCAACGCGCCGCGTGCCCGCCGCCTTGCGCACCCGGTCCACCACGTCGTGCGAGGTCATCCCCATGGGTTTGTCGACAAGCAGCAGGCCCTTCATGTGGTCTCCCCAAGGGCCGCGCGCGCCGCGCCCAATACGCGTTCGCGTGCCTCTTCGAGCGACAGGTCCAGCGATGCGCCGGCCGCGCGTTCATGGCCGCCGCCGCCAAACAGCCGCATCAACGACGCGCAACTGACGCTCTCCCCGGACCGGCAGCTCGCTTTCCATTTTCCATCAGCGGTCTGGCGCAGCAGAATGGCCAGTTCGACGCCTTCGACATTGCCGGCATAGTTGATCAGGCCGCCGAAGTCCTCGTCCAAGGCGCCTGCCTCGGCCATGTCCGCCTGGCTGACCGCGCCAAATGCGATGCGGCCGTTGGCGTGGAATTCCATCTTGTTCAGTACGTGCCGCAGGAGCAAGAACTTGCTCGGCGACATGGCGTCGAATACGTGCGCCGATACCGTTGCCACGTCCACACCGCACGCCAGCAGTCCGGCAACGATGTGGTGCGTGCGCGCGGTCGTGTTCGAGAAGCGGAACCCGCCGGTATCCGTGGCAATGGCCACGTAGGCGCACACAGCCGGGTCATGCGTCATCGGCACGCCTGCTGCCTCAAAGAGATCAACCACGATCTCGCCGGCCGCCCCGTAGCCCGCGTCGCTGAAGTAAAGATAGTCCTCGGGCGGATCCTCGACGTGGTGGTCGATGACGGCGACCTTGGCCGCCGCCGCGAAGACCGGCGCGACACTGCCCGTGCGCTCCGCATGCGACGCGTCGACCAGCACGACAAGATCCACGGCGGGAATCGTCCCGGAGGGTTGTGCGATGCTTGATGCGCCCGGAAGCCAGCGGTAGAGGCGCGGCACGGGGTCATGCAGCAGACAGATCACGTCCGGACACCCCAGTGTCCGGGCCAGTCCGGCGAGCGCCAGGACGCTGCCGACGGCATCTCCGTCGGGATGGACGTGTGTCGTGACCAGCACGGACCGGGCAGCGCGCAATGCCGCAGCGATTCCGGCCAGGTCACTCCTCGCCATCCGCCGGCTCCTCCCGATCCTCGTCCTCGTGCAGCTTGCGGAGGGTTTCTTCAAGGCTGAAGACGCGGTCCAGACTGTTGTCCTCGGCGAACCGCACCTGGGGGGTGTAGCGAAGCCGCAGCGTCTTGCCAAGTTCGCGCCGGACCCATCCCGCGGAACGCTGCAACGCCACCAGCGACGCCTTGCGTTCCGGCTCATCGCCGTACAGGCTGACATGGATGGTTGCATAGCGCAGGTCGGGCGACATCACCACGCCCATGACGGACACGAAGCCCAGCCGCGGATCCTTGATGCGCCGCATCAGCATTTCAGCGACTTCTTTGCGAATCAGCTCGCCGACACGCTGCGGACGCCCACTTTGAGCACTCATAACATCTCAATCCGATAGTCACGCAGTTCGGCGCCGCTGTGGCGCGCCACGAACTGCACAATCTCATTCAGTTGGCTGTTGGCGTGACGGCTTTCGTTGGACACAACGCACACCGCCAGTCGTGCCCGCGTCCAGGCATCCAGAAACTCGACTTCCGCCACCGAACAGTTGTAGCGGTTGCGCAGCCGTTCCTTGAGGCTCTTGACCACGCGCCGCTTGTCCTTGAGCGACTGTGCGCCCGGCACCGTCAGATCGATCTCCAGCAGACCTATGGTCACCAGACCGCCGTCAACTCAGCTTCTTCGCCACTTCCTCGACGCGGAATGCCTCAATCACATCGCCTTCCTTGATGTCCTCGAAGTTGGCGAGCTTGATACCGCACTCGAAGCCCGTGGCAACGGTGCGCGCATCGTCGCGCCCGCGCCGCAGCGAACCCAGGGTTCCCTCGTACACAATGACGTCGTCCCGCAGCACACGCACACGCGCTGTCCGCTCCACGTCGCCATCGGTAATGTAGCAGCCGGCGATATTGCCCAAAGAAGACGAGCGGAACACCTGGCGCACTTGCGCATGCCCGGTGATGACCTCTTTCTCCTCGGGCTTGAGCAGGCCCTCGAGCGCACGCCGGACGGCGTCCATCGCCTCGTAGATGATGCGGTACGTGCGAATGTCCACGCCTTCCTGTTCGGCCATCTTCTGGACCCGCGCGTTGGCGGTCACATGGAAACCGATGATCACGGCATCGCTGGCACTGGCCAGGAGGACGTCCGACTCGTTGATGCCGCCGACACCGCTGTGGACGATCTCGACGCGGACCTCCTCGTTGCCGAGCTTGCTCAGGCTGGAGTTCATCACGTCCACCGAACCCTGCACGTCGGCCTTGACGACGATGTTCAGGTTCGTCTTCTCGCCCGCCTTCAGGCGCTCGTGGAAGTCCTCGAGCGTGATGTGCCGGGCCGCCGCACCCTGCTTCTGCTTTTCGTGGGCGATGCGCTTCTCGGCCAGCGAACGGGCCGCACGCTCGTCCTTGAGGACAATGAACGTGTCGCCCGCATCCGGCGGCATGTCGAAGCCGGTTACGCAAATCGGCGTAGACGGGCCGGCCTCGTGCACGTGTTCCCCACGCGAGGTGATCATGTTGCGCACGCGTCCGCTGGTCTTGCCGCAGAGGAACACGTCGCCCACGCGCAGCGTGCCTTTCTGCACCAGTACCCACGCCACCGGGCCCTGGCCGCGGCTGATCTCGCTCTCGATGACCACACCGCGCGCATCGCGGTTGGGATTGGCCTTCAACTCCAGCATCTCGGCTTCGAGCACCAGCATTTCCATCAACGCCTCGATGCCGTCGCCGGTCTTGGCGGAAACATTGCGCATGATGGTCTTGCCGCCCCACGCTTCGTCCACCAGTTCGAAACGGGTGAGTTCCTGACGCAAACGGTCCGGCTCGGCATTGGCCTTGTCGCACTTGTTTACGGCCACCACGATGGGCACCTCGGCGGCGCGCGCATGGTCGATGGCCTCGATGGTCTGCGGCATCACGCCGTCATCGGCCGCGACGACCAACACCACCACGTCGGTCGCCTGGGCACCGCGCGCACGCATCTGGGTGAAGGCCTCGTGGCCCGGCGTGTCCAGAAACACCACGCGGCCATTCTTGGTCTCGACGTCGTACGCGGCGATGTGCTGGGTAATACCGCCCACTTCGCCTTCCGCGACGTTGGCGCGGCGCACGTAGTCAAGAAACGAGGTCTTGCCGTGGTCGACGTGCCCCATGACCGTGATGACCGGCGCACGCGACACCAGCGTCTCGGGCGCGTCCGGCTCGTCGGCGAGCAGATCGGCTTCCTCCGGAATCGCCGACTCCACCTCGAAGCCGTGCCGCTCGGCCACCTGCCGCACCACATCGATCGACAACATCTGATTCTTCGTGGCCAGGATATTGAGGTCCATCAGGTCAAGGATCAGGTCACTGACGCCCAGATCCATCTGCTCGGCCAGACTCTCGACCGAAATGGTCTCCTCGACCTGGATAGCGCCGTGCTCCTCGACTTCCGCGCCGCCCGCCTCTTCGTCGTGACGCCGCCGCCGGCGCTTTTTCGGGGCCTGTCCGGGCAGTCCGCCCGCCTGATACTCGCGCACCGCCGCCGCCGCGCTCCGGCGAAGGTCTTCTTCGGCCCGCGCGCGCTCGGCCCGCTTGGCCTTCTTTCGCGCCGTCTTGCCGGTCAAACCTTTGCGCGGAGTCTTGCCCGGAAGCGGTCCAGCGGCCGCAGGACCCGCACTCTGGACCACGGGACGCTGCTCGCCGCGCGCCTGGCGTTCCTGGGCGCGCTTGATGACTTCCGCCACGACCGCGGGGTCGGGCTTGGGCAACGGCCGCGCCTTCGTGGCGCGCCGATCGGTCTCTTCCTGGAGCTTTACGGCCTCGGCAATGGCGCCTTCGTCGTCTGCCTCGTCCTCGATGACCTCGGTCGCCTCCCGGACAGGCACCTCCACCTCGGGAAGGTCGACGCGCGTACCGTCCGCGCGCACGAAGTCGACGGTGCGGTCGGCATGTTCGATGGCGCTGCCGATGATGATGGCTTCCCGCTCGGCCTCGTCGTGTGCTTTCTTGCGCGCCGCGACGGAAGCCGCCTCCTCGTGCGCCGCCGGCTCCGCGGCCTCGGGCTCTTCGGGCAGGATCTCCGCGATCGGAGCGGCCTCTTCTCCCGTCGGCAAGGCCGCTTCCGCGGCCTCCGCTTCCGCCTTGGCCTCTTCTTCCTTTTTCTTGGCCGTGCGCCGCGAAGCCGCCGCCTTCTTGGCGGCATCCTGCAAACGCTTGGTGCGCTTTTCTTTCTTCTCGATTTCCTTGAGCTTCTCCGCGCGCACCCGCTCGGCGATCTCGGGATCGTCGTCCACGTCGATAAGGAGGTCCACCTGCTCATCGCTGATAGGCGTGTCGGCCCCTTCCACATCGAACAACATATAGCGAAGCTTCTCGACCGCCGCCTCCGCGGACATATCCAGACGTTCCGCCAAACTGTTCACTGTCTGCATGTACCAATGACCTCCTGGCTCTCGACGCTGCTCCGGCACCCGGCACCACGTCGCTGTGGACGCCGCCGGGTGTGGGAGATGGTTACGCTGTCTGCTCCGGCTCCTGCTGATCGTTTGCCTCGGGGGCGGACTCCGTATCCGCTCCGTCCGGGGCATCATCGTCGGGCGGCGGGCCCGTCAGTTCCACATCGCTGCGGATGTCGATGTTCCAGCCGAGCAGGCGCGAGGCCAGGCGCGCGTTCTGTCCGCGCTTGCCAATGGCCAGCGAAAGCTGATCATGCGGTACAACGACCAGGATCGCCTTGTTCGGCTCGTCCAGCGATATGTCAATGATGTCCGCCGGATTCAATGCGTTCGCGCAGAATTCCACCGGGTCGCGGCTCCAGCGGACGATGTCGATCTTCTCGCCGCTGAGTTCCTCGACCACCGTGCGCACGCGTGAACCCTTCATCCCGACGCACGCACCCACGGCATCGACGTTAGGGTCGTTCGAGGCCACGGCAACCTTCGTCCGGCAGCCGGCCTCGCGGGCAATGGCCTTGATCTCGATCGTGCCGTCGTAGATCTCCGGCACCTCGAGGTCGAACAGCAGGCGCACCAGCTCCGGTGTCGTCCGCGACAGGATCACCTGCGGACCGCGCGCGCCCTTCTCGACTTCGAGCAGGTATGCCCGGATGCGGTCACCCGGCTTGAAACTCTCGCGCGGCGACTGTTCGCGGTGCGGCAGCACGGCCTCGGCCCGCCCGATCGACACCATCACGTTGCCGTGGCTGATGCGCTTGACCAGACCCGTGACCAGCTCGCCCTGGCGGTTCTTGAACTCCTCGAACTCGTTGCTGCGCTCGGCATCCTTGATCTTCTGGATCATCACCTGGCGCGCGGTCTGCGCGGCGATCCGGCCAAAATCCCGGGCCTCCGTGGGCACCTTCAAACGGTTGCCGACCTCGGCATGAGGATTGAGTCCCCGCGCTTCCTCCAACGACATTTCGCGGGCGCAATCCTCAACCTCCTCGACGACATTGCGAATCTCGAAGACCTTGAACTGAAGCGTATCCGGATCGATCTCGACGGTAATGTTCGCATTTCTGTTGAAACTCTTGCGCGCGGCACTCTCCACGGCGCTGCGAATGGCTTCCACCAACGTCTCCCGATCCAGACTCTTCTCGGCTTCGAGCTGCTGTAATATGAGCCGCAGTTCCTGTTGCAAGACGTGCTCCCTTCATTGCGTTCACCGGTCCAGATGGGCCTTCTTGATGTTCTCGAGGTGCAGGTCATACTGGCGGTCTCCGCACTGCAGCTGCACCATGCCATCGGCATAACCGGTCAACGTGCCGTGAAAGCGTTTCCGGCCTTCAACGGCGGTATACGTAGTGATCTTCACCGGTTCACCGGCGAATCGTTCAAAATCCCGCGGGCGGCGCACCGGGCGGTCGATTCCCGGCGACGACATCTCGAGCACGTAGTTGCCGTCCATGACGTTGTGCTCGTCCAGTACCGGGTCCAGAAACTGCGTCGCCGCCGTGCAGTCGTCGAGGGTGATTCCCTCTTCCTTATCGATGAACAGCCGCAGAAGCGGTGAACGCCCCATGCGGCCAATCTCGACCTCGACCAGCTCGTAGCCCAACTGGGCCAGCTCCGGCTCCACCAGCTTCCAGATTTCGTCTATGCGCGACCGCTCCAGCAAGTGCCCATCCTTGTGCCCGCTGCCGCCAGTGGGCAACAACTAAAAAGAGTGGGCGCAGACCCACTCTTCGAAAACAGTGCTTACTAATCACACAGTGTAGCACACACCGGACATCTCTTCAACACCGGCGCCTGCGTGTGTCACCCTAACAAACGGGGGCAGACAGGTCAAGCCGGGGTCCTGCCCTATGTTTTTACAGCATTACGACCGCCAGGTTCCGCGCGGCCGTGCCCGTGGCCCGGTACGAATGGAAGCGCTCGTCGCAGATCGTACAGATGCCGCTAGTCTCGATAGACCGGGCGGGCACGCCCGCCGCCTGAAGCTGCAGGGCATTGGCCTGCCACAGATCCAGGTGGCGGCGGCGCACCGGCAATCCGGCCCCCGCGAAGACCGATGCCACCTCAGCGCTGACCTCGTAGCAGCACGGCCCCGCAGACGGCCCGATCACGGCGTGGATCTGGTCCGGCTCAACCCCGTAGGCCTGCCACAGGACCTCGACCCCGGCGCCGCTGATGTTGCCCAAGGTGCCGCGGCGGCCGGCGTGAAGGATGCCCACCGCCCGCAATTCGCGGTCGGCCAGATAGACCGGCACACAGTCCGCCACCGCAATGCCCAAGGGCAGACCCGCCACGTCCGTCACCAGCCCATCGACCGCATCCAGCGCCGTCTCCCAGTCCCGCGCCCCGCGCCCCCGGTCGGACTCGCCGACCGGCAGCACCCGCCGGCCGTGCACCTGGCGCGCACAGACCAGCGCACCCGCGTCCACACCGCACTGCCTGCAGAAGCCCTCGCGCGCGTGAAACACGGCCGCCGCGTCGTCGCGGCCCTTCATGCCGCAGTCGCCGTCCATCTTGTCCGACATCGCCGCGGCGGCGACACCTATCTCGTCCAGGGAATGGAACCGGATCATGGCCTTTACCCCAATCTCTGGGTAGTATAGCATCTTGCCCTGTGCTCGTTTTCCAAATCCGGCGCGCGGTTTGCCGTGAAGGAGTCTGGCTATGCTGACGGCGATTCTTGTTGCGGCCATGACCGTTTCCGGGGCCGCGGAAGGGGAGAAGGTGGTGTCTCAGTCAACGCATTGGGAAAAGTACATGGTAGAGGCGTTTCTGAACCCGCATCGCACGGCACATGCCTTCCCCGAACTGGCCCAGGCTGACCCGCGCGCAATCCTCGAGACACCGCGCGGCCAGGCCCTCCATGCATGGGCAACGTCGGCGCCACACGAGATACCCGCCCTGACGTACACCGATTTCCGCTTGTTCAAGAACACCGGGGACCGGGATGCTTTCCAGAAGAAGTATTTCGACCGGCGCGAGTATCTGACCCGGGCGGCCCTGGCGGCGTGGCTGGAACCGGAAGACCCGGACCATCTCACACGCGTCAACGATCTCATCTGGTCCATCTGCGAGGAGACCACGTGGGTCCTGCCCGCGCACGAAGGCCCGGAATGGAATATCGACCTGTTCAGCGCCGAAACGGCATCGCAACTGGCCTATGTCGTCGTGTTGCTGGGCGATCGCCTTCCCGGCGAGGTCCAGGAACGCATCTACCGCGAAGTGGACCGCCGCGTGTTCACCAACTATCTCGAACGGCATCTGGACGCCGTCCATTGGTGGTACCGCGGAGACGGCAACTGGTCCGGCGTGTGCGCGGGTTCGATTGGGGAAGCGGCGCTGGTCCTGGAAAAGGACCCGGCCCGGCAGGCCGAGATACTGGCCATCGTCCTCGGCACCCTCGATCGCTACATCGAAAACGGCTTTGAAGATGACGGCGGCTGCCTCGAAGGCGCGGGCTACTGGGGGTACGGCCTGCTGCATCTTGTCTCCTTCTCCAAGATGCTCGAGGCAAGAACGGGCGGCGAGCTGGACCTCCTGTCGCATCCGAAACTGGAGCGGATCGCCCGCTATCCCCTGTCGGTTTCCATGGGGAACGGCGCCGTGGCCAGTTTCGCCGACAGCGGCGAGAAGATCGTGCTGGCGCCGTGTGTTTCCGCACCAATCGCCGCCAAGACCGGCGTCGATGAACTGCTGGCGATGACCGAAGCGCGGGACTCGTGGCGCCTGAGTGCCACGCTTGGAAATCTCCTCTGGTGGGACGGGAAACAGCCCGGCGAAACCGCACTGACGGACGTGTTCATGCCCGCTTCCGGGATTGCCCGGCTCGTGGGCGCCGCATCCGGCAAAGACATCGTGCTGGTCGCCAAAGGCGGCCACAACTACGAACCGCACAACCACAATGACCTTGGCAGTTTCGTCGTGAAAGCCGGCGGGACCATCTACCTGTGCGACCCCGGGTCCGGGCTTTACACCAAGGCCTATTTCGACGAACGCCGCTACGAAAACCTGTTCACGCGATCCTACGGGCACAGCGTCCCCTGTATCGGCGGCCACGAACAGCCGCTCGGGCGCGAATACCAGGCAACCATCGAGAGGACCGGCGACAAGACCATCCAGATCGACCTCACCAAGGCCTATGCCATCGAAGACCTGACAGCGGCCGTGCGGACCTTCACGATAAACCCCGGCGGATCGATCACGATGACCGGAGCCTACCGTTTCGCGGGCGACGGCCTCGAGGTGCAGGAGGCCTTCATGACATGGCAGGACGTCGAGATTGACGGGAACGTCGCCCGCATCGTTGCGGAGGACGGCACGCTTGAACTGACGGCCGGGGCTGGTGCCTTCGCTGTGGAGCGTTTCGAGGAAGAGTGCCTGGCAAACAAGAAGGCCGGGGTCCTGAAACGCATCAGCGTCACCTATCCCGCCGCCCCGCACATGCAGCACACCTTCGAGATGACCTGGGTGCCGTCGCCCCCGCGCTGACGCCTACAGAATGTACCGGCTCAGGTCGCGGTCTTCGATGATCCCCTGCAACCGGCGCTCGACCTCGGCCGCGTCCAGCAGCAGCTTTTCGCCGGGGCGTTCGGAGGCCTCGAAGGAAATCTCCTCGAGCAGGTATTCCATGACCGTGTGCAGGCGGCGCGCGCCGATGTTCTCGGTCTCGTCGTTCACGCGCTGGGATATCGCCGCGAGCGCCTCGATGGCTTCGCCGGTGAAGTCGATCTCGACGCCTTCGGTCGCCAGCAGGGCCTTGTACTGCTTGATCAGCGAGTTCTGGGGCTCGCGCAGGATGCGGCTGAAGTCTTCCGCGCCGAGCGATTCGAGTTCCACACGGATCGGGAAACGGCCCTGCAACTCCGGGATCAGGTCCGATACCTTGCTCATGTGAAAGGCCCCCGCCGCAATGAACAGGACGTGGTCGGTCCGCACGCTGCCATACTTGGTCGTGACGGTGCTGCCTTCCACGATCGGCAGGATGTCGCGCTGCACGCCTTCGCGCGACACGTCCGGACCTTGCCGGCTCCCGCCGCGCCCGGCGATCTTGTCGATTTCGTCGAGAAAAACGATGCCGGAGTCCTCGGTGCGCGCAATCGCGCGGCGGATGATCGCATCCTGGTCGAGCAGGTTCTGCACCTCCTCCTGTTCGAGCACGCCGCGCGCCTCGGCCACCTTCATCCGCTTGTGGACCGTCTTCTGCGGCATCATCTTCCCGAACATGTCCTGAAGATTCAGCCCCATCTCTTCCAGTCCGGTATTCGAGAAGACCTGCATCATCGGCGCGGGCGCCTGATCGCGGACATCCACCTCGATCTCGCGATCCTCCAGTTCCCCCGCCCGGAGCTTCTCGAGCAGGATCTCCCGCGCGCGCTGTTCGGCGGCCACGTCGTCGGACGAGCGCACCGGTCCCTCGTCGCCCGCGGCCGGGTCGAGCGGATGAAACACCCGCTGCGGACGCCGCGGCTGGGGCGGCAGCAACAGATCGAGCAGCCGCCGCTCGGCGTTCTTGCGGGCCTCGTCCTCCACCTCGCGGCGCATCTCCTCGCGCACCAGTCCCACCGCGTTCTCGAGCAGCTCGCGGATCATCGATTCGCAGTCGCGCCCCACATAGCCGACCTCGGTGAACTTCGAGGCCTCAACCTTGATGAACGGCGCATCGGCGAGCTTCGCCAGACGCCGCGCAATCTCGGTCTTGCCCACGCCCGTCGGCCCGATCATGATGATGTTCTTCGGGGCCACCTCGTCGCGCAGGTCCTCGGGAAGCTGCTGGCGCCGCCACCGGTTGCGCAATGCGATCGCCACCTTGCGCTTGGCCGCATCCTGGCCAATGATGTATTTGTCCAGCTCGGCAACAATCTGCCTCGGAGTGAGCACGCTCATCTGCACATCCTCTCGCGTCCGCTACGCCATCTTCCCCACGCGCCGCGCATGGCGCGGGTCGCCGCTGAACGACGCGTTTATCCACGCCGTCAGCACGGCCTCGCACTGTTCCAGCGTTAACACCCGGCGGCCCAGACACACCACGTTCGCATCATTGTGCCGCCGGGCCAGGGCCGCCATCTCGGGCGTCGTGCAGACCGCCGCGCGGATACCCGCATGCCGGTTCGCCGCGATCGAGACACCGATGCCCGTCCCGCACACGAGCACGCCCCAATCCGCGCGCCCCTCCAGGATCGCCTGACACACCGCCTGGGCGTGGTCCGGGTAATCCACCGGTTCCGGGCCGTTGGTCCCGCAATCGACGACTTCCAGCCCTTTTTCAGCCAGAAACGCCGCAATAGACGGCTTGTAGAGCGGCGGCGGGCCCTCGTACCCGGCATGATCACTGCCAATCGCCACCCGCATCCCCGCGGATGGCGCCGGTTCCCCGCCTTCGGCGACGTCTTGATCGGACATCCTGCTGCTCCCAATGTTCGGTAACGATTGCACGCCATGAAAAGGCCCCCAGACTATACCTCTTTTCCGCCAGATTTTCACGGGACATCCCGGAGCGCGGCACGCGTCCGCAAGGCGCTGAGTGGGCGCCTGTCGAACACGCGCGACACGGCCTCCCGCGTGGCGGCCTTGCGCGAAGCGCTGTACGTCTGCGAGACCGTCCGCCAGGCCCCCCACGGCATCGGGCAATGGATGCGCTTCTACAACGAACGCAGTAAACATCGAGCACTTGACAGGAAGACCCCGGACAGGGTTTACTACGAAACGAAAACAGCTGCTATCCCCATGGGGGT
>JBPOJD010000063.1:0-28996 GCA_052033955.1 Candidatus Hydrogenedentota bacterium
CGGCCGCTCCTTCGTCGCTGGGTCAGTCCCCGTCTTGCGAAGCGGCCCACGCCATCTATCCCACGTGGGCGCCAAGCGGCCCCTCCCCCTCGGCGACCTGTTCCACCACGACGCGGTTGCCGTGGACTTCTATCACGCGAACGACGGCGCCTTTGGAGACGTAGGTGCCGTTGGTGACCGCCTGCACGCGTTCGCCGCGAAGAATTACCGTGCCCACCGGTCGCAGCGGCGTGTACGCCTCGCCCTCGACGCCCACCAGCGTCTGGTCGCTGGGACTGTTGACGTAGCCGTCCTCGACGGTCTGGCTCTTGGACAGCGTCAGGATGCGGCCCATGAAGGTGCGGCTGAACATGCTCAGCGCAAAAATCAGCATCGCGATTCCCGCGATGACTTCTCCCAGCACGATGAAGATGGCGTATTCGGGAAAATAGATGACCGCGAAGACGCAGCTCGCGGCGATCAGGACGCCGCCGATCACGCCCAGCACCCCGCCGGGGAGAAACGCCTCGAAGAAAACCAGCGCCAATCCCATCAGGAAGAGGCCTATCACCCACAGCGTCATGCGCGCTCCCCTTCTTCGGCCGTCTGCAACAGCGCCATCAACTGGCCGATCTCGATGCGGATGGCCTGCACGATCTTGATCTTGTCCGCCGGATCCTTCGGATCCTCCTCGGTGAAGGCGTCAAAGGTGTCGATGAGCTGCCCTGCATCCGACACGAGGGTACGGGCCTGCCCAAGCAGCTTGTTGTAGCGCCGGATCATCGGAATGCAGCTATAGTAGCCGGCGCCCTGCTGTTGTATGACCTGCATGTCGTCCAGCAGTTGCTGGAGCATGCGAATCAGCGTCTGTCGCAATGTCATCGGCTAGCGCTGCCTCTCCACGCGGTCGACCACGTAACGATTGCCGTCCACCTCCACAATGACAATCGGACTCCCCTTCTCGATGAAGTCCGCACGACTCACGATGTCGTAGGTCTTGTCGTTGAAACGCCCGCGGCCGGCCGGGCGCAGCATTGTCAGCGCCACACCTTCCAGCCCCACGGCGGACGCTTCGTCCCCGGCCTGCACCACGTAGCCCGCCGCCGCGTCCTGGGTGTCCATCAGGACCAGCCGTCCGTAGAAGGGCGTACGCGGCAGCAGCCGCCAACTGAGCACGACCAGGACAAGAAATCCGCCAAAGGCCAAGGCCAGGCTGTACCCTGCGTCGGTAAGACGCTCGAAGTCCCAACTGTATTTCGGAATGGGAACGCGGGTCAGCGTCAGGTAGACCCCGGCGAACAACATGATGAACCCCGCGGCCCCGGTCACGCCGAAACCGGGCAGGATGAACACCTCGACGGCGATGAGCGCTATCCCCACCAGCACCAGGGTCACGTCGAGCCAGTCCGCGAGACCGAGAACGAGATGCGACCCGAAAAACAGCGCCAGGCAGAAAAGCCCGATGATCCCGGCAATGCCAAACCCTGGGGACTGCAATTCGAAATACAGACCGCCGACCCCAAGCAAGAGCAGCAGCCCGGTGATGGTCGGACTCGTCAGCCAGCGGAACAACGCCTCGGCCCAGGTGAACTCGATCGTGCGGACGGCCGCGTCACCGTGGCCGTAATACCCCATCACCTCGCGCGTGCTGATCGCGGTGGTCTCGATGAGTCCGTATTTGAGCGCCTCCTGCGCCGTCAGGGTCAGAAGCTTGCCCTCGGGCAGGATCAGCTCGCCCAGGGCGGCGCTGTCCGCCGTATCGCCGTCCGCGGTATCAAGGGCATTGACGCGGTACACCACGTACCGGCCTTCCTCGTTCGTGTAGCCGCGCAGCGCGATGTCCTTGTCCACCATCGCCTCGGCCAGCGCGACGTTGTGCCCCTTGGCCTCGGCCAGCGCACGGAATTCAGCGCGAACGAACGACACCTCTTTCTCCGAGGTCGGCTGCATGCCCTCGGTAGACGGCATGACCGGCGTGGCGGCCCCAATCTTGGCGCCCGGCGCCATCACGATATGGTCGCACGCAAAGCTGATCAGCGCCCCGGCGGATATCGCCCCCCAGTTGCCGGAAAGATAGGCGATGGTCGGGACGGGGGCGTTCAGGATGGTGGCGGCAATCTCGACCGCCGAATCCACGCGTCCGCCGGGCGTGTCAATGACGAAAATCAGGGCCTCGGCGCCCGCCGCTTCGGCCACGGCGCGCTTGACGATGACGTTGATGCCCTCGTCAATCATGTCCTCGACAGGGCACACGACCACAAAGGGCTCTGTGGGCGCTGAGGCGTCCTGGCCGAAGACAACGGCCCCCAAGAGGACGCACAGGAAGGCTATCAGTGAAGACTTGTGCATACGGCCCCACTCCCGCGGCGGCACGCCACGTTGTACACGCTCTACACCTGTGCCGCCGTTTCATTCTAACGCCGCGGGACGGGATCGTCAATAACCATCGGCAACGCAACATGTTGCGCATGGGATTGGGCGGGACTATCCGACGAGGGCCAGCCCGATCTCGTTGTTCAGCTCGAAACCGCGTTGCGTGGGCCGGATCCGGCCGTCGTCGATGACCACCAGCCCCTCGCGCTCGAGGCGGCGCAACGCGTCGCCGTGGGCCGCCACCGGGTCGTCGCCGAACCGGCGCCGGTAGACCTCGCGCGGCAGCCCTTCCCGCAGACGCAGATGCTGGATCACGGTTTCGACGCGCTGTTCGGCCTCCCCGAGTGCCAGCCGCTCGGATTTCGCGCCGGGCCGGGCCAGGTAGTCCGCCTCGGCCACGAGATTCCGCGATCGCACACCGTTCGCGTAGGAATACGCGCCCGGGCCGAACCCGGCGTAGGCCGCGTTGTGCCAGTAGATAAGGTTGTGCACGCACTGCCGGCCGGGGCGCGCGTAGTTCGAGATCTCGTAGTGGTCGTAGGCATCGAGCACGGACTCGGCCTGCCGGTACAGCGCCAGCCACTCTTCGTCGTCGATGGCCGCGTCCGCGCGCGCCTCGAAGGGCGTTCCGGGCTCGTAGGTCAGTCCATAGGCGGAAAGATGGGCGGGGGCCCACTGCCGGGCGTGCTCGAGTGTGGCGGGCCACGCGGCGATAGGGTCGGCGCCGAAGATCAGGTCAAGCGACCAGTTTTCGAAAACGTCGCGGACGGCCTGGCAGGCCGCGCTGGCCTTGGCGGCATCATGGCGACGCCCGAGGAAGCGCAGGACGCGATCGTCGAAGCTCTGCACACCGAGACTGACCCGGTTCACCCCGGCGTCCCGCCACGCCTGCACAAGCGCCGGGGTCACGTCGTCGGGATTGGCCTCGAGGGAGATCTCGCCGGCGGGCGCCAGATCGAAACGCGCACGGACCGCGTTCAGGATGCTGTCGAGGTCCGCCGGTGACAGCAGCGACGGGGTGCCGCCGCCGAAAAATACCGAAACAGCGTGCACCGGTCCGTCGTAGCGGCGGATCTCGTCACACAAGGCATCGACATACGCCTCGGGCACCGGCCCGGCGAGACGCCGCCGGTTGAAATCACAGTAGGGACAGATGGTCCGGCAGTAGGGCACGTGGATGTATACGCCAACCGCCTCGGGACTTGTCCCGGTCACCGCGCGTCCTGACCGCTGCCGCGCGGCACAAGCGGACGCCGGTTCCGCAGCGGCCGCCACACGGCGACAACGGTCCCGAGCAGCGAAGCCGGATCCACCTTTACCGGGGACGCGTCGCCGCCCTCGGCCACCACCAGCAGCACGTTGGCCGGGCCTTTCCCCTTGGCCGGGGCCTCCGCCGCGACCACGCGCGCAATATAGGGTCCGTCGCCGCCCACGGGTTCGATCAGCACATATTCACCCGCGCGGGCATCGCGCGCGCCCACCAGTGCGACGCCTATCAGCGGCAGGCGCACGCCAAAGGGCAGGCGGTTGACCACCACGCGCTCGCCCTTGTCCAGGACGCCCGCGAACCCCCTGCGCACCCGCCACGAGAACACGAAGAAGCTCGTCATCAGCTCATAGAGCACCACAATCAGCGGGATGCCGATCAGCAGCGACAACCCCCACCAGGTATCCGAGAAGCCCGTCAGATCGTGCCACCGGTTAATGGGCCACCAGATGCAGAAGGCCCGCCCAAGCATGTTGCTCTCAGGCACCCAACCGAACGCGCGCCCGTCCAGGCTGTAGGCGCTGTTGTCGCCCAGGAGCAGGTAATGGCCCTTGGGAACGACCGAGTACTCGGGCTCGGGCCGGACCCCGTAGACAAGCGGGCTGGCCTCGTCGATCATCAACTGGATCTGTTGCCGGGCGACCTCCTCGGGAACGCCCCGGCGCCGCGCCAGAAACTCCTGCACCTGCTCGTCGGTGGCCCCCAGGCTGCGGGTGTAGGTGACCACGCCGCGCAGGTCCGGCGGCAGCTCGAGCGCCACGCCGTCGGCATAGACCTTGCCGTCGGCAATCTGTATCCGCTCGCCCGGCATGCCCACGACCCGTTTGATCAGCCGCTTGTGAGGACTCGCCGGATCGACGTTGTTAAAGACCACGATGTCCCAGCGCTTGGGAGACCCCATGGAAAAAATGCGCGTGCTCGTGAACGGAATGCGCGGCCCGAAGGCCAGCTTGTTGACGGCCACGCGGTCGCCGCGCAGGAAGCGTGCATCGCCGTGGATCGTCGGCTCCATCGATTTGGAGGGAATGAAGAAGGGCTCGAACCACAGCCAGCGGACGACGAGCACGAGGGCAATCAGGTTCACCCACATCTTCGCGTTTTGCCATGTCAGCGGCCCGATGATGGCCGTCAACAGGCGCACGGGCGCCGAGGATTGGCCGGGCGCTGTCTTCTGAACCCGTTTCACGTCGCGTCCCTCAGCTTTCTTCGTTCACGCGCAGCAGGGCCATGAACGCCTCCTGCGGCACCTCGACCGTGCCGACCTGCTTCATGCGGCGTTTGCCTTCCTTCTGCTTTTCCAGCAGCTTGCGTTTGCGCGTGATGTCGCCGCCGTAACACTTGGCCGTCACGTTCTTGCGCAGCGCCTTCACCGTCTCGCGCACGATCACCTTGTTTCCGATGGCGGCCTGGATGGCCACCTCGTACTGCTGTCGAGGAATGAGCTTGCGCAGCTTCTGCGCCAGGGTCCGGCCCACCCATTCGGCGCGATCGCGGTGCACGATGCACGACAGCGCGTCCACCGGGTCGCCATTCAGAAGGATGTCCAGTTTCACCAGTTTGCCCGGGCGGTAGCCGATCAGGCGGTATTCGAGCGACCCATAACCCCGGGTGATGGTCTTGAGCTTGTCATAGAAATCGAGCACGATCTCGCCCAGCGGCATCTGGTACACGGCCATCGATCGCTTCGAATCGATGTAGTCGATGCTGACGTGCACGCCGCGCTTGCGTTTGCACAGCTCGATCACCGCACTCAGGTACTCGTTCGGCACCATGATGTCCGCTTCGATATACGGCTCTTCGATCCGCTCAATTTCCTGCGCCGACGGCATCTGGGAGGCCTTCTCGAGGGTGAGTTCGGACCCGTCCGTCTTGTAGACCTGATACGCCACGTTGGGCACGGTGGTCACGAGCGTCAGGTTGAACTCGCGCTCGAGCCGTTCCTGCACGATCTCCATGTGGAGCAGGCCCAGAAACCCCAGACGGAATCCCAAGCCCAGCGCGTCCGAACTGTCCGCCTGGAACTGAAAACTCGCGTCGTTGAGCCGCAGGCGTTCGAGCGCGTCCCGCAGATCCTGGAAATCGTTGGCGACGGCAGGATACATGCCGCAGAACACCACCGGCTGCACTTCCTTGTAGCCCGGCAGCGGCTCGGCGGCGGGCTGGGCGGCGTCGGTGACCGTGTCGCCGATCTTGGTGCTTTCGAGGCTCCGGATATTGCAGACGATGTAGCCCACCTCGCCCGCCTCGAGCGCGTCCGTGGGCGTGAATCCGGGCCGCAGCACGCCGATCTCCGCCACCTCCCACTTTTCGCCGGTGGACATCATCACGATCTTCTGTCCGGTCTGAATGCGGCCCTCGACGACGCGGATGTAGACAATGACCCCGCGGAAGGTGTTGTAGAGCGCGTCGAACACCAGGGCCCGCAGCGGCGCCTCGCGGCTCTCGCGCGGCGCGGGAATGCGCCGCACAACCGCTTCGAGCGCATCGTGTGTTCCGAGGCCTTCCTTGGCGCTGGCCAATACGGCCGCGTCGCCGTCCAGGCCGACCACCTCCATCAACTGGAACCGCACGCCCTCGATGTCGGCGCTGGGAAGATCGATCTTGTTGATGACCGGGATGATTTCCAGGTTGGCCTCGACCGCTTTGTAGGCATTGGCCAGCGTCTGCGCCTCCACCCCCTGGGCCGCGTCCACCAGCAGCAGCGCCCCTTCGCAGGCCGCCATGCTGCGCGATACCTCGTACGAGAAGTCCACGTGGCCGGGCGTGTCGATGAGGTTGAGCGTGTAGGACTGGCCGTCGTCCGCCTTGTAGTCCATGCGCACGCAGACCGACTTGATGGTGATGCCGCGCTCGCGCTCGATATCCATCGTATCGAGCGTCTGCTCCTTGAGATTGCGGGCGTCCACCGTCCCGGTGTACTCGAGCATGCGGTCGGCAAGGGTCGACTTGCCATGGTCGATGTGCGCGATAATGCAGAAGTTGCGGATATTCTCTTTAGGTGTCGCCATAACCGTCCTGATTTTGCTGTAAATAACCGCCGGAACGGCCCAGAAGCTGTTCGGCGACGCGTAGACTTCGAAAACTGCTGTCCACCTGCCACGCGGCGTACCGGCCGAGCAGCGCAAGTACCTCGGGGTCGTCGTCTACCTGCGGGCAGACGTCCGGTGCGTCCTTCAGCGCGCACAGAATACGCCGGGCCCGGCCGCCGAGCCGGCAATCGCCCAGCGCGGGCGACGCCGTGATGCCGCCGGCGTACGAAAATCCGGCCACCTCGGCCGGATCGCGCCCGGTCACACAGCACCGGTCGAGGGCAGGGGCGAATCCGGCCGCGCCCAGCAGGCCCAATATCTGCCAGCACACATGCACGCGCGCCGGACCGGGCCACGCCGACAGGCCCGCGAGCCCGCGCACCAGTACGGCATACAACTCCTCGCTCGGCTCGTTCTCGTGCGCGACCTTGTACGCAAACTCCAGCGGAAACGCGCCGTAGGTGCTCTTCTCGAGGTCGCCGCGAATACCGGCGTGCTGGTCCAGCAGGCTGCCTTCGGCAAGTTGCTGGACGGACCGGCCGTCCTTCCAGTAATAAACGATCTCCAGGCGGTTGAACGTGTCGAGCACCGCGGCGAGCTGGCTCTTGGGCCGCCGGACCCCCTTGGCCATGCAGGCCATGCGGCCCCGGTGCGGCGTGAGGAACGTGACGACCCGGCTGGTTTCGCTGAAATCGACCTGCCTCAGCACCACCGCTTCTGATCGTTCCTGAGACAAGCGCCACCTGTTCGTTCGTTGCCGGCATGCACGACAAGCGGCCTCCGCGACCTGCGGCACGCCGTTTCGGCACGCCAGAGATCGCGCCGGCCACAAGGGTTACATGATAGCATCCGCCCCGGTGGGATACAAGAACGGCGCGGCATCCCGGGGAACAGTGGCGGCCGCCGGACGGGATGCGGCGCCGGACGGGCTGTTGAAAAGAGGCCCGCCCGCTGGTATACTGCAGAACTTGTTTCGGGAGTAGGCTGCCCGCGTCGTGGGTCCATGTCTTCGGACACGGGGACGGGTTCTCATCGCTGGGGCGTCGCCAAGTGGTAAGGCACCGGGTTTTGGTCCCGGCATTCGTTGGTTCGAATCCAGCCGCCCCAGCCAATTTCACTCTCCAGCGGATGGGCAGCAGCGGAGTTCACGTGGCATACTCAAAAGAGATGAAGATTTTCTCTGGCAATGCCTCGCAGGCACTTACCCAGGGCATCTGCGCGCACTTGGGCATCGACCAGGGCCAAGCGTTCGTCGGCCGCTTCAGCGACGGCGAAACGCGCGCCCAAATCGGTGAAAACATCCGCGGCAAAGACGTCTTCATCATCAACAGTACCTCCCCGCCCGTGAACGACCACCTGTTCGAGCTGCTCATCCTCATGGATGCCGCCAAGCGCGCGTCGGCCGCGCGAGTTACTGCGGTGCTGCCCTACTTCGGGTATGCCCGCCAAGACCGCAAGGACCGGCCGCGCGTGCCGATCACGGCCAAGCTGGTCTCGAACCTGATCACCGCGTCGGGCGCGAACCGGGTCCTCGCCGTGAACCTGCACTGCGACCAGATCCAAGGCTTTTTCGACATTCCGGTCGACCACCTGAGCGGCGAAGTGGTCTTCGCCAAGCACATCGCCGACCGTGGACTGGATAATTTTGTGGTCGTCTCGCCGGATACGGGCAGCGTGGCCCGGGCGCGCACCATTGCGAACCGGCTCGAGGCGCCGCTGGCCATCGTGGACAAACGCCGCCCCCGCGAGAATGAGGCCGAGGTCATGAACATCATCGGCCAGGTCAAGGAGCGGCGCGCACTGATCTTTGACGATCTGATCGACACCGCCGGCACACTGGTCAAAGCCGCCGAGGCCATCAAGGCCGAGGGCGCCACCAGCGTGATCGCCTGTGCGACGCACGCCGTCTTCAGCGGCTGCGCGCTCGAGCGGATTGAGGCGTCGCCCATTGACGAAGTATGGGTGAGCGACACCATCGCGCTGTCCGAGCGCGGCCGGACGTGCCCGAAAGTAAAGCAGTTGACCTTTGCCCCGCTCATCAGCGAGGCCATTTTGCGTATTCATCAAGAAGAATCGGTAAGTATCCTGTTCAGGTAATGGAGATTCGGAGGCCAAACCATGGATATTCAGTCGCTTAAAACCAAGACACGAGAAGCCAAGAGCAAAGGCGCCGCCGGCCGGCTTCGCTGCGCGGGCCAGATTCCGGGCACCGTGTACGGCGGCGGGCAGGAACCGATCTCCATTGCGTTCAACACGCGGGAGTTCGCGCAACTGCTTCGCCAGGGACATGGCGAGCACGCCGTGCTTCATCTGGACGTCGAGGACCAGCCGGGCCTCAGCACGGCCGTCCTCATCAAGAACGTGCAGCACCACCCGACGCGTCAGGAGGTGCTCCATGCCGATTTCATGCGAATCCGGCTGGATGAGCGCATCGTCACGACGGTTTCGGTCGTGCTGGAAGGCCAAGCCAAGGGCGTGGTCGCCGGCGGCGTGCTGGATCAGCAGACGCGCGAGGTGGAGATCGAGTGTCTGGCAACCGATATTCCCGATTCAATCACGTTTGACGTGTCGGATCTCGAGCTGGGCGACAGCGTGCATGCGGGCCAGCTTCAGGCCCCGGCCAACGTGACCATCCTGGCCGACGCCGACCGCACCATCGCGACCATTCACCAGCCGCGCGTGCTCAAGACCGGCGAGGAAGAGTCGGCCGAGGCCGCAACGGCTGAAGCTGACAAGCAGGACTGATTACGCCCGGCGGAGGTTGGCCGCGTGAAGCTCATCGTCGGCTTGGGAAATCCCGGCCCGCGCTACCGCCACACGCGGCATAACGTGGGTTTTGAGGTTGTGGACTGTTTGGCCGCGCGCTGGCGTGCGGAGTTCACCCGCGAGCGGCACCGGGCCCTGATGGCCGAGGCCAGCGTGCAGGGATGCAAGGTCGTGCTGCTCAAGCCGCTGACATACATGAACCGCAGCGGCGAGTGCCTGCGCTCGGCATTGGACTACAGCGAGACGGCACTGGAAGACGTGCTGGTCGTCGTGGATGACGTCAACTTGCCGCTCGGACGCCTGCGTCTGCGGGGCGAGGGAAGTGCTGGCGGCCACAACGGGCTGCGCAGCATCATCAGCCATCTCGGGTCGGAGGCGTTTCCCCGGCTGCGGCTCGGGGTGGGCGCCCAAGGGCCCGGCGGCGATCTTGCCGATCACGTGTTGAGCACGTTTCGCGCCGACGAGCGCCCCGAGGTGCTCAAGGCGGTGGAACGAGCCGCCGATGCCGTGGAGACGTGGATGGCCCAGGGCATGTCGGCGGCCATGAACGCCTATAACTAAGGGCGGCGCGCCCCGTTCGAAGATATCGCCGGGCGCGTTGCGCGGAGGACGAATGAAACACACGATCAGTGTTCTCGTGGAAAACCACTTCGGCGTCTTGGCGCGGGTTTCGGGCATGTTCAGCGCCCGGGGCTACAATATTGACAGCCTCTGCGTCGGCACGACCGAAGACCCCACCATCTCGCGCATGACCGTGGTCGTCGCGGGCGACGAAAAGGTGCTCGAACAGATCGTCAAGCAGCTCAACAAGCTCGTCGAGGTGATCAAGGTCATCGACCTGACCCGCGAGGACTACGTCGAGCGCGAGCTGGTCATGGCGAAAATCGGCGCCAAGAGCAAGGACCGCACCGAGGTCATCGAGATCGCGTCGATCTTCCGCGCCAAGGTTGTCGACGTGGCGTCCGCAGCCATGACCGTCGAAGCCACGGGTTCCTCGGGCAAGATCGAGGCCTTTATTGACATGATGCGTCCGTTTGGCATACAAGAATTGGTCCGGACCGGCAGAATCGCCATAGCGCGCTCGCCCAAGTAGGGCCGGTCGACAACACATACCACGTAGAGAGGGATACCAAGATGGCGAAGATCTACTACGACAAGGATGCGGACAAGACCCTCTTGCAGGGCAAGACGGTGGCGATCGTCGGTTTCGGCAGCCAGGGCCACGCCCACGCGATGAACCTGCGCGACAGCGGCGTCAATGTCATCGTCAGCGAACTCAAGAGCGACAAGAATCCCAACTACAATGCCGCCGTCAAGGCTGGTTTTGAAGTGGTCGATGCCGCAGAAGCCGCGAAACGCGGCGACATCATCGTCATCCTGGTACCGGACACCATCCAGAAGAAGGTGTACGAGACCCAGATCAAGGACAATCTCTCCCCGGGCAACGCGCTGATGTTCGCCCACGGTTTCAACATCCATTTCGGCTGCATCGAGCCGGCCGCCGACATCGACGTGTTCATGATCGCCCCGAAGGGTCCCGGCCACCTGGTCCGCGACGAGTATGAGCGGGGCCACGGCGTGCCGTGCCTGGTCGCCATCTATCAGGACGCCTCGGGGCAGGCCCTCCAGAAGGCGCTGGCCTACGGCAGCGCGCTGGGCGGCGGCCGCGGCGGCATCATCGAGACGACCTTCAAGGAAGAGACCGAGACCGACCTGTTCGGCGAGCAGGCCGTGTTGTGCGGCGGCTCGGCGGCGTTGATCAAGGCGGGCTTCGAGACGCTCGTCGAAGCGGGTTACCAGCCCGAAATCGCGTATTTCGAAGTGCTTCACGAGATGAAGCTCATCGTGGACCTGTACTATCGCGGCGGCTTGGCGTTCATGAACTACAGCGTGAGCGACACGGCCGAGTTTGGCGGCATGCTGATTGGCCCGCAGATCATCACCGCCGAGACCAAGAAGACCATGAAGGGCGTCCTGGAGCGCATCCAGAACGGCGAGTTCGCCAAGCAGTGGCTCGGCGAATGGGAGGCCGGCTGCCCGAACTTCGAGAAGATGCGCGAAGCGGATCGCACCCACCCCATCGAAGAGGTGGGCGCCAAGTTGCGCAAGATGATGCCTTGGCTCAATAAGTAGTGGCGACGCCGCAGCTTCTGGCTGCGGCGTTTCACTTTGGGCCGGTGCCCCTGACACAGTTTAAGCGGTACGCTCGAGTCGATCGCGCGGCCATGGGTTGACACGCTCGCGAGGCGTGCCACTGGAGGTACTCCGTTGGAAGCTTTACTGCAATTGCAGGCTTTGGATTTGCAGATTGAACGGCGCAGACAGCGCGAGGAAATGATTCCAAAGCAGAAGAACAAGTTTGACATCCATCGGCAGCGCCTGGCCCAGGAAATTGCGGAGCGGGAAAAAGTGGTCAAGGATCTGCTTCTCGAACAGCGCGAATGCGAGCGCGACAACGAAGCCAAGCAGACCCAGATCGACAAGTGGAACACGCAGCTTCTCAGTGTCAAGAAGAATGAGGAGTACACCGCCCTGCTTCACGAGATCGACCTGGTCAAGAAGCAGATGGCGGGCAACGAGGAGCGGATCCTCAAGGTCATGATGGCGCTCGACGAGGCCCGGGCGCGCCTGGAAGAGGACAAGAAGCGCATCCAGGAGGAACTCCAGGATATCGACCGCGAGTGCAAGGAAATCGACAAGGAACTCGCCGAGGCGGTGGACGAGCGCAGAAAACTCGAGCAACTGCGCGATCCCATCGCACAGCGCGTTCCCCACGATCTGCTCGCGCGTTATACGCGCATTCGCAGCAGCAAGAAGACCGGCGCGGCCGTGGTGCCTCTGCGGGGGGAAACCTGTTCGGGGTGCAACATGACCGTCACGCCGCAGATTGTCAACGAGTTGTTGGCCGGGGACAAGGTGCATGCCTGCCGCTACTGCGGCCGGCTGCTTTACGACACGTCTCAGTTCGGCCGGCAGGGAACTGAGGCGAGCGAGGCATAGCATACAATGCCCTTCTTCAATCGCAGACGCTTTGTGTCCGTGGTAGGCCGCAAGAGCACCGTGCCAGACGGGGTCTGGATGAAGTGCTCGAAGTGCAACCAGGCGGTCTACCGCGCCGAGGTCGAGGAAAACCTCGAGGTGTGTCCCGCCTGCAACCACCATTTCCGCGTCGACAGCGCGCGCAGGCGCGATTTCATCGTCGACCCGGGCTCGTTTGAAGAGACCCATCTCGACATCAACACCGGCGACCCCCTTGGGTTCAAGGTGGGCGAGGCGGCCTACCGGGACAAGGTCGTCGTGGCCCAGAAGAAGACCGGGCTGAACGAGGCGCTGGTCACGGGCTTCGCGACGATCGACGGCCAGCGGGCCGTGTTCGGCTTCATGGATCCCAACTTCATCATGGCCAGCATGGGCAGCGCGGTCGGCGAGAAATTCTGCCGCGCCTCGGAAGACGCGATCCGCGAGCGGCTGCCCTTCGTGGTGTTCGCGGCCTCAGGCGGCGCGCGCATGCAGGAGGGCATCCTGAGCCTCATGCAGATGGCCAAGACGGCCAACGCGGTCCGCGCCATGCAGGACGCCGGCGTCCCCTATATCGTCGTCCTGACCGACCCCACCACCGGCGGGGTCTACGCCAGCTTTGCGAGCCTGGGCGACATCACCTTGGCCGAGCCGGGCGCCTACATCGGCTTCGCCGGCGCCCGCCTCATCGAGGGCGCGCTCAAGGTCAAGCTTCCCGAGGGCTTCCAGCGGACCGAGTACCAGTACGAGAACGGTTTTGTGGACTGCATCGTTCAGCGCAGTGAGCTGCGCCCGATGTTGGGCAAGCTGCTGCGCTATCTGCAACCGCAGTGACCCCCGAGCTCGAGTATCTCTACGGTCTCGAGCTGTTCGGCATTAAGCTCGGGCTGGATACCATCCGGCAGCTTCTGGCCGCCGCAGGTGACCCGCAGAAGACCTTGGCAGCCGTCCATGTGGCGGGCACCAACGGCAAGGGCAGTGTGCTGGCCATGCTGGACGCGATCCTGCGAGCCGCGGGATACCGCACAGGACGCTTCACCAGTCCGCATCTCATCCATGTCAACGAGCGCTTCCTGCTCAACAGCACACCGATCTCCGACACCGGCCTCGACGCCCAAATCCGGTTCTTCCGGGACCTGGCCGCGGCTCTCCCCCATTCGCCGACCTTTTTCGAGCTGAATACCGCTATCGCGTTCCGCTGGTTTGCGGAACAGCAGCCCGATCTCGCGCTGATCGAGGTCGGCATGGGGGGACGCTTCGACTCCACCAATGTCATCGAGCCCGTGGCGACGGCCATCACCAACGTCTCGCTCGATCACACGGCCTACCTGGGCGACACGGTCGAGAAGATCGCCTTCGAGAAGGCCGGGATCATCAAGCGAGGCGTGCCGTGCGTGGTAACCGAGGAGTCTCCCGGACCCCAGCGCGTCATTCTGGACCTGGCCGAGCAGGCGGGCGCCCCGGTGCGCCTGGCGGGCCGCGATCTGACGTTTCGTACGTCGGGAACCCCGCTGGCCCCGCTGCTGCACTACGCGAGTCCCGCGTGGGCCTTCGACGGCATTCCGCTCGCCCTGCCGGGCCTGCACCAGGGGCCCAATGCCGCGGTGGCCGTCGCGCTGGCCGAGTTGCTTCAGCCCCGCTTTTCGCGCATCACGCGCGCGGCCGTTATCGAGGGACTCGGCGCTGCCCGGTGGCCCTGCCGCATGGAAAAGGTCCTGGATGCGCCCCCGGTCTACATGGATGTGGCCCACAATCCCGCGGGCATGGCGCGCCTGGCCCAGACCCTGCCCCGGGCCGTCGTCGTGCTGGGCTTTTCCGCGGACAAGGACGCCGCCGCGATGCTGGATGCCATTGCGCCCGTGGCCGCGCGCCTCCTGCTCACGCGGTTCGATAACCGGCGCGCGATGCCGCTGGAACAGATGAACAATCTGGCAGCCGGCCGCAATCTGCACGTCGAACCCGTGTTGCGCGACGCCCTCGATTGGGGAATCGTCGAGGCGCAACGCACGGGACACCCCCTGGTGGTCACCGGGTCCGTTTTCCTGGCAGGAGAGGCCCGGCAACTGCTTGTCGAACGCTACGGCGCGCGTCCACTGGCATTCTGACCCCGCGGCGGTGCCGCACTTCACCTGCACACCGGACAGGCAGATTACCGTCCGTTGCGCCTTCCCCTCTTGACACACAAAAGGCCGCCCCCGTCGCAACGGGAGCGGCCTCGACAGTCCAGAAGACTTAGCGGATAAACGAAAGGAGCTGAGCCAGAAGCGGATCGAGCTTGGCCAGGAACGGCGCAAACACGAGCGAGATCACGCACATCAACTTGATCAGGATGTTGATGGACGGACCAACGGTGTCCTTCAGCGGGTCGCCGACGGTATCGCCGACCACGGCCGCCTTGTGGGCCTCGCTGTTCTTGCCGCCGAAGTGGCCTTCCTCGATGTACTTCTTCGCGTTGTCCATCGCGCCGCCGGAGTTGGCGGTCTGAAGGCCCAGCATCACACCCGTCGCGATCGCACCGACGAGCATGCCCGCCAGCCCGGTCGGGCCGAGGATCCAGCCGATCAGCACGGGAAACACGATGGCCAGCAGGCCCGGGAACATCATCCCGTTGATCGCGCCCTTGGTGGCGATGTCCACACAGGTCGCACTGTCCGGCTTCGCGCCTTCCTTGCCTTCCTTGAGACCGGGGATCTCGCGGAACTGACGCCGCACTTCGTCGATCATGCCGTAGGCGCACTTACGCACCGCACGGAACAGCATCGAGCTGAACAGGAACGGCATCATCGCGCCAATGAGCACACCAGCCAGGATGATCGGGTCCGTCAGGTCGAGCGTCAGCTTGACATCGGTCGCCGCGTCCACGGCCAGCATGAAGGCGCTCAGCAGACCAATCGCCGCAAAGGCCGCACTGCCGATGGCAAAGCCTTTGCCGATGGCGGCGGTCGTGTTGCCCACGGAATCCAGATTGTCGGTGATCTTGCGGACGCTCGGGTCCAGATGCGCCATCTCGGCGATGCCGCCCGCGTTGTCGGCAATCGGACCGTAGGAGTCTACCGCGACGACCATGCCGGTCGTGGCCAGCATGCCCAGGGCAGCAATGGCCACACCGTAGATGCCCGCGACGTGAAACGCCAGCACAACCGCCAAGGCCAATACGACGATGGGCCACGCGGTGCTCTGCATGCCGATGGCCGTGCCCTCAGTCACGTTGATGGCCGGACCGGCCTGCGAACTCTCGGCCAGCACTTTGACCGGCTTGTAGGAACTCGAGGTGAAGTATTCACTCACAAAGCCCACCAGCATGCCGGCCACGATGCCCAGCACGGACGCGGCGAACGGGCCCCACCAGGCGTAGGTCACGCCCTGAAGCTCGTAGCTGGTGCCTTGCGCCCACGAGTATACGCCAATACCAACGATGGCGAGCAGGGCGCTGATGTAGGTACCCCACATGAGCGCGCCTTGCGGATTGCCTTTGGCGAAGAATTTGACGTACAGGACGCCCAGAACCGAAGCGATAATGCCGATGGCGGCCAGCATGAAGGGGAAGGCCTGAAGATACGTAACGCTCTCAGCCGTTACGTTCACGCCCAACACCATCACGCCCGCGATCGCCAGGCTCGCAATAATGGACTCCACATAGGATTCGAGCAGGTCGGCGCCCAGACCGGCCACGTCGCCCACATTGTCGCCCACGTTGTCGGCGATCACGGCGGGGTTGCGCGGGTCGTCTTCGGGAATCCCCGCCTCGACCTTGCCCACCAAGTCCGCGCCCATGTCGGCGCCCTTGGTGTAGATGCCGCCGCCGCTACGCGCAAACAAGGCCACCAGCGAAGCGCCCATGGCGTAGCCATTGACGATCTCCGTGTTGCCCTCGAAGTACCAGTAAACGAACACCAGCCCGAACAGGGCGATGCCGACGACGCTCATGCCCATCACGGCGCCGCCGCTGATGGCCACGTCAAGGGCCTTGATGATGCCGCCGCTCTCGGCCGCAGCCGTCGTGCGCGCATTGGCGCGGGTGGCGATGGTCATGCCGATCACGCCCGCGCAGGCGCTGGCCACGGCGCCCGCCACGAAGGCCGCTGCCGTCTCCCAGCCGATGCCCAGCGTAATCAGCCCACCGATCACTACGACGAAGATGGACACGTAGGTGTACTCGCGCTTAAGAAAGGCTACGGCGCCTTCCTGCACCATCTTCGAAATGGCAATCATTGCGGGATTGCCCTGCGGTTTCGACATCACGTATTTGGCCAGATACGCCACGAAAAGCAGCGCGATCACACTGGCTCCCAACGAGATCTTCAGGAATGGTAATGTCTCCATTGCGGCCTCAGTTCCTCCTTCCGGTTATACCTTCAGCTACTACCCGTTCAACGAATCAAAAATGCTGCCCTTCTGTCTCAAGGGCCGCACGTGCGGCACGCTGTTCAGCCTCTTTCTTCGACGTTCCCCGGCCCTGGCCCGCGGATTCCCCGCGCAACAGCACCTGGACCTCGAACTCCTTGCGGTGGTCCGGGCCTTCGCTGCTCACCACATTGAAAACCGGCAGCGGCAGCTTGCGCGCCTGGCAGTAGTTCTGCAGCCGCGACTTGAAATCCCACACCTTCTCGACCTCGTGTTCGCGCCGGAACTCGTCGGCGAACACCCGCGCCACGAAGGTGTACGTGGCCGGCCAGCCCTGGTCCAGATAGAGCGCACCAATCAGCGCTTCCAGACAATCGGCCAGCAAGGCCCCCCGTTCCCGTCCCCCGGACAACTCCTCTCCACGCCCCAGCCGGATCGCGGGCGCAATGTCCAGCTCCCCGGCCACCCGCGACAACGTGCGGCGGCTGACCAGCCCCGCCCGCATCCGCGTGTACTCGCCGGGTGTACGGTCGGGCGAATGCGTGAACAACTGGTGGGCCATCGCCAGCCCCAGCGCCGCGTCGCCCAGAAACTCGAGCGTCTCGTAGTCGTACGAAGGACCCTCGGGTTCCGCCGTTGCCGACGCATGGGTCAGCGCCCGGTCCAGCAGTTCCAGATTGTTGAATACGATCCCGAGCCGTTTGGCAACGGCCTTCAGTTCTTCCCGCCGCTGTGGCTCACCCACCATACCGGGCAATGATGATCGACGCGTTGTGACCGCCAAAACCCAGCGAGTTGGACATGGTGACGTCGACCTTGGCCTCGCGGGCCTCGTTGGCCACGATATTGACCTTGCATTCGGGATCGGGCGTATCGTAGTTGATGTTCGGGGGCAAAATGCCGCAGCGAATCGCCTGGATGCACGCGATGGCTTCCACGCCTCCCGCGGCACCCAGCAGGTGGCCCGTCATGGACTTCGTCGAACTCACGGGCGGCATCGTGTCCTCACCGAAGACCCGCTGCAGCGCCATGGCCTCGGAAATCTCGTTGTACTTGGTGCTGGTGCCGTGGGCGTTGAAATAGTCCACCCTGGACGGGTCCAGCCCGGCATCCGTCAACGCCATCTCCATCGCATAGATGGCCCCGGCAGCATCCGGACGCGGCGAGGTGATGTGGTAGCCGTCGCAGGACTCGCCGTAGCCGATCACTTCGGCCAGAATCTCGGCGCCGCGCGCCTTGGCGTGCTCCTCGGACTCCAGCACCAAAATGCCCGCCCCTTCGGCGATCACAAACCCGTCGCGGTCGGCATCGAAGGGCCGGCTCGCGCGCTCGGGATCGTCGTTACGGCAGGACAACGCCTTCATCGCGCCGAAACCGGCCACGCCGAAGGGCACCACGGCCGCTTCCGATCCGCCCGCGACCATCACATCCACTTCGCCCGCGCGGATCAGCTTGGCGGCGTCGCCGATGGAATGGGTGGCGGAGGCACAGGCAGTCACGACGCACTTGTTGGGCCCCTGGAGCCCGAGACGAATGCCCACGTTGCCCGAGCCCATGTTGGCCAAGCCCTTGGGGATCATCAGCGGCGACACCCGCCGGGGACCTCGCTCATTGAGCCGCAGGACCTCGTCGGCAATGGTGCCAATCCCGCCGATGCCGCTGCCAATCATGACCCCGCAGCGGAAACGGTCTTCTTTCTCGACGTCCAGCCCCGACTGGGCCCAAGCCTGGTCGGCGGCCTCAATGGCGAAAATGCTGTAGGGATCCTGGCGGTTCAGGTCCTTGCTGCCCATTCCGGCAGGAATTACCTCGGGGGCCAAGCCGGCAATCTGCGACGGATAGTCGGTTACATCGAACCGGTCGATCTTCCGGATACCGGAACGGCCTTCGCGGATGGACTCCCAAAAGGTCTTCTGATCGTTGCCGACGGGGGAGACTACGCCCATCCCCGTAATGACGACTCGTCTTTTCATGCTACCCCGTGAGATGTTGAACCGGCGCGTGGGCCGGATGACGTTCCACACCGGGCAGGATGCCGGTCAGCCCCGGCCCGGTAACAGCCAATACCCAGTCCCGCGAACCTCTCGCCCGGGGGACTGGGAGCGTATCAAACACGAACCGCGTCCTGTGGCAAGACGCCGGGACTACAGCTTGGCTTCGATATAGCGGACGGCGTCGGCAAGACTCTCGATCTGGTTGGCTTCGTCGTCGATCTCGATGTCGAACTCTTCCTCAAGCGCCATCAGCAGTTCGGTGATGTCCAACGAATCCGCACCGAGGTCGTCGATGAAGCGCGCTTCCATCGTCACTTCTTCGGGCTTGCGATCAAGCCGTTCCACCACGATTTCCTTGACGCGCTCGGCGACGTCAGTGTGCTCTGCCATGCTGGCTACCTCCTTAGATTGATGCAGTTTTCGTGTTATGACGGCCGGGCAGAGTACTCCGGCCGAAGGAATCGCCGGGATTATACACAAGAGTCCCGGTCAGATCCAGTCATTTTGGGTCGCCGGCCGCCCCGCCTCACTCCGATACGCCCTGGCGTAGAACCGTCGCCTCGCCGGGACTTCCCGCCGCGCCCAGTCGCGGCAGCGGCGGCGGCAACACGCCCTTGGCACGGCGCCACATTATCGCCGACTCGGCCACCATCCAGCCCTGCAACGCCAGCACCGCCGCCCCGAGTACCACGAGCAGCCACTGGCTGGCCCCGTACCACTGCACGACGTTGTGCCCCATCGCCCAGGCGGGCATGATCACCATCAACGCCAGCGGTACCGCGAGAAACCACACGGGCTTGCCGTGCCGCACGAGATAGAACGCGATGACCAGAAAGGCCAGCCCGGCAAGCAGTTGGTTGATGGCGCCGAACAGCGGCCACAGGATGAGCCCGCCCGAGCCCGGTCCGTTCGGACCCGAGATCAGGGCGACCGCGCCGCCCGTGGCCACCGCTACCGTGGTCGCCACGTACTTGTTGGTCAGGAACCCGAGCCGCAGCGTGGCGCCCAGTTCCTGGATGACGTAGCGTTGCAGGCGGGTCGCGGTGTCCAGCGTCGTCGCGGCGAAGCACGCGACCATGACCGCGGTGACGCCGACGGCCAGGGGCAGGGTCATGCCGGGCAGGACCGCAACGAGATTGGCAGCGCCTTCAACAAACGCGCCGATCTGGTCCGTGAAGCGCATCGCGGACCACGTCCCGCCGTAATAGGTGCTCCAGGCCGCGCCGCCGGTCAGCGGCTCGCCGCTGGCGGAAAGGATCCGCTGCAATCCGGCCGGGGTCGACTCGTAGATACCCATGCCCAGTCCCGCGCAGCACGCAAGGATCACGACGACCGCCAAGGCGCCCTCGACCAGCATCGAGCCGTAGCCCACGAACTGGGCGTCGGCCTCGGTGCGCAGTTGCTTGGACGACGTGCCGGACGACACCAGACTGTGGAAACCGGAGATCGCGCCGCACGCGACGGTGATGAACAGGAATGGGAGGATTGGGGGCGCGTCGGCCGGGGCGGTGGCTATCGCGGGCGCCACCATCGGCGGATGGGCGATCACGAGTCCCGCGAGCAGCAGTGCCAGCGCCACGGCCAGTTGCAGGGCGTTGATGTAGTCCCTCGGCTGCAACAGCACCCAAACAGGCAACACGCTCGCCACGAAGCAGTAGACCAGCAGGACCAGCGTCCAGATGACCACCGACGAACTCAATCCGGCCGCGAGCCCGGCGCCCGGCCCGGCAAAGAGCGGCACCCCGAACAGATCGGTCAACGAGATGCGCAGACCGGCGATGTCATTGGCGCCGAGATAGACGCTCAGATAAAGAAGGAAAAGCCCTACCAGGCTCGGGGCGATGAGCGATCCGTTCCGGCGGTACATCCAGAACCCGACTCCAACCGCCACGGGCATGGCCACCCATACCGACAACACCGATTCCGGATAGACCGAGAAAATCACCGCGATGACCAGCCCGAACACGCCGATCACGATGACCAGGGTGAAAAAGAGGATGACCAGGAGCAGGATCCGCGCCCGGGGATGAATCATCCGCCCGGCGACGTCGCCAATGGTCTGCCCGCGCGACCGGAGCGACACCACCAGCGACCCGAAATCGTGGACCGCACCGATGAAGATGGACCCGAACACCACCCACAGCAGGGCGGGCAGCCAGCCCCAGAACACCGCTATCGCCGGCCCGACAATTGGCCCCGTGCCGGCAATCGACGTGAAATGGTGCCCGAACAGCACGTGCTTGCGCGTCGGAACGTAGTCCTTGCCGTCTTCCAGTTCCTTCGAAGGCACGAGGTTGGCGCCAGCAAGGTCGAAAATCCTGCGCGACAGATACCGGCCGTAAGTATGGTAGGCGATGATAAAGCCCACTGCGGAAAGAACCGCAATCAGAAGGGTATCCATACCGAAGCCTCCAGCGGCAACAGGAACAGGCCGCATTGGCGTTGAACGGACGATCTGGCTTTGTTATGCCCGAACCATCGAGCGTTTTTCCAGTCCGCGGACGGCTATCGCATTCGGTGGGCTCAGAATGGGCGGGTGTACAGGCAAGTCAGGGATGCTCCACGACCGCCGCGCCGTTCATCGAACATCGTTCGGATACGCCAGCCCCCAGCTCCGGCGCACCTGGTCCATGACCTCCATCAGCGCCACCGAATCGTCCAGCGGCATGATCGGGCTCTCCAGCGCGCCTTCGCGCAGGCAGCGCACCACCTCGGCGGCCTCGTAGTTGAGGCCGTTGCCTTCGATGGGACGCTCGATGACCTCCTCGGCGCCGTCGGCCATACGGATCGTCGCGCGTGTCGCGCCCCAGAAGGGCGCGTCGATGAGGATCATGCCCTCGGTGCCGAGGATGCGTGCGTCGTCGATGTTCTGGGTGCGCAGCCCGAAGGTGAGCGACGCCACCGCGCCGTTGTCATAGCTGAGGGCGAGCGCGCCGTGCTCATCGGCCCCGGTCTCGCCGAGATGACCGACCCCATGCACGTGGCGGGGCCGCGCGCCCAGAAACAACGCCGCGAAGCTCAGTACATAAATCCCCACATCGAGGAGCGACCCGCCGCCCAGCGCGAGGGTCATGTGGCGGCCGCCGGGCGGAAAGGGACCGCCGCGGCTGCACCGGTTGGCGGTGACCATGCGCACTTCGCCGATCTGCCCGGCATCCACGCGGCGCTTGACTTCCTTGACGAGCGGCAGGTGGCGCGTGTACAGCGCTTCCATGAGGAACCGCTTGCGGCTGCGGGCGGTGTCCACGAGGCGCCGCGCCTCGGCGGCGTTGATGGTGAAGGCCTTCTCACACAGCACGGCTTTCCCATGCTCGAGGCACAGCGCCGCGTGTTCCGCGTGGAAGGCGTGCGGGCTGGCCACATAGATGACGTCCACCTCGGGGTCGGCGGCGAGCGCCTCGTAGCTGCCGTGACGGCGCGGAATGGCGTACTGCCCGCCAAACGCCTCCGCGCGGTCTGCCGTCCGCGATCCCACCGCGACGAGCGTGCTGTCCGGCACAAAGGGCAGCGCCCGGGCGAAAGCCCCCGCGATGCCTCCGGTTGCAAGAATTCCCCAGCGGATCGGTTCGGGCATGACGCCTCTCCCTTGCGCTAACGCGGTAGTTCGCTGATGGTAAAGGTAAACTGCTTGCGCTCGTCGCCGCGCACGGCATCGATCACCACGCGGTCGCCGACAAACTGTCCCCAGAAGATGAAATCCACCTCGGCCGGTTCGGCGACGGGTTCGCCGTTGACGGCCGTGATGACGTCGCCGACGCGCAGACCGGCCTCGTATGAGGGGCTGCCGGGCAGGATATCGACGACCAGCACGCCCGCGTCGGCGGTAATGCCGTAGCGCCGCAGCAGGTCGCCACGCAGGACGCGCACATCTTCGGCCTTGAAACCGGGCCACGGGTCGCGGCGGCGGCCGTATTCGACGATCTCACGGGCGATCCGCATGGCGCGGTCGATGGGGATGGCGAAACCGAGCCCGACGCTGCCCCCGCTCTTGCTGAAGATCATCGTGTTGACGCCCACGACCTCACCGCGGCTGATGACCAGCGGGCCGCCGCTGTTTCCCGGGATGATCGCGGCGACGGTCTGGATCATGTCCTGATACAGGCGCGCGCCCTGGCCGATGTCCGGGGCAATGCGGCGGTGCACGGCGCTCACGACGCCCACGCTTACCGTGGGCTGGGGATCGCGCATCAGCGGGCCGAAGGGGTTGCCGATGGCGATCACCCATTCGCCCGTGATCAGGTCTTCCGACGTGCCGACCGGGATCGGCGCGACGGTCACGTCCTTGGCCTTGAGGACGGCCACGTCCGTCCGCTCGTCACTCCCGACAAACTCGACCTCGACCACGCGCCCGTCGGGAAGGGTCACGGAGTTGACCGCCGCGGCATCGGCGATGACATGGTGGTTGGTCAAAATGTGGCCTTCGCGGGTAAACACGAAGCCGCTTCCGACGGACCGCACCTCGCGCTCGCGCACGTACTGGCGCTGGGGGGCGTGGAAGAACTGCCAGAAGTCGCCGTAGAACGGATTCAGGCCGACGCGTTCGAGCAGCACCACGTTGACCGACACCACGGACGGCGCGGCCCGCTCGATGGCCTCGACGATGGCGGTACGGCGCGAGGCCGCGATGGGATCGGCAGCGGCGGCCGCGAAGCCCGCGGACGACGCGCCCAACAGCATCGCCGCCGCGAGTCCCTGCATCAGTGAACAGCGCATGATGGTTGCACCTCCTTCAACGGCACGGCGGGGGAGCCGCCTGGGCTGCTCCCCCGCCGCCGTGCGTTACAGCATCATTCTACTCGATTCCGGCCGGCTCCGCTTCGGTCTCGGCGGCCGCCGCCTCGTCCGTCTCCGGACCGGCACCGGCATCCGGCTGGGACCGGTAGGTCTCCACAGGGGCCAGCAGCGCCTGGGCGTCCGCGGCGGATATCACCACGGCCATCTTTCTCCCGGATACCACCACGAGCCGTGATCCGTCCTCGCGCGCCGGGCCAAAGCCCAGCACGTGGTCGTCGCCATCCACGGTCGCCATCCTCAGGGACGCCACCGGCGCGACCTCGGTGGCCGGTACATCTGTGACGATTTCCGCGGCCTGGAGGTCGACCACGGTGAGCGCCAGGGTCTCGGCCGCCTGGTCATCGACGGGCAGGTCTTCCTCGTCGAACAGCAGCGCCCAGCCGCCTTCCCCGTCGCGATTGAGGACCAGCGTGTGCCCGTCCTGCTCGAGGGCCAGCGCGGCGATGTCGTCCTCGGTCACGTCGAACAGGTTGAGACGGTACAGGTCGCGCGGCGCCACGAAGATGCGGTCAACATCCATTTGATTCATGGCATAGACGGCCTCGCCGTCATCGAGGCGCACATACGCCCCGTCGATGTGCCGCGAAGGCCCGGCCACGGCCAGCGTGTGCGCGCGATCGCCTGCGTTGAAGGTGACGCGCCGGTTAAAAACGAGCTCGGGCGCCTTGTCCGCGTCCGCGTAATCGGCAGGACGCCACGTCGCCAGCGCTGTCGCGATGCCTTCCAAGGTCGAGGTCTGGACCTCGAACTCGGCCACGGGCGACACCACTGTCCATGTGTTCTGGCTCTTCTTGAGGTCGATCGGATTCTCGGCGCGCTCGATCGTGATTTCGTTGACGTCCTGGCCGGTCAGGCCGAGCCCGGGCAATTCGAACAGCGTGGCCCCGCGCGGAAACACCTGCTCGAAACTGAACGTATTGACCTCGAACACAAAGGGGTTGTCGGTCCCGGCGAGCATGACGTAGCCGTTGCCGTCTGCCCCGCGCGCGCCGATCAGTTCCACCGGCGCCTCGGCGCCCTCAATGCCCACAACCAGCCGGTACGCGGGGGTGTCCAGCCCCAGCTCTGTCCGGCGCGCCGGGTCGGCGACGTCGGTCGCCTGGAAGGCATCGAGCTTGCGCAGCAACGCGTCCAATCCCGTCTTGCTGAAGGGCGTTCCGGGACCACCCTCGGCCACCACCCACTCGAAGACCTTCTCCGGTTCGGGCGCACTGGCCTCGTCGCCCTCCGCCTGCGGCGTCTCCGGCATCTCCTGCTCCCGCCTCTCGAAGACGACGTGCTTGTCGGGCATGTCGAGCGCGATCCGGGTGACGGCGTCCGGCTCGAGATCCAGGACCGTCGTGTCTATCCACGTCTTGGCATCCGCCGGCGCCGTGAGGTCATCGCCGAATATCCCGGCGCCCGCACGCAGGTTGATCGCCTCGACGTAGACGTCGCGCGAGCCGTCCTGCCGCATGAAGACCGTGCCCGGCCGGGGCGCATGCCCAACCAGCAGGTGGAACAGCGGCGGCGCGCCCGCGCCGTATCCAACCACGTGGAAGGCCTCCGCATCGCCGAGCCCGTAGGGGGCAAGCGCGTCATCGCTATCGGCCGCCGCCCGGAACTCCCCGCGCAGCCGCGTCAGGTCGCGCAGATATTCGTCGATCTTCTGTGCGCGCACCGGGGCGTCAAAACGGCTGGTCACCGTCCACTTGCCCGATGCGTCGCGGGCAACCACCAGCTTCTCGTCCGCGTTGCCGCCCGGATACAGTTCCAGACGCTGGATCGCATCCGCATCGAGATCGGTGGAGATCAGCCGCATCAGGTTGGCCTGCTCGATGATGTCCTGGGGCGCGCGGCGGGCCCGCATCGCGAAGTTGACGATGAGCAGCACCAGCAGAATCGCCACCAGGGCCACAAGTTTCTTCAGCATGTCGTCTGTCCCTCCTCAGATTAGCGGCGTGCGGCCGCTTGGGCCATGGTATAGGCGTTACGCTGTTGACGCCGCACGACCAGCACCGTGATGCCCGCGACAGCGATGAGGCTCGACATGAGACCGTAGTTCAGGAACTGCCACAGCCGGCGCACCGGCGCGGCGGGCTTCTGGATAATCCGGTCCACGGGCTTCTGCCCGCGGATGTGCACCAGGTCTTCGGTCAGCGTGGACGCATCGATGCTGTTCATGAACAGATCGAGGTTCGACGGCGCGCCCTGCAGGAAATCGTCCTGGAAGGTGGTCGCGCAACCGGCCAGGATCAGCTTGCCCGGAGCGGGCGTCACCGGCGCGGCGGGCGCTTCGCTGGGCGGCGTCTGCGGCGGCATGCCCGGCTGCTGGGGCATCACCGGCCAGGCGGGCCGCTCCTTGCCCTCGAAGGCATCCGGGAACTGGCCCGACACCAGCGCCATGAGCGTATACCGCTGCCCTTGCACAGGCGGCTCGAACAGCTCCTGCGTCATCGGCGCGCCCTGCGGCGCCGTCCAGGCGCCGTCGCTCGTGTGCATGAGCGGCTGCAACGTGAGTCCGGCCTCCTTCAGCCGGTCCTCGTTGATGTCGAGCGCGGTGCCCCAGAGGTAGGTCGCCATCGAGAGCCGGTTGGTGATCGCCAGGTCGGGGTTCATCGTGTCGCTCTTGACAATGATCTGGACGGGAAGGTCCACCGGCCGCGAGGCCCCGAGCAGGGCCGCCAGGCCGCCTCCGCCGCCCACGTTGACCGGCACGTGGTTGATGTCCATCAGGATATCCTGCGATACGCCCAGCCCGTATGCGGTCAGGAGGGCGTTCACCTGCGGGTCCTCGGGCTGGGGCGACACGGCATAGCCCCGGCTGTGCGGCTCGTAGGACCACAAGTACTCCTGCACGGCCAGCACGACCGATTTGCCCGCGTGCAGCGCGCGGTTGATCTCCCACCGCTGCCGCTCGTTCAACGACCGCGGATTCAGCACAACCAGGCAGTCGAACTCCTCGGGCAGCGGACTCTCACGGGTCAGCTCGACACGCCGCACGTCGTATTTCTCGGCCCGGAGGACCTGCTCCAGCAGCCGGTACGGATCCTGGGTGGTAGGCACCGGCTGGCCCATCTGCTCGTAGAGCTGGCGCAGTTGCGGATCGATGTTGACGGCCTCCTTGGGCGCCACCATCGCCACCACCGGCGGCGTCTCCTGGGTCAGCTTGTAGATGGTGCTCGCCAGCCGGTACTCGAGTTCCGGAAGCGCCTCCGGCACGATCTGCGCCAGGATCTCCTCGGGCTTCTCTTTGTACCCCACGCCAATGTGCGCATAGATGAGCTTGCTCGTGACCGCGTCTTCCTGAATCGCCTGCACCGGGAACGGCTGGATGCCCTTGTCGAGCATGCGTTCCTCGATTGCTTTCGCCTCGTCCTTCGGCGCGTCCGGCTCGGCCGGATTCAGCAGATCCTGCTGCGCGGCCAGCACATTGGCCGCCTCCAGATGGATGACCGAGTAGTTCACCTTGCCGCCCGAGGCCACCGAAAGGTCCCGGAGCTTGTCCTTGATGTCCCGTTCAAGGGTCGAGTACGCCGCGGGCATCTTGTCCCGCGGCGTGATGTACAGCTTCAACTGCACGGCGGTGTCCACGCCGGACAGGATGCGCTTGGCTGCTGGCGACACGGTGTAGATCTGGTTCTCGGTCATGTCCAGACGGCCCAGCGTGCGGTCCGCGAAGGTCCAGTTGAAAGCCAGACCAATGCCAATGCAGACGGCAATCGCGACCGAAAAGGCCGCCTTCGCGCCCGGGCGGTTGCGGCTGTCGATGAACAGCACATTCAGGAACAGGAGCAGCACAATCCACACCGCGAAGTACAACAGGTCCGACACCTGAATCACGCCGCGCGTGAACGACATGTAGTGTTCGTTCACACCCACCAGCACCGACAGCGCGGAGCCAAGACCGCCGATCTTATCGTTGAGATAGGCCGCGATGAAGTCCATGCCGAGCAGGTAGACCCCAAAACACACGAGCAGCGTCACCACAAACGCCACGATCTGGTCCTTGCACAGACTGGACACGAAGACGCCGATGGCAAGGAAGAAGGCCCCAAGCAGCAGCAGGCCGAGGTAGCCGCCGGCGATGGCGCCGTTGTCGGGATTGCCCAGCACGGCGAGCATGATGGGAATCGTGACCGTCGCGGCGAATGTCAGCGTGATGAAGACGAGCGCGGCCAGGAATTTCCCGAGCACGAGTTCCCAGGCCCGCATGGGAAAGGTCAGCAACAGCTCCCAGGTGTTTTCCTTGCGTTCCTCGGCCCAGACGCGCATCGTGACCGCGGGAATGAACACGCACAACACGACCGGCACGCTGCTGAAGTACCCGCGCATGTCCGCGACCGGAAACAGAAAGAACGACGTCATGTACAGCCCGACCGTGATCAAGAGGAACACGATCATGTAGATGTATCCGATAGGCGAGGTGTAATAGGCGGCCAGTTCCCGCCGCGCCACCGTGGCCACATTCTTCATCTCGACCTCCTTATGCGCTCGCTGTTTCCTGCTGGCGCTCTGTCAGGCGCAGGAAGGTTTCTTCCAGGGTCAACGGCTTCTCGGCCAACTCGCGGACGGTCCACTGCTTGCGCTGGGCCAGCGCGCTCACCTCGCGCCACGCCTGGCTGCCCACCTGGGCGTGCAGCACGAAGGTCGCGAAGCCGTCGTCCTCGCCGACATATTCGACGCGCTGCACCCGGCTCACGCCGCTCAGCACCTGTTCGGCTTCCGCACGCCCGGCCTGCACCGACACCCGCGTGCGCTCGGAGGTCCGGGCGCGCGCGCGCAGTTCCTCGGCCGTGCCGTCGCCCACAATCTGGCCGCGGTTCACGATCACGATGCGGTCCGCCGTCGCCTCGACCTCCTGCAGGATGTGCGTGGACAGGATCACCGTCTTGCCCTGCGCCAGGTTGCGAATCAGCTCGCGCACCTCGACGATCTGGTGCGGATCGAGCCCCGAGGTCGGTTCGTCGAGAATGATGATGTCGGGATCATGGATGAGGGACTGCGCGAGGGCCGTGCGCTGCTTGTAGCCCTTGGACAGCTCGCGGATGACCTTGCGGTACATGGGCCGCAATCCGCACTCGTCGAGCACGGCGTCCGTCCGCTCTTTGAGCTTTCGCCCGCTGAGTCCGCGGGCCTGGGCCACGAAGTTCAGGTACGAACGCACCTCCATGTCCATGTACAGGGGCAGGTTCTCGGGCAGGTAGCCGATGATCTTCCGCACCCCGAGCGGATTCTCCTTGACGTCCATCCCCCCCACCTTCGCCGTACCCGATGTCGGGTACAGGTAGGTCGTCAGGATCTTCATGCACGTGGACTTGCCCGCGCCGTTGGGACCCAGCAGGCCCACAATCTCGCCCTGCCGGACCTCGAACGACACATTGTCCAAGGCGACCACCGGCCCGTAATGCATCGTCAGACCTTCTGCTCTTATCATACCGTTCCTCCTGATC
>JBPOJD010000029.1:0-24820 GCA_052033955.1 Candidatus Hydrogenedentota bacterium
AGCACCAAACTTTTCTCACTTTGGCCCGCCTTCGCGTACCGCTGACGGAACTTCTTCAGCGCCTTCTCCAACCGCTCCCCAGCCATCTTGCGACCTCCCTTGACCTTCTTGGTCCGGTAAGATCGCAAATGTCTTGACGATATGTCCTCCGGTAAGATTTTAGATGGCGCGATTCGTGCAGTTGCATGGACGGCCTCTTTTTTGCTAAGCTTCCCGCTGCTTTGCGCTTCCAGCGGAGGTGGGTGCCATGACGAGCCTCAAGATCCCCCTGTCACGCATCACGGATACGGGTCTGACCTTGGACGTGTGCGTGGAGGCCGAAACGTTGCGCCCCGAGGATGCCGCCGGGTTGAGCGTTACGCCCGTGCGTGTGCGGGGCGGGTTTACGCCCGCCACGGGTCAGTACCTGTTCCGGGGACGCATCACGGGCGCCTACAAGGGCGACTGCGACCGCTGTCTGCGCGCCGTGGAACTGCCCTTCGACTTCGAGGTGCTGTGGGTCTTCGAGGCGGGCGCCGGACCGGATTTGCATCCGGACGAGCCGCGCGAGGACGCTGCCACCGAGGAAGAAGAAGACATCTTCGCCATTCGCGGCGATGAGATAGATTTGGGCCCGATGGTGTGGGAAGAGGTTGTGCTGGGACTGCCCAGCCGCTTCATCCCATGTCCGGACGATGCGGGCCAGTGCGTGGAATGCGGCGCCGACCTGACCGAACCGCTGGTCTGGCGCCAAGAGGACGAAGGCGAGTCACCAACATCACCCAGGAAGGGCTTGGCGGGATTGGCAGACCTGTATCCCGATCTCAAGCCGAAGGAGCCGGAGGAATAACCCGTGCCAGTACCGAAGAGACGCACGAGCAAGACCAAGCGCAACATGCGGCGTTCGCACCACGCGCTTTCCAAGCCGAACATGACCGAGTGTCCGAGCTGCAGCCAGCAGGTCATCGCGCACCGCGTGTGCCCGCATTGCGGTCACTACAAAGACCGGTTGGTCGTCGATTCCGACAAGGCCTAGGCGGGCTGTCAGCCTGAGGGGATCCGTGCATGCGCATAGCCGTCGATGCCATGGGGTCCGACGGCGCGCCCTTTCCTGAAGTCCGAGGCGCCGTCGACGCCGCCGCCGTTCGCAACGATCTCGAACTCGTCCTCGTGGGCGACGAGACACGCGTGCAGCAGGCCCTCGATACCTATCCCGGCCACAGCGGAAACATCTCCATCGTGCATGCCCCCGAGGTGATCACGATGGAGGACTCGCCCGTCATGGCGGTCCGCACCAAAAAGCACTCATCGCTGCTGGTCGGCATGCGTCTGGTCAAGGAAAAAGCGGTCGACGGCTTCGTCAGCGCGGGCAACACGGGCGCGGTCATGGTGGCCGCGCGCACCGTGCTCGGCCCTATCAAAGGGGTGGCCCGGTCCGCCATCTGCCAGCAGCTCCCCAGCCTCCGCAAACCGGTCCTGTTGATCGATCTCGGCGCGAACGTCGATTGCACCGCGCGCCACCTGTGCGATTTCGCCGAAATGGGCATGCTGTACTCGGAACGCGTCCTCAGCGTGACCAATCCCCGCGTGGGCCTGCTGAACATCGGCGAAGAACGGCTCAAAGGCAACGAGCTGTCCAAGACCGTCCACCGGAACCTTCAGGCCGCCTCCTACATCAATTTCATCGGCAACGTCGAGCCCAAAGGCATCTTCAAGGGCGAGGCCGACGTGGTCGTCTGCGACGGGTACATCGGCAACATGGTCCTCAAGACCAGCGAAGCGGCCGGATTCTTCCTGCGCACGCGCCTCGAACGCGAACTGCGGGCCAGCCTCATCAGCAAGGTCGGCGCGCTCCTGAGTCTGGGCGCCTTCCGGCGCCTCAAGAAGGCCGTGGACCCCAACGAGCAGCCGGGCGCCCCGCTCCTGGGCGTGAACGGCACGGTCATCATCCTCCACGGCTCCTGCAAGTCCCGCGGCGTCACCCAGGCCATCGAGGGCGCATGCCGCGCCGTCGAATGCGACCTCAACGACCACATCCGCCGCGGCATCGAGCGGCTTCGTGACACCGAAGAGCAATTGGAAAGGAGAAACTGACGGTGGCGTTCTTCCTCTTCCCCGGCCAGGGCAGCCAGACGCCCGGCATGGGCATGGATTTCTTCGAACACTCCCCGGCGGCCCGAAGTGTACTGGATACCGCCGCTGAGTTGAGTGAGCCGGGCTTCCTGGACCTCGTCTTCCACGGCACCGCGGAGCAGCTCAAGGATACCCGCGTCGCGCAGGTGGCGCTGGTGGCCTGTGAAGTCGCGATTGCGCGGCACCTCCAGCAGCGCGGGATCGAACCGGCGGGCTGCGCCGGTCACAGCGTCGGCGAGATTGCCGCGCTGGTCATCGCGGGCGCGCTGCCCATCGAGGAAGCGATTCCGCTCACCCAGACGCGCGCGCGCCTGATGTCCGAAGACGTGCCCGAAGGCGGCATGGCGGCCGTCCTGGGCATGGACGCCGCCACCATCGAGCGGCACCTGCCCGAAGGCGCCGAAGTCGCCAACTACAACGGTCCCGAGCAGACGATCATCTCCGGAAGCGCCGCCGCGCTCGATGCGGCCGAGGCCGCGCTCAAGGCCGCCGGCGCCAAGCGGGTCATGCGCCTGCCAGTTTCGGGCCCCTTTCATTCGAGCTACATGGAAGCAGCGTCCGCGCGCTTCCGCGAGATCCTCGAACACCACACCTTCCACGACCTGCGCGTCCCCGTGATTTCCTCGGTCAGCGGGCAACCCGTCGCCTCCGGCGAGGAAGCACGCGAACTGCTGTGGAAACAGCTCGTCGCGCCCGTGCGCTGGACGCAGGTCATGGAACAAATTGGAACCCAGACCGCCTACGAGACCGGCCCCGGCCGCGTGTTGCAGGGCATCGCCAAGCGTATGCAGCATGCCCCGGACATCACGCCCGTCGGCGTCTTCGAGGCGGCAGAAGCAGTGGAGGTGGCATGATGGCGGAGTTTGACGGCAAGGTTGTACTGGTCACCGGCGGCACCCGCGGCATCGGGCGCGCGTGCGCGAAGGCATTTGCGGCTCAAGGCGCACGTGTCGCCATCTGCGGACGCTCCGCCGAGGCCGCCGACGCCGCCGCGCAGGCCATCGCCGGGGAAAGCGGCGGCGAGGTGCGCGGATTCGTGGCCGATGTGGGCAATCCCGAGTCCGTCGCGGCGCTCATCCGCTCCATCGAGGAGTTCCTCGGGCCCATCGACATCCTGGTCAACAACGCGGGCATCACGCGGGACGGCCTCCTCATGCGCATGAAGGACGAGGACTGGGACGCGGTCATCGCCACCAACCTCAGCGGCGCCTTCTACTGCTGCCGGGCCGTCGCGCGCGCCATGCTGAAGAAGCGCGCGGGCCGCATCATCAATCTGTCGTCCATCATCGGCCTGCGCGGGCAGGCCGGCCAGGCCAACTATGCCGCGGCCAAGGGCGGGGTCATCGCCTTCACCAAGGCCCTCGCGCAGGAACTGGCCTCGCGCAACGTCACCGTCAACGCGGTCGCACCGGGCTACATCGATACCGACATGACCGGCCAATTGACCGACGAGCAGCGGACTGCCGTCATCGACAAGGTCCCGCTGAAGCGGTCGGGCACGGCCGATGAGGTCGCGGCAGCCGTCTGCTTCCTCGCGAGCGACGCCGCGGGCTATATCACCGGGTCCGTGCTCACCATCGACGGCGGCTTGAGCATGTAACCCGGCCGCGCGCGGTTGATCCTGCCGGGGTGGTCGTGGTAGAGTGCAATCCCGTTGGGGAACGGGCCGTACCCGCCTCTCTTAACATACCGTTATGCAAGCACTTACGCGCGCAGTTCATCCGGAGGCAGGACGCATGGCGACGGGCAATAACGTATTGGCGGTCATTCCCGCCCGGTTTGCCTCTACCCGTTTCCCCGGCAAGGTCATCGCCGATCTCGCCGGAAAGCCCTTGGTCGTACACGTCTACGAACGGGCCGTGCGCGCCCGGACCGTACACCACGTGGTGGTCGCGACCGATGACGCGCGCGTGGCCGAGGCCGTGCGGCCCTTTGGCGTCCCCACGGTCATGACACGGCCGGACCATCCAAGCGGCACGGATCGCATCGCCGAGGCGGCCGCCGGGATCGACGCGGACATCGTGGTGAACGTGCAGGGCGACGAGGCCTGCATCGATCCCGCGACCATCGACGCCACGGTTCAGCCCCTGCTCGATGACCCGCTGCTGCCCATGGCCACCGCCCGCCACCGGATCACCGACCCGGCGCGGATCAACGACCCGAACGTGGTCAAGGTGGTCTGTGACGCACGGGGACGCGCACTGTACTTCTCGCGCAGCCCGATTCCCCACGTGCGCGACGCCGCGGACGCCGCCAAGGCGCGCTATTGGCAGCATGTGGGCCTGTACGTGTACCGCAAGGATTTCCTGCTGCGCTATGCGGCGATGCCCCCGACTCCCCTCGAACAGATCGAGAAGCTCGAGCAGTTGCGGGTGCTCGAGAACGGCCACGCCATTGCCGTGGTGGAGACAAGCTACACAAGCATTGGCGTGGATACGCCCGAGGACCTGGAGGAAGTGCGCCGCCTGTTCAGCCAGGGGGCCGCTGATCAAGCAGAAAGAGGATAGGTTTCATGCCCAAATATGTGTTCGTGACCGGTGGTGTCGTCTCGAGTATCGGCAAAGGCATCCTGGCGGCCAGCCTGGGGATGCTGCTCGAGGCGCGGGGCTTCAAGGTCGCCATGATGAAGCTCGACCCCTATATCAACGTCGACCCCGGCACCATGAACCCCTATGAACACGGCGAAGTGTTCGTGACCGACGACGGCGCCGAAACCGATCTCGACCTCGGCCATTACCAGCGCTTCACCAACGCCCGCCTCTCGCAGAAGAGCAATGTGACCACCGGCGGCATCTACAATGCCGTGATCCAGAAGGAACGGCGCGGCGAATACCTCGGCAAGACCGTCCAGGTCATCCCGCACATTACCGACGAGATCAAGTCGCGCATCCGCCTGCTGACCAGCGACCAGGACGCCGCGGCGGACGTCGCCATCGTGGAGATCGGCGGCACGGTCGGCGATATTGAGAGTCTGCCCTTTGTCGAGGCCATCCGCCAGATGCGGCTGGACGTCGGGCCGCCGAATTGCTGTTTCGTTCACGTCACGCTGGTGCCCTTCATCGAGGCCGCCGGCGAGTTGAAGACGAAACCCACGCAGCACAGCGTGCGCGCCCTGCGCGATATCGGCATCCACCCCAATGTCATCGTCTGCCGCACCGGCACCCACCGGCTCGACACCGACCAGCGGCGCAAGATCGCGATGTTCTGCGATGTCACGGACGACGCCATCATCGGCGCCGAGGACATTTCCCCCGTCTACGCCATTCCGCTGAACTTCAAGAAGCAGGGACTGGACGACACGGTAATGCGGCTGCTGGGACTCGAGCCGCGCAAGGAAGACCTGTCCGAATGGGCCAGCATGGTCGAGCGGATGACCACCGCCTCCCAGGAGGTCCGCATCGCCGCCGTGGGCAAGTACACCGGCCATGACGACGCCTACAAGAGCATCAACGAGGCTTTTATTCACGCGGGCATCGCCAACGGCTGCAAGGTCCGCTTCCAGTGGATCGATTCGGAACAGTTCGAGAACGGCGCCGTCCCGGAGGCCGTGTTGGCGGACTACGACGGCGTGCTGATCGGCCCCGGATTCGGCCACCGCGGCATCGAGGGCAAGATCAAGACCGTCACCTACGTGCGCGAACACAAGAAGCCCTTCTTCGGCATCTGCCTGGGCATGCAGGTGGCCGTCATCGAGCTGGCGCGCAGTTTCCTCAAGCTCGAGCGGGCCAACTCGACCGAATTTGACCCCGACACCCCGGACCCGGTCATCTCGCTGCTGTCCGAGCAACGAGGCATCCAGGACATGGGCGGCACGATGCGCCTGGGCGCCTACCGCTGCGATCTCGTCCAGGGCACCCGGGCCCATGCGGCCTACGGCGCGGACACGGTGTACGAACGCCACCGCCACCGCTATGAATTCAACAACGTCTACCGCGAGGCGCTGGAGCAGAAGGCCGGCCTCGTGGTGAGCGGCATCCATCCCAAGCCCGATCACGAACTCGTCGAGATCACGGAGATCGCGAACCATCCCTGGTTCTGCGGCTCGCAGTTCCATCCGGAATTCACCAGTCACCCGCTCAAGGCCCAGCCCCTGTTCCGCGACTTCATCAGGGCCGCGCTCGAGTACAGAAAGCGCCGGGCCTAGCGTGGCGGTGGCCCGTCCGGGCGCCTCTGCGGTATACTGAGACCGCAACGTTGTCGCAGGCTGTGGCGGCGGACGGCGCGGTTGCCGCCCGTCGCGGTGTTGGCCGAGGACGGGCGCTCCATTGGGCAACGACCGCCACATAGCGCGTGTGCGCACCACGCAAACCGTCGCGGGGCGCGTGCAGGAATGGGCTTGGACGCCGCTCCCCCTGTTTGTCCTGGCCACCGTCATCGTGTGGGCCTCGGGCAGCCGGCGCGAGTTTAACCCGCCTTTTCTTGTCTTGGCACTTAATGCCCTGTTTGCCGGGGCGACGTCCTTCTTCGTGGCGCACGTGGCCGCGCGCAGCTACACCCAGAGCCGCTCCACATCCGTATTGTTGCTCGGCTGCGGAGCGCTCACCTTCGGCACCGCGAGCCTGCTGGCCGGGCTGGCCCTCCACTTCGGCCTCGAGAATCTCTCCGTGGCCATCCACAACTCCGGCGTGTGCCTCGCCGGCGTCTTCCACCTCGTCGGGGTATTCTCGATCGATTTACGCCCGGCTGGCGGGCGTTCGGGACGCCTTGGCGTGGGCGTGGTCTACGGTGTGACGATCACGGCAACGGCGGTCTTCTTCTACGAGGCCATCTACGACGTGACGCCCGTCTTCTACGAACCCGGCGCCGGTTTCACCCCGCTGCGGTACATTGTGCTGGGTATTGCCGCAGGGGCGTTCGCGCTGGCGGGGGTACACCTGGGCACGGCGCGATACCGGGGCCGGTCCAGCTTTGGCTGGTGGTATGCGCTCGCGCTCGGGCTCATCGCGATCGGCCTGGCGGCCATGCTGCTCAGCACCGCGGTCAGCACGCCGCTCAACTGGTTGGGCCGCGCCGCACAATACCTCGGCGGTTGCTATATGGTTGCCGCGGTCGTGGCCGCGTACCGGCGCCGAGGCAACTGGGAGGGCGCCTTGGAGACAGCCCTCCGCGAAAGCGAGGAGCGGCTCAGTCTCGCCACCATGGTCGTGCCGCTCGGCGGCTTCTCGCGGGATCTCGTCACCGGCAATGACTACTGGTCCCCCGAGCTGAAGGCTATCTACGGGATCGATCCCGGCGAACCCTTCGTCCTGCGCAGATACGTCTCTACCCTCGTTCACCCGGACGACCGCCGGACGGTTCTCGCGGATATCCGCGCGAGTCTCACACAACCCGGCGATTCCGAGTTCACCTCGCAGCACCGCTTCATCCGTCCGGACGGCGAGATCCGCTGGATCCAGGTGCGCGCCCGCGTCATCACAGATTGGGATGGACGCCCCGTACGCGTACATGGATTCGCCTGGGACGTCACGGATCAGGAGCGGACCAGACAGGAACTGTTCGAAAGCCGCAAGCTGCTGCAGCAGGTCCTCGAGAACTCGCTCGACGCTGCCTACCGGCGGGATCTGCGCACCGAAACCTACGACTATGTCAGCCCTGTGGTGAAAGAAGTGATGGGGCTCGATCCCAAGACGATGCAGAGCATCTCGACCGGACAGTTTCTCGATCGCATCCATCCCGATGATCGCGCGGGCGTGTGGGACGCGATCGCGAAAGGCACGGCGCGTGGGTCAGGGCGCGTCGAGTACCGTTTCGAACGCTCGCCCGGCGACTACCGGTGGCTGGCAGATTATTTCACGGTTCAGCGGGACGCCCACGGGCGGCCAACCCATCGCAGCGGCATCGTCCGCGACATCACGCATCAGAAGCAGATTGAGCAGGCCCTGCGGGAGAGCGAGCGCTTCATGCGCGACGTCCTGAACAACCTGTTTGTATTCGTCGGCGTGCTCGAGCTGGACGGCACCCTCATCGAGGCCAACGACGCCCCCCTCGTCGCCGCGGGCCTCACCATTGGCGATGTGCGCGGAAAGAAATTCTGGGACTGCTATTGGTGGAACTACGATGAACGTGTCGCCGCCGAGGTGCGGGCCGCCTGTGCGCGGGCCGCGCGCGGCGAGCTGGTGCGCTATGACGTACCCGTCCGCATGGCCCACGGCATGCGCATGGTCATCGATTTCCAGATCGCCCCGCTTCGCGCGGCCGATGGAACCATCACGCACCTCATCCCGTCCGCCGTGGATGTCACCGAGCGCGCGGCCGCCGAAGGGGCACTCCGGGATAGTGAGTTGTTCTACCGGCAGACGCTCGAATCCATCCCCGGCATGGTCTTCACCACCGACGCGGCCGGCAGGTGCGATTTCCTGAGCCAGCAGTGGGTCGAGTTCACAGGGATGCCCGCCGCCGGGCTGCTGGGCGACGCCTGGACCAGTCTCCTGCATCCCGAGGACAAGCCGCGCGCCGTGGCCGCGTTGCAGGCGGCGGTCGCGGGCCGGTCGGACTACGACGTCGAATATCGCGTGCGACGGCACGACGGCGCTCACGAGTGGTTCAAGGTCCGCGGCCGGCCCATCCGCGATGCCGACGGCCGGATCGTCCGCTGGTTCGGCGCGGCCGTCAACATCGATGCACTGAAACACGCGGAAGCCGAGCGCGAACGGCTGGTGGCACAACTGCAAACCACTGCCGCCAGCGCCGAACAGGCCCGCGCGCAGCTCGAGGCCGTGTTCGAGGCGATGGTCGATGGCGTCATGGTGTTGGACATGGACGGCGCACCGGTACTCGTCAACGAGTCGATGCTTGAGCTGTGCAGCCTGGCCGTTCACGAGGATCCGGGCTTCGATATCAAAAACACCTTCTCGGCATTCGACCTGTTTGACGAATGCGGCCGATGCCTGGGAGAAGAGGATCTTCCGGCGTGGCGCGTACTCCACGGCGAGTCGCTGGACGAGATCACGCTCCGGGCCGTCTGCCGCGCAACAGGCCGCCAGTGGTCGTTCAGCTTCAGCGGCGAGCCGGTGCGCAACGTGCTGGGCGACCAGATTCTCGCGGTCGTGATCGCCCGGGATGTCACCAAGGCCAAGGCCGCCGAGGAGGTGTTGCGGCGGTCGCACACGGAACTCGAACAACGCGTCCGCGAGCGCACCGTCGAACTGCGCCGCCGCGCCGACCAGTTGGCCCGGCTGACCAGCGAATTGACGCTTGCCGAGCAACGCGAGCGCCGTCGCCTGGCCCAAGTCCTCCACGATCATCTCCAGCAACTGCTGGTCGGGGCGAACTTTGGTCTTCAAGTGCTGCTGCGGCGCGTCAGTGACGAACAGACCCAGGCAGTAAGCGACGTGCAGGGCCTGATCAACGAGGCTATCAGCGCATCCCGCTCGCTGACGGTCGAACTGTCGCCGCCCATCCTCCACGAGGCGGGCCTCGCGGCCGGACTCGAATGGCTGGCGCGCTGGATGGAGGAGAGACACGGCCTCCGCGTGGTGCTGCGCGCGGACGAGGAGGCCCACACCGATCGCGAGGACGTGCGGGTGCTGGTGTTCCAGTCGGTGCGTGAACTGCTGCTCAACGCCGTCAAGCATGCCGGTGTGACGACCGTGCGCGTAGAGCTTGCCCTCGAGGACGCCGACCATCTGCGCGTAACCGTCGAAGACAGCGGAACGGGCTTTGACCCGCAGGCCGTGATGGACGCTGGCATTGGCGTGGCCGGGGGCTTTGGCCTGTTCAGCATACGCGAGCGCTTGGCGCTGCTGCACGGGCGCTTCGAGATGCGAAGCGCTCCCGGCAAAGGCTCGGCCTTCCACATCATCGCGCCGATGCGCGCCAAGCCGCTTGCCTGCCAACCCGTGGCAGAGGCCCCGCAGGCCTCGCAGGAGGCCCCTATCCCGGATGCCGGGAACGGAAGATCGCGAAGCATCCGGCTGCTGATCGTGGACGATCACGAGGTGATGCGGCAGGGATTGGCCGCCTTGCTCGCGGACGAAGAGGATATCGAAGTCGTCGGCGACGCGGATGACGGCCCCGAGGCCATCCTGCAAGCGCAGCGGCTGCAGCCCGACGTCATTCTGATGGATTTCTCGATGCCTGGAATGGACGGGATCGGCGCGACCCGCCGGATTCGCGAATTGCTGCCGCGCGCGCGCGTGATCGGCCTGTCGATGTATGAAAGCCGGGATCGCGCCAACGCCATGGTCGCCGCCGGGGCCTACGCCTACCTCACCAAGAGCGGCAGCGCCGACATCCTGCTGGATACCATCCGCAAGGCCGCCGGGACCGGTCCGTCATAGGAAAAAGGGCGCCGCGGACTCGCGGTCCACGGCGCCCGGTGATCGGCGTTACTTCAGAACCAGACGCACGGTCACGATCTTCTTCTTGCCCAGCGTGACGCTCACCGATTTGCCGGACGGCGTCAGACCCGCCACACGGACCTCCTCCAGCGTCAGCTCTTCAGCCGACATTATCTTGCTCGCGCACGTAATCGTGGCGGTCTGCTTGTGCGTCGAGGGATTGTAGAGCCGGACAACCAGCCCGCGCCCGTCCTCGGCCCGCTTGAGGGCGCTCATCACCACGTTGGTCCCGTCCACGCGCAGGAAACTCGCGGTCCTGGGCAGGTCGCCGCCGTGGGGGCCCGCCTGGGCCGGCTCCATTGGCGCCGCAAACTGCTCGACCTGGCCGTAGATGTCCGCCGCTTCCCACGTGCCGGCGTGCGGATACACAAGATACCGGAACTCGTGCTCGCCCTGCGCCTGCGAGAGACGCATCTCCGGGTGGGGATCCCACCGGTGACTCACCGTAGTGAGATTGACCTCGTACGCACGCATCAACGTCATCGCAATCGCACGCTCCGGCGTCTGCGTCACCTCGTATTCGCGCAGACCGTCGTTGATGATCGCGAGACCCGCCTTGCCGTCGCTCACGTCCACAAACCGCTGCATCGGGAAGGTCGCGCCGACGGTTCCCTCCCACGGACTGCCCTTGCCAAAGGCCGTGTCGCGCTCAACCACGTCGAACGCCGTCTCCACGTGACACGCTGTCCCCTTTCGGCCCGTCGGGAACATCACCCGCAGACGGTGGTCGTCGGCAATATTGTCAAAGCGGGTCGTCACCTCAAGGGCCTTCGCGCCCTTGCGCAGCGTCAGGGTGGTCGCTATCCGCAGCTCCACCGTCTCGCCGCTGCGCGAAGCGTTGTTGCCCACGCCGTCCAGACGCTGCCATGCGTTGCTGCCGTTGTTGTCCATCCGCGCAGGCACCGTCATGCGATAGTCGATGCGGTAAGACGTCACCAGCGGCCCGTCCTCAACCAGCGAGACGGTGACCGGGCACCCCACGCTCGACACGACCTGATCGTTCGCGAGACGGATGTGCATCCACGCCATCCCGCCCTCGCCGCAGTCCTCGAACGAGTGCAGATCGTCGAACTCCGTGTCCGTGGCCTTGTGGGTCACCGCGAAGGTGCCGTCGTCGTCGATCACGACCTTCAGGTGCTCGTTCTCCATCGCGTTCAGGCCGCAGACCATGCTCCCGCGCACGAAGGAACCGGCGCGGTCGATGCGGAAGGTCGTGTAGCCAAGGGCCGGCACCTCCTGGGCCTCGAAATGCACCGTCATGCGCTCGGAAAGCATCATGGCCGGGGCATCGCCCGTGTGGTTGACGATCGCGTGCTGCGGCTTGCGCGAGCGGCACTGGACGTCAAGCGGCTTCTTCACGCGGTCTTGCACGAGCCGGAATTCCTTGACGCCCGCCGATTGCGGCACATCGATCACCGCCGTCACCACCTGCGTGCGCGGCTGCGGCGACGGGTTGAAGACGGTCACGACGACATCGTCCGGGGCAAGGCCGCTGTTGTCGATACGGGCCTGCATGTGCTGCAGGGCGCGCAACCGGAGCCCTTTCGAGATGTTCACGACCTGCCGAAGCCGGTACCACATGTCCTTCTCGATCTCGTCGATGCCGCTGCCCGCAATGCTGTCGTGTGCGTGGCACTTGAGCAGCGTCTTCCACGCCATGTCGAGCAGACTTTGGGGATACTCCGCACCCAACTGCCAGGCCAGCGCCGCGAACGGCTCGGCCCAGCGCTGCAACAGATGCTCGGCATGCGTGTTCAGGCGCTTCATCCGGGTGCGGCTCGACAGCACGTCGCTGTACAGGTGCATCGTGACCGGCATGGGCTTGGGCGTGCGGCGCTCGCCGCGAAGCACCGGCAGATCCTTCACCTTCTTCTTCACGGCGGCCATGTAGTCGGGCAGGGTGCTGTGGAAGATGCGATCCTTGCCTGCAACAGCCTGCGCGTCGGCCAGCGCGAGGATTTCAAGCTCATCGGCCATGCTGCTGTCGTGGCCCATCATGAATGCGGCCACGTTCGTGGTCACACAACCCGCTTCCATCTGGCGGAGCTGCCGGACCCCTTCGATGAGCCGCTCCTTGTTGTAGGCCCACTTCGGATCGAGCAGGATATGGTGATCGGGCGCGTGGACCTCGCTCGCGAGATGGAACGGGCAACCGCCATCGGTCCACGCGTACATGCGATCGTCAATATCCGTGCCGTATTTGGCCGGACGGTAGACGTGGTAGTAGTAATTGTAGCGGGCCTTGGAGCTGACTTGCGAGGCCAGGATGCGCGTGCCGTCGGCCCCCTCGAACCAGTACTCGTTGGGCACCTCATCGTGGCTCACGCCATGATAGAACAACATCGTATCAATGCCGAACCCGGCGTAGATCTGGGGCATCTGCGAGTTCTGGCCATAGGAAAACGGCGTGTAGCCGACCTTCATGACCTTGCCGAACTCGCGCGCCACCCTGTGACCATAGGTCAGGTTGCGCACCAGCGACTCCGCGCCCACGCAGAAGCACTCCGGATCGGTGTACCACGGTCCAACGTGCAAACGGTCCGCTTTGACGTACTGCTCGAGCTTGGCCCGGTTCTCGGGCCGGACCTCGAGATAATCCTCGAGCGGCACCGTCTGCGCGTCGAGCAGAAAGGCCCGGTACTCCGCGTGCTTGTCGAGAATCTCGATCAGGCGATCGAAGAACTCCACCAGCAACATGCGGGTTTCCTGAAAATCGAACAGCCACTCCCGGTCCCAGTGGGTATTCGAGATGACGTGAATATCGAGCGACTTGGCCATATGAGCACCTTCCGTTTGGTAGTCGTGGGCGCGGACCATTCCCGTCAGCCCCGTCGAAGCGGCCCCATTGTCTGCAAATCCGTCCGCCGGGTCAAGATCCGCGCCACGTTGGCAAACCCGTCCCCATGCGCTATAGTGAAACGAGGAAAGGAGGCGTGGCATGACAGGAGAAGCGGACAAGGGGAACGGCGCGGCCAAATGGATCGTCGGGTGCGGACTCGGGTGCCTGGCGGCGGTCGGGATTGTCGCTATCGGTATCGGCGTCGCCGCCTGGTTCGGGTGGCGGTTCGCCCAGACCGAAGGCAAGCAGCAGATGGCCGCCGATTTCGAACGCCAGTACCAGGAATGGCTCGCCGAACACGAGATGCCCGCGGAGTATGCCGGGGATTACGAGGCCTTGATCGGGCTGATGCGCCAGGAGAACACCTCGCTGTGGGGCGCGATGATGGCCGGCAGCCTGCTCATGACCACGCTTGAGGACAACGCTGTCACCCCCGAGGAGGGGCAATGGGTAGCGGAGTTCGTGCAACAGTTGCGCGAGAAGCCCGACATGGGCATGTCCGACATGCAACGGTATATGGATGCCCATCCCGAATTGCGGGATGCCTGGCCCGGAGGCGCCGGCGCGTGGAGTGGCCCCGCGCCGCCACCCGCTGAACGATCGCCCGAACCCGTCGCGCCGGAAGAGAAAGCCGGATAGGTTCTGCCGTCACTTGCCTTGGAGGGTCACGTGCAGGCGGTTCGCGCCCTGCTCGACGTCGAACCGCAGGAACAGCAGGTCCGGCGACAGGATCTTCGCCCCGATCAGGCCCGGCGTCTCCGCGACGCGGTACAGCGAGTAGTCCCCCCACAGCACCGCGCCGTAGGGCATCGCTGCCGGGCTCTCCACCGTCAGCTCGATCTCGCGCCGCCATCGCCGCGCGGTGTTGCTTTCCAACCGAACGGGTGGCAAAACCGGCTCCGCGAAGTATTCGCCGCGGCGCATCGGCCGCCGGTAATTGCGCACACAGTGAGGCGTCGCCTTGCCGTCGACAAACACCATCTGGCAGTCGCGGTCATAGTAGAAGAACGTCCGCGGCCACGGCCCCACGGGGATGTTCCAGGCGTAGTCGGGATTGGGCCGCGGCGCGGTGATGCCGTCCCACAGCATGTACGAGGGCGCGGTCATCGTGTGGTGTGCGCGGTACTCCCGCACCGCCTCTGGAAGCGTCGTGGCACGCACGCGCCCCGCCAGATGCCGCACAAAACCCGCGATCAACTGCCCAGCCTCGCGGATGTCTTCTTCCGTGTAGCCCGCGCTCACGGCCGACACTTCCATCTCGTGCGCTTCCTGATGCTGCACGAGGATGACGGCATCGTTGTAGCGCGCGTTTCGCACGTAGTTGTCGGCCAGCGCCTGCCAATACGCACCGTTGTCCCACGAACACAGCCCGCCGCGGGCCACGTCGTTTGGATCGGTCGAGTACAGGTGCGGCGCGCCGCTGTGGAAGCTGTTCAGCAGGTCGCGCGATGTCCATTCGATGCCGACAATGCCTCGGCCTTCCGCGGGCCGCAGCCGCTCCGCCGGATCCAGGTAATAGAACCCCCACGGGCAGCCCCGGTCCCAGAATCCGTCGATCTCGACCTGCTCCCAGCAGAACCCCCACAACGCCTCGAAGCCGAGTTCCTCGACCAGGCGCGCCATGTCCGGGTCCTGGTGGTTGTGGGCGGCGACCCGCAGGTCCGCCCACGGCAGCGCCGCCTGCACGCCCTCCCGCTCCTGCTCGAGCTGTCGCTTCTTGGACGGGAAATCGCCCTCGAGCTTCGGCGAGTGCACCGCGACCGCGTCGCCGTATTCGGCGTGCCATGACGTGAGCGGTCCGGCCGCGAGGCGGGCGGATTCGGCACTCACGAGCCACGTGATCGGGATGCCCATGGGATGAAGACGGTTGGCGAGCCGCTGCATGCCCGCCAGACACGTCGCTCCGTCGCGAACTCGTGCCGCGCTGCTGACAAAGGTGTAGATCAGATCTCCCTGCATGGACTCACATTCCTTCGGCCGTTGCCTCGACGATGCGGCGCGCTGCTTCGGAAGCCAATGCGCCCAGCGCGTCACTCATCGCACGAGCGGCCGCCGGAACGTCGCTGCCTTCCACGGGCCGCTCCGCGCGCAGCGTCTCCTGCCACACCGGCTCGCGCTCCTGTCCCTTGCGCAGTTCCAGCCGCGCCTCGCACATGACGCTCCACGGAGCGTCATGGCGCAGGATGTCGAAGCGCCGGAGTTCGCCGGTCAAGACATAGCCCGGCACGAACATGTCCGCCGCATTGCCGACGTCCTGAAAGCGCCGCGTGTCCGCGATCGCATCCGTGAGCGCGCGTGTGAGCATGTTCTCTGGCCGGTCCATCCACGCGACCCGCGGCAGGTAGACCACCTCGAGGTTGGCCTCCCGCGCCACAATACCCTTCGAGTACGTGCGCGGCGCGCTCATCGGGCGCAGGCCGAGCGATGCATCCAGCGCGGGCGCGACATCAACAGCGATCGGCGGGTCCACCGCGAAGTAACTGGTGGGCGTGTAGTTGGACGTGCCGCAACCGGCCGCCAGCACCGCGAGTGCGATAGCTACGGATCTCATGGTTTTTCCCTCTGGTTGCCCGGTCCGCGGACCAGCGCCGCCGGATCGTCCTTCAGATACTCGGCCAGGTCGGTGATGCTGTCCAAGGTGATGCGCAACCGCTCGATGGCGCCGCGCAACGAAAATTCCATATTCGATGACTCCTGCAGCACGCCCGCGGCCATCTTGTCCAGCACCTCGGCCGTGGTCTGAAGCCGCGCGGCGAGCTCGGCGACCTGTGAGGCCGCCCGCCGGAACTCCTGCTCGGTCTGCGCGAGTTCGAGCGGCTCGACCTGCTCATGCAGGGTGAGGATCAGGGCATCCAGGTCCCGCGAAAGCTTGCGGATGTCCGCCATGGCCTCGCGGAAGTCGCCCAGCGCCGGCTGCAAGTGTGTGTTGACGGACGCCATGGCCTCGCCCGCCTCGCCCACGACCTTCCGGGCATCCGTGATCAGCCCGTCCGCGTTCTCGATGACCCGCGTGAGCTGCCCTTCCTCCATGCCTTCCAGGCCCGTGCTGATCCTATCCGTGACCGTCGCCAGGTCGCCGAGCAGATTCTGGGCCTGCGTGCGCAGCTTCTCCGCCAGCGATGGAGCCGTCGGTATCTGCGATCCGGGCGGAAGCGGCTCGCCGTTGCCGCCTGCCAGCGAGATGTACATCACGCCCGTCGCCAGACTGTAAATGACCAGCGTCGCCTCCACGCCTTCGCGCAGGGTCACCTTGTCGGCGCGCACCAGCATCTCGACGTGGGCCGTGTTGCGGGCCGTGACCCAGATGTTGGTGACGGCCCCCACCGGCACCCCCAAGTACTCGACCACGGCGCCCTGACTGAGGCCGAGAATGGACTCCTCGAACTCGCACCAGTAGTTGACCTGCTCACCTTTCTTGTAGCCCGTGAGCAGCAGGATCCCGCCCGCGAAAATGGCGAAGTTCAGCAGCAGGAAGATCCCAACCTTAATTTTTTGTGTTTTGGTCGCCACCTGGCATGCGCCTTTCCTATAGTCCCCGCTGGTTGATGTGCTCGTCCGCACGGCGCTCGAAGAACTGCCGCACGCGCGCGGTATCCGATTGCTCCGCCTCCGCGACGGTTCCCGAAAAAATCACCCGGCCCCGGTCCAGCATGAGCACACGGCCGGCGATCTTCCGTATCGACTCCAGCTCGTGCGTCACGATCACGAAGGTGCTCCCGGTCAGCTTGTTCAGATTGCAGATGAGATCATCCAGCCCGGCCGCCATGATGGGATCGAGGCCGGCCGATGGTTCATCAAAATACACAATCGGCGGATCCAGGGCGATCGCCCGGGCCAGCCCGGCCCGTTTGCGCATCCCGCCCGACAGGGCGTCCGGCATGCGATGCACCGAGTCCGCCAGGCCCACAAGACTCAACTTGAGCCGCACCACCGCGTCCACCAGCCGCGCATCCACCTCTCCGTACTCGCGCAGCGGCATCGCGACATTCTCGCCCACGGTCATCGAGTTGAAGAGGCCGCTGGACTGAAACGCAATGCCGATCCCGCGCTGCACCTTGGAAAGCCCGTCTTCATCGAGCCGGGTGATGTCCCGATCGCCATAGTAGACGGCGCCCGAGGTCGGTTGCAGCAGGCCGGTCATGTGTTTGAGCAGGGTCGTCTTGCCGCAGCCGCTGCTCCCGGCAATGACAAACACCTCTCCCTTGCGCACCTCGAACGAGACCCCGTCGAGGATCTTCTGCTCGCCATAGTGGGCGACCAGGTCCTCGACCCGCACCACGACGCTGTTGTCACCGCTGTTGTTCATGGCAGCACGTAGTAGAAAAGCGTGGCGAACACCATGTCGATCACCACAATGAGGAAGATGTCCATCACCACGGCGCGGGTGGTCATCAGACCCACCCCGCGCGATCCGCCGCGCACACGCAGCCCGTTGTGGCACCCTACAAACACGATCGCGTTCGCGAAGAAAAACGACTTGAGCAGCCCTTGGGACACGTCGTCAAAACCCAGCGCCTCCACCGTCTGCCGGAACCACGCATCCGGCGCAAAGCCAAGCACGAAAATTCCCCAGACGGCGCCGCCCATTACCCCCGCAATCAGGCCGATCACCACCAGGCACGGCATGACCAGCACCAGCGACATCAGCTTGGGGGCAACGAGGAACTGGGCGACGTTCAGCCCCATTCCCCGCAGGGCGTCAATCTCCTCCTGCACCTTCATCGTGGCCAGCTCGGCCGTGATGGCCGCCCCTGTCCGCGCCGACACAACGATCGCGGTCATCAGGGCCGCCAGCTCGCGCGCGAAGCCGATCACCACCAGATTCGCCACGTAGATCCCCAGCCCCAGCCCCGCGATCTGCGCCGCCGAGAGCATGGCGATCGTCAGGCCCAGCAGGAAGTTCATCAGAAAGGTGATGCGCACGGCCCGCACGCCCATCTCGTACATCTCTTCGAGCAGACTGCCGATGCGGAACCCCCGGCCCTCGAACGGCGCAATCAGCATCCAGTAGAGCGCGTCCACCAACAGCGCGCCGAAATCGCGTGCCTCATCGACCACGCCAAGGACCGTGTCGGCGACACGGTCGAACAGTTCCTGGTGCGGCGGCCGGACGCCCGTAGCCGACGCCATGCCCGGCCCGATCAGGTCCAGGAACTCGGCCACCTCGTCGCGGGCGTTCTCGCACGCCAGCTCCGCGTGGTGCCGGTGGGCATGCTCGGCGATCTTCACGAGCCACGCGCCCCCGAGCGAGTCCATGGCACGCGTCGAGCCAAAATCCAGCACCAGCGTGTCGTCCCGGTGCAGCCGTTCGTGGCGGACCGTCTCGTACAGGTCGTGACCCGTCGTGTGGTCGAGTGTCGCCGGGCATTCGAAGCGCTTCGCCGTCATGACAGTTCCCGCATGAGGCGCTCAAAATCGTCCTCGGAAAGCACCCGCACGCCCAGCTCCTGCGCCTTCGCCAGCTTCGACCCGGCATTCTCACCCGCGACCAGGTAATCGGTCTTCGCGCTCACGCTCGAGGTGGGCCGGCCTCCAAGCGCCTTGATGCGGTCATGAATCTGGTCGCGCGTGTACTTCTCCAGCGTACCGGTCACGACGAAGGTCTTGCCCTCCAGCGGCCGGGCGCCGTCACCAGCCCCCGTCGCGCCGCCCGCCTCCGTCATGGTCAGACCCGCGCCGCGGAACTGCTCGATGAGGTCGCGGTTCTCGCGCGTGTCGAAGAAATCGCGCACGCTGCGGGCCAGGACTGCGCCGATCTCGTGAATATCCTCGAGTTCTTCCTGCGACGCCGCCATCAACGCGTCGATGGACCGGTAATGGTGCGCCAGCACCTCCGCCACATGCCCGCCGACGTGCCGGATGCCGAGACCGTTCAGAAAGCGGCTGAGCGGCTGCGCCGTGCTCGCCTGAATGGCGGCGACGAGATTGGCCGCGGACTTGGCGCCCATGCGCTCGAGTCCCGCCAGCGTATCCGCGGCGAGCCCGTAGATGTCGGCCAGCGTCTTCACGTGTCCTTGGCTCACAAGCTGCTCGATGAGGGCGTCGCCGAGCCCTTCGATATCCATCGCGCCGCGGCTGGCGAAATGCTTGAGCCGGCCCTTGAGCTGGGCGGGGCAATTCGGATTGAGACACCGCAGGTAGACGCCGTCCGGGTCCTTCCGGGCGTCGCTGCCGCACTCGGGGCAATGCGACGGCGGGACACATGGCCGTGCGCCCGGCTTGCGCTCCTCGGGCACATACCGCAGCACCTGCGGGATGATTTCGCCCGCTTTCTGTATCTCCACCACGTCGCCCTCGCGCACGTCCTTGCGCTCGAGGTCCTCGAAATTGTGCAGGGACGCGCGCTTCACGATGGTGCCCGCAAGCGGCACCGGGTCCATCTCCGCGACCGGCGTGAGCGTGCCCGTCTTGCCCACCTGCACCACGATCCGCTGCAACCGTGTCCGCGCCACCTGCGCGGGGTATTTGAACGCTATGACCCATCGCGGCGACTTCGACGTCGCGCCCAGCCGTTGCCGGTGCGCGGCGCTGTCCACCTTGATCACGATGCCGTCGATGTCATACCCCAGCGTCGCGCGGTTCGCGTCCCACGTCGCGATGACCCGCATGACGTCGTCGATGGTGGGACAGAAAGCCGCCTCACGGCTGGTCGGCAATCCGTAGTCGCGCAGCCGCGCCAGTGTCTGCCAGTGCGACCCCAGCGCGACCTCGCCCGTCGGGGCCACGTCGTAGGCGATGAAATCCAGCCGGCGCTCGGCGACCGCCCTCGGGTCGAGCTGCTTGAGCGAGCCCGCGGTGGCGTTCCGGGGATTGGCCAGGAGCGGCTGCCCTTCCCGCGCACGGATCTCGTTGAGTCGCTGCAACTCGTCGCGCCGCATGAAGATCTCGCCGCGCACCTCGAGAAACGGCGGCGCATCGTCCGTCAACCGCAACGGCACCGACAGGATCGTCCGCACATTGGAGGTCACGTCGTCGCCCCGGTCGCCGTCGCCGCGGGTAGCCGCACGGATCAGTGACCCGGCATCGTAACGGAGCGAGATCGACACCCCGTCGATCTTCAGCTCGGCCACGTAGGCCGGCTGCTCCCCCAGCGCACGGACCACGCGCTTGTCGAACGCGCGCACCTCTTCCTCGCTGTAGGTGTTGTCGATGGAGAGCATCGGAACGGCGTGCTCAACGGTTTCGAACCCTTCGAGGGGCTCGCCGCCGACGCGCTGGGTCGGGGAATCCGGTGTCACGAGCCCGGGATACTGGGACTCGAGCTCCTCGAGTTCGCGCATCAGGGCGTCAAACTCGATGTCCGTGATCGCCGGCTGCGCCTCGACGAAATACAGGCGGTTGTGATGGTTGATCTGGTCCCGCAGTGCCGCCGCGCGCTCCTTCACAGCCTGCGGTATCTCCTTCCCGTGCATGCTCATGGCCGCCATTATATACAATCCCTGCAATATGCCCATAGTTTCCGGCATGGCGGAGATGAATGCACACGGTGCGGAAGACAAGGCAAGGCAGCAGCAGTGCGGCGAGCGACGCAGCCGGTCGTTACCGTCCGAGCACGCGCCGGATTTCGTCGTGCAGGTCACCGATCTTGAAGGGCTTCTGGATGAATCCGCATGCGCCTGGCTGTGCCAGCGCCACGGTCACATCCTCCTCGGCACAGCCCGTGCACAGAATGACCGGCACCCCCGGCCGCGTCGCCTGCAGCACCGGGAGCGTCTCGTGGACCGTGCCGTCCGGCATGCGCACATCCAGCAGCACGACATCGATCGCCGCGTCGGGAGCCGAAAGGGCGGCGAGCGCCTCGCGCACCGACGCCGAGGCGGTCACCCTGTATCCCTGCCGCTCGAGCAGCCTGCGCGTCACGGTCCGCACCGCGTCCTCGTCGTCGATCAGCAGCACGCCGGGCGCGGCCCCCGCAGCCTCCGCCGGGATCGCCCCCCCCGGGGCCTCCTTCTGCCCATTCGCGGGAAGATAGACATCCACACACGTACCCCGTCCCGGTTCGCTCTGCACGTGAATCGCCCCTCCGTGGTTTTTCACTATCCCGTAGACCGCGGCGAGTCCGAGGCCCCGGCCCTGCAGCTTCGTGCTGAAGAACGGATCAAACATCCGCTCGCGCGTCGCGTCGTCCATCCCTGGACCCGCGTCGCGAACCCGCAGCCGCACGTAGTTCCCCGCATCGACCCCCGGAATACCCCCCCGTTGCGTCCGGACATTCCGGGTCGACACCTCCACCGCCCCCGGCGGATCCGTCGCCTCGACCGCGTTCATCGTCACGTTCACGACCACCTGGTCCATCTGGCCTTCGTCGGCCTCGACGGGCCACAACTCGTCGGCAAGGTCTTCGACAATCGTCACGCCGCGCGGCAGCGCCGCCTTTTCCAGGGTGAGCACCTGCCGGACCCGCGCGTTTAAACACAGCGGCCGGGGCTGGTACTTGCCTTCCCGCGCATACGCCAGCAACTGATGCGTCAGATCGCCCGCGCGCTGCGCCGCCTCGGCAATCTCGCGGAGGAACGGCTGCGCGTCCGGCGCATGCTGGAACATGTGTTCGAGCAGTTCCGCGTTGCCGAGGACGCTCGCCATGAGGTTGTTGAAGTCATGCGCCACGCCGCCTGCCAGCGTTGCCGTCGCCTCGAGGCGTGAGGCCGCCCGCAGCGCCTCCTCCGCCCGGCGTTGGGCCGTCACGTCGCGAATTGCCCCCACGATCGCCGTCGCCCCCGCCTCGCCATCGCGGATGGCCGTCGCGCTGTCCGAAAGCCACAGGTACTCGCCGTTCCGGTGACGGAACCGGAATTCAAACGTCGCCGGCAGCCGCGCCGGCGCCAACGCCATCGCGCCCAGATAGTGTTCCGTGAAACGTTCCCGGTCCTCGGGATGGACCAGTTCCGTCACTCCCTCGAAGCCAAGCTCTGCCAGTTCGCCGATGGCGTAGCCGGTAATCGCCGTGGCTGACGGGCTGATGTACTCGTAGGTCCGCGTCGCCACGTCCAGCTTGTACGCGATGTCCCGCGAATTCTCCAGAATCGTCCGGAACCGCTCTTCGCTGCGCGCCACGGCCTCTTCGGCGAGCTTGCGCTGGGTGATGTCGGTCGTTACCGCAAAGGTCCCCTTGACCCGCCTGTGGGCGTCGTAGAGGGCCTGCGGCGCTATCCGGGCGTGGACCCGGTGTCCGTCGCGGTGACGAAGCGAGATCTCGTAGGAGCTCAGCGCCACCCCCTCGCGCCGCTGACGCACCTGTTCCTCGAAGAAGGCCCGATCCTCGGGCCAGACGTAGTCCGCACCGCGCTGGCCGATCAGTTCCTCGGGAGCGTAGCCCAGGATACGGCAGAGCCGGGTGTTGACGTATACCAGCCGGCCCTCGGTGTCCTGCACCCCCAGCCCGTCGTTCATGACCTCCACCAGCTCCCGGAACAGATCCGCGTCGAGCAGGCCGTGGCCCGCCGCACTGGGCAGGCCAATCACCGCCACGGCGAGCACGTCGCCGCCGGGGCCGGTCAGGGGAAGCAGCCTGGCCCCGCCATGGCCGCAGGGCGTGCAGACGGCCGCGTTCGGCGTGTCGCACGGCATGCCGTGAGACAACACGTATTCCAGTGGACAGCCCGGGCACGGCGCGGTCGTCGCGGGCCGGGACACGAAACAGGGCGTATCCCCGGGCTCGGCGGCCAGCGCCGTTGCGCGCACATTGCGCCAGCGTACCTGGTGCTGGGCATCGACCACCATGACGGGCTCATACAGCGACTCGCACAGGTGGAGAAAGGTGAGGGATGCGTCCGAAAGCCCCCGGATGCCGCCCGTTGGGGCAGCAGGAGCGGCGTCTTCTGTGGTCGGTAATGTCATGTACGCGGCGCAGGGGGTTGCGGCTCTCAGTGGCGAGAAAACCCTGCTTACTTCCCTGTTTACCGATTATGCGCCGCTCACCCCGCATATGTCAATACGAAAACATAAAAATTCGCAACCAATGCGATTCAGCCCCAAGTTCGGTGCCTCGTTCAGGAGAAAAACAGCGCCGGAAGCGAATCCCCGCCTCCGGCGCCGTCCCGTATCGATCATTTCCGGTCAGTCGGCTGTGACGCCGCCCGCAGCCCCTTCCAGGACCGCCACGACGTCCGAAAATTCCTTTTCGCGCGCGTACGCCAGCGGCGTCTTGCCCAGCTTGTCCTCGACATCAACCCGCGCCCCGCGCTGCACCAACAGCGTGACCATGTCCGGCTTGTTGGCCAGGACCGCCCAGAACAGCGGCGTGCGCTGATCGGCGGCTCGCGCGTTGACGTCCGCCCCACGGTCCAGCAGGAGCGCCGCGGTCTCCGGCACCCCTTCGCCCGCCGCAAAGAACAGGGGCGTGATCTCGAGTGCGTCCCGCCGCGAAAGGTCCGCCCCCTTGTCGAGAAGCATCTGCGTCAGTCTCGCGTCCTCGGTCTTGACGGCGTAGAACAAGGGAGACCGGCCCTCGCGATCCGTCACCTCGAGATTGGGCTCCGACAGGGTGAGAAAGAGCTGCGTCTGTTCTTCGCTCCCAAGCGCCACGGCATACTGGATCGGATACGATCCGGCCGTGTTGGGGACATTGGGGTCCGCGCCCTGTTCCAGCAGGTATTTTATCGACGTCAGGGCGCTGTACTGGACGCTCCGGTACAGCGGCGTCCATCCCTCGTTGTCGCGTACCGTGATATCGGCGCCATGCTCGACGAGATAGGGGACAATCTCGTCCCAGCCGTTGATGGCGGCCAGGTAGAACGCTGTCTGCCCCTTGTTGTCGCGCACATTGGCGTCGGCACCGGCCTCGATGAGCTGCTTGACGACCCCGAAGCGCCGGTTGAAGGCCGCGTACATGAGCGGCGTGCCCCCCACCTTGTCCTGGGCCTCGATATCGGCCGAGGCGCGGATCAGTGCCTTGGTAGAGTTCTCGAGCCCCAGATAGGCGGCCTGATGCAGCGGGGTCATCTCGGTGTCGGGCACGCGCGCCTCCACTTCGGCCCCGGCCCGCACCAGCACCCGCACCGCCGCCTCGTTGTCGCTGAGTACCGCCCCGGACAACGCGGTCAGGCCATTGTCGGTTCGTGTTGCCGGCGACGCGCCACGCCGAAGGAGCTGGCGGATCACGTCGACATGACCGCCCCGTGCCGCCCAGTACAGCGGAAAGGCGTTCGCCCCCTGCGACACGTTCAGGTCGCCGTGGGTGCCTTCCTTCAACATGCGGCGAACCGTGGCCGCGTCCCCTTCCGCCGCCGCGACCAGCAGCGTGGTCTCGGCACCGGCCTCGCGCAGCATCTGCACCATGTCATCCAGACCGTTGCTCACCGCCTCCAGGAGGGGATACACGAAATGGGTCCCCTCGATCCGGTCGGGGTCGGCGCCGTGGTCCAGCAGCAGCTTCACCATGTCCGGTTTCCGCGCAATCACGGCCGCCTGCAGCAGGCTTACATGTTCGTCGCCGACCGTGTTCGGGTCACCGCCCTGTTCCAGAAAGGCCGCCAGGGTTTCGGTCACGCCGTCGTCAATGGCGTCATACGCCTGGTAGACCGCGATTTCG
>JBPOJD010000076.1:0-7936 GCA_052033955.1 Candidatus Hydrogenedentota bacterium
AAGGCGCTCAGCGTGGACCCCAAGGCGCCCGCGGCCGGGAAGTCCGCCCGGGAAGAACTGAGCGACGCCGTCGTCGGCAAACGGATCGGCAAGATCCTGATCGAGGAGGAACTGATCACGCGGGAGCAGTTGAAGGAAGCGCTGGAGGTCCAACGAAAACACGGTGGGCGCACCTTCGAGATCCTGATCGACCTCGGCCATCTCAATAAGGACGCGTTGCACGCCTGCCTGTCCAAGCAGCAGGGCGTGGCCAGCATCGACGTCACGAACTATCACATCCCGGCCAACCTGCTCTCGCTCATCCCAAAGGAATTCGCGCGCGACCACGTGCTGCTGCCGATCGACAAGCTGGGACGCCTTCTGACCATCGGCATGGCGTGTCCTCTCGATGTCAACAGCATCGCCCAGGTCGAGAACATCACCGGGCTCACGGTCAAACCGATGTTGTGCAAGCTGGACGACATCCGCGCGGCCCTGGACCGGTACCTGCCGCCCGACCCGCCCGAAGACAATGCGGACGTGGCGAGGGGACTCGCCTGCGATTCGGCCCTTCTGGTGCGCGTGACGAAGCTGGACGGTCTGCCGGGCCGCTCGGCGACGGTGCAGCAGGTCCTCAACATCATCGCCGACGACGAGAACGCCATTTGCAGCGCCGCGGAGCTTATCGCTGCGGACGCGTGCCTGACGGCGCGGGTCCTGAGCGTGGCGAATCAGCCGGCCTACGGCATGCCGGGCGACGTGGCCACCCCCTTCCTGGCGGTCACGCTGCTCGGACTCGACGGTACACTCAATACCGTGCTGGCCGCATCGAAAGGGTCGTCCCAGACTCCGGTCGACGTCGAGCCGCTGTGGACGCGGTCGCTGTTCGCGGCGGTGGCGGCCCGCGAACTCGCGCAGGCATCCGCGCAGGTCTCGCCCGGTGCGGCGTACACGGCGGGGTTGCTCCAGGACATCGGCCGCTTTGCCTTGGCTCACCTCGAAAGCGCCGCGTATGCCCCGATACTGCGAATCGCGTCGTCGCGGCAGGTCTCCGAGGAAGAGCGCAACGTATTTGGCGTCACCCACGCCGAGGCGGGCGCGGCCTTGGCCAAAGCATGGGGGCTGCCCGCGGATCTCGTGGAGGCCATCGCCTCCCACGACCACCCCGGCGGTCCATCCTCTCTCCTCGGCCTCGTGGCCGCGCTGGCAGGAAAGATGGCCGACACCTTCGCGGAGGGATCCGCCGGAAACGGCGCGTTTCGCGCCGAGAAGGCGCTCCTGGACCGCGCCGGGCTTTCGGCGCAGGGGGTGCAGGCCGCGTTTGACCAGGCCGTCGCGGAAGCCGGCTGACCTCTACGGGACAAGCATCTCCGGGTCCTCGTCGGGAACCGGCGCCGTCAACGCAAGGTAATCCGGCCGGTCCGCCAGGTTCCGGTGCCGGAACGCGCTGACGATTTCCCCCTGGTGCACGAGAAATACCCCCGGCATCTGCCGCCACGGTCCACGACGCCTGCCAGGCCGGTGCCCGCTGTGCACCGTCTCCGCCAGCCGCCGCCATACCGCCAGGCCGCCCACCTGACGCCACGTCCCCCGCCCCAGTCCAAACGCCGCAAACATGTGACCGGCGGGATCGCTGATGCGCGGGACGCGTTCAAGGCCGTACCGGGCGGCCAGCGGCCCCATGGCGCCTTCGGACGCCCGATGCACCAGCGCCAGCCCGCGCCCTCGGGACTCGATGGCTGCCCGGGCCACCCGCACGTCATCCAGCATCTCGCGGCAGAACGGCGACCCCAATTGCGGCAAGAACACCACCAGCGTGGGCACCACGTCCGACATTTCGCCCAGGGTCAGGCCAAATTGCGTCGGTGTGACGCCGAGCAGGCGGTGAAAGCGCACGCGCTCGCTTCCCGTCATGGTCACATACGACAAGGTGCTCATGGCTCGCCATCCCATCGCGGCTCAGGGGCCTCGATTGTGTTAACATCAGCGCACGGCGCGGACGTTCCCGTCGCCGCACCGGCGTCGCGAACGCGCGCCGGACCCTTGGAGCACCGGGGACACGGGCGCGATGCATACGGTTATCCTCTGGTTCCGGCAGGATCTGCGGCTGGCCGACAATCCGGCACTGGCGGCCTGCGCCGCGAGCGGCGCGGCGGTCGTTCCGGTCTACATATGGGCGCCGGAGGATGAGGGCGCGTGGCCGCCCGGCGCGGCAAGCAGGGCGTGGCTGCACGCCTCACTCGAACGCCTGTCAAACGACCTGGAGCACCGGGGATCACGCCTCCTGATTGTCCAAGGCCCCGCCGCCGAGGCGCTCGCCCGTCTCGCGGCCCAGTCCGGCGCCCGCGAAGTGCACTGCAGCCGCCGCTACGAGCCCGCGGCCCGCGAACAGGAAGCCCGCGTGCGCGCCGCGTTGGACGCGCAAGGCTGCGCATTTCGCACGCACAACAGTGCCCTCCTGTTCGAACCTTGGGACGCATGCAAGGAGGACGGAACCCCGTACCGCGTGTTCACGCCCTTCTGGAGGCGCTGCACGGCTGCACCGGAACCGTCCTCGCCCACCCCGGCGCCTGCGCGCCTCGCGGCGCCGCATCACTGGCCGTCCGGGGCGTCGCTACGGGATCTGAACCTGAGAAGCGACGCAACGGCGCGATGTCTCACGGGTTGGACGCCGGGCGAGGCGGGCGCGGCGGCGGCCCTCGAGGCCTTCATTGACGAGAACCTGCTCCGCTACCCGGAACAACGCGATCTGCCCGCGCTGGACGCGACCTCGCGGCTGTCGCCCCATCTTCACTTCGGCGAGATCGGCCCGCGCCAGGTCTGGCACGCGGCCGCCGCCACGCGGACACCGGATTCGCGGGACGGCGCCCAGGCCTTCCTCCGGCAACTGGGGTGGCGCGAGTTCTCGTACGCGTTGCTCCACCACTTTCCCCGCACCCCTGACGCGCCGCTGGTCGCGAAGTTCGCCGCGTTTTCGTGGCGCGACGACCCCGAGGCGCTGCGCCGCTGGCAGGAGGGCCGCACCGGCTTCCCGATCGTGGACGCTGGCATGCGGCAGTTGCTCGAGACGGGCTGGATGCACAACCGCGTTCGCATGATCGCGGCGTCCTTTCTCGTAAAGGACCTGCTCGTTCCGTGGCAACAAGGCGCGCGCTGGTTCTGGGAGCGGCTCGTGGACGCGGATCTCGCCAACAACACGCAGGGATGGCAATGGACCGCAGGCTGTGGCGCCGACGCCGCACCCTACTTCCGGATCTTCAATCCCGCCCTGCAGGGCAAGCGCTATGATCCCGGCGGGGCCTATGTGAGGCGATGGGTGCCGGACGCGAACACCGCGAGCTACCCCGCCCCCATCGTGGACCACGGGCAAGCACGCGGCCGCGCCCTCGATGCGTTCAGCATGATTCGGGACCAGAAATAGTCGCGCGGTGGCCGCTCATCTCGAACCCTGAGCGGGCTGCCTGCTGTGTTGCGGGCGGGCGAACCCGCCCGCAACGTTGGCAGAGGCATGGGAGCCTGGAGACGCGGTAAGAGGCGGGGCCGCATCTCTGTCGACACACCCAGAGGCAGAACATGCCGACGGCTGTGACAGTACCAAAGCCCCGTGTACCCACCCTTAGAATCCCGTTAGCAATTGATTAGCGCCCGCCAAACACAAAAAAGGCCACCTGCTACAGGTGGCCAGGAAAACGAAACTGTCCGGGGTTTAGGGGGCCGATTCGGCGGCGATGGCCGCTTCCGCGTCCAGTACGGCGGATATCGCTTGCACGATCGCACCGATCCGGAGCGCATGCTGAATGCTCTCGCGCTTCATGCCGCCTTCGGCGAGCTTCTGCTCGTGTCCGGCCAGACAGTAGCCGCAGCCATTGATGGCCGACACCACCACCGACCACAATTCGAAATCCGCCTTGTCCACACCCGGATTCACCAGCACGTTCATGCGCAGGCGCGCGGGCAGGGTGCGGTAGACCTCCGGAAGCTTGTCCAGACTGCGGAAGTACACGTTGTTCATCGCCATGATGGCGTTGGCGGCCTTGACGGCCTTGATGGCTGCGTCGTCGAGGTGCTCCGACGCCTCGGCGTGCACCTGCCGGATCACCTCATCGTTGCGCCCGGCCAGCGCCGCGGCCAGGATCCCACCCCAGAGCTGCTGTTCCGTCAATCCTTCGGGATTGTTAAGCAGCGTGGAGAGATTGAGCTTGAGATCCTTGGCATACTCCGGCAGCTTCTCTTTCAATACATCGATGGACATCGCTCGCCCCTTCCTTGCGGTCAGCCCGCATCGTCATACACTGATCGTCGCTTCGCCCTTGTGCCAGTTGCACGGGCACAGTTCGTCGGTCTGGAGCGCATCCAGCACCCGCAGCACCTCCTGCGGATTGCGCCCGACGCTGAGGTCGTTCACCGACGCGAAGCGGATGATGCCTTCGGGATCGACGATGAACGTGGCGCGCAGGCACACCCCCTCGTTCTTGTCCAGAATACCCAGCTCCGTGCTCAGTTCGCGCTTGATGTCGGCCAGCATCGGAAAGGGCAAGTCGTGCAGATCTTCGTGATTCTGACGCCAGGCAAGATGCACAAACTCGGAGTCGGTGCTGATGCCCAGCACCTGCGCGTCGCGATCCGCGAACTCGCTGTTGACGTCGCCAAACCCCTTGATCTCGGTCGGACACACGAAGGTGAAGTCCTTGGGCCAGAAGAACGCGACGACCCATTTCCCTTTGAAGTCCGCCAGCGAGAAGTCCTGAAAGGCCTGTTTCGGGGCGGTGGATACGACACCCTTGAGCTGGAAATCCGGAAACTTGTCGCCTACAGTCAACATGGTCTGGTCCCTCCTGTTGTGCATGATTTTCCACCGGGGCTGGCCCCAAGACGGGGCTGCCTTGATGAACGCTTCCCGTCCCGGATTTATGCCGCGGGCCGGTGGGCGGCCGGCCCGGCCGGAAGCGCCCGGGAGGCCTCCGCCAGAAGCCGCTTCTCCCAGTCCGTCTGCCAGCCGTTGCAGGATGCAAAGGGATCGGGCCGCACGGCATACAACCAAAGCCTGTCTTCCTTGATCGAGATGGACGCCTGCATTGCCTGTTTTCCTTCTGGTACTTCGTGTGTACCGCGTGTTGAAGATGATTGGCTGGGAATTAGGGGGACTTAACACTTCCGCCCGACGGCCTATTCCACCGGCCCGGGCATCATTGCACGGAGCCGGCGCCGCGCCGTACACTCGTCGCAGGAAGGAGGGCCGGTTTCCATGCTCGAAACGGTCGACCTCGACGCCCGCGTCGCCAAGGCAGACTACAAACAGCTCAGCAGCGACCTCGACCTCGAGCTCGCCCGCCTGCAACGCAAGGCCCGCGAGGCCGGTATCCCTGTCATCGTTGTCTTCGAAGGGTGGGAAGCCGCGGGCAAAGGATCGCTGATCAGCCAACTGCTGCAAGCTTGGGATCCGCGCGGATTCAAAGTACACACCATTGCCCCGCCCACCGAGGAGGAGCGCCTCCGCCCGCCGATGTGGCGCTTCTGGCTGCGTCTGCCTGCCCGGGGACGCATCGCCCTTTTCGACCAGAGCTGGTACAGCGAGCCCTTGCTCGGACACATCGAGAACGGTCTGCGCGAACGCGACCGGCTGCGGACCTGGGAGCACATCCGCATGCTCGAGCGCCAGTGGTCGGACGACGGCGCGCTGATCGTGAAGTTCTTCCTGCATATATCGCGAGACGAGCAGGCCAAGCGATTCAAGCGCATCCGCAAGGACCCCGCTTTCGCGTGGAAGATCGACGACCACGCCCGCCGTCAGCACAAGCACTATGACGCCTACGCCCGCGCGGTGGAGGAGATGCTCCGCGAGACTTCGACCGCGCACGCGCCGTGGACCATCGTCCCGGCGCACGATGCCCGGTCTGCGCACGCCAAGGCCGGGGAAACGCTTGTGGCAGCCATCCGGTGCGCCCTCGAGTCCGCTCCGCAACCTGGGCCCGCACCGCCAAAGCTCTCCCGGCGCTCGAGTCCCCTCGAACGGGTCGACCTGACCGCCTCGCTCGACAAGGCGTCCTACGACGAACGGCTTGGCGCGCTCCAAAAGGAACTGTACCGGCTGCAACACCTGTGCTACGTGCACCGCACGCCGGTGGTGGCGGTCTTTGAAGGCTGGGATGCCGCCGGAAAGGGCGGCAGCATCCGAAGGCTCACGGAACGGCTCGACCCGCGTGGATACGACGTGCTGCCCTATGGCGCGCCCGAGGGCGAGGAGGCGGTGCGGCATTACCTGTGGCGTTTCTGGCGCAACCTTCCCAAGGCCGGGCATTTCGCCATTTTTGACCGGAGCTGGTACGGCCGGGTGCTCGTCGAGCGCGTGGAGGGCCTGGCCGCGCCCGCGGAATGGTTCCGCGCCTACCGGGAGATCAACGAGTTCGAGGAACAGATGACCGCCTGGGGCGCGGTCATCCTTAAATTCTGGCTGCACATCTCCCGGGACGAACAACTGGCGCGGTTCACGGCGCGACAGGAGTCCCCGGACAAACTGTGGAAGATCACGGACGAGGATTGGCGCAATCGCGAGAAATGGGAGGCGTACTGGGACGCCGTCAGCGACATGATCGAGCACACCTCGACCGTGCAGGCGCCGTGGACCCTCGTCGCGGGCAATGACAAGCGCCATGCCCGCATTCAGGTGCTCGACGAGGTCGTGACGCGCGTGCGGCAGCGCTTCAGCGGTTGAGCCGCCATATGGCCAGGTTCAGAAACCCAGCGTAGGTCACCCAGAGCAGATACGGCGTCAGCAGCACCGCAGCGAAGGGCCGCCTCGTCCAGAAGAGGGCCATGGTCGCCAGAATGGCGGCCCACAGCACGACCAAATCGCCCAGCGCGAGCCCGATGGCGTGCCGGTTGAAGAAGAGCCACGACCACGCGGCGTTGAGTGCGAGCTGCAAGAAAAACACCGCCAAGGCGGCCCGTGCCCCCGCCACCCCAAACCGCGCCCATACCAGCCAGGCCGACACCGCCATCAGGATGTACAGCAGCGTCCACACCGGTCCGAACACCGCGTTCGGGGGCGTCCACGCGGGCTTCTCCAGTTGGGCATACCACTCTCCCGGGGTGAATCGCGCCCCGGACCAGGCCGCCAGGAAGACGATGAGCAGCCACACCGCCAACCCGCCAGCCAGCCGCCAAGGACCGCCTTGTCCTGCCATGACCTGCCTCCCGCACCCCGTGGGGCACACCTGCACGAGGAGATCCCCTGTATCCTCCTCGCCGCGATCGCAATATTCGTGCGCAACTGCTTGGTTTATGGTAGCATAGACCTTACCAGGGACGAGTTGGTAATGGAACCCGGTGGCCGGCGGTACGACGATCGGCGGCCATCGGCCACCACCATAGCGAGGGGACCGCCATGAGCACCGCATCACGTCTTGTCAACCGCATTTTCCTCACTGCGCTTCTGGTGGGGTGTCTGTGGGCACCCGTCGCCAGTGCCGCAGACCCGGACCTCGACCCGCCCGAGGTAACCGTCAACCAGGCCGCCGGGCAGGATGACCCCACCAATACCCTGCCCATCGTGTTTGACGTCCAGTTCAACGAACCCGTCGTCAACTTCGACGATACTGGCGTGGCGCTTGGCGGCACCGCGACGGGCGTGACCTTTTCGGTGACCGGCAATTTTGACACCTACCAAATCAATGTCACTGCAGTAACTGGCGACGGGACCATCATTCCGAGCATCCCTGCAGGCGTCTGCCTGGATTATGCAGGCAATCCGAACAATGCATCGACCAGCACCGACAACGTCGTTACCTACGACTCAACCAGCCCGACAGTCACCGTCGAACAGGCCGAGGAGCAGGATGACCCCACCAACACGCTCCCCATCACCTTCGATGTCCTGTTCAGCGAACCCGTGACCGAGTTTGACGAGAACGATGTCGTCATGGGCGGCACGGCCACCGGCGTCGTCTTCGATGTCACC
>JBPOJD010000074.1:0-27860 GCA_052033955.1 Candidatus Hydrogenedentota bacterium
CGCCACCTTCGACGGGACGCTGTCGATCGCGTCGATCGCGTGCGTGACGTCGTCCGGCAGATGCGCGGCGACGTCTTCGGGCTCGACGAAGGCGGCCTCGCAGGTCACGCGCGCGGCGGGGTTGATGTCGCGGATGCGGTCGCGGGCGACATCGATCTTTCGCTGGCCTACGGTGCTGTCGAGGGCGAAGATCTGACGGTTGATATTGGTGGGGCAGACCGTGTCGAAATCGACGAGATGGAGCGCGCCGACCCCGGCGCGTGCGAGGGCCTCGACGGCATAGGATCCGACGCCGCCCAGGCCGTAGACGGCCACTTTGGCCCGCCGGAGGCGCTCGATACCGTCGTCACCAACCAGAATTCGTGTGCGGGCAGCGCGCATCAGTCTTCCTTCAGGTTGAACACGCGCCGGGCGGTGCGCGTGGTGGCCTCGGCCACCGCTTCCTCGGATTCGCCCAAGGTCGCCGCCGCGGCGCGGAGATTGAACAGGATATTCGCGGGCACGTTGGGCGCGCCGCGGCGTTCCACCGGCGGCATGTCCGGACTGTCCGTTTCGAGGGTCAGGTGATCCGGATAGGCCCGCCGCAGCACCTCGGTGCGCCGGGGGCTGTTCCGGTACGTCAGCGTGCCGCCGAGCGAGATGCTGAACCCCAGCCGGATGCATTCCCCGGCCACCTCGGCGGTCGACGAGAAGGCATGGATGATGCCGCCCCGCGCGCACAGACCGGTACGCCGGACACTGTGAAGCAGTTCGTCGTACGCGCCCCGGCAGTGCACCACGACGGGCAGGTCGAGGTCCCGCGCCACACGGAGCTGGCGGTCGAACAGGTCCCGCTGCAACGCGAGGTCGGGAGAGCCGGCCTTCTTGTCCAGGCCGATCTCGCCGATGGCCGCCGCGCCTCCCGCCGCCGCCTTGGCCAAGGCGCCCATGACCTCCCGGTGTTCCGGCGCCACGAAGAGCGGGTGTATCCCGACCGCGTACGCCACCTCCGGATAGGTGCGGCTCACCTGCGCCGACTGCGCCCATTGCTCCGGACAGACCGCGGCCGTGACCAGCCGGACGATGCCTGCGGCACGCGCCTGACCGAGCAGGTCATCCAGGCAACCGGCGAATTCCTCGCTCTCGAGATGGCAGTGTGCGTCGACCAGACGCATGGCGGACGTCTCCCTTCGGTTTGGGCACATCATACCACTGTCGGGTCCTTGAACGCGGGTTCTTCCTTCGCTACAGTGCCCTGCGGAGGGATTTGCCATGGCGCACGAAGAGAACGTATACGGGGCCGCGATCGAGCGGCGCCATCCGGCCTATCTGCCGGTGTACGTCGAGATCGATTTCCCTTGGTTTGACGAGCAGGACGAGGCCAAGTTTGACCGGATCCGGGAACTCCAGGCCGGCATCCCGGACGACATCTTCAACTTGTCGCCCGGCTATCCCGGTGCGACGGCGAAGGTCACCGAGAATGGCGTGAGCCACTGGAAGGACCATTGGGGAACGGGCTGGGTCGATGACGGACACGGCGCGCGCACCGAATCCCATCCGCTGGCGGACGGCCTCGATCTCCTTGACTCCTTTGCGTTTCCTGATCCGTGTGCGCCGGGCATGTTCGACGCCCCGGACGCGCGCCTGGCGCAGCGTGGCGGCCGCTACATGCTCGGCTCGGTGTGGTTCACGCTCTTCGAGCGGATGTGGATGCTGCGCGGCTTCGACAATGTGATGGTTGACCCGTTTGTCGATCCGGACGGCTTCGCGCGCCTGCGCGACAGCGTGCTGGACTACGACGTGGCGGTCGTGGACCAGTGGCTGGCCCGGAAGGTGGACGGCATCTTCTTCTCGGATGACTGGGGCACGCAGCGCGGTCTGCTCGTCGATCCGGACCTGTGGCGGGATCTGTACAAGCCGTCCTACAAGAAGCTTTTTGCGCGGGTGCACGAGGGCGGCGCGCACGTGTGGATGCACCTGTGCGGCAACATCACCGCCATCCTGCCCGACCTGATCGAGGTGGGACTGGACGTGCTCAACCCGGTCCAGCCGCAGGCGATGGACGTGGACGCGCTCGCACGCGATTTCGGAGGCACGGTCTGCTTTTTCGGCGGCGCCGACGTGCAGGGCACGCTCGTGCGCGGCACGCCCGACGACGTGCGGCGCGAGGCGCACCGGCTGGTCAGCGCCCTTTCATCGCCTGCGGGCGGGTACATTGCGAGCACCAGCCACGGTTTCATGAAAGAGACTCCGTTGGACAACATCATTGCGTTGTACGAAGCGTGGAGCGAATACCTCTAGCGGAAACGCTTCCGAGACCCATACCCGGGGCCCATCTGTGCCGGCGTCTGTGGCACGCATGTCTTGCGGCGGCCTCCGGTCTCTCTGCGGCAAACCAAGAAGGATGAGCGACATGACCTGGTTGATGTGTCTGGTATTGGGCGCGGCGGCGCCGTCAGGCGAGGCCGTGTGGTTGGATGAACCGCACTACGGTTCGGTGCATGTCGTGGTGGCCCCGGAGACCGGCGTCGAGAAGCAGGCCGCCGACGTGTTCGCTGCGACGTGGCAGGCATGCACGGGCGAGGAGGTGTCCGTCTCGGCCGAACCGGCGGGTGCGGTCAATGTCTGGATAGGCGCCGATCACCTTCCCGCGACACTGCGCGAGGGGTTGAACCTCGACGCCCTTGGATTTGACGGCGTGCGCATCAAGAGTCTTGTGGACGGGAATCAGCGCGCGCTCGTCCTGGCGGGAACCAAGGGAAAGGGCACGCTCTATGCCGTGTACGAGTTCTTCGAGCAGGCCTTTGGGGTCCGGTGGCTGACGGCGGAGGTGCGCGATATTCCCGCCGCGCCCGCAGCGATTCCGGCCTTGGACTACACCCACACGCCGCCGTTCCGGCACCGGGACATGATCCTGGAGACGAAATACGATGCGTTGCGCCTGAACTCCCCGTTCGTTTGGGGGAACGGCATCCACAGCTTCTACCACCTGCTCCCGCCGGACGAGTACTTCGAAGAACACCCGGAGTATTACTCGGAGATCGACGGCAAGCGGATCGCGGCCCGGGGACTTCCGTGGCGAAGCCCCATGGAAGCGGGCAACCACCCCGAGCACTTCGGGCAGCTCTGCATGAGCAGTCCAGAGGTAGCCGAGGTCATCGCGCGGCGTATCGAGGAACTGATTGCGAAGAATCCGGACGCCAATCTTTTCAGTGTTTCGCAGAACGACTGGGGCAACAACTGCCAGTGTGCCGAATGCAAGGCATTGGACGAGGCCGAGGGCAGCCCGATCGGATCGGTGCTCACGGGTGTGAACCGCGTCGCCGAACTGGTCGAGACCCGGCATCCCGATGTGTTCATCCATACCTTCGCGTATACCTATACACGCAAGGCCCCGAAGACCATCCGGCCGCGGCACAACGTCATCGTGCAGCTCTGCACCTTCGAATGCGACTTCGCGCAGCCCTTCGAGCAGCCGGGCTCGCCGGTCAATCACCTCTTCTACATGGACCTCCAGGAGTGGGCGGCGCTGACCGACAAGCTCATCGTGTGGGACTACCCGATCAACTACTGGCGCTTCCGCATGCCGCACCCGATGTTCCAGGTGTACGCCCCGAACATCCGCGCCTTTGCCGCCAACCATGTCATTGGCGTCTTCGAGCAGATGTACCTCGAGACCGAAGTGGATTTCGGCCACCTCAAGGCCTACATGCTGGCCAGGCTCATGTGGGATCCCGCGCGGGACGCGCTGGCCGTGCGCGACGAGTTCCTGGACCGCTACTACGGGCCGGCCGCGGCGCACATGAAGGCGTTCATCGCGCAGAGCGAGGAGGCGCTGCGTGTGGCCGACGTCGAGCTGGGGTTGTATGACCGGGCGCCCTGGATCGACGGTGCGTTCATCGAGGAGGCCGAGAGGACGTTTCAGGAGGCGCTGGCCCTGACCGTTGACACGCCCTATTACGAGCGCGTGGAACTCGCGCGCCTCCAGTTGGAGCAGGCGTCGCTGGCGGGCCGGCCCGCACTGGTCTTCGGCGACGACACGGTGACCGTGCGCCGGGCATCCATCGTGACCGCGGAAGAGCACGTCGCCAATGCCCGGCGCCTCGGGGTGCAGTTCCTCGGGGAGCCCAACTTGCCTATTGAGATGGCCGTGGATCAATATGGCGGCGCTGCGGCGAAGCGCACCGTCGCGCTGGTCGTTCTTGAGAACGACCGGTATCTTGTGTGGGCGATTCCGGCCATCCAGGGATCCATCGTGCGGTTCCGGGACAAGGCCAACGATATCGAGATGCTGCGTGGATTCGAGGCCTTCGGGGGCTATCCGGGGCTGTGGCAGGACTGGGTGGATCGCAACACGCAGGGCGAGGAACCGTGTGCCGAAGTGTACCGCGTGGTCAGTGCCGACGAGCGCGAGGCCGTGCTGGAAGCGGTGCTGGACACGGGGCTGGTCGTCCGGCGTCACATGCGTCTTGATGGCGATGCCTTGAAGGTCACGCTTGAGCTGCACAACCCCTCCAATGGACCGGTGGACGCGAAGGTGAAGTTTCATCCCGAGTTCTACTCGCAGCGGGCGCACGTGATTCCCGAAATGTGGCTCGATACCGGCGACGGGTGGGCACGCCTGAACGCGGACGCGGGCCGCGACGAGATCATCGGGTTCCAGTGGATGGAGCCCCGCGGGGCGGGCCGGTGGGGGTTCTTCGTGCCCGAGGCCAACGCCGGACTCATCAGCGACTTCGTCCCGGACGAGGTCGGGCAGTTGTTCTACTACTACAACACGGGAAAGCTGAGCCGTCAGGTGAATCTCGAACTGCTCCCGCGGCGCGAACCGCTGGAACAGGGCGGTACGCGCACGATCCAGGCAGCCTTCCGCATCGTGACCGGGCGTCCCTGATGGGGCGGCACAGAGACACATATGTTCAGGACGGGTCTGCGCAGTGTGTTTTGACGTGCTGCCCAGGAAGCGCAACAGAGACTGAAAAACAGCAACAGCGGACTCATCCATCGCACTTTTGGGCTAGTTGAGGGAATTTTTTCAACTTGGCACAGTTCTTGACACCTTTTCTCAAGATCGGGCGTTTTTTCGTGCCAGAACATGTGGAGGCGGCATGGATTACGAGGAAATCAATGCGATGCTCAGCCAGGGGGCGCCGGATACGTTGGCGGCTCCCGGCGCCGGCACCGGCGAGCTGAGCCTGCGTGAGCGGTTTCGCCGTACGATGTTCTTCCAGGACGTGGCGGTTCGTCCGAACCTCGAGTTCGGGTACTGGGGGCGCACTTTGGAGGTCTGGCACGAGCAGGGGCTGCCGGAGGAGATCAACGACGAGCAGTCGGCCTACGACTACTTCGGCATCGAAAACTGGTTCATGCTCAACCTGCACCCGGGGCCGATGGGCTTCCAAGAGCCGGAGGTGATCGAGGAGACGGACGAGTACATGACCGTCCGCGACGGTTACGGGGGCGTCGAGCGCATCAACAAGCACGGCGACCGATCCATCCCGCAGCAACTGGCGTACGCCATCACGGACCGGGCCTCCTGGGAACCCTTCAAGGAGGCGCTTGACCCCAACCACCCGCACCGGTGGGGGATGTTCGAGGAGAGCGTGAAGCAGGCCCGGACCACGTCGATGCCGGTGGGGGTCTTCGCGGGCAGCCTGGCCGGGGTGCCGCGCAACCTGATCGGCTTTCAGAACATCGCCATGATGGCCTATGAGGACCCCGGTTTCCTGACCGAAATCATCGACGCCTTCGGGGACTCGATCGTGAAGGCGCTTGAGCGGGCGCTGCCGCACGTGCAGGTCGATTTTGCGATGGGTTGGGAGGACATCTGCTTCAACCAGGGGCCGATCCTGCCGCCCGATTTCTTCAACGCCGTCGCGGGCCCCTGGTACCGCCGGATCGCCGAGGTGCTGAAAAACCACGGATGCTGTGTCTACACGACCGATACCGACGGCAATATCATGCCGATCGTGGACACCTTCCTGGACAACGGGCTGAACACGATGTTCCCGATAGAGGTGCACGGCGGCACCGATCCTGTTGTGCTGCGGGCGAAATACGGCAAGCGGGTGAAGCTGTGGGGCGGGGTGTGCAAGATGCGTCTCGCCGAGAGCCCCGCGGCCATTGACCGCGAACTCGAACGGCTGCGGCCGGTGGTCGAGGAGGGAGGGTTCATTCCCACGGTGGACCACCGCGTGCCCGCGAATGTGCCGCTGGACAACTACAAGCACTACCTGGACCGAAAACGCGAGCTGTTCAATGTGGGCGGCGTGCCCAAGTATTAGGAGTATGACATGCCGGCGGAAATGACGAGTATCGAGCGCATCCAGAACATCCTGAAGCGCAAGCCCGTGGACCGGATCGGTGTCTTCGAGCACTTCTGGGGCGATACCCACAGGTACTGGTCCGGACAGGGCCACCTTCCCGAGAACACGCCGCTGGAGCGGCATTTCGGGCTGGACATGCAGATATGCTGGCCGTTCAACACCGTGGCCAAGCTCGATTTCGAGCCCGAGATCGTCGAGGAGAATGACCAGACGCGTCTGGTGCGCGACGGCAACGGCGCCTTGCTGCGGTACTGGAAGGACCGCGACGGAACGCCCGAGCACGTGGACTTCCTAGTCCAGGACCGTGCGGGGTGGGAGGAACACATCCGGCCGTTTCTGAGCGCGGATCCGCGCCGGATCAACTTCGAGGGCTACCGCGCCGTGCGCGACAGCGCGCGCGAGGACAACCGCTTCTTTGCCTGGAGCGGGGTGAACGTGTTCGAGATGATGCACCCGGTGTGCGGGCACCAGTACATGCTGATGGGGATGGCCATCGATCCGGACTGGGTCAAAGAGATGGCCATGACCTACGCCAACCTGTGCATCGAACTGATGGAGATCCTGTTCGCGCAGGAAGGCCTGCCCGACGGCATCTGGTTCTACGAGGACATGGGGTTCAAGGGGCGGCCCTTCATGAGTCTGGACATGTACCGGGAGATCCTGCAACCGGCCCACCAGCGCACGATCGATTTCTGTCACAGCAAGCACCTGCCGGTGATCATGCATTCGTGCGGCTTTGTCGAGCCGCTGGTGCCCGGCATGATCGAGTCGGGCATCGACTGCCTGCAGGTGATCGAGGTCAAAGCGGGGATGGACCTGCTCAAGCTGTACCGCGACTACGGCAGCCGCCTGTCGTTCATGGGCGGCATCGACGTGCGGTGCTTGTACTCCAACGACCGCGACGTCATACTTAAGGAACTGCACGGCAAGATTCCCGAGGTAAAAGCGGGCTACGGATACGTGCTGCACTCGGATCATTCAATTCCGAGCCAAGTAGAGTATGATACCTATCGGTTTTTCGTGGAACAGGGCCTGGAACTCGGCAGCTACGCCTGACGCGCGGTTTCTGAGGCCACAACATGTGCCGGAAGGCTGACAACGGAAGGAAGAGGAGAGTACCCATGTCGGAGATTCTTGAACAGTTGGCGGTAGCCGTCGAGCGGGGCAAGGTCAACGAAGCGTCGCCGTATCCGCCGGACATGCGCGGCCAGCAGGGAGCCGATGAGCTGACCAAGCGGGCCCTGGACGAGAACGTCGATCCGAACGACATCCTCCGCAAGGGGCTGATGGTGGGCATGAGCAAGGTGGGCCACAAGTTCAGCGAAAACAAGGTATTCGTGCCCGATCTGCTGATGGCCGCCAAGGCAATGACCGCCGCGATGGCGCACCTGAAGCCCTTCTTCGAGAGCGGCCAGGCCCAGCACAAAGGCACCTTCGTCATGGGCACCGTCCAGGGCGACCTGCACGACATCGGCAAGAACCTTGTGTGCATGGTCATGGAAGGCGGCGGCTGGAAAGTCGTGGATCTGGGTGTGGACGTGCCGACCGAGAAGTTCGCCGCGGCCGTCGAAGCCAATCCGGGCTGCGTCGTGGGCCTGAGCGCCCTGCTGACCACGACAATGGCCAACATGGAAAAGACGGTCAAGGAACTCAAGCAGACCTATCCGAACACCATCATGATCGTGGGCGGCGCCCCGCTGACGCAGGAGTTTGCGGACAAGATCGGCGCGGACGCCTATTCAGCGGACCCGCAGGGCGCGCTGGACTACCTCGACAAGATCTTTGCCTAGGGCCATTGGCCCGGGCGCTGGAGTGACGGCATCGCATGGCGCGTGTGGACCGAAAGCTGGCGGAACCTTCGCCGGGACTGACTATCGGACTGTCAGAGTATGCGCTGGCGTTCGAGACGCTCGGGATCCGGCCGGACAGTCTGCTGACGGCGCTTGAGGCCGGCCACGCGCAGGCGTGTTCCGGGTACGGCGCCGCGGTGGATGCGGTGTTGGCCGCGGCGCCCGCGCGGGTGCAGGTGCGCACCGGGTTCCGTGTGCTCGCGGAGTCGTCGGTGCTGCTGAATGGCGCAGGCATGCGCCTGGACGGTGTGCGGTTTGCATTGGGCGACGTTGTGGGCGCGTCATTGGAAGGCGCCTGCAGCGTCGCCCTTTTTACCGCTACGACCGGTGCGGGCTTCGATGCCTGGGTGCGCGAGACGGCGGATTGCCCGGCGCCTTTCACCGAAGTGGTGGCCGTGCTCGGACAACGCATTGCCCAGCGCGCGGCGGACTGGGCGATACACCGGATCGAAGAGATCGCGCGGGTGGCCGGATACCGCACCACGAACCGCTACTATCCCGGCTCGTGTGGATGGAACCGGGCCGACCGCGCCCGGCTGTTTCAGCTGATGCCTCCGGGCTTCTGCGGCTTGCAGGTGTCGCCCGATGGCGTTACCGTGCCGTGCTACTCCGTGCTTGGCCTCATTGGCATCGGCCAACGCGTCCGGAAATGCCCCTATCCTTGCGAAACGTGCACCCTGACGGACTGCCTGAAGCTCAACGGCTGGGTGGCGCAGGGCGCGTGGGCCTGAACCCCCCTGCGGCGACGAAAGGAATTCCCATGACCACCCTTCGAGAAGTGTTTTCCCGCAAACGTCTGCTGGTATCCGACGGTGCGTGGGGAACGCTGCTGATGGAACGCGGGCTGCAGCCGGGGGAGTGTCCCGAGCTGTGGAACGTCGGGCGGCCGGATGACGTCAAGGCGATCGCGGCGGCCTATGTGGATGCCGGGTCGGACATCATCGGATCGAACACGTTTGGCGGCAACCGGTTCATGCTGGCTCAGCACGAGTTGGCCGATCAGGTCGCGGAGTTGAACCGCGCCGGCGCCCGCCTGTCCCGGACGGCGGCGGGGACGGCCGCGCTGGTCGCCGCGTCCATCGGTCCCACGGGCAAGTTCCTCATGACGGGCGAGGTATCGGAAGAGGCGATGCACGAGGCGTTTCTCGAACAGGCCCATGCCCTGCGCGAAGGCGGGGCGGACTGTTGTACGGTCGAAACCATGGCGGCGGCGGACGAAGCGGCCATCGCCGTCCGGGCCATCTGCGAGACCGGGATGGAGGCCATCAGCACCTTCACCTACAACCGCATGCCCGACGGGTCCTATCGCACGATGATGGGGACCACGCCCGCCGAGGCGGCCCGGGCCGTGGTTGAAGCCGGCGCCTCGGTGGTCGGCGCGAACTGCGGCCAAGGTCCCGACAACATGGTCGGCATCGTGCGCGAGCTGCGGGCCGCGCTGCCGGACACCCCTATTCTGGTGCAGCCCAACGCCGGGATGCCCGTCGAGGAAGCGGGCCGGCTCCGGTACCTCGAAACCCCGGAAGCAATGGCCGCGTTTGTCGGCGCATTGATCGAGGCCGGGGCGACGATCATCGGCGGGTGCTGTGGCACGACCCCCGGCCATATCCGTGCCATCAAGGCCGCCGTGGACGCGGCGCGCTGATCCGGATCCTGGCCTCGGCTCAGTCGTCCCACTCTATCGGTCCGGGTGTGACCCCCTGAATATTGCGGAACTGCTCCTGTTGGGTGAGCTGCATCGCCGCGACGAGGGCCTCGGGGTCCACGTGCAGGTCGATCGTCAGATTAAGCGCGCCGCTTGTCAGCACGGCTTGCCCTTCCAGCCGGCCGTCCACGAGGTCCAGATCCAAGGCTCCCGAATCGAAAGGACGCTGATCCGCGGTGCCGAGGACGTCGCGCACGACGCGGTCGAGCTGTCTGCCGCCCGTGACCCCCTGCACATATTGCGAAAGCAGCACCTGCTGGATGATGTCGCGATTTACCGTGAGCGCGCCCGTGGATTGCGAGGTCACCTTCACCTCCTGAAGTCCCTCCTGGTCCAGTTCGAGGTGGAGCGTGGCATCGGCGGGTCCGGTGAGGGTCACCCGCGGCGGCTTCACCTGCTCGACGAGCAGCGCCAGGTCGAGACCGGTCCCGCGCGCGTCCAGCGTGAACGGCAGCTTCTCGCGCAGCAGGCCCGCCGAGGCGTCGACCGTCAACGGGCCGTCAAACAGCGTTCCGGTCAGTCCAGCGGCGACGACGGTGTCGCCCTCGAGCCGTACCGGCCCGCTGAGGCCGCCGATGATGGCCCCCGCGACGACGGTGGATTCGGCCGTGAGCATGCCCTCGCCAGACAGTGCCGGGCCGTAGCCGGCTCTTCCGTCGAAGGTGGCCCCGGTGACCAGTGCGATGGCGCCGGGCAGCGTGAAGTGCGCCGCGGCCGCCTTGACCTCCGCCTCGATGTGCGCGGTCTCGGCCAGGTGCAGCGCGCCGCGGGCCTCGATTGTGCCCTCGGCGTCCTGGAGATACCCCATGGCCACGATGGGCACGAAATCGCTTGTCAGTTCGAAGGGGACTTCACCCCGGAGCGAACCCAGGCGGACGGTCCACGGCCGGGTGGTCAGGCGGGTGCCTTCGCCGATGGTGGCGGTCAATGCCTCGCCCCGCAGTTCCGATTTCAGCGTGTCGTACACCGCGCGGCCGTCGGCAACCAAGGTGCTTCCATAGGGGATCGTCAGGTTGCCGTAACCGAGACTGGGCGCTTCGGCGTGGAAGGAGGCTCGCAGGTAGCCGCCTTCGTTGCGCAGGGGCGCGCTGAAGGTGGCGTCGCCCCAGAGGTCGGGCTGGCCGAGCCATGCGCCGGCCCATGCGAGATCGATTTCGCCGTCCACCTGCGCCGAGGCGCTGTAGTCGAGCAGCGACAGGCGGCCGTCCGAGATGGTGGCGGTGAGTTCCGGCCCTATGATCACTGTCAGGGCGTCCGCTGCCAGCAAGCGCTCGGACACCTGCACGGTCAGGTCGCCATCGAGGTCCAGGACAGCGCCCTCGTCAAGACGCAAGGTCCCCCAAACGGCATCGGTGGCTGCGATGTCGAGCGAGACATCGAGCGCATCCAGCGCGCCGCCGATCGTAGCCGTCCCGTTCAGTGTCGCCGCGGGCAGTTCCGGAACCGGAGTGCCCCAGACGGCCTGCATCCACGGCCCGACGCGCACGTTTTCCAACGCGATGCGCGTGGCGGGCGCCTGGCCCGGATGCTGAGTTGCTTCCAGCGTCAGCGCTCCGCCCGCGAGAGCGGCGCGCGCGGCGCCGTCCAGCGTGATGCCATTCGCGTCGTTCAGCGTCCCACGCGCGGCCGCCTCGATGGAGGCGTCCTCCTTGCCGAGGCGCGCGGTGGCCGTGAGGCTGCCCTCGTAGGCCGCCCCGGCGAGATAGACCTCCGCCGTGGCGGACAGGCGCTCGAGTGTCGTGACGTGGGCGAAGAGCGGCTGGTAGGCTTCGGGCACGCTTTGCGCCACATCGGCCTTGGTCCAGCCACTCAACGAGGCCGTCCCGCGTATCCCCGTGCCCTCCTGCCTGATCAGGGCCTCCAGCTTCTGGCCGCCCCCGAGCACCGCCCGCAGTCCGACGGCCGGGGTGTCGTCCTCTTGGAGCGCCGCATGCAGCGAGAGGTCTCCCGCGTACCAGCGCGCGCCGGCGTCACCGACCTCCAATTGCGAGAACGCGGCATCCGCCCGGGCTTCGTCCGCCTGCCACCCGGCGGCGCTGCGCCGAAGGTCCAGCGCGCCATTCTCGATGTGGAGGGCCTCGAAGCGGGCAGGGGGGAGTCCCAGGAAGCGCGCCAGTGGCTCGACGGGAAGCGGGCCGGCACTGGCGGAAGGGATCGAGGCCACGACGCGTGTGGCGTCGCCGTCGCGGTACAGGTTCACCGCGGCGCGCGCATGGACGAGCCCGGGAACGTCAAAACGCGCGATGTCCACGCGCCATTCGTTCCCGCTGGCGGCGGCCGTCACCTCGACTGCGCCGTCGCGGAACCGTTCATTCACCGGCGGCGACAGCGTCGTCAGATGGCCCGAGAGGCCGTCGGCGGCGATGGCGGCGGTGTAGTTCGCAAGATCATCGATCTGCACGCGCGCCGAGATGCCATCGAGCAACAGGGCAACACCCGGTTGTTGCAGATCGAGCGTGGCATGCTCAACGGTGATGCTCCGGGGAATCCAGGGAAGGGGGTCGGCCGGTTCGTCCTTGGGCGGGGCGCTCAACAGGGCCGTGATGAATCCGTGGTTGCCGCCGTCGGCTGCGTCGTGCAGGCGCACATGCACCGCGTCCACCGTGACCGCTTCAATGATACGACGGCCGGGTCCGGGCCATGCGAGACGGTACGTCGCCGCGATGTCGCGCGCTTCGAGAACGGGTGTTGTGTGTCCCGGGTCGCTGATGCGCAGCGACGCGATCCGCAGGTCTGGCCGAAGACGGAGGCCCGACAGCGAGACCTCGGCGTGCAGCAGGCGTCCGGCAACGGCTTCCGCGATGCGCTGCTTGGGTATCTGTGCCGTGAGCGTCACCGCCGCCGCCACGATGGCGAGCACGACCAGTCCCGCTGCCGCAAGCAAAACGCGCCGGCAACCGCGGCGCGTCGAGGGGCGGGATGAACCGTTGGGTTGGTCCTCAGGAGCTGGCTGTGGTGTCCTCAACAACTTCCACCTCGAGCCGTCCGATAACGGGCAGCAATTTCGTTTGTTCAAACAGGTCGCCTTCGGCCAGCTTGACGTGGGTCACGTCCGCGGGCACCTGATTGAACGTCGGGTCGACCTCGATCCATTCGCCTACCCAGACCTCCGCCCACTGATGGAAATAGAACCCCGGACTGGGGCCGTCGACATAGATCAGTCCGGCCACCTCGCGCGCGGGCAGTCCCGCGGCGCGGGCCAGGCCCACAAACAGCACGCTGTGCTCCGTGCAATCGCCCTCGAGGCTTTGCAGTACCTCGTAGGCATTGGTGAGGCGGGCCGAGAAGGTGGTGCGCACGTTCTCGTAGACCCATTTCGAGAGCTTGCGGGCGGCGGACAGCGCGTCGGTGGTGGAACCGAGGACCTCGCGGCTCTTGGCGATGATGTCCGGGTGGTCGCTCTGTACAAAGAGCGTCGGCTGGACCCACCTTCCCACCTCCGGGTCTGTAACCGGAAGCGCGACCGGGGCGATCTCGTTCAGCGCGATCTGTCTGGATTCAAGACGCACCGCGCCGTCTTCCTTGGTCAATGCCTGGCGCTTGGTAGCGAACAGGTGCTTGTCCTCGATAGGCCCGAGTATCTTCAGCGCGAGATGGGGACGCGTGCGCGCGTCCTTGATCGGCTCGGCCAGGCGGGCCGCGTTTGAGATAATGGTGTCGTTGTTGTACGAGACATCCTTGGCGACTTCCTCGGGCTCCAGCCGCATCGTAAGGAAGCCGCCGGTGACGTCCTCGAGGATCGTGCCGTCCGCGGCGACCCGCGAGACCGTTTCGAGTCCAAGCGCCTCGATTTCGGTGCGGACCTCGTATATCTCGGTCTGGACGCCGTCGAGGAGACGCGTCTCGACGCCCGAGATGCGGCTGGCGCCCTTGAGCACCTGCTGGTACACCGGGTCGAAGACGCCGAAGCTGATCTTCTGGCTGACCTTGCCGCCGTCGCGCACCAGTTCCGCGAGTTTCAGCAGGTCGGCCAGGGTCTCATCGGGCCGGGGAAAGCGGCTCACGGTGACCACGTCGCCGATGGTCGAGGTGAGCACCAGTTCATCGCCGTCCATCTTCGCGTGGAACTCGGACCGTGTCACGGCGTCTACGGTGGCGTCGATCGTCTTGAGCGTCTGGTCGGGGTGGTAGGTACGGACGAATTCGGTGCGCATGTCCTGTGCGACCCCGGCCATGGTGACGAGGAAGCGGGCGTTTTCGCGAAACACAATGTCGCCTTCGGGGGCCTGTTCGAGGGCCACCGACGAGTAACCGACCTTTTCCCCGTTCATGTACAGGCCGTAGTACCGCTCACCGAGGTGGGGTGCGATGTCCAGTGCGCGCGCGCTGTTGGCCGCGCACAGAACCGAAAGCATGGCAGTCATGACTATCGAACGCCTCATGCAATGTCTCCGCAGTTGCTTCACGTTCCCCATTCTACCCCAGCGGCATGGCGCCGCGCAGAATGGCCGCCTACGTGGCCTTCCGGTGTGCCTCCGCAAGCAGTTCGGCATACAGCCGCCGATGGGCCGCGGCCATCCGCTCGACGGACCGCTCATCGCGCACCATCTCTTGGGCGCGCGCGGCCATGGCGGGCGCATCGCTGTCTTCGATCGAGGCGAGCACCGCCGCCGCGAAGTCCTCCGGGTCGCGCGAACGCACCAGGCGGCCCGTCACCCCGTCGGCGATCAATTCAGGTACGCCGCCGACGGCCCCCGCGATGACGGGGACCTTCACGGCCATCGCCTCCATGATCGCGTTCGGACATCCCTCGCTGCGGCTCGTCAGGACCAGGCGCGCCATGGCGCGGTACGTCGCCGCGGTGGCCCGGGCCGTCTGGGCCACATGGAACCGGTCCGCCATACCCGACTCGGCAATATCCTGGACGACCTTCGCTCGCAGGGGGCCGCGGCCGACGAGGAGGAAGCAGAGATCCTTGCGTGCCGCGGCCAGAATGCGTGCCATCTGGAGGAAAAGTGCGTGGTCCTTGACCGGGACGAAGTTCGCCACCATGCCGATCACCGGTGCGCCCTTGGGGAAGGGCAGTTCAAACGGTTCGTCCGGCTCGGGCAGGGTGGTATCGACCCCGTTCGGAATGATGCGGAACAGGCTGGGAGGGGCCTGTTCATGCTTGATGGCGTCCGTGGCCACCGCCTGACTGTTGGCGACAATGGCATCGACGAGCTGGTTGGCCCGGCGCTGCCACCGCAGTTGGCGGGGCGTGAGCTGATCCGCCATCTCGCGGCGACTGCTCACCGCCACCGGAACCCCCGTCAATTGCGCGGCGCGGCAGGCGAACCAGTCCATGCCCTGAAGCATCGAGTGCACGACATCGGGCCGGTGATTGCGGAACAGCCCGACCAGACGGCGCGTGGTGCGTGGATCCCAGGACACGGAAAGCCCCGCTTCATGCACCACCGCGCCCAGCCGTTCCGCCTCGGCCCGGAGACTGCCCGCCTTGCCGGTGCATACGACCGTCAGCTCGTGGTCCCGCGCCAGCTCGCGCAGCAGGCGCAGCAACTGGATCGGCGCCCCGCCCACATCGAGCGAACGAATCACGTAGCAGACGCGCTTTGGGACCGCGGTCATAGCCATCTCCAGGCGCAAACCGTTCAGGGCGCCGCGTGGGGGAACACGGTCAGCCGCAGGTTGGTGCAGCCGTAGGGAACCAGGCGTATCATCTCAACCTTTGTGTCCAGCCGTTCCCGCAACGTCGCCGGATCCGGGAGGTCCGGGGTGAACTCGTAGTCTCCCTCGAACCAGTCGATCTTTACCGCGCCGGGGACATGGTACTCCCGTTCGGCCCACCGGGTCTTGTTCAGGCGCCAGTTCCGGACGCGCCGCGCCGGCACCCGCAACTCGACCGGAGCCGTCGCCGTGGTCCAGGGGTTGTCCGACATCGGGCCCTGGACCACTTCCACGCTGTCTAAATGCCGGTCATCGAGGGCGAGCGCGTAGTTCCAGGGGCTGGCCGGCCGCAGTTCCCAGGCGGGAAATCCCTTGGCGGTCTGTCCCTTGACCTGCTTGGCGTGCGCCTTTTCCTCGACCGCGAGCGCGTAGACAAGCGGGCCGCGCTCGATGCCGACGCCGCCATGGGGCCAGTGACTCAGCTTGAGTTCCATCGGCAGCACCAGCGTGATCCGGTCGCTCGGGGCGAATTCGCGCGTGAGCGTGACAAAACGCCCCGGCGCTAGGCGGCCCTTCTGGCGGACGCCGTTGACGTAGAGTTCGGCGGCGCGGCACCAGCCCGGAATGCGCAGCACGAGCGGGAACTGCACCGGCTTGTCGCACTGGATCCGGAACGCAATCTCGTCCGTGAACGGGTAGCCCGTTTCCTCGACGATCGTGACGTCGCTGCGCGACCCCGCCGGGCGGAAGGTCACGCGGCCCGGGCCGTACAGCGCCGCGACAATGCCGCCGTGGGCGTCGCGCATCCACATGCGGGCGGCGTAGTTGGGCATGATGCGGTGGACGTTGCCCGCGCAGCATTCGGTGCCCGGGTTCGGCCGGTAGGCCATCCAGTGGCCGCCGCTATGGAAGATGTTGTGGTTCGAGGTGTCGTGGGCGACCAACTGGTTCGGGCAGGAGAAATACTGGAGCGCCCGGAAGTCGGGGGTGACGGCGCCCGGGGCGGCGTTGAAACAGGCCCGCTCGATCTTGTCGGCGTACCCGGCCTTGCCCGTTATCTCCAGGAGATGCCCGACGCTCCAGGTGTAGTCGGCAATGTCGCACGTCTCGTGGCTGTCCAGGGGATCCTTGCCCCGGAGGCGTTCGCTTGACGACGGGACGCCGTCGATGAGCATGCTGGCGCGTTCCATCTTGCGGAAGGCGTTCTCCGTGGCCTTCAGGAAGCGCGCGTTGCCCGTATATTTGTACATAATGGCGCCGATCTTGGCCATTTCGTTGTAGCTGACGCCGTGATCCCGCGAGGGCGTGGCCGTAAGCATGCTCGGCACCGTCTCGTCTATCGGCAGCGTGTTGAATTCGTCATAGGCCGCGATGGCATGCTGCAACAGCCGCTTGTCGCCGGTCTTCTCGTAGGTCCACAGCACCGTTTCGAGGTTGGCGACCTCGCGGTGCCAGGAATGGGGCGAGGTCCCCGACAGGTAGTGTTTCTGAAGGGCGGCGACGATGCGTTCGTCGCCGGTGGCGCCGTGGTGGGCTGTCAAGGACCGGAAGAACACCGCATGCGCCCACCGGTTCTGGTTGACCGGCTCCTTGATCCCCTTCGGACCGAGATACCCGTCCTTGTCGGCGTGCTTGAGCACGTACTCGATGGGCCCACACGCCTTTTCGAGGAGAAAGGGGTCGCGCAGCAGGTGGCCGCAGCGCACGAGGCCGTCAATCCAGTACCCCGCCTGCTCGTAGGGCCACCAGTGCTCCGAGCCCCGCGACGTCACGCCGGGCTGGTCCCAGGTCGGGGCGTTGAACGGATACCCCGCCACCTCGAGGTGACCGGTCAGGCCGTGCCGCTGGCGTTCGAGGAAGGCGCGCAGCCATCCTTCCGGTTCTATCTGTCGCAAGGACACCGCACTGTACGCGGCATGCAGTTTCATCCCAACCCCTTCCTTGTCGTTTCCCCGGTGTCGGCAGGCGCCAAATGCCGTCGATCATATCGTGGAGCCGCTTCAACATCAACCTGTTCGCGGCTGGGGAGGCCGTCGCGCAGCGCTTTTGAGTATAATGCGTAACATGCGTAGTAAGCGCCGTATTGTAATCTCATTCTGGCCGGTAATTCGATGTTCTCAGCCGCTCCCCTATGCTTCCCACCTGAGTTGCGTGGTATACTCCCCATAGCCAACTCGGGGTTGCGGCGTTGTTCTGCCGCAGATTTTCCCGGGGTTGGTGTTGGACCGGCACCGTGCGAAGAACGGGGAGAGCAATCTTGAGCAAGGCAGTGATCTGTTTACATTTTCTGGCGGCCGTGGCGGTGCTGGGCGTTCCCCTTGGGGTCCACGCGGGTGTCCTGTCCTACGTGGACACGTTGCAGGCGGCGGACCCCGCCGGTATCCCGGGGCTGCGTCATGCCGGGCGGGTGGCGGTGTCGCCGGACGGCGCTCACGTGTACACCACCAGCGAGAGCCCGGCCCTGATGACGGTCCTCGCGCGCGATGCGGTGACCGGCGCCCTGTCGGAAGTGACCTCCGCGGTGCCGGGGCTGACGGCGACCCCACGGGGTGTCGCCGTCTCGCCGGACGGGGCCCACGTGTACGTTGTGGGGCAGGACCTGGCCGCGTTCGCGCGCGCCTCGGACACCGGCCTGTTGACCCATGTGGCCACGTACGTCAACGGCGTGGGCGGGATCACGGGACTCCAAAACATGCAGCGTGTGCTGGTGTCGGGCGACGGTGCCCATGTGTACACGCTGTCGTTCGGCGGCAATGCGCTGTGCCATCTTGCGCGCAATGCCGGGACCGGCGCCCTGACCTTTCAGGGAAGCTACATCAACGGTCAGGCCGGAGTAACCTGGATGGGCATGCCGCAGGCCATGGCCTTGTCGCCGGGCGGCGCGCATCTGGTCGTGGTCGCGGGCACGAATCTGGTCGTGCTGGGGCGGGACGCCTCCACCGGGGCGTTGACCTTCCTCAGTCAGACGGCCACGGGCATCGCGGGGGCGACCCACGCGGTGACCTTCTCGCCGGATGGCGCCTATGCCTACACGGCGGGCGCCACCAGCCTCCGCGTGTTCTCGCGGGACGGGTTGACGGGCGCGCTCTCATTTGTCGGCAGCCTCGCCGCGAGTTCCTTCGGCGCGTCGACACCCTATGACGCGGTGATCTCGGCCGACGGTACTCATCTCTACGCCGTCGGCGACATGAAGTGGCTGGCCGCCTTCTCGCGGGATGCGGGAACCGGCGCGCTGACGTACTTGTCCAAGCACGAGGACAACGTGGCCGGGGTGGACGGGCTCGCGGGCGTGACGCGCCTGGCGCTCTCCAGCGACGGCAAGCACGTGTACGCTCCGGGTCCGGACAACGACGCGGTGGCGGTCTTCGCACGCAACGAGACCACGGGCGCGCTGACGCAGGCCCAGGTGGTGACGGACTTCACCGGACTGGACGAGGTCCGCAGGATGGTCTTCTCGGCCGACGGCACGCGAGTGTATGTGGTCAATTTGCAGCAGGAAGCGCTTGCCGTGTTTGCCCGCGACCCCGATACGGGGGTCTTCACCTTCGTCGATTCCAAGCTCTACGGCGCCGGCAACCCCGGGTTGAAGCAGGTGAACTCGCTGGCGCTCTCGGCGGACGAGGCATTTGCGTATACCGGCGGCCGCGACGACGCGTCGATCAGCGTCTGGACGCGCCATCCCGTCACCGGCGCGTTGACCTACCAGCGCAGCTACACCGGGGCGGACTTCTTTGTCATGGGGTCCATCATCCGCGATGTGGCGACCAGCAGCGACAACGGATTTCTCTACGTGGCCGACACCGCCAAGAACGCGCTGCGGGTGTTCCAGCGCAACACCGGCACAGGCGCGCTGTCGTTGATGGAAAGCCATACGCAGGGAGCAAGCGGCGTGGATGGGCTGAACAATGTCGCCTCGCTGCTGATCTCGCCTGACCAGAAGAGCCTCTATGCCGTGAGCGACGTGGACCCGAAGATTGCGGCGTTCGCGCGCAACACCGCGACCGGCGCGCTGACCTTCGTGGGGGTCTATAACCACGGCTTCGCGCAGACCTTCAGTTTCGTTCTGACGATGCCGCCCGATGGCGGCCACCTCTATGCCACCGACAACAGCGGCAATGGGGTGGCCGTGTACGCGCGCGACGCGGATACCAGCGCACTCACGCGCCTGGCGGATTACACGGCCCCGGTGGCCAGCGTGTATGCGATGCAGGCAGGCCCCGACAACCGGTTCCTCTTCGCGGCCACCAATACGGGCGCGCCCGCCGTGCTTTCTATTCTGCGCGACCCCGTGACGGGCGCACTCGGGCCCATGCAGACCGTGGGCGGTGGCGAGATTCCGGGATCCATTTCGAAAGTGAACCGTGTCCACGTGACCGCAGACAACGAGCACGTGTACGCCGCGCTCAGCTATCCCTTTGGCCCGGACAAGGTGGCGCTGCTGGTCAAGGACAACGATCTGCCGTCGCTCTCATTTGTGGCCCAGCCGCAGCCGGTCGTGGCGGGCCAAACCACCACGATCACGGTCACGGCCTCAGAACCCCTTCTGGCGGCCCCGGTCCTCACGGTGGACGGCTCGGAGGTAGCGTTGACGGGCTCGGCGGGCCTGGCGTACTCGTACGCGTGGCAGGCGCCGCCCGCCCAGCCCAGGGGCTATGTCGGGATAGCCGTGACGGGTGCCGACCAGGCATACAATGAAACCAGCACAAGCAGCGGCACGGCCCTCTTCGTGTCGTCCGCCGACCGGCCCTGGATCGACGACGATGGCGACGACGACGGCGACGGGATTCCCAACATCATCGAGGGCACGGACGACATTGACGGCGACGGGATACCCAACTACCTGGACCTGGATTCGGACGGCGACGGCACCAGCGACCGCGTCGAGTGGGAACTCGGCCTGGATCCCTATTCGTACAATGTTGAAGTGCCGGTGACGGCCCTGCCCGTGGCCGCCGGTCTGTTGGCCGCGGTATTCTGGGCACTCAGGCGCCGGAAATAGCGGCGGAAACAGTCTGCAACGCGGCTCGGCAAGGCGCCGGGCCGCTTTTTTCTTGCGCGTCTGGCCCGGTGCCTCTAAAATGAACCCCGGCACGTGGTTAACGGACACTCGGGAGTCTCACATGAAGTCGCTTACCGTCGCCTTGGGCGATCGTTCCTATCCCATCCACATAGGTCAAGGCATTCTGGACCAGATCGGCGCCGTGACGGCCGCGATCCGGCCCAGGGGCGCCGTGGCCCTTGTCACGGACTCCAACGTCGGCCCGCTGTATGCCGAACGCACGCAGGCGCTGCTCAAGGCTGCCGGTTTTTCGGTGCGGGTGGTGACCATGCCCGCAGGCGAGGAGCACAAGCGCCTGGCACGCATTGACGACCTGTGCGGCGCCTTTCTGGAAGGCGGACTGGACCGGTCGAGCCTGGTCATCGCGCTCGGCGGGGGAGTCGTGGGCGACGTGGCGGGCTATGCCGCCGCGAGTTTCATGCGGGGCATCCCGTTCATCCAGATCCCGACCACGATCGTCGCGCAGGTGGATTCGAGCGTGGGCGGCAAGACGGGGGTCAATCACGCGCTCGCGAAAAACATCATCGGCGCGTTTCACCAGCCCTCGGCGGTGCTCATCGACATGACGCTGCTCGACACGCTGCCGGACCGCGAGCTGCGCGCGGGTCTGGCCGAGGCCATCAAGCACGGCATGATCGCCGATGCGGCGCTGTTTGACTATATGGAGCAGAATGCCGCGGCGATATTGCGCAAGGACTTGGCGGCCCTGGAGTACCCGGTGATGCGGTCATGCGAGATCAAAGCGGGGGTGGTGGCCGAGGACGAACAGGAGCACGGCGTCCGGGCGATCCTGAACTACGGGCACACCTTCGGGCACGGCATCGAAGCGGTGACCGGCTACGGCGCCTACCTCCACGGCGAGGCGGTGGCGCTGGGCATGCAGGCCGCCGGCGTGCTGGCGCGGAATCTGGGCATGGTGGACCAGGCATTTGTGGCGAGGCAGGAGGCGTGTCTTCGTGCCTATGGCTTGCCCGTGCGCTGGGACGCGCTGCCGGTGGACGAGACCCTCGCGGCCATGGAACACGACAAGAAGGCGCGCCGCGGCACGCTGAAGTTTGTGGTTGCGGACCGCATTGGGCATGTGGTGTTGCGTACGGACGTGACGCGCGAACAGGCCCGGGCCGCCCTGAGTGCGCTGACAGACTAGGAGAACGACCGATGGCGTTTGGCGGCGAGACGGCGGACAGTTATCACGACGAGGGGTTGACCGCCTCCATGCGGGGTGATCTGGCCGCCGCGATCGAGCACTTTGAGCGGGCGATTCATCTGGACAGCTCGTTCTGGGCGGCCTACCACCAGCTCGGGCGCTGCTTCCTGCGGCTGGGCAACGCCGCCAAGGCGGTCCGCATCCTCGAACCGCTGGTGCGGTCGCGCCCGGATCTGGTGCCCGCGCGGCTGGACCTGGGGCACGCCTACCTCGAGGAAGGCCAGGTCTCGCTCGGGCGCGACCAGTTCACGCGGGTCCTGGACGTCAAGAAAGACGATCCGCGCGCCTACCTCGGGCTGGCGGACGCGGCCTTTCTGGAAGGCAACTGGCAGGGGGCCGTGAGCCTGGCGCAGAGCGCCCGCGACCACGGCGCATCGAGTTTTGCCGCGCTGTTTCTGCTCGGACGTGCGGCCCGGCTGGCGGGGCAGCTCGAACTGAGCCAGCAGGCCATGCAGGAAGCCGATGCCCTGCTCGAGCACTCGATCGAGCTCAATCCCGAACAGACCGAGGCCTACTATCTCCGGGGCGAGATCTATTTTGCGCTCGAGAACTACCCCGAGGCCCTCAAACACTACCGCGATGCGGCCGAGTACGCCGATGCCAGCAGTCACTACGCCGCGTTTGGCGAGTACTTCAGTTATGTGGACATTCTGGCGAAGCAGGGGCTATGCTTTGAGCGCGTGGGACGCGCCGACCGCGCCCGGGAGCTGGGCAAGAAGATCCTGAAGGCCTTTCCGGATCACAAGCTCGGCAAGGCACTGGCTGAGTTGGAGTAGGGGAATCCGCTGCCGGCGTCCGGCGGCGGTGTGCAGGGGAACCTATGAGCCTGGTCAACCTCCAAGTGGTCCGCGAGTTCTTCGAACTCAACCTGTTTCATGTGCTGACGCCTTGGAAGCACGATGCCGCGACGCGCACCGGCGACGGCGCCCAGTTGCTGGTCGTCAACGCGCGCCCGGGCCGTTCGCTGCCCCTCGGTCAGCTCATCTATCCCGTGGATCTCCCCGCGATTCCGCGCGCGCTGGTCGAAATACATGCCTGGCACGGCGACCGCCTTTATCCGTCCACGCTCGAGGCGAGCCCGGTGTTGACCCAGTTCGCCGAACCCCGCCGGCTTGGTTTTGCGCGCGAAATATTCAACGGCGAGCCGTTCAAGACCATTCTCGTCGTGTCCGAGCTTCCTGCAGCGCTCGAGCCGCGCACGCGCGTCATCCAGATGCTCAACGAATCGCCCGTCGACCACGTCCTCGAGTTCTCGAGTGTCCTGCGCGATGTCCTGAACAAGGTCAACGCGAGCGAGCACTACGGCGGCTCGGTCACGCTCGAAATGGCGCGGGTGCTCAAGCGCTACGGGTTGATCCAGCAGGACCAGATGGAATTTGGTTTCATCGAAGGCGATGTGTTCGAGCCGGCGCTGCACGAACGCGACGCCGCCGCGTCGGAAGACCCCGGCGACGAGGACGACGGCCCAGGGTGAGCGCCCCCGGTATGACCGGGGCGGCCGCACGGCGTCTCTTTTATAGCCCCGTTTCCCGCAGAGGTCCTCTTGGCTATCAATGCGTGCTGGTGACAGCCTTACGGCGCATTCGACAGGCAAATCGACGCGGTGTTACTCGCTCGGCCCCGACCGTGGAGTCAAATCGTCCATCGCCTGGCGGCTTTCTTGAGGAAGCGCGTCATAGAGTTCGAAACGCGTGATGGCCCGACACGCCGCCTCGGCGATTGAGCGGTCGTGGCTCTTGACTGCTTCAAAGAAGATCTCCTTGCCTGCTGGTCCCGGCAGTTCACCGAGTCTCTGAACGGCTTTCCACTTTGCGTAGTCGCCGAGCAGGGCATAGCTTTGGATCACCTTTTGCACGCCTTCCGGACGCTGCATGAGGGTGACCACCATTGCCGCACTGAGATATGGCTCCGAAGCGAACAGGTGCCGTTCGGCAAGGCGATAGGCTACGTCCTTGTCTTGCGCGGCTACGGCATCGAATGCCCAGAAGCCCGAGATAGTGCTGCCGTCTTCGATAATCTCTTTGCCAAGTCTAGAGGCGAATTTGGGCGAAGTGTCTTTGATGATCAAGAACGCCTCGCTAGCCATCGCGTGTTGCAGCTTTGAGTCTTCGGGGTCAAACGGGATTTCGTACCGCACATATTTGGCGAGAGTTTTCATGGCTTTTCTTCCGCCGTAGCGGGCGTACCACACCATGGCTTCATTGCGCACGTAAACGGTCTCGTCCGGGTCGTTGACGAGCGCGGCCAGTTCCTTCTTGTGCGCAGCGACATGTTGTGTCAGCCACTCCACGGCCTCAGGCCCGTTGGTGGCAAAGGTCGACCTGGTTGCGAGTGGCGCCTGGTGAACATAATCCCGGACGGTCTTCATGTCGGCGACGTAGCTCCTGCGCCGGCTTTCATTGATGGCATCCGGGTCGATCTGGTAGGTCGCCTTGTTCGCATCCCACCACGCGGTCCATTTCGCGTGCTCTCTGCGGGCGACGCGCGCGGGGCGGCCAGACTGCGGCCCGAAGGGCTGGCCCGTCAGTTCCTTCAGCGTATACACGGCCCACGGGTTGTCGAGCGGGGTGTCCGGCAGGACGGCCACCGCAAACGCGACGCCTGCCGTGCTCCCAAGTCTCCCCAGCGCGACACACGCGTTGCCAAATGCCAATGTGTACGGCGGATAGAGGGGCGTCTCCGCCTTGATCTTCATCAGGGGAAGCAGGCGCTCCAGGTAGCGCGTCAAGGCGGGCACCGCGCTGGAGTCGCCTATCTGGCCCAGCGCTCTTGCGCAAGAGGATTGGAAAGAGACGATCTCGTACTCTTCATCCGGAAACCGGTCCGCGGCGGAGCGTTCAAGATCCTCGGCCAGTTTCGGAGGGAGCGGGCCTTCGAGCAGGCTTGTCAGGAGCGGTACTGCTTCGGGCGACTTCATCTTGCGGAGCGCTTCTATCACATGGTGATATCTCGCAAACCGCTGGTTTGACGGAAGCGGCCTGCCATCCCTGAACACCAGCCCTTCCGGGAGCCCCTCGCGCAGATACGAGAGCAACGTTGGCACGTCGCTGGCCAGCCCCACTTCTTTCAGCAGGTCTTCCGGGTCGCGGGGCGGCGGGGTTGCCATGGCCGCGTGTCCCAGCAGCATGGCCATAACCCCGGCCAAGACCAGTCCAGCCAGTAGCCGTCGTCGCATTGGAATTTCCCCCTTTCGGTATCCGCAGGTATCAGAACCGGATCTCGTAGCCGACGCACAGGTGCGGTTCGAGCGGGTGGCGCGTGACGATCTCGTACTTCTGCTTGATGGTGGGCCACTCCTCCGGCAGACATGCGCAGTACATGTACTCGACGCCGATGTAGGTGTCGCGCATGATGGCGTTGACGTTTTCGGGCGGCTTCATGCGGAACCGGTAGTGACGCCCGATTTCCTTCATCTTCAGGCGCGCATAGTAGCGCTGTGCCGCGCGGTCCTGGCTCCAGTATTCGAGCCGCCGGATGCCCTTGCGTTGGGCGTCTTCCACGCTGGCCGCGATGAGCCGCTCGCCGAGCCGGTGGCCGCCGCACTCCGGCAACCGGCCGAATTCGTGCACGTAGCCCCCCGGACTGTCCTTGAGAAAGCAGAATTCCCCGGGCTCCTTGTCGTACTGCACGTCGGTCAGGCCGATGATCCTGCCTTCATGGACCATGACCAGCCGGGTCGTCTCATAGCCCTCATACTGCGGCCGCTCCTGGATGCAATAGTTCCACGCATGCGAGATGCTCATGATGACGGCATGCACGCGCATCCATTCGTCGCGGTCCTCGTCGCGGTATGGGCGTATTTCGATGTCCACCGGCGGGCGGACCTACTTCACCTGTTCGAGCGGAATGGCCTCGTCGATCAGCATGACGGGGATGTCGTCGCGAACCGGGTAGAGGTACAGCCCGTCTTCGCGCACCAGCCCGCCGTCGATGGCTTCCCCGACGGCCTCGCCGGCACGGTTCTTGACGGCGCCGGCCTTGATGGCGGCGTTGATCTGGGCAACGAGGTCATCCGGCGCCGGGGTGACGCGCGTCTTGTTCTCCGGACACACAAGCAGGTTGAGCAGTTCCTGGTCTACCATGGTCGGCGGGTCTCCCTCAGTGGTTGCTGTATGAAGACAATTGTAGCGAATCGGCGGACGCCGGACAACGGGTCCCGCGCGCCTGCTTGCTTCGGCGGCCGGTCAGGCGGTACAACGTAGGCAACAGCGAGGGTCCAGCCATGAGATTCTGTCACCGGTGCGGCAGCCCGTGGACGGACGAAAAGCGCGTCCCGAGTATCAAGGAGGCCTGCCCGGCGTGCAATGCCTACCTCCACTGCTGCCTGAACTGCCAGCACCACGATCCCAGCCGCCACAACGAGTGCCGCGTCCCCAACACCGATGCCGTGTCCCGCCGCGACGGGGCGAATTTCTGCGACGAGTTCGTGTTCCGCGAGGGCAGACGCCCGGGCGGCGGCACGGACCGGGGCGCCGCGCGTTCCACCCTGGACAGCCTGTTTGGCGACGGCGACTCGGACCGGCCCGAGGAGGGCAAGAGCGCATTCGACAAGCTGTTTGGCGACTGATCGGCGCCGGGGCCGGTTGATCCGCCCTGGGGGGCGTGGTACATTGGCGCTGGGCCGTGGGACTATGAGGAAACACGCGTGGCTGACGACAAGGAAAAGACCTGTCCGCTTCTGATCGCCGAAGACGAGGACAATATGCGCAGTCTTCTGGCGGAGACCTTCCGGGACCGCGGATTTGCCGTGGACACGGCAGCCAACGGCGCGGAGGCCATCGATCTCATCCACACCAAGGTCTACGACGTCATCATCAGCGACGTCAACATGCCCGAAAAAGGGGGCCTGGACGTTTTGCGGGCGGCCAAAGAGGTCTCGCCGGACACGCAGGTCATTCTTGTGACCGCCTACGGCACCATCGACACAGCGGTCGAAGCGATGCGCCTCGGCGCCCATGACTTCGTGGCGAAGCCCTTCCGGCTGCGCGAGATCGAACTCAAGGTCGACAAAATCATCCGCCCGAAAGAGCGCGAACAGCGTCAGGCGCCGCGCACCTGGCTGCACCCGTCGGTGCGGCACATGGTGGGCGACAGCGGCCACACCAAGCACCTCATGCGCATGATCGAGAAGATCGGCCCGAGCCGGAGTTCGGTGCTGATCACCGGTCCCAGCGGCACCGGCAAGGAACTGGTCGCGCAGGCCATTCATGACGCCAGCCCGCGGCACGACCGGCCTTTCGTCGCGCTGAACTGTGCGGCGCTCGCGTCGGGCGTGCTCGAGAGCGAGCTGTTCGGTCACGAGAAAGGGGCCTTCACCGGCGCGGTGGCGCGCCGCATCGGCCGTTTCGAGCAGGCGCATACCGGCACGCTGTTTCTCGACGAGGTGGGGGAGATTGACCCCGGCATCCAGGTCAAGCTGTTGCGCGTGCTCCAGGAGAACGAGTTCGAGCGCGTGGGCGGCATGGAGAAGGTGAAGGTCGATGTGCGCATCGTCGCCGCGACCAACAAGGACCTGCGCGAGGCCATCCGCCAAGGGCGGTTCCGCGAGGACTTCTACTACCGCCTCAATGTCTTCTCGCTGACCATCGAACCTCTGAGGAACCGCCGCGACGACATCCCGGGCCTGATCGACCATTTTCTGGGCAAGTTCAGCATCGAGACCGGCAAGGAAGTCCAGGAAATCGACGACGACGTGATGGACATCTTCATGCGCTATGCGTGGCCGGGCAACGTGCGCGAGCTGGAGAATGTCATGGAGCGCGCGGTGGTCCTGACCGAGGGCGGCAAAATCACGGTCGATGTCATTCCCCCCGAGCTGCTCTATGCGCGCATCGAGCCCGAGGCGGAGCGGGTTCTGGCGCAAACGGATGACGGCGCATCGTTGATCGAGCAGACGGACAAGCTGGAGAGCGAACTCATTCTCGGCGCCCTCGAACGGTTCCACTGGAACAAGACCAAGGCCTCCGAGCATCTCGGCCTCAAACGCACCACGCTGCAATACAAGATCAAGAAGTACGGACTCGAATAGTCGCGCAACAAACAGAAGGCCGGGCCGCGGTGTTCGCGGCCCGGCCGTTGCTGTCTCCGCGATGCGCTACATCCGCCTGCGCCGGTACACCGCGGCGCC
>JBPOJD010000033.1:0-42543 GCA_052033955.1 Candidatus Hydrogenedentota bacterium
CAGGGGGCATCCACCCAGGCCCCACCAACTCATTTGAATCTCCCCACCACCATGGGGATAATCACGGCAGCGGGTGCTACACTTCTAAGCCGCCACCCGCTTCACTTCTTGACCGCCGCGCACAGAAACTCATGGTGTAAACCGATCCGTCCCGGTTACTGACCAAGGCGGCTTTTCATTGGCGCGTCCTATGGCCGTGTCCTGCCTTCGTGTTGCGTTCGAGGCTCTCCAAAAGAAGAAGTCGAGGGCCACAGTTGGCAGGGCGCATCGCTCTACGAAGTGCAGAAGCTCCTCGGCCACGCCTCCAGCCAAATGACCCAGCGCTACGTCCACCTCGCCGACGACAACCTCCACGCCATCTCCGATGATGTCGCACGGGAGATCGGCGATACCGCCGCATGAGCAAAGACATGGCGACGACGGGGGCGCGAGCACCGAAAAAAGAATAAGCCCCCGCCCCATGCGAGCAGGGGCTATCTAGTTGATCTATGAGCTATAGGCTCATGCCCGGTGCGCCACTCGTGGGTTATTCCTCTATCGCCATCAGACGGAAAGACTTGTTGTCGAAGAATACGATTTCCCATCCGTTCAGCTCGTCTCGGTACATTGACGCTTCTTCAGAACTGCCCTCGTAATCCGCTTGTTCCGACAACGCAAAACCATACCGTCTCTCAGGTATTCCGTAGGCTTGTGTGAACATTCCGATGAAGTGACTTGCATCTTTCACGTCTTCGACGCCGAGCAATCTGTTCGTCGCCATTCGAGAAAAGTAAAACTGGATGACCCGCCTGTCATCTTGCGTCGCAATTACCCGCCATACTCCGGCATTACTACTAGCTGTCCGTGAGGTGGTAAGCTGGAGCAACGGCTTGGCGCGAGGTAGGGTCGTCACGTCGGACGCGAAGCCGTGTTCATCTTCGTCTATGCCTTCGGTCAGAGTTTCGTCGAGCGCGGGCAGGATAGTCACCCGATATCCGTCCGGGCCTTCGCGCTCCGGGGACATGCCCAGTGAATCCAGAATGGACGCAGCTTCGTCAAGGGTCATGCCAAGATGAAGTCCTTTCAGATACAGTTGGCCGCTGCGGATGCCTCCACCCGTTGCCTGAGCTTCTGCGACAAACGCGGCCGTTATCGCTTCCGGATCGTGTTGGTGTTCCGGATCAACTTTGCGAAGCGAGAGACTTTCAGGGATGATGCAGTATTCAGGAGCGGGGTTCTTCATCGTCCAGCGTAATGTGTCGCCTTCCCGCACGAGTAGCCCTGCAACCAACAGATCTCGCTCCATGCCGTTTACGATCTCGATAGTAGCCTCGTCACCTTTCACGACTCCTGAAACGGTGGTTTCCCCTTCGTCTGCCCCTTCCCATAGAATCCCGTAATGGTCGCCGACAACGTGGATCCCCCTGATCTTGTTGCCGCGTTCCTCAAGCTCCAGCAGAAAATGCCGATCATCCGTTTCGCCATACCATCGGCCAGTCACGGAACGAGCGCTCTGGCGCTGTGGGAAAAGGGCGAGGCGCGCTGGGATGAGATTGTAGTCGGGGGCATTGTGCCGCATGGTCCAAGACAGACCGGTTCCGTCCCGCCTGAGCACGCCGGTCACCGATTTGTCGCGTTCCGGCCCCACGGTGATCTCAATGGTGGCCTCATTCCCATTCATGCGGCCTGTGACAGTAGTCTCGCCTTCGTCTGGTCCCTCAACCGAAATCCCATCGTGATCGCCCGCGACATGCACGCCCCTCACTTCTCCCTCGCCATCGGATAGGTCCAAGAAAAGGTACAGCTGTTCGTCTTCCCCGTACCATCTTCCAGCGACGGAGTCTGCCCGCTGGTCGATGACGAGCTTAGCTTGCTCCAAGCCCGCCGCCATGGGTGCGCCACTTTCCTCGGTGGCCTCTGAAACCTGCATCGCATCCCTCGGTTCGGATCCGCAGCCCCATAGTGTGATCACGGACAGAAGAAAAGCCACGGACGTTTCCTTGGAATAGGTCATTTTGTTCTCCCTCCGTCGAAAGTCCTCTGGACAACCCACAAGACGCTGTGCTTGGGATAAGAGGATAGTGGACGATGAACCCCTCTTGGACACTCATGCAGATCAGGTACACCTGGCCCCCTCCCCATGCTGTTGGCATTATGGAGGGCCTCTACGCGGGAATCAATTGCTTTGGGCAGAGTCAAAGCGGCCTGCGGCATTTCTCCTTACGAAAACGTCAAGGCGGCCGCCCATCGACAACCTGCGCCTCCACGACCTCCGCCACACCTTCGCGAGTCTCACCATCAGCCAGGGCACATCCCTCTACGAGGTGCAGAAGCTCCTTGGCCACGCCTCCAGCCAGATGACCCAGCGCTACGCCCACCTCGCCGACGATCTCCGCGCGGTCTCCGATGATGTGGTGCGAGGCAGCACCAGACCGGTTGCGCAGCGGACGCTCACCAGTAAAGCCGCGAAACGGTTGGTCGCTTCCAGGGACACGCCGCGTACCTGCGTGCCTTTTTTGATCAAGTGCTACACCACAGTAAATGTTGACTGCCTGGTGGCCACGTCAGCCCCATTCTGCATGGTGACCTCGACGACGTAGTCCCCCTGCTGAGCACTGGAAGGCATGGGCAGTTCCTTGGTGAATTCGCTACGACCTGTCTGGCTTACATCCAGGTCGCTGGAAGCGAGCTCTTTACCGTCGCGAAGCAATCGCAGCTTCGCTGTCGGTACCGAGTCACTCGGGCTATAGGCGGTATAGACGGTTGTCACAGCCAATTTTTCTCCGGGCCGCACAGTCTGGGGCGTCGGGGAGAGATCCTCAATGATGACTGTCGGTTCTGCCGGCACAGATTTCCCCTGCTGGACCCACTCCTGTTCGACCTGTTGCTGCGATGCCAGTTGCTTCTCCTTCACAGCCTTTCCGACAACGAAGCCGGTAAGGCCGCCGAGCGCAGCGCCAATCAAAGCGCCTTCGGCCGCGTGACCGGATTGGTTGCCGATGACAGCGCCCAGACCGGCTCCCAAAGCACTTCCTAACGCAGCTGACCCCCCCGTGGTCTGGCAGCCCCCCAGGCACATTCCACATGCCACAAGCACCGTCAACACCCTCACCGTGTACCCGTTTCTCATCTCGGCATCTCCTTTGTCTGTTCCCTATACGCTCACATCAATGTCCGGTGTTACTGGAAGGACCACGCGTCGGGCGTGGCTTCCCGGAATTCTCGTTGGGCCTGCTCGTAAAGCCTTTCCGCCTCAGTATGATTGCCCTTTCTTTCCGCTTCACTCGCTGCTCTTACACGTCGTTGACCTTCAAGGAAATTCTCGTTCGCGTCCACCGTCTGCGATTCCGCCTCAAAGCGTTTCTTGGCGTCTTCGGACGCCCTGAGAGCATCCTGGCGGGCTCTTGCGCTTACCGACGCGCCGGGAGCAGGGGTTTTTGGCGCAGCCGGCTGGGGGGGCGGCGCTTGACTTGCCGCGGGCGGATCAGGAGGCCCGGCAACTGCGGTGGCGGTGGTATCGGGTGCAGGCGGCGCCAATGCCGGTTCGACGGTGACGGCTTTGGGCGCAGGAACGGCGGTAGCGAATGATGCCTTGGACTTCGCGTACAGGTCCATGGCTTCGTGCGTGGAACCTGTCGCCTGGGCCTGAGACGCCCGCTCCAACAGCCGGACGCCTTCCATGTAGGCCGGTATGCTTCCCACCTCCTCGTTGATGGCCTTGTAGCGCTGCTGGGCCGCGGCCTGCTCTTCTTCGGCGGCTCTGCGTGCGCCTTCCACCTCCTGTACCGGAAGGGCGGGGGGGAGCATCTGGGGTTGCGGCGTGGGTATTGATTGTGGCGCGGGCGCCGCAACTGGCGGAACGGTAATGGGTGTGGACGGCTCCGTCTCTCCGGAAAAGTTGAATCCATAGAAGATGGCGACCGCAACGATCAATGCCATGGCGGCGGCTAGTCCGGCGAGAAGGGGTGTCTTCAGCCTTCGGCCGCGTGGAGGCACGGGCGCGACACGTGTCCTCCCCGCCGCAGGCCCGGCAAACACCGTACCCGTCCCGGATCCGGCGGCCTGCAGGTCCACTCGGAACTCCTCGGCGGACTGATAGCGCTGCCGGGGGTCTTTCCGCAACGCCTTGGCCACGACCGCAGACAGCTCGACACTCAGTCGCGGGCTGAAGTCTCTGGGATCGGGCGGCTCCACATTGGTGTGGGCATGCAGCAGCTCGCTGTACGTACCCTGAAACGGCACATTGAGCGAGATCATTTCGTACAAGGTGATGCCCAGGGCATACAGGTCGGCTGCGTTGCCCACAGGACCGAATCGCTCCGGATCGATCTGTTCAGGCGCCATGTAGGCCGGGGTGCCGGGCCCGGGTCCGCCCGCGCGCGTCAACGCTGTCGACCCCTCGTCATCGCCGGTGTCGTGAAGGGCTTTGCCGATCCCGAAGTCCATGACCTTGGCGACCAGGTTGCCGTTGTAGTCGCGCATGACGATGATGTTGCTCGGCTTGATGTCCCGATGCAGGATGCCCTTGCTGTGGGCAAAACCCAGCGCGTCCAGGCATTGTGTCGCGATGTTCACCGCCTCGGGCGTTTCCAGCGTCATCACGGACATCCCAGCGGCCACCGGCGTGGTTTGTCGGCTGGCCTCGGTCGTTCCCGACATCGAGCGGGTGCGAACCAGGATGTCCGACAGCGTCTCCCCCGGCACGTACTCCATCACCAGCACGGCGTTGCCTTCGTAGGTCAACCGGTCGTAGAGGGTGACGATGTTCGTGTGCGGCCCGAGCCGGGCAAGGATGCGGCACTCGTTCTCAAGGCGGCGCTGCACGTCGGGCCGCATGGCCCACTCCTTGCGCAGGACCTTCAGGGCCACTTCGCGCCGAAGCTGGGTGTCCATGGCCAAGAACACCGCCCCCATCGCGCCCTCGCCCAACGGCGAAAGGACCCGGTAGCGGTCGGCGATGACCTGATCCGTCAGGTTCAGGCTGTCTTGCATCGAACTGCTCCAGTCATTTTTGCGCCTTCACAGTTTGTCATAGCGCTTGAGGCTGATGCAGGTAGCGGCAAAAAACCCCGCTGCCAGAATCGCCAATGCCGCGGCGTTTGTTGTGAACACTTCGTGACCAAATCGAAACCCCATCTGGCCTGGGTTGGAGCCGCCTATCAGATGCTCGGCCCAGTCCGGCTTCTTGTAGAGCACTGACAGCATCAGTTCGAATCCCCACCTCGCGGGAAACAAAGACGCCAGCGCCTTGGCTGGCCACGCCATTCCTCTATAGAATCCCGGGCCCATGGCCCCGGAAAAAATCAACTGTGGCAAGACGGCGATGACTGCCAAGATGACGGAGTTCTGCCCGGGCGTTGGGTCCAGGCTTGAGATAAACAGTCCAATGACGCAGGAAACCCATGCTACCCCGATAACCACCAGCGTCATGCTGAGCACGTCTACCGACGTCAACCCAAGCAGGACAGCGACGACAAAAACGTATAGAAAGCTCTGGACAGTGGCGAGAACGAACAGGTAGGGCAGTTTGCTGAGCACGTACAGCGGGATCTTCAGATTGACGGCTCGTTCGCGCATGTACACGCTTCGCTCCCCGGAAATCTCCAGACAGGCAGACAGCGTACCCAGGAAAACAGCGGTCATTACCAGGATCAGCGGTAGACTGATCGGAATCGCAAGGTTCGAGACCCCCTCGAACTTCATCTGCAAAAATTCCTGGCCCGAAATGAGGCCGGTCTGGTCCAGCATGCTCAGCGCCCCCGCCTGGGCTTGTTCATACTGGCCCCGTTCGGCGTCCAGTGTGTTCTGGTCTGAAACGTTGATGGTGGCCGTGAGCAACCCCAAGACCACGGGCGTGATCAGAGGTACGGCCAGTCGGGATGGGAACGCCAGTCGCAGATCGAACATCCGCTTGACAAGAATAGAAAGCTGTCGTGGGTTGAATACGCTTCGAAGCGCCTGGGTGCGCCGGCTTCGTTGAGGCGGTCCCGGGACGTCTCGGTGGTTGGTGCTTGACAGCTCAACGGGTGTCCCGAGCGTGACGGGCTCCGAGGAGCGATTGGCCACCAGTTCCTGGAACAGCCGCGATTGCAGGTATTTCTGCTGATACTCATCAGCGCGTTGCTCCCGCAGCGCGGGATCCTGGTGGACTTCGGGCTCCAGCACATCAAAAATCTCAATCGGTCTGCTGATAGACCGGTCCCGGCTGCTGAAAAAATTGCAGACCTCGGAGACGGGACCGAAGTACACCAGGCGGCCCCGCGCCAGGATCACGACCAGGTTCAGCAAGTCCAGGTTGTACAGGATGTGGGTTGTCAGCACCACGGTTTGGCCCTGCTCGGCCATACGCCCGAAGTGGCGCATAAGCTTTTCTTCGGTGCTGGGATCGAGACCGGAGGTCGGCTCGTCCAGGAACAGGACGCTGGGGCGCGTCAGTAGTTCGCAACCGATGGACACGCGCTTGCGCTGTCCGCCGCTCAGGCGTGACACCGCGTTCGTCCGCACGTGAGAGAGGCCAAGGGTCTCGATGACGCTCGTCACATGTTCATCCAGTTGCTCGCGGGAACTGTCGCCCGGCAGGCGCAATTGGGCCGTGTACATCAAGGATCGCTCCACAGCCAGCTCCCCGTGAATGATGTCGTCTTGGGGGACATAGCCTATGGCGTTGCGGAACATGTCGTAGCACGTGTACAGCGGCACGTCGTTGAGCAGCACTTGACCCTTGTTCGCAGGCTGGAACCCGTTCAGCGCGTTCAGGAGGGTAGACTTTCCTGCGCCACTAGGCCCAAGCACGCCGACGTACTCGCCCGGCTCAATTACCAGATTGATGTTTCTCAATAGCGGGATATTTCCATGAAACCGGACCAGATCCCGGGCCTCCAAACGGAGCTGGTTGCGTCGTTCAGCGGCCGTCACGTGTAGACCGTCACTGCCCAGACGCAGCGACAGATCTATGGAACCAATCCTCACCCCATCGGCGGGGGAGACCACCGCAGTGCGGACCAGCTGTCCATTTACGTATGTTCCGTTGGCACTGCCCATGTCTTCGAGCAAGAGACCACCTTGAGTTGCTCGCAGGCGGGCATGAAGACTCGATACGGTCGGATCCTGGGGCAAGGGCAGATCGTTGTCTGTTGCGCGACCGACCCGGTAGACCGGTTGAATAGGCAGGACGTATTCACGATGGTCGGCCTGCGGGCGCGTGGAAAATACGAAGTGGTGGGGAGAGGCTTTGCCCAGGCCGATGCAGTCTCCCTCCGCCAGATGGCGCCGGGTGACTTTGACCCCGTTTACAAAGGTGCCGTTGGTCGTGTTCAGGTCCACCAGGACCATCCCGCCGTTTTCGCACTCAACGGCGCAGTGCTGGCGAGAGACAAAGTCACGAGACAGGATAACCTCGCACCGCTCCGAATCGCGACCGATGCGAATCCCTTGTGTAAACAAAGGATACTGAGGCTGCAACAGTAGTGGGTCGACAGATTGAAGATAACCGACTACTTCGCGTTCGCCCACGGTTCCCCGTCCTTCCCCATATGCCGTGGCTCAAGAGACCACGGGCCGCTTTCCCAGAGGGAGCCCTCCGGTGCCCAGCAATGATGCATATTGATATGCCTGAGGACGAGAGTCCCGCTACTGAGGAGTTCTGGGTCCGGTGAATTCCGTCTTGCTGCTCGGGTCCGTACCGGTCCTCGAGTTGGACTGGGTCTGAGGATTGCGAACGGCGGTCGGTGGATTGCCTTGGTATGCCGGCGTGCCCGTCCCCCGTTTCACCCAGGCGATGATCCCTATGACCACGACGAGCAACACGGCGCCCATGCCGAGCAAGGCGCCATTGGCCTTCGCGAAGGCGATGACCTGCTCCTGTACCGATTCCTGGCTCTCCTCGGCGGCAGAAGCCACGACCTCACCCGTGGCTGCGGCAGGGGCACTGGGCGGTGCGCTCGGCGCGCCCGACGTTACGGCAGCGACCGGCTCAGCGTCGCTTGGCGCGGACCCCGGAACGCTGCTGACGGCCTGGGGTTGGTCCGTATAAGGGCCGGTAGGCAACGCAGGGTACTGAGCGAGAAGTGCCTGATAGTAGGCCGCCGAGGCGGGATTGAAGGGGGCCGGCGATTCAATCGCCTCAAACTCCCCTTCTTGCCACAGAAATCGGCCTGTATTGGCGGGGTAGCTGATACCCAACTTGAAATTTATCTTCGAACCATCAATGGGCTCGTAGGAGCGGAACGTCACCACATAGTCCGATCGGTTTATCTGATGGATCTTCTGGACCGTGCTGGCAAACTCCTGCGACTCGCTGGCCGTCCAATACTGCCCGACCGTGGCCTTCGAAAGGGCCTCAAGATTTCGGAAGTTGGAGCTGTCCACACTGCTATACGCAAGCGAGAAGACAGGGATAGGTGTTTTGATAGTGTTGATCCGGCCGATCAGTTCTTCCCGCGATACGGCACTCCCCTCGTCCTTGCCATCGGAAAGAACCACGATGGCGTTCAAAATGGTAAACTCGCCGCCCTGGTTGTTTATGTCACCCTGCGACGCCGTCGCGCACATTTCCATGGCGGCACCGATGGTGTCGTAGAGTCGCGTCTGCTTACCATCGCATTTGACGTCCATTATGCGTTGATAGAGGAGCGCGGGATCCTTCTCCCACGATGAAACAAGCTGGTATCCGGTCTGCTCATCGCGAATAGCGAGGATCGCCACTTGATCGCCCGCGCGCTTGGTCTCGATGAATTTCATCAAGGCCGTTTGCGCGTCTGCGAAGGGTTTCCCGGCCATGGTCCCGCTGCAGTCCCAGACAAAAACCGTACGGAAACTCTCCCCACGGCTCTGAAGCGTCTCAATCCCGTACTGCATTCGTCCAGACCCAGCCACCAGTTTGCGGGGGTCATAGATACGGCCTTTGACCATGACCCCGATATTCGCCACGTTTACATTGACGAGGGGATTACGATTCTGGTCAAAGGTTCGAAAGTAGACTTGGACCGCTGGATAGAACGCGTAGTTGACGTGATAGATCTTGAATGCGTAGGCGTCATTCCCAATCGGCCCCTGCGCGGACACCGGCCATATGGCAATGGCCAGCAGCAGCCCCAGTCCCGCCAACACCCGCCTTGCGTTGCCGCCAAGAACCAAATGCCCCATGTCCCAGCCCTCCCTGCTCAGTTGACATTGACAGCCACCTCACGTCCCCGTGGAACCGCAGGACGGGAGTAGTATAAAGGCAAATTGCGCACTTGGCAACAGTTTTATTAGATTGGAGTCTGCTCCTTGCACTGTAAAGCGTTACCCCCAATAAAGGGCTACAAAGGTCCTGGATGCCTCCTCGGCCGCAGACGGCACGGCCTCGGTGAACAGCTTCGGCGCCTTACTCCCGCCACGTGGGATAGCCGGATACGGCTCGGCGTCACCTTCGTCCCTTGGAGCTCGACACACCAGCAATCGCCCTTGGCTTTTGTCTGGCCTTCCCGGTGCCTCTCCGGTCCCCCTCCGGTACTTTCGCGGCGGGTGGATCGGGCGTAGGGGATCGCATACCTCTTTCCCTTGCTTGGCTTGGACGTTTACCCTGCGACGGGGACATCGCGGGCGGGATTTTGTGTGAGTGGACGTGGGAGAGAAGCCGACATTGCTCGTTGCAGGAGGGGCGTTTTGTGCAGGCGGGGAGTTGGGATTTGCGGCGCATCGCTCGGCCTGTCCGACTTATTATGATTCCACTGCTCTAACCAGCTGAGCTACACCGCCGGGGGGCTTGCGGGGTCGCAAGCGAAGCGTATTATGCCAAACGTCGAAGGCGTTTTCCACCTTTTGTTGCATCCGCCGGGAGGGGCGAGGCTCTTTCGGTCGAGAGCCTCGCCACGCCGACCGGAGCGCGGTCTAGAGCTGCTGACGGTATGCCGGAAGCAGGTTGGGCATTTGTCCGTCGGCGTCGCGCGCCTCGAACATGAACTCCCAGTGGTTGTCCGGGCTGGCTTCAAGCTTGACCAGGATTCGGTTCTCACCTCGCCGTGCGGTAAAGGTGAAGTGGTCCTGCCCGGGCCGGAACAGCCGCTTTTCGGTCCAGATGCTGTGCACCAGCTCGCCGTTAACCCAGACCTTGGCGCTGTCCGACGAGGCAAACTCGACGTGGTACTCTTCGCCGCCTTCCGCCTCGAATTCCGCGAAGGCGTAGGCGACCTGGCCGTAGGCTTGGAGGCGCCGCACGAAGTCGAGGCGTCCCGCATCGTTCGTCGGCACGTTGTTGGCCGTCAGACTTACCGTTTCGCCGTCCTCACCAGTGTAGTTTACCACGGTGTTCGGCATGAGGACGGCATTGGCCTCGCCCCCGAGCGCCTCGAGGTAATCGGTGTGGAAGCCTGCCCGCGTGGGCTCACCGTTGGGGGGCTCTGCCGCCGCGGGGTTGGGGAAGGGGCCTAGGATATTCCAGCGGCGGATGCGACCGTCGATCTCGAGGCCGGCGTTATACCCGATCTGGATATCGGCGTAGCCGGGGGCGTTGTTCTCTATGTTGACCCCGCCGTACATGATGTTCGAGGTTATGGCCGCCTCGCGCGCCTGCGGGCCAATGGTGATCTTCCGTTTGTTGCCGCGGATGTCGAAAAAGTCGTTTCCGGAGATGATCATTCGGCGCGCGTTGGCGTCGATGGCGGGGGCGCCGGTGTTCTGGCGATCCCAGTTCGAAAAGTGGTTGCCCACGAAGTAGACGGGGGATACCCCCTCGATTACCGCGTGCGAATCCAGGCCGTCTCGTGCCCAGAACCCGCAGCCGGTGAACTTGATCGGGCCGCGGTTGCGCGGTCCGACCACTACCTTGCTCATGATGAAGCAGTTTACGAAGGCGTAGCCGGAATTCTCCATGCTGTCATCGACCAGGACCGCGGTTTCCGCTACGTCGATGTAGACGTTCGTGAAGGCGCCCGCGCCGCCCTGGTACTCGACACGCTCCGGCTGATCGGGTGTGTTGACCCGAATGGGACCCCCAATCAGATGTATGCCCTTGTTGTAGAAGATGCTGAAACAGTCCGTGATCTGTTCGCCGTCCGTGCGGCCGATCTTGAACGCGGTGCCGTGTTCCCGGGTGTACTCCCACAAGGGGCTGCCGGGATCACGGTCGAAAAATGGCCACAGGTGGATCTTGTGCAATCGCCCGACGTCAAAGGTGGCGTTGACGTAGATGCCCGTTTTGAAGGGGTAGGCGTACAGTCCATCGACAAAGTGACGTCCGCAGGGGTAGGTCCCAAAGTCGACGGCTTGATAGGCGTTGACCATGCTGACGTTCAAAATGCCGACATCGGTGCCCCGGCCTTGGATGGTCCACGGGTAGGCGTGAGGGGGATTCGTTCTGGCCTGTTCAGGATAGTAGATTGTGACGCCTGTGATGGTCGCGTTCACATACGGCGCGCGAACGCCGTCCGGGGCGTCGGTTGCCGGACCGTTCAGCGTGATGAACGGCGTGCCGTCCGGGTCGCCCTGGCCCTCGACCGCCAGAAGGATCGTGCCCATCATCTCCGGGGCAGTAGTGGGTCCCGCAGTGCGGGAATCGGCTGAGTCGCCCCGTACCCGGTCGCCGATCGCATACTGCCCGCTGTGCGGCTTGCGCCATACGCCCTCCAGTGTCACGTTCGAGGGAATGACGAGATGCGTCTTGACCAGAAACCGGCCCGTCGGCATCTTGACCAGTCCGCCGCCATCCCAGAAGGCCGCGTTCAATGCGCGTTGTATGGCCTCTGTGTCGTCCGTTACACCGTCGCCCTTGGCGCCGAACTCCATGACATTGTACATGCCCCGGTGGGCCAGGGGCCGGTTCTGATGTGGATCCTCGACAGGCGTTCCGTCGCCCTGCATGCGCTCAAGACGCTCCAGTGCGAGCCGCAATGCCGCCAGATCCTCGGCAGTGTCGGCGTTTGCCGTGGACAGCACCAGGCCGGCGGCGATACCGGCCACGAGAACAATCAAGCCCGCAGATCTGCTCATGGTAAGGCTCCTCTACGTGATGTTCCCTGTTGCACCCGGGCCAGAGGTTTGTCAGGAACGATGACAGACCATTCTTTGAGCGTAGCAGCATGCGCCTTGAGAGTAAAAGGAAAACAGCCGTATGGCAGAGGCTGGAACGCCAGCCAGATATCGCGATCCACCTGCTTGGAGTGGCTCTGTGGCGCTTGGAGTGCTTCTGGTTGCGCCCGTCAGGTTGCCGTCGTGGGCCGGGCCGCCGCGAGTGCCTGCTCGAGGTCGTCGATCAGGTCCTGGGCCCCCTCAAGCCCCAAAGACATCCGGACGAGCCCATCCGAGATGCCGCGCTTCGCCCGCTCGGATACCGGCACGGCGGCGTGCGACATGGTGGCCGGATACGACAGGATGGTCTCGACGCCGCCCAGGCTGACGCCAACCAGCGGAAGATGTACAGCCCGAAGAAATGCGACTGCGGCGGGGCCATCGGCCAGTTCGAAGGACAGCACGGCGCCGGCGCCGTCCGCCTGCCGGGCGTGGATTTCCCGTCCAGGGTGCCCCTCCAGCCCCGGATAGTACACGCGGCGAACCTCCTCCCGGTTGACGAGCCACGCGGCCAAGCGGGCAGCGGTGGCCTGCTGCGCATCGAGCCGCACGGCCAAGGTCCGCAGACCGCGCTGTACCAGCCACGAGTCCTGGGGGCCGAGAATGGCGCCGAATGCATTCTGGATGAACCGGAGCCGGTTGCCCAACGCGGCGTCACGCGCGACGGCCAGCCCGGCGATCGTGTCGCTGTGGCCGCCCAGAAATTTGGTGGCGCTGTGCACGACCAGGTCAAACCCCAGCTCGAGCGGCCGCTGGAGGTAAGGCGTCATGAACGTGTTGTCGGCGATAGACAGCAAACCCCGTTCGCGGGCGATGGCCGCCATGGCGCCCAGATCCGTAATCTGCAGCAGCGGGTTGGCGGGTGTCTCGACGAACAGGCCACGCGTTGTGGGGCGGATCGCCTCGCACACCGCGTCGGGGTTGGTGGTGTCCACGAACTCGACATCGAGTTTCCACTTGCGGAACAGTGTGGTCAGGACCCGGTAGGTGCCGCCGTAGACGTCGCGGCCGACGAGCAGGTGATCGCCCGGCTCGAAGAGCATCAGCGCGGAAGAGATGGCCGCCATGCCCGAGGCAAAGGCCAGGCCGCGCACGCCACCTTCCAGGCTGGCGATGGCGTCCTCGAGTGCTTCGCGTGTGGGGTTGTCGCTGCGGGCGTAGTCGTAGGCGCCAAGATGCTCCGGATCGGGCTGGTGGTAGGTGGAAACCTGGTAGATCGGCATGGAGGACGCGCCCGTGCGCGGGTCGCGGTCCTTGCCGGTGTGGATCAAGTTGGTGCGGCGGTTCACAGGACGGCCTCCAGGTCGCGGACCAAGTCGTCGGCGTCCTCGATCCCGATCGAGAGCCGGAGCAGACGGTCGTTGATGCCGACGCGCCCGCAGAGATCGGGGGGCAGGTCGGCGTGGGTCTGCACGAGCGGGTAGGTGATAAGGGACTCCACGCCTCCCAGGCTTTCGGCAAAAATGAAGACGCGCACCCCGGCGAGGATGGCCGGCACGCGCGCCGGATCGGCGATTTCAAAGGCGATCATCGCGCCGAAACCGGCCGGTTCGCCCAGCAGAAACTCCCGGCCCGGGTGGCCCGGCAGACCGGGATAGTACACCTTCCGAACGCGCGGATGGGCGGCGAGCCACTCGGCGACGCGCTGGGCGTTGGCCTGCTGCCGTTCCAGCCGCAACGCCAGGGTCTTCAGGCCTCGCAAGGTGAGCCACGAATCCTGTGGCCCCAGGATGGCGCCCGCGGCGTTCTGCAGGAGGGCAACGCGTTCGGCCAACGCGGGGGTGGCGGCGACCACCGCCCCGGCGACAACGTCGTTGTGCCCGGCCAGGTACTTGGTGGCGCTGTAGAGAACCAGGTCCGCGCCCTGCGCAAGCGGGCGCTGAAGCCAGGCGGTGAGGAACGTGTTGTCCACGATAAAGAGCAGGCTTCGTTCGCGGGCGATGGCAGCCAACGCCCGCAAGTCCGCCACGCGCAGGATCGGATTGGTGGGCGACTCGACCAGCAGGCCGCGGACCGCCGGGTCCGCGGAGGCCGCCCGGACCGCCGCCGCGTCCGACGTGTCGACATACACGGCCTCAATCCCAAGCGGGCGATAGATCTTCTCGAACAGGCGATACGTGCCGCCATACAGGTCCTCGGTCACCACGACGCGATCCCCCGGCGCAAAGAGCCGGATTACGGCATCGAGGGCGGCCAGGCCGGAGGCAAAAGCGAACCCGCGGCAGCCCCCGTCGAGCGCCGCCAGCGTCTCCTCCAAGGCGAGCCGCGTGGGATTCGAGGTGCGGGAGTAGTCGAACCCCGTGCTCTCTCCCAGCGCCGGATGACCGAACGACGCGGTCTGGTGGATGGGCGTCGAGATGGCGCCCGTCGCAGCATCGCGTCGCGTGCCGGCCTGCGCCAGAACAGTTGCAGGCGCAGGCCTTGGTGACTCATTCTCTTTTCCGCAATGCATCATCGCCTCCATGGTCCACAGGAGCCTTTCTTCTGCCAGCCGCAGTGAGCTGGTCTCCATGGACTGACCCACGGTCCTCGGCGGACCTCCCTCCTTGCTGCAAGCCCGGCATCGAAGGAAACGCCGTCTGACCGCCGCATAATCTCCACAATGCCGAAGTCGGCGGGCCGATCTCCTCCCGCGTGGTGCGCAGGGACCGTGACGGACGCACCGCGGATTCCGGTCCGATCACCGGAGGGCAGGCTGGTCGCACGGGCATCCCGCCCGAAGCGCGATGGCCTCACGGTTGAGCGCCGCGCCGAGGTCTTCAGCCCCGGGACTCATCGACGACCATAGAGCGTGCGTCGATGCCCGCCGCATCAAAGAGGCTATTGTAACGTAAAAAGACTTCTGCAAGCACGGAGCCGACACTGGGCAGCCATCGACCGGCCCGTTCCCGATGATTCACGAACAGCCCGCGTCAGAAAGGCGCGAAACACGTACCCGTCACGGTAGGTATCTGGACGAAATGCACGGGCGGATCGACGGGGACGTGGCGATAGACCGTCTCGACGCGTGGCCGCCGACACCGCCTGACGCAAAGAAGACAGCCGGTCTGAACGCCAGGTGCATGGCCGCGCCTTCGCGGCGTGGGCAGACGGTAGTCGCAGATGGCGGGACGCCGGGAGTATACTGGAATCTGCGGGGTGGCGGCATTCGCCGGAAGGCGCTATGAACGGGAGGACAGGATGGTTTTCCGAAGATCTTCGGTACTGCTGCTTTTTGGCGTGCTCTTCGCTGGATGCCTGACGGGACCGCCTGCCAATCTGGCGCCCGTGGAAGGCTTTGAGGTGGACCGCTATCTGGGGAAGTGGTATGAGATCGCCCGGCTGGACCACCGGTTTGAACGGGGTCTGTCCAGGGTCACGGCGGAATACTCGCTGAACGAAGATGGCACCATACGGGTCGTCAACCGTGGTTACAACGCCGCGACGGACGAGTGGCGCTCGATAGCGGGGAAGGCCAAGTTCGCGGGCGACCGGAGTGTTGGCAGTCTCAAGGTCTCGTTCTTCGGGCCGTTCTACGGGGGCTATCATATCATCGAGCTGGACGACGACTACCAGCACGCCATGGTCGTCGGGCCGACCAGAAACTACCTCTGGATACTTGCCCGTTCACCGGAGCTGGATGAGGAAACCTATCAACAGTTGGTGACGCGGGCAAAGCAGCTGGAATTCGCCACGGACCAGCTGATACGCGTCGTCCACGATGGCGACAACGCCAGCACGCAATAGGGACCGGACCCAGGGAGACAACACGTGCCACGCGACACACTGATCATATCGAGACTCCTCTCGTGCTGTGTCGCATGGATCACCCTTATCCTTCCTGGCGCGGCCCTGAGCGCCGCAGGCGAGGAGGCGCAGATGCTGACCATTGTCGATTTCGGTCTGGAGGCCACGCCCTGGCGCAACATCGACGACGTGGTGATGGGCGGCGTTTCTTCGAGCCGCATGCGGCTCGAAGAAGACGTTGCGGTCTTCGAGGGGCGCCTGTCTCTTGAAAACAACGGCGGCTTCGCCTCGGTTCGCTCGGACGTGCTGTCGCAGGACCTCGCGGGATACACCGGTGTCCGCGTGCGGGTGAAGGGGGACGGCAGAACCTATCAGTTCAGAATCCACACCGCCGCGACGACGGACAGTACGAGCTACCAGATGTCCTTTGAGACCGAACAGGACAACTGGCTGGAGGCGGACCTTCCCTTTTCCGGATTCATCGCGGGGTTTCGGGGGCGGCCATTGCCGAACCATCCGCCGATTGACCCCGCGAAGATAACGACACTGGGACTTCTCGTCGCCGACAGGCAGCAGGGCGACTTCCGACTGGAGATCGACTGGGTGCGCGCGTACCGGATGCCTGGCGAAGAAGAATGAGCCTCGTGGCCGACGTTGCCTCGCCTGCCGTTGTGGCGAAGTGCGATCCGGGCGATCGCCCAGAGGTCGCGGTTCTGCATCCCGCCCGTGCCGACATCCCTCAACTCCCGCCGGATCCCGCGTCTGCAGACCGCACCATACCGGAAATGAAGGGTGGAATCCTCTGGCTTGCGTGAGGTTGCCGGATTGTCTTACGCTTGAATGCGAAAGGGGGCTATATGCAACTCCACTACGACAGATTCCTGCTGGGGAAGTGCGAGAAGGGGTTCTTTACGCTTCCTCGCGTGACCTGCGTGGATGACGAGGCGCCGGCCGGTACAGGAGACCGGGCCCGCGCCACGTCCGAAGGGGATGCTTCAGCGCAGTGAACTGCGTCATAAACGCAGAGCGCCGTGCGCGACGACGGCACCGTCCTCCCGCCCGGTGTGGACGGGATGGCCTCCCGCTGGCGGGCACGGGCGAAAACATGGGGTGGCGGGACAAGCTGTCGCACAAGGGGGACGTGGATGCGGACGGGTATACGAACGCGGGGGAATGGGCCGCGGTGGTGCTGACGGTTCAGCCCGTCTCTGTTTCGGGGAGCAGTTCGCCGTAGTAGGCGTTGTTCTGTTCGCACAGGCGCACGTGCCGGTGGCATACGTTGCAGGTGAAGACGTCCTCGACGCTGGCGGCCTCGGGCACGGCGATGAAGGTGCTGCAGAAGGGACACGCGATGCTCTTCTGGTCCTGCGCGAGGTACCCCTGAATGATCTCGTCGATCTTGCCCGACCGGTATGCGGTGACCAGCGCGGTGACGCACACCGGGTCGAACTGGGTGCCGCTGCCTTTCTCGATCTCGGCGAGGGCCACCTCGGGATCGAGTCCCTTGCGGTAGGGGCGGTTGCTCGTCATCGCGTCGAAGGTGTCCGCCACGGCGAGGAGCCGCCCCTCGATGGGGATGGCCTCGCCCGCAAGGCCAAAGGGGTAACCCTTGCCGTCGTAGCGTTCGTGGTGATACAGGCAGTACGGAATGAGCGGTTCGAGGAACTGGATGTCGCGCATCATGCGCGCGCCGCGCTCGGGGTGCACGCGCATCATCTGGAATTCGTCGTCGGTGAGTTTCCCGGGCTTGCCCAGAATGGCGTCCGGAATGGCGATCTTGCCGATGTCATGCAGCACGCCGCCCATCTCGCACAGGCGCAGGCGCTCGTCGGGCCACCCGAGTTCGCGCGCCATGGCCAGCGCGAAATTGGTCACGCGCCACGTGTGACCGACGGTGTAATGGTCGCGCATCTCGATGGCGTTGGCCATGGCGAGGAGCGTGTCCTCATAGGCCTGCTCGAGTTGCTGGACATACTGCGCGTTGCGGATGGCGATCGCGGCCGGACCGGCCACGGCGACGAGCAGCTCAAGGTCTTTCTGGGTGAAGGCGTGGGTCGTGCCGCGCGTGTCGACGTAGACCACGCCCAGGTTGGCGTCCTGATGCACCAGCGGCGCGCACATCGCCGACGAGATGTTCTGGGCGATGATGCTGCCCCCGCCAAAGCGTGCATCGCCCGCGGCGTCGTAGGTCAGCACGGCCTCGCCCCGTTCGGATGCCCGCTGCATGATCGTCGAGCTGATGACGACCTCACCGCCGGGCTGGCTCGTGCGCACGTATTCGGTGCACATGGCGCCGGTATCGGCGTGGCGCAGGAGAATCACCCCGTTGTGTGCCGGGACGAGTGCGAAGATCTGTTCCATGACGCGCTCGAAGAGCCGGGTCAGGCTGCGCTCGCTGGCGATGAGTTCGTTGGCCGCATAGACGGCCGCCAGACGCCGCTGGACGTCCGCGAGTTCCTCGTGTGTCCGGGCGCGTGTGGAGGACTCGAAGAAGGTCTGGTACACAGCCGCGGCCGGCTCGGCCTGGACCGCCCCTCCTTCGCCCCCCTCGAAACGCACGGCCATGACCGTCTGGTTCCGCGACCGTGCGACGGTGGGCACCTTCTCGTACCGCAATTCCGCCGGGCCGACCGAGAACACGTCGCCCGGGGTCAGCCGGACCTCCAGGATGCGGCGGCCGCCGACATAGGTGCCGTTGCCGCTGCCGAGATCGCGCAGCACGACCCCCTCGGGCCGCCGCTCGACCACCGCATGCCGGCGCGATACCTGCAGGTCGGTCAATGGCACCCCATTTTCCGGCCCGCGCCCGATGGTCAGCGTGTCGGTCAAGGGGACATGCCGGCCCTTCAACGAGCCCGACAGCACCACAATGTACTCGGCATCCACGAAGCACTCCTTCGCCAGCCGCTGGCGGCCCTTTCAGGTATAGCATGATGCGCGCACGCGCACAAGGGACGGGCCGGGATGACGGACACTCCGCGCCCCTTGACCCGCTGGGCACGGGGCCATAGAATACAGTGCGCTTGCCGCGCGACGGCAAGGGTTGGGCCTCGATTCGGGATCCGGTCTCAGGGAATGCCGCACATGGGCGACGCCTCGACATTGCTTTCCTATTTTGGCATGCGTGAGCAGCCGTTTGCGCCGACGGCGGACCCTGCCTATTTCCTGGCGACGCGGGCCCACAAGGAATGCCTGTTCCGGCTGTGGCACAGCATCGACAACCGGCACGGCATCGCCGTGGTGCTGGGCAGTTACGGCACGGGCAAGACCACCCTGCTGCGCAAGCTGATCGTGGGCATGGCCGCCCATCCGGAACGCTACAACGTCGGCATCATCGGATCGCCTATCCCGTCCTGGACGAGTTTCGCGCTGTTGGAGAACATCCTGGCGCAGTTCGGGTTGCGCCCGCCCGAACGCACCTTCGCGGCCTATACGGACGCGCTGAACCAGTACCTGCTCGAGCAGCGGGACCGCATCAACACGCTGATCATCGACGACGCGCAGAATCTCAACAAGCGCGGGCAGATCGAGTTGCTGCGCCTGGTCCAGAACCTCGAGACCCCGCAGCACAAGCTGCTGAACCTCGTGTTTTTTGCGCAGAACCAGTGGGTGCGCATCCTGCGGGCGGCGCCGGACTTCGCGCAGCGCATCAACATGACCCACATGTTGACGCCCATGGCGCGCCAGGACGTGCAGGAACTGCTGCAGTTCCGGATCGACCAGGCCCTGGCCGACCCGGAGCGGGCGCCAGGCTTCACCGAAGGGGCGATCGACGTCATCTACGCGTATGCGGAGGGCAATCCCCGCACGATGGTGACGCTCGCGCGCAACGCGCTGCTGGTGGCCGCGCGCCTGCAGACCCGCGGCATCGGCCCGGAGATTGTGGTCCATGTGATCGACAAGACCATGGTGCCGGACCCGGAGCTCCGCAAGCGGGCCATTGCGGCGGCCCTCGAGGGTGAACGGCGGCGCAAGGCGGCCCAGCGCGGCGCTGCACATGCCAATGACGAGCGCGCGGCCCAACTGCTGCGGCACGCCAAACCGCGTCAAGGCCAGAGTGAAGAATGAACGTCACGACGCATAGCGAACTCACGCCGGACGAGCCGGAGAGCATCGAGGACCGCCTTCAGCGGATAGAGGGTGAACTCGAACACCATCTCCCCGAGGACCAGCGGCTGCAAAGCAGCATCCCCGGCGGGCGCGAGGCGTCGGGTTTTGCCTACCCGCCCGCGCGCGAGGCCGCACCGGAAGTCCCGCGCGGCCCGGGTGACCGGCGGCCGGGATTCGACCCGTCTGAGCCGTCCTTTGCCGAGTTCTACGAGCCCGGCATCGCCGATGTGGACCCGGACGAGGAACTGGGCCGGGGGCGGCGTCCCGTCGCGCCGGCGAATCCCCAGAAGACGCGGGCCAGCCGTTCGGCGGACAACCTGCGACGGATTCTGGTCGACCTCGGCGCCGCACCGGAGGCGCCGCCGGCGCCGGCGCCCAAGCCGGTGATGCCCCCGGCCGTTGCGGAACCGATGGACCGCGACCTGGATGGCGGGCTGCTCGAACTCCAACCCGACGACATGCCCGAGGCCCCCGGTCGGGCGTATGGCATGCCGCCCGGGCCGCGTCCGACAGAGGCCGAGTTCCTCCGGCAAAGCGGCCTGACGGATGCCGCGCGCGGCGGCGGCCGGGATGCGGCGCCCCGTGCCGTGCCCGCACCGAAGCGCCCGGCGCCCCCAGTTGCGGAGGGCCCGGGCGAGTTGAGGGACCGTCTCGGGGATCTGCCCGCGCCGCCGCGGGGCGATCTCGACAAGGCGCTTGCCATGGCGCGCACCCTCGAGAAGACGGGTCCCCGGCCCGCGTCGCCGCCCGACGCGGAACCCCCGGCGGACCTCGCGTCCGTCCAGGCCTATCTGGAGGCCCTGCACGAACAGATAGAGAAACCCGGGCCGCCCGCGGATGCGCAGGCGGCGCCCGCGGCCAAGCCTTCGGTCGTGCCCGTGGTCGCGGCGACGGCCGCCGGAACCACGTTGCTGCTGGCCGTGCTCTATCTCCTTTATTTGGCCGTCACGGGCCAGATCTCGCTGCCGTAGCAGATCCCGTCCGGAATTTCCCCCAGATCCCCGCCTGTTCCCTCGATGTCGTCCTCCCGTTGGACAGGCGTCTTTCCCCCTTCGAAAGGAGACAGCGATTGTGACCAGGCGCGATGCATCGTCCCCCCACACCAACCGGCTGGCCGGTGCGACCAGTCCCTACCTGCTCCAGCACGCCCACAATCCCGTCGACTGGCACCCGTGGGACATGGAGGCCCTCGAACGGGCGCGCGCCGAGGACAAGCCTATCTTCCTCAGCATCGGGTATTCGGCCTGCCACTGGTGTCACGTGATGGCCCATGAATCGTTCGAGAGCGAGGAGATCGCCGCGCTGATCAACGAGCACTTCATCCCGGTCAAGGTCGACCGCGAAGAACGCCCGGACCTCGACGAGATCTACATGATGGCCGTCCAGATCATGGCGGGAAACGGCGGCTGGCCCATGTCCGTGTTCCTCACGCCCGACCTGCGGCCCTTTTACGGCGGGACCTACTTCCCGCCCGAGGACCGCTACGGCCGTCCGGGCTTCAAGACCGTGCTCAACGCCTTGGCACAGGCGTGGGCGACCCGGCGCGACGAGGTGCTGGAAAGCAGCGACGAGTTGACCGCGCTCATCCGGAAACACGGCGCAGGGCCCGCGGGACCGCGCGGCGGCGTGGACGCTCACATGATCGGCGATGCCGTGCAGGAGCTGGCGGCCGAGTACGACCCGGTCCACGGCGGCTTTGGCCCGGCACCCAAGTTCCCGTCCGCCCCGGCGATCTCGCTGTTGTTCCGCCATGCCCTGCGGACGGGCGATGACGCCGCGCGGGACATGGCGGTCCAGACGCTGGACGCGATGGCGCGCGGCGGTATTTACGACCACCTGGGCGGGGGCTTCCATCGCTATTCGGTGGATGCGGCCTGGCTCGTGCCCCATTTCGAGAAGATGCTCTACGACAACGCGCAACTGGTCGAGGCGTATCTCGATGGGTACCAGGTGACCGGCGATCGCGGGTACCGCCGCGTCGTTCAGGAAACCCTCGGGTACGTATTGCGCGACATGCAGCACGAAGACGGCGGCTTCTTCAGCAGCGAGGATGCCGACAGCGAGGGCGAGGAAGGCGCGTACTATCTCTGGACCTGGGCGGAACTGGAGGACATCCTGGACCCGGCGGACATGCGGCTCTTCGCAAGCGCGTACAACGTGCGCAAGGAGGGCAATTTCCAGTCGCCCGAGCCCTTCCACGGCGGCAAGAACATCCTCCACGTGACCCAGGTCCCCGAGGCCATCGCGGGCGCGGCCGGGCTGGCGGTCGAGGAACTCCACCGCCGGTTGGCGCGGATACGCGCCGAGGTGCTGGCGGTCCGCGAGCGGCGGACGCGTCCCGGCCTCGACGACAAGGTGGTGTGCAGTTGGAACGGGCTGATGATCGGCGCTCTCGCCAGGGCCCATGGCGTGCTGGGACATCCCGCCTACCGCGAGGCGGCCGAGAAGGCGGCCCGCTTCGTCCTGGAGCGGATGCGGTCCGGCAAGGGCCTGCTGCGCACGTGGCGCAACGGCAGCGCGCATACCGGCGGCTACCTCGAGGACTATGCCTTCATGGCCCATGCGCTCGCGGATCTCCATGAGGCCACGCTCGACGTGACATGGTTGGACGCCGCCGAGGAATTACTTGCCGTGATGGTCGACACCTTCTGGGACGCCGAGTCCGGAGGTTTCTTTTCCACGACGGCCGCGGACCGCGATCTGATCGTGCGGACGAAGAGCGCCTACGACGGAGCCCTGCCCTCGGGCAACTCGGTCGCGGCGTTGACCCTGTTGCGCCTGGGCAAGCTGTTCGACAACGCCGGACATATCGAGAAGGCGCGGTGCGTGCTCGAACTCAACGCCGCAAGCATTGCCAACATGCCGCGCGGTTATCTGAAGATGCTGTGCGCGCTGGATTTCCATCTGCATCCGGTGACGGAGATCGCGATTGCGGGGCCGTGCGGCAGCGAGACGGTGCAAGGTTTTCTCCAAACCTTGCGTCATCACTACATGCCCAATAAGATTGTAGCCGCCGTCGATCCGGCGCGCGATGACGCGGCCGGCCTGGCGCAACGCATACCGCTGCTGGCGGGCAAGACGCTGGTGAATGGCGCGCCCGCGGCGTATGTATGCCAAGACTACACGTGCCAGCGGCCGGTTACCACGGCCGGCGAGTTCGAGAAGGCGTTGGGGATCACCTCCGACAACAGGGAGCCGCAATGAACCGTTTCCGTATGCTCGTTTCCGTCCTCCTCGCAGCAGTCAGCTTGGCGGCAGCGGCCCAGTTCGGCGCAGGCCCGCAACTGGGTATCCGGGCCTTCGCGGACATGGACGCCTATACGCCGGGATCGAGCGCCCGCGTGGCCATCGAGATCGTCATCCCGGAAGGCTGGCATATCAACGCCCACGAACCGCTCGAGGACTTTCTGATCGCCACCGCGCTTCGCTTCTCCGCCCCGGAGGGCATCCGAGTGCTTCAAGTCATCTATCCGGAGCCCGAGATCCTGACCTTCTCGTTTTCCGACGAGCCCATGGCGGTCTATGAAGGCCGCATCCTGCTGGGCGTACGGGTGGAACTGGCCGATGACCTTACGCCGGCAAGCCACATTCTTTCCGCGGTGGTCGAGTACCAGGCGTGCGATGATCGGCAGTGTTTTCCGCCGACAGAGAAGGCGATCGACATCGCATTGGAAGTGGTGCCGGCGGGAACGCCCACAAACGCCCAGCACGACGATGTGTTTGCATCCCCGGCCTTCACGGGGGACGGCCCGTCCGATAGCGGTGCGGAACCGGCGGCGGCCGTTGAGGCGGCGGCCCCGGCCGTCTCCGAGGGCGCGTGGGAGGAGTACATGGACCGTTTCGCCATCGCCGGAACGGCCTCGGGCTATCTGGAAAGCGCCGAATTCATCGCGTTTGTCGAGCGCGCCGAACGGGGCGAGTCGCAGGCCAGCGCGGGGGTCTTCGCCGGGCGCTCGGTGTGGATGGTGCTCGCGCTGACCCTGATTGGCGGTCTGCTGCTCAACCTCACGCCGTGCGTGCTGCCGATGATTCCGATCAATATCGCCGTGATCGGCGCGGGGGCGGCGGGGGGCCGGGGCCGCGGCGTTGCCTTGGGCGCGACCTATGGTGTGGCCATCGCGCTCGTGTACGGCCTGCTCGGCGCGATCGTGGTGGTGACCACCGGCACCTTCGGGGCGCTCAACGCGAGTCCCTGGTTCAACGGGGCGATTGCGGTGATCTTCGTCGCGCTGGCCCTGGCCATGTTTGACGTGTGGAATCTGGACTTCACGCGCTTCCAGACCCGGCTCGGCCGGCCCGGTGCGGGCAGAAAGGGCAGCTTCGCGGTCGCCTTTTTCATGGGCGGCATTGCGGCGCTGCTGGCGGGGGCCTGTGTGGCGCCGGTGGTCATTGCGGTGGTGTTGTTCTCCCGCGATCTGTACGCGCAGGGCAACGCCCTCGGGCTGGCCCTGCCATTCTTTCTGGGACTCGGGATGGCCATCCCCTGGCCGGTTGCGGGGGCCGGGCTGTCACTGTTCCGCCCCGGCCGCTGGATGATGTACGTCAAGTACGCGTTTGGCGTCATCATCCTGGGCATGGCCGCGTACTACGGCTATCTCGCCTACGGGCAATTCGACAACCGTTATCTGGTGGACCGCGCGGCGGTGATGCAGAGCGTCGAGGGCGTGGAAGAGGAAGGCTGGCACACGTCGCTCACGGCGGGGCTTGCGGAGGCCGAACGCACCGGCCAGCCGGTGCTCGTCGATTTCTGGGCGACGTGGTGCAAGAACTGTCTCGTGATGAACAAGACCACGTTCAAGGATCCAGTGGTGCTCGAACGGCTTGGCGACTACGTCAAGATAAAGTACCAGGCCGAGGTTCCGGGCGCACCGGGGACGCGCGAGGTGCTCGAACGTTTCGGCGTTATCGGGTTGCCCACCTACGCCATCCTGACACCGCTCGACCCGTGAAGCACACGGCCTACGCCTCCATCACCGCCCGCAGTCTCTCGACGAGCAGGTTGAGCTGATACGGCTTCTGGATGAAACCCGCCGGCCCGTCGTCGCTGCCAACGCGATCGAGCGCCTCCTGTTCATCGTAGCCGCTCGAAATGATGATGGGCACACCCGGGCGGATGCGGCGCAGCTCGTAGAAGACCTGTTCGCCATTCATGCGCGGCATCGTCAGGTCCAGCAGCACCGCGTCGACGGCGTCGGCATGCAGGCGGAACAGCTCGATGCCCTCGATGCCGTCCTCGGCAAGCATCACCTCGAGACCAATGCGCCGCAGCATCTTCTCGGCAACGTTCCGCACCATCTCCTCGTCGTCGATCACGAGGACGGTGCCGCGCAGCGCGCTACGGTGCGGCTCGGCCTGCCTCCGGGGCTGCTCGATGGCCGCGTTGGGGGCCGCCGGGAACAGGACGCGGAAGACGGTGCCCTTCCCGAGCTGGCTCTCGACCTTTATGGCCCCATCGTGGGCATTGACGATACCCACCACCGCCGCCAGGCCCAGACCGCGACCCGTGAACTTCGTCGTGAAGAAGGGGTCGAAAATGCGCGCCATGGTGTTGTTGTCCATGCCGTGCCCCGCATCCGTCACCTGGACATACACGTACTCGCCCGGCGGCGCCGAGGCATTGAGGAAGGTATCGTTGAGGTACTTGGCCGTACAGTGTTGCACGCCGGTGACGATCCGGATCGCGCCGGCGCCGGTTTCCATGGCCTCGGCCGCGTTGATCACCAGATTCATGAGGATCTGGCGGATCTGCGTCGCATCGCCCTTGATCGGGGGAAGGTCGGCCGCCAGCTTGAACTCGAGCTGCGCGCGGCGCTTGACGGAAACCGACAGCAGGTGGCGCATCTCGTCGACGAGGGCCGACAGATGCATCGGCTTGAGAGCGAACACACTCTTGCCCGCGTAGGCCAGCAATTGCTTGCACAGTTCCGCGGCATGTTCGGCGGCCTGGCTGACCTCCTTGATCTGCGAGCGCAGGCCGTGGTCAAGACCGGGTTCGTCGAGCATGAGACTGGTGTTGCCCAGAATGCCCATCAGCAGGTTGTTGAAATCGTGGGCGATGCCGCCCGCCATGACGCCGAGGCTCTCGAGTTTCTGGGTCTGCTGGATCTGCACCTCGAACTTGCGGCGATCCTCCTCGGCGCGGCGGCGATCAGTGATGTCCTGCACCACCGCGACCGCCAGCCGCCGCCCCTCGTCCGGGCTCTGGAGCGGCCACACGGTCAGGTGGCACCACACCACGTCCCCCGTGCGGCGGAAATAGCGCGCTTCGGTCTCGAAGGACTGCAACTCGCCGCTCAGCACGTCCTCGAGCAGGCGGCGGTCGCGGCGGCCCTCGTTAGGATGGGCCAGATCCATGAGCGGCTTGCGTCCCAGCTCGTCTGCGGCGTAATCAAGCAGTTCCTGCAGGGCGCGGTTGCTCTGGACCGGCACGCCCGCTCCATCGAGGATGGCGATGCCAATCTCCGCGTCCCGGAAAAGGGCCTGCAGGCGCTGTTCGGTCTCTTCGAGGGCGGCCTGGGCCTCCTTGCGTTCGGTGATATCACGCGCGGTGCCCAACAGCTCGACCGGCCGGCCCGATTCGTCGCTGCGGAACACGACCTCCCGCACACGAAGCCAGCGCCAGTCGCCGTCGGCATGGCGCAACCGGAACTCAAGCTCCTGACACTCGCCATCTGCCTGGGCGGGCGCACGGCGGAGATGATGTTCGTAGCGCGCCAAATCGTTGGGGTGCACCAGCGAACGAAGCTGGCCGGCGGAAAACGACAGGAACACCCCGGCGGCGTAGCCTAGCAGCGACTCCACCTGCGAGTTCACATACACATGTCTGCCGCGAAGGAGATCGTAGACATAAATCAGGAACGGGGCGGTGTCGGCGACCTTCTCGATGAACCGCTCGTCATGCAGCAGTCCGCCTTCGGGCACTTCGCGGTTCGTCACGTCGAACGCAAGCTCGAGCGCGATCGCTTCGTCTCCGTCGTTTTGCAGTGCCGTTTCCTGCACCAGATAACGGCTGCCGTTCGCAGCCGTCCACTCGCGCACGCGCGGGCCCGTGAGGCCAGCCGGGTCACACGCCGTGCAATCGTCGCACGGCGCCGAGCGGGCCTTGAACACCTCGTAGCACCGGCGCCCCGCGGGGTCCCCGAAGGTCTGCCGGAAGCGGGCATTGACAAAGGGCAGGCTGTAGTCGTCCTTGAGTAGATACACGAGAAGCGGCAGCTCCTCGAGCACATCGAAGAGGACATCGCGGTCCTGGTGCCATAGCCGCCGGAGCAGCGAATCGGCGGGCGCCGCGCCTTGTGGGGCCGCGCCGGATGCCGGCTCGGCCAAGTGAGGACGGAACACCGGTGCGCCGCACGCGATCCTGTGAAACAGCGGCGTCCGGGCCACGGCATCGGCCATGGCGCCGTCCACCACGAGGACGCCCTCGGGCGCCAGCGCGCCTGCAAACGCCCGCACCAGCGCGTCCAGCGCGTCGCCATGCAGATAGCGGAGAATGTGCGGGCAGTAGATGACGTCCAGCCCCGCGAAGGGCATGCTCTCGGTCAAGAGGTTGTGCTGCGCAAAGTACACGACCTCGCGCAGGCCGGGCCGGGCCGCGCCGGACACGCCGTCCAGCGCGAAAAATGTGTCGCGCAGTGCCGGCGGCAACGCCCGCACTGCGTCGGCGTCATAGACACCGCCCCGCGCGACCGCGAGCGAGGCCGGGTGCGCGTCGGTGCCGAAGACCTTCACCATCCCCCTGGCGCCGCCCGTCAGGGCCGCCATCGCCATGCCGAAGACCGGCTCGCCCGTGGCGCAACCGGCAACCCAGATGCGCAGGGGCACCTCGGGGCGCCGGTTGGCAAGCAGCGGCGGAAACACCTCTTCGTGTAGAAGCTGGATCACGCGGTCCCCGGGCAGAAACGCCGACGACGGGATCCGTTCGAGCGCCGTGGCGCCCGTATGGCGGAGCACCAGATGCGGAATCTTCTCTATGGAACTGATGTGGTCGGCAACGCCTTCGCGCGCGGCGTGACGCGATAACGATTCATCCGAAGGCATGGGCGCCTCCTCCACGATGATGGTTCCCCCGTGTTTCTTGATCTCCTGCAAGGCCCGCAGCTCGCCGGCGGACGCCGCGTCGAGAGCGATGCACACCATGCGGTCGCGCTGCTCGCATGCCAGCGAGAGCAGCACACCGCCGGCCGTTTCACGCGGGGCCGTCGTGCCGGGCGCAGCGAAGCGGCCGTCTTTCACGAGCAAGGGCGACGATGCCGCGACCAGGTAGACCGCGCCGGCCTCGATGGGTGTCTCCTCCGACGGCACATGCCATGGCAGATCCGAGATCCGTTCGGCGCGCGCATGTATGGCCGCGAGATCGGCGGGCGGATTCGACACGACAATGACGTAGGCGACAAGATCGGAGTGTTTCTTGGATGCCAGAAGGTGGACGATGTGCGCGACATCGGCATGACCGGCATGAATGCCGACGATAAAGGGCGAACGCGACGTGACGCGGGCGGCGGTGGCCGTCGTCTGCGCGGTGCGGATGGTCATGCGATCGCTTGGTGCCCCTGCCGCGCGGCGGCATGTTGATCCGGCAGCACCCGTGGCGCCGGAAAGGCTGCGGTCCCCTGGCTCGGGACGTAGTATAGCACGGGAAATCGCGCTTGTGGCCGGTTTGCGAGCGGGTTTTCGTACGGGAGTATACGCCGCGAGCAAAGCCCGAATACCTCTTGGGTGTGTGCCTGAGAAACGGAACTTGGCGCGTTTGCGTTTGCGAGCGCGAGATTTGACACGGCGTTTTTGGAAGGCCGACAAAAAGAGGAAAGGCGCCTGCGCTGGGATAGAACGCGGCGCCACTCACGGGGAACGGTTCTGGGACGTGGGCGGTTGGAATGGGGCCAACCGCAGCGGTGCAAGGGTGACCTCCGTGTCGTCGCTGCCTCGACCTCCTTGTCTTGGCCTCACGTATGTTATCGGCAGTCACGTCGAGGACTTGAGCCGCGCCGTGCGCGACGGATGACGTCGGACGGCGCGCCTGCTACAATGGCGCGGCTTACGGACGTGGAGATGCAAGGAAGGACCTATGCGAGTACTTGTGTTTGGGGCCAACGGTCAGCTCGGGCGTGACCTGCTGCGTGTCTTCGGGCAGGACGGCGAGGTGCTGGGCGTGGACCTCCCCGAATGTGATGTGGCGCGTGAGGACCACGTTGCGCCGCGCATCGCGGACTTTCGGCCAGGGCTCGTGATCAACGCGGCGGCCTTCACTAACGTCGAGGCCGCCGAGGAGGCCGAGGCGGAGGCGTTCCGTGTCAACGAGACGGGTGCGGCGATCGTCGCGGCGGCGGCCGACGCGGCGGGGACGCCCGTGGTGTACTACAGCACCGATTACGTCTTCGGCGGCGCCCAGTCATCCCCGTATCAACCAGACGACCCGGTGCACCCGATTGGCGTCTACGCGCGGTCGAAGACCTGCGGCGAAGAGGCGGTCCGCCGGGCGGCGCCGGCCCATTTCATCGTGCGGACGGCGTGGCTGTTCGGGCCCGGCGGGAACAATTTTGTCGAGAAGATGCTCGCCGCCGCCGCTTCGCGCCCATCGCTCAAGGTGGTGAGCGACGAGATCGGCTCCCCCACGCACACCCTGGACTTGGCGCTGGCGACGCGGGCACTGGCCGCGACCGTTCGCTATGGTACCTATCACGCCGTCAATGAAGGGGCGTGTTCGCGCTTTGATTTCGCCCGGGCCATCTTCGAAATGGCCGGGTTGGCGGTCGATGTGGCGCCCTGCGCCTCGGCCGAGTTTCCCACGAAGGCCGATCGGCCGCTGTACAGCGTGCTCTCGAACGACAAACTGCAGGCCGCGACAGGTCACCGCATGCCCCACTGGCGTGACGCCCTGCGCGCGTACCTGGAACGAAGGAAGGCAACGGCATGAAGCGCATTGTGGTCACCGGCGGCGCCGGATTCATCGGGTCCAATTTCGTGCGGTATTCCCTCGAGGCCTATCCAGGTCTCCATGTCGTCGTGTTCGACAAGCTGACCTACGCGGGCAACTTGGAAAACCTCAAGGACCTCGATGCGGGCCGCTTCACCTTCGTGCGCGGCGACATCGCCGACAAGGGCGCCATCCGCGGTGCCATGGAAGGCTGCGACGCCATCGTCAATTTCGCCGCCGAGAGCCATGTCGACCGCAGCATCATGGGGGCCACCGAGTTCATCGACACGAACGCCACCGGCGTCTACAACATCTGCGAGGCCGCCCGCGAACTCGGGACCGGGCGCGTCCTGCTGGTGTCCACGGACGAGGTCTATGGGAGCATCGACACCGGATCGTTCACCGAGACCGACCCGCCGCGCCCGGGCAATCCCTACAGCGCCAGCAAGGCGGGCGGCGAGCTGATCGCGCTGGGCCACCACAACACCTTCGGCACCCCTATCATCATCACCCGCGGCTCGAACACCTACGGTCCCTACCAGTATCCCGAGAAGGTCTTGCCCCTGTTCGTCACCAATGCCCTGGAAGACCGCCCCCTGCCGCTTTACCAGGGTGGCGAGCACAATGTGCGTGACTGGCTTTACGTGATGGACCACTGCAGCGGCATTGACGTGGCGCTGCGCCACGGGCAGCCGGGCCAGATCTACAACATCGCCGGGGGCAACGAGCGCGAGAACATCGTGCTGACGCGGCGGATTCTCGACCTGCTGGGCAAGGACGAGGGGCTGATCCAGTTGGTCAAGGACCGCCCAGGCCATGACCGGCGCTACTCCATTGACGCCGGGAAGCTTCGCGGCCTGGGCTGGCGGCCCCGCATGGACTGGGACGAGGGGATGGCGGCGACCGTCCGGTGGTACCAGGACAATCCGTGGTGGTGGCGCCCGATCAAAAACGGCGAGTTCTGGGAGTTCTACAAGCGGCAGTACGCGGACCGGTGAAAAAGGGAGTCCTCGCGGCCGGTTCGCCGAGTTTTTGGGGCCTTTCGGGCTTTGCCTTGTCGCGGTCCCGGGTATGCCGAGCGTCCACGTGACATATTTGACAAAAACCCGCCAAGCTGGCACAATTGGCGTCTGTGTAACGCTGCAGGCCGTCATCTGTATATATGTGCGGGGGTGAGGCAGCGTTCATTCGGGCACCTCACCGATGCGGTGGCCTGACCGGCCTCCACCCAGGCATCCAGAACGTGCTCGTAAAAGGTGTTACGACGACTCACCGGCCAGCCAAACCCGGCTGCGGGCGAGAGGAAGGTACATGAGAAACGGTTCCGTCCTGATTACAGGCGCCACGGGAATCATGGGGAGTTGGGTGTTGGGCGAGGCCCTCATGCGGGGCTACGCGCCTATCGCGCTGATGCGGGATGCCACCCCGGAAGCCGCGCGCGCCCGCCTGACCTCCGTGCTGTCCCTGATTGGTCTGGAACATCGCGTTGCCGAGATACGCATCGTGCGCGGCGACGCGCGTCGGCCCGACTTGGGGCTGCATCCTGCCGAGGTGGCCGAGCTGCGCGCCAGTCTGGGCGGCATGATCCATTGCGCCGCCTGCACCAGCTTCAGTCCGCGCGAGGACGCCGAGCTGTGGGCCACCAACGTGGGCGGCGTGGCCAACGTCCTGCATTTCCTGGCGGGATCGGGTGTACCGCTTTTCCACGTGAGCACCGCCTTCGTGGCCGGCAAGCGCCGGGGCCGCGCCCTCGAATCGGAACTTGACCTCAACCAGGACTTCAACAATACCTACGAGCGCAGCAAGTGCGAGGCCGAGCGCATGGTGCAGGACGCCATCGCCAAGGGCAGCATTCGCGCCGCGATCTTCCGGCCCGCCATCATTGTGGGCGCCACCCAGGACGGCGCGATCAGCCAGTTCATGAACTTCTACGGTTTCCTGCGCTTTATCGACGCGGCGTCGACCGGGCGGCTGGGCACGGGACGCCTGCGCGTGCGCGGCAATCCGCTCGCCACGAAGAATCTCGTGCCCGTGGACTGGGTCGCCAAGGCGCTCTGGACCATCGTCGAGACGGAAGGCGCGAACGGCCATACCTATCACCTGACCAATCCGACGCCGAGTACGCAGCAGCGTCTGTTGGAGTGGGCCAACCATTGGATGAGTTCGTCCAAGGTCAGCCTGGAGTACGTCAGCCGGCTCGAGGGCGACATCTCGCCGCTCGAACAGGCTGCCAATGTCTCGTTCCGTCTGTACCGGTCGTACCTGCAGTATGAGCCCGTTTTTGACCGGACCAACACGGACCGCGCACTCAACGGCAGCCTCGATTTTCCGAAGCTGGGGCAGGATTTCTACAAACAGCTTCTCGACTTCGCCCGGACTGAGCGCTGGCGCGGCGTGTTTGGCTGCGCGACCAAATCGGCCCCGACGCCCAAGAACGCCAAGCAGGTGCCCGACACGGACCTCGAAGACGCGCTGGCGGTCTAACGGTAGCCGAGGGACAGAAGCCCCGGGCGCGGGCGCACCTCCTTTTTGCGAATACGCGGGTGCCATGGCGTGTTACAGGGGCGCCAGGTCCTAACCAACGCAGTTCCGGGGTAGCACAGTGTCTTGGGAAGCCTACTATACCTTTCTGATTGTCGGCGGTGTCTTCCTGGGCCTGGTGCGCAACGTGGCCCCGCCTTACATCCTCCTGATGGGGGGTGCCGTGCTCGTTACCCTTCCGGGCATCGTCTCCGTCGACCAGTTCCTCTCGGGATTTTCGAACCACGGCATGCTCACCGTGGGCGCGATGTTTGTCGTGGCCGCCGCGATGAAAGAGACCGGCGCCCTCGATCGCTTGGGCGCGTGGGTATTGGGACGGGCCACGACCGAGGCCTCGGTCATTCGCCGCATGGCGGCCACGGTTACCACCATGTCCGCATTCATGAACAACACCCCGATGGTGGCCATGTTCATGCCGGTGATTGTCTCGTGGTGCAAGCGGCACCGCGTGGCGCCCTCGCGGCTGCTGCTGCCATTGTCGTACATGGCGATTCTCGGCGGCACCTGCACCCTGATCGGCACGAGCACCAACCTCATTGTCAATGGCATGATGGTCGAGCAGGCCGCGTCGCTGCGTGCGCAGGCACGGACGATCGTCGAGGAGACGCCGCAGAACGCCGCGGCCGCGGAGACGCTCCTGCAGCGCGCGGCCAACTTCGAGGGCATGCGGTTCTTCGAGCTCGGCTATGTCGGTATTCCGTATGCTTTTATCGGCTGCCTGTACCTGTATTTCATTGGCCGCCGCCTGTTGCCGGATCGCAAGGACCTCCTCGAGACGCTCGGTGAGAGTTCCCGTGAATACCTGGCGAACATGCAGATCCAACCCGGCTGTCCGCTGGTCGGTCAGCGCGTGGAAGAGGCGGGGTTGCGCCACCTGCCCGGCCTGTTTCTCATCGAGATTGTCCGCGGGGGCGAGGTCATCGCGCCGGTTGCGCCCAATCAACTGCTCGAAGCGGACGACGTGCTGACCTTTACCGGCGTTGTCGCCACGATTGTCGACCTCGAGCGTATCCCGGGCTTCGTGCCGGTGGCGGATGAAGGCTATGAGACGCGCGCCGCCGAGCGCCGCGGCAATATGCTGTGTGAGGCGGTCATCTCGAACACGTCGCCGCTGGTCGGCAAGAACGTCCGCGACGCACAGTTCCGCGGCACCTACAACGCCGCGATCATCGCGGTGCATCGCGGCGGCGAACGCCTCGAAGGACGCGTCGGTGACATCGTGCTGCGGGCGGGCGACACGCTGCTGTTGCAGACCGGTCCCCAGTTTGACCTGGCCCACCGCAACAACCCGGATTTCTTCCTGGTGAGCGGCATCGAGGATTCGCGGTCCGTGCGCCATGAGCGTTCGTGGATGTCGCTGGCGCTCCTGGTCCTGCTGGTGGTGATGATGGCCACGGGCAAACCGACCGTGGTGATGGCCGCGTTTTTTGTGGCGGGCCTGATGGTGGTGACCCGGTGCATCAGCTCGAACGTGGCCCTCCAGAGCATCGACTGGCAAACGCTGCTCACCATCGCAGGCTCGCTGGCGCTGGGCAAGGCCCTCGAGAATTCCGGCGGCGCGGCGGTCATCGCCGAGATCATCGTGAGCCGGGCGGGTATCTTCGGCCCCTTGGCCGTGCTGGCCCTGGTCTATCTGCTGACGAGCTTCCTCACCGAGTTCATTACGAACAACGCCGCGGCGGTACTCATCTTCCCGTTTGCGGTGGCCATCTCGGCGGACCTGGGCGTCAGTCCCCGGCCTTTCCTGATGGCGATTGCCTTCGCGGCCTCGGCCAGTCTCGTCACCCCGCTTGGCTACCAAACCAATCTCATGGTCTACGGCCCCGGCGGTTACAGGGTCACCGATTTCGTCCGGGTCGGCCTGCCGCTCAACCTGTTGCTCTTCGCAACGGCCGTGCTGCTCATTCCGGTGGTGTGGCCCTTCTGAACGTGCCTGTTTCCTCCCGGACCCCAAACGCGCTATGCTTGGCGACCATTCAAACGCAATCCTACTCCGGAGCAGGCAGTGATAGACTCCTACGTTCTTCCCGGCATACCGCCGGCTGTCTTCTGGGTTTTCGCCGGCGCCGCCGTCGTGGTGCAAGGCATCAGCAAGTCCGGATTTGCGGGCGGCGCGGGCATCCTGTCGCTTCCGCTGATGATGCTCGTCATGCCGGTGGATACCGTCGCGGCGGTGCTGCTGCCCCTGCTGATCCTGTGCGACCTGAATGCGGTCTATCACCATCGCCACAACCGCGACTGGCGTCAGGTAATGCGCATCTACGTGCCATCCGTGTTCGGAATCGCCGCCGGCGCGCTCGTCTGGTGGTGGGTCGGCAAGGAAGGCATCGAACAGTACGGCGTCCACATCAAGCGCTTTGTCGGCGTAATCGCCCTGGTCTTCGCCCTCTACATCCTCATGAAAGAGACCGCGCTGCGCTGGGCGGTGGAACGGTATCGGCCCGGCTGGCGGACCGCCTGGGCCGCGGGACTCTCCGCAGGGTTCTGTTCCACGATCGCGCACGCGGCCGGTCCGATCGTGAGCCTGTACATGTTTGCGCAGAATATGGGAAAAGTGCTGTTCGTGGGCACAGTCGCCTGGACCTTCACCCTGATCAACCTCACGAAGCTGCCGTTCTACCTCGGCGTGGGCCTGATCGACCCGGACGTGCTGCGGCTCGACCTCTACCTGGTGTGGCTGATTCCGCTGGGGTCGTTTCTGGGCAAACGCATGCACGACCGTGTCTCCGAAACGATCTTTAACCGCGTTATCCTTGTACTGACCGTGCTGGCCGCCGTGCAACTGCTGTCGGGCATGAACGTCATCCAGTGGATGTTGCTGCGCTTGACGGGATCGTGACGCAGGCCCTATGGTAGTGCTTTGGATTGGATGTGTGTACGAGAGGAGGGCACCGTGGCCTCTGATATTCGCCCCAACGACTCCCCCCGGTCCGGCATGACCATGGACCGTCGCGCCTTCTGCCAGCTTGTCGCGTTGTCGGCGGCGGGATCATGGCTGGGCTGTACCGCGGCCTCACGATCGGCGAAGCCGGCATCGCTCGTGTTCATCGTCATGGACACTGTCCGCCACGATCACACGAGCGCCTATGGCTACGCCCGGCGCACGACCCCCTTCCTCGAAACGCTGCTGTCGCACGCGACCCGCTACGAACGGGCGGTCGCGCCGGCGCCCTGGACCCTGCCCTCGCACGCGTCCATGTTCACGGGACTCTTTCCGTTCCAGCACCAGACGCACACCTTTTTGAAATTCGACAACGGCCAGCCGGTGGTCAGCGAACCGCCGCTGCCCGATCCCGCGGTTACCGTGGCCGAGATCCTGGCCGATGCGGGCTATGTCACCGGCGCATTCACGGCCAACACCGTGTACATGGAGCCCCGCTACAACCTGCAACAGGGGTTTGGCGAGTACTTCGTCGAACACCTGCCGGGCGCCGTGCTGAACACGCACGTCCTCAAGTGGCTGGACGACCGCCGCCGCGAGAGTGCGCCATTCTTCCTGTTCATCAATTTCTGCGACGCGCATTATCCCTACAACACGAGGGAGTTTCCCGGGCTGCTCGACACGCCGCCCTCCCAAGACCCCGAACTGTTACGGGCGCTGGTGGCGGCCTGCGCGCCCGGGGCCCCTGGGCCTCCGCCGCCCGAACTGGTCCAAGGAGTGACCGATCAGTTCGACACGGGCATCGCCCACGCGGACGCGGCCGTGGCCGATGTTGTGGCCGCCCTCAAGCAAAGCGGTGTCTACGATGACTGCGCCCTGGTCGTCACGTCCGATCACGGCGAGTTTCTCGCCGAGCACGGGCTGGTTGGGCACTCGCAGGACGTCTATGAGGAAGTGTTGCACGTGCCGCTCATCGTGAAGCTGCCCGGACAGAACGCGCCCGAGCAGGACAACCGCCTGATCTCGCTCGTGGATATGCCCAGGAAGGTGTTGCCAAGCCTTGGCAGGTCCGCCGCGCAGGCGGCACGCCATCTGGCGGACCCCGGACCGGCGTCGGGCGCCGTACTGGCCGAGAACTACTACTCGCGCCAATGGCACTTCGGCGAGCCCTATGGCGACCGCTACAACCGCAAACGCGCGGCGCTCTATCAGGGACCGTGGAAGTACATCCACTCGTCCGACGGCAACCATGAGCTGTACGATCTGAACGCGGACCCGCGTGAACAGCGAAACCTCGTCGAGGAGGAGGCCGCAGTCGCGCGGCGTCTTCAGAGCCGGGTGCGCGCCATCAATCCGGCGGTGGACGCCGGTGGACCGGGCCGCGAAGGTAATCAGGTCGACGAATTGCCGCCCGAGTTGCGCGAACAGATGCGGGCCCTGGGCTACATGTAAGGGTTACGGCGCCGGTTCCGCCCAAAGCGAGATCCCTTCGGAAGTCACGCGCCACAGCACCGCGCGTTCGCCCGGCGGCGGCACGAGTCCCGCCGTCGTGGGCCACGGCAGCACCGTTTCCGTTCCCTCCGCAAGCGGCTCGATCCCGCTTGTCGCCAGATAGTCAAGCGGGTCGTCCGCAAACAGTATGAGTTGGGCCCGCATGGTCATCCGCGAGAGGTAGCGCGCGGTCACGCCCACGGACCACCGGGCGGACCGGATGGCCCGGCGATGCTCGTGCAGCCGCGCCAGGCCGGCGCCAAGCGGGTCGACGGGCACGGCTTCGGACGTGTCGATGCCAAGATAGCCATCCGGGCCATACCAAAATGACCGCGTCACGTCGCCGAGATAGCGCTCGCAGTGGGCCGCTGCCCGGTCCGCTGGTCCCGGAACCGCAAAGGTCGGTGCGCGGCATTCGTCGAGAATGGCGAGAAACTCCTGGAACTCCTCGGGACGCCCGGACGCCGTCAGGCTACCGGTGATGATGCACAGGGCCGCCTCGGCGCGGTTGGCCGCTTCGATGGCTGTCCGGAGGGCCGCGCCGTCCTCCGCACCCAGCGTGGGGGCCGCAATATGCGCCACGGTATACGCCTCGGGCTGTTGGTCGAGGACGCAGACCGCCCGCGCGGTCCGGTCGACGGCATCCCCCGTCCGGGCCTCGAGGGCATAGACCCCTGCCGGCGTATCGTCGGGGATCGCGACGCGGTACGCCCCCGTGGGCGTCGCGGAGGTCTCGAGAGTGATGCCCGGCGCAGCCGCGCCCGGCTGAACCAGCGACAGCGCCGCGGGTTGCCGCAAGACGGCCTCGAATTGCCCGCCGGGGCGCACGACGGCCGGCCAGGCGTTGTGGGGCGACTGGATCAGGTCCAGTGCGCCCTCGGAATCGCGCGCCGCCGCCGCGCACGCGACGAGCAGACACACTGCCATGCCCAGCCGCTTCATCGTGCCGTCTCCCCGGCCCGCACCGCCGGACGCCAGGCAGGCGCAAAGGCCGCGCCGTCCCCGGAACTGATGATCCGGGGCTCGCCGCCCTCGACCGGCACCATGACCACCCGCGGGACGCCGCCCATGGTCGCGGTACACGCGATCCACCGTCCGTCCGGCGACCAAGAAGGCGCCCACGCCTCGTAGTCCGTGCCGCCGGCCACCCGGTGCACGCGGATTGTGTCGCGGTACACCCGATAGATGCCGCGCTGCCCGTCGCGAAAAGACTCGAAGGCCAGCCACCGGCCGTCCGGCGACCATACGGGGTTCCAGTCGGCCGCGCGGTGGTTGCTCACGTCAATGGCGCCGCTCTTGGCGACGATGAAGATCTCGCGGTCGCCGCCGTCATTGGACTCGAAGGCGAAGCGCTGGCCCCGCGGGTCGGGCTCGGGCGCCCATTCCTCGTAGGCGCCGTCGCGAGACGGCAGCAGCCATCCCGGCAACGGGAAGGCCCCGTCACGGGCGGCCACGACGATGTCCGTGGTGATGCCCTTTTCGCCCTGGCGGGCCGCAACCGCGAAGAGGGCGCCGCTCTGCATGGCACTCTGGGTGATCTCGGGCGCCAGGACCTCGCCCTGCTCCTTCATGAGCAGCAAAATCACGGCCAGGGAGCCCGGCGCGAGCCAGACCGGGCGCATCAGCCCGATTTCGCCACCGCCCCAGGGGATCTCCTGCCCCGTCGCGGGTTCAAAGACCAGGATCCGCTGTCCGAGGCCGCTTCCGCCCGCGTAGGCGAGGCGGCGGCCATCCGGCGACCAGCGGGGGGCCTCATTCCAGGTTTCGGCGTGGGGCACATCGACCCCATGGCCGTCGGCCACCCGCACCAGGCGCACGCCGCGGCCCGCGCCGCGGGTCGTGGTGAAGGCCAGCCAGGCCCCGTCGGGCGACCACACCGGGGCGCCGTCGCCTTGGCCGGTGCCCACCTCGGTGCTCGTGCCGGCACCCAGATCGGCAAGGTACACCGAGCGGGTTCCGGGCGTCGCGCCGGCCACATAGGCCACGTGGCCGGTCCCCGGCGCCGCCGTCAGGAGGGCCAGGCAACATGTCAGCAGGGATATCATCGGCGCATTGTAGCAGAGGAAAGCGGGCCGGGTGGAATGGCGCGCCGGGGCATTGGTATCATGTGCCCGCGCGGCGGACTTGGGAACGGGCAACACCGCGCCAACGTGGCCTTTGTTTGCGTGGATGGAGCGTTAGGGCAGTAGAGGTAAAGCATGGGCACGCACCAGCCAGGCACCGGCGAGGACGTCGCCGTCCGGACCCGGAACCAGACCGCCCGCCCCGCCATGTACAAGGTGCTGCTCCACAACGACCACTACACCACCATGGAATTCGTGGTGGACGTGCTCAAGGACATCTTCAACAAGAACCGGCGCGATGCGGTGCGCATCATGCTCGACGTGCATCAGAATGGGATCGGCCTTTGCGGTGTTTACACCAGTGAAGTGGCGGAAACCAAGGTCGACGCCGTGCACAAGCGGGCCCGGAAGGAAGGGTATCCGCTCCGGTGCACGCTGGAGCCCGAATAGGGTGCGTCGAGTGAAAGAGACGGCAGTATCATGATCAGCAAAGAACTGGAAATAGCCCTGGGATCGGCAGTCAGCGCTGCGCGCGAGCGGCGTCACGAATATCTGTGTATCGAACATCTGCTCTATGCCTTGCTCGACGACCCCTACGGCCGCGAGATCATTTCGCGTTGCGGGGCCCGCATCGAGAGTCTGCGCAAGGCGCTGGACGAGTTTTTCGCATCCAAGATGGAGCCTGCCCCGGATGGGCGCACGCCGGTGCTGCAACAGACCGTGGCCTTCGAGCGGCTCATGCAGCGCGCCATCAGTCATGTCCACTACTCGGGCAAGGACGAGGTGGACGCGGGCGACATTCTCGCCGCCATATTCGAGGAACATGACTCGCACGCGGCCTACTTCCTGGCGACCGAGGGCCTGACCCGCCTCGAGGTGCTCAATTACATCAGCCACGGCGTGGCGCATCCCGGCGCGGAGGACATCGACGACGACGAGGACGACGACGATGAGGACCTGGACATCGAGGACGAGGAGGAGCTCCGTCAGGCGCCCACCCGCAATCCACTCGAGGTCTACACCGTCTCCCTGGCCAAACGCGCCGCCGAGGGCCGGATCGACCCGCTCATCGGCCGCGACCACGAGGTGAAACGCGCCGTCCGCGTCCTGTGCCGCCGCCGCAAGAACAACCCGATTTTCGTCGGCGATCCGGGCGTGGGGAAGACGGCCATCGTCGAGGGCCTGGCGCTGCGCATCCACGAGCACAAGGTGCCGCCGGTCCTCGAGGGCGTGGAGATCCTCGCGCTGGATCTGCCCGCGCTCCTGGCCGGAACCAAGTTTCGCGGCGACTTCGAACAGCGCATGAAGGCGGTCGTCAATGAGCTGCTCAAACGGACCAACGTGATCCTGTTCATCGACGAGGCGCACAGCGTCGTCGGCGCGGGATCGACAACGGAAAGCTCGATCGACGTCGCCGCCATCCTGAAGCCTGTCCTGGCCTCCGGCCAGATCCGCTGTATCGGCTGCACCACCTACGAGGAGTACAAGAACCACGTCGAGAAGGACCGGGCCCTGTCGCGCCGCTTCCAGAAGATTGACGTGCCCGAGCCGTCCGTCGACGAGACCCTGCGCATCCTGCGCGGGCTCAAGGGACGCTACGAGGCCTTCCACCGGATCCGCTATACGGATGGCGCGCTCAAGGCGGCCGCCGAGTTGGCCGCGAAACACATCAACGACCGTCATCTGCCCGACAAGGCCATCGACGTGATGGACGAGGCCGCCGCCACCCTGCGCATGGTGCCCAATCCCCGGCGCAAGGTCGTGCGCGCAGCCGACGTCGAGACCGTCGTGGCGGAGATCGCGCGGATTCCGGCCCGGTCCGTGTCGAACAGCGACCGCGAACGCCTCGGATCGCTGCTGACCGACCTCAAATCGGTCGTATTCGGCCAGGACGACGCGCTGGCCAGTGTCGTGCAGGCCATCAAACGCTCGCGTGCGGGTCTGTCGCAACCCGGCAAGCCGGTGGGCTCGTTTCTGTTCACCGGCCCGACCGGCGTCGGCAAGACCGAGGTCGCGCGCCAGCTCGCCAGCATCATGGGCGTTCACTTCGCCCGCTTCGACATGAGCGAGTACATGGAGAAGCACGCCGTCGCGCGCCTGATCGGCGCGCCGCCGGGATACGTCGGCTTCGATCAGGGCGGACTGCTGACCGACGAGATACGGAAGCACCCGCATGCGGTCCTGCTGCTCGACGAGATCGAGAAGGCCCACCCAGACATCTTCGGCGTGCTGCTTCAGGTGATGGACCACGCCACGCTGACCGACAACACCGGCAAGAAGGCCGATTTCCGCAATGTGATCGTCATCATGACGTCCAACGCGGGCGCGCGCGAACTGGCGGCCCCGCCGCTGGGATTCCGCGCGCAGAGCGGCGCACCGCAGGCCAAGAGCGACAAGGTCATCGAGCGCACCTTCTCGCCCGAGTTCCGCAACCGGCTGGATGCCATCGTGCAGTTCAACGGTCTGCCGATGGACGTGGTCGAGCAGGTGGTGTACAAGTTCGTTCACGAGATGAATCTCCGGCTCGCGGACCGCAAGGTCGAGGTGTCGCTGACCCCCGCCGCGCGCCGCTGGTTTGCGGAGAACGGGTACGACGAGAAATTCGGCGCGCGCCCCCTGGGCCGGCTCATCCAGAAGGAACTGGGCGACCGCCTGACCGACGAACTGCTGTTCGGACGCCTCGAGAAGGGCGGCAGCGTGGCCGTCGACGTCCAGGACGGCCACTTGCAGTTCCGCTACCGTTGATGCGCGAGTGAGCGGGTCGCCATGCCCCTCTACCGGCTAACACAGGACCTCGTGTTCCCGCCGCCCGCGAAGGCCCGGGCCGACGGGCTGCTCGCCGTTGGCGGCGACCTCTCTCCCGAGCGGATCCTGTTGGCCTACCGCATGGGCATCTTCCCCTGGTACAGCGAAGACTGCCCGATCCTGTGGTGGTCACCCGATCCGCGTCTGATCCTGCGTCCGGCCCGTTTCCACCAGTCCCGAAGCCTGCAGAAAGTGCGCCAGCGCGGGGTCTTCACCGTGACCGCCGACCGCGCCTTCCGCTCCGTGATTACCGCCTGCGCGGCCAAGCCCCGCCCCGGTCAGGACGGCACCTGGATCATGCCCGAGATGATCGAGGCCTACTGCCTGTTGCACGAGATGGGCCACGCCCACTCGATCGAGGCGTGGCACGACGGCGCGCTGGCCGGCGGCCTCTACGGCCTGCGGCTGGGGAACTGTTTCTTTGGTGAGTCCATGTTTGCCGACGTGCCCGACGCCTCCAAGGTAGCGTTCGCGACACTCGTCGAACGCGTCGCGGGCTGGGAAGACAGCTTCATCGACTGCCAAGTGCCCACGGCCCACCTCAAGCGCCTTGGCGCCGAAGAGGTGCCCCGGACCGCATTTCTGAAGCTACTCGAACACGGCCTGCGTTGGCCCGACGAACCGGAAAGCTGGAGCAGCGTGGGTCAAGGATAGGGCCCGGATCCAAGCGGGCGATTTGTGTGGTCGTCTTGCCCCGGTGGGCGGAACGTGTTATCTTCTGCCGCCATGAAGACTGCGGCCCTCCACTATGACCTTCCCCAGGAGCTGATTGCGCAGCAACCGGCGGCGCAGCGCGATGCGTCGCGGCTGCTCGTGTTGGACCGGCAGGCCCAAACCTTCACGGCAACGGCTTTCGCGGCCATCGGCGAGTGGCTGCGCCCGGGCGACCGCCTCGTCCTGAACGACACGCGCGTCATCCGGGCGCGTCTGCACGGCGCGAAACCGACGGGCGGCAAGGTCGAAATCTTTCTGCTGCACGAGCG